>CANRAS010000004.1 GCA_947628655.1 uncultured Clostridia bacterium | reverse complement strand
ATGATAGAACAGCGCGGCGGAAAGGTCAGCGGTTCTGTATCGAAAAAGACAAGCTATGTCGTCGCGGGCGAAGAGGCTGGAAGTAAGCTGACAAAGGCGAACGAACTCGGAATTACTGTTCTTACCGAAGAACAGTTCCTGCAGATGATTGAAAATTAAGAATAGTTTATGATATTACAGGAGGGAAATATGGGCGTTGATGTTAGACATCTGGCAAAGCTGGCAAGACTTCGCATTGAAGAGGACAAGCTGGCAAAATTTGAAAAGGATATGGAGAGTATTGTAGCAATGGTGGAACAGCTCCCCGAAGTTTCGGGCGACGCATCGGGACTTGACCCCGAACACCCGATGAAACTTAGGGAAGATGTGGAGGGTACGGACAAGCTGTCACGAAACGAACTTCTGGCAAATGCTCCGAAAATGCAGGCGGGCTGCGTTGTCGTGCCAAAAACCGTTGAATAAACGAAAGTGGGGTATAAACATATGGAACTTTACGAATATTCGGCTCACGAGCTTTCCGAAATGTTAGCCGACAGCAAAGTAAGCAGCGAGGAACTTACAAAATCCGTACTTTGCAGAGCTAAAGCCACCGATGATAAAATCGGGGCATATATCACAATTTGCGAAGAAAATGCTATAGAAAAGGCGCGCGAGGTCGATAAAAAGCGCGGCAAAGAGCCGCTGCACCCGCTGGCGGGAATACCTATCGGAATTAAGGACAACATCAGCACAAAGGGAATTTTGACAACGTGCGCGTCTAAAATGCTTTACAATTACGTTCCGCCGTTTGACGCGTTTGTTATGAAGAAAATCAATTCCGCCGATATGGTGATAACGGGTAAACTCAATATGGACGAGTTTGCTATGGGTTCATCAACAGAAAATTCGTATTTCAAGAAAACTCACAACCCGCACAACTTGGAATGTGTTCCCGGCGGTTCTTCGGGAGGTTCGGCGGCGGCGGTATCGGCGGGCAGCGCGGTAGTTTCTTTAGGCTCTGATACGGGCGGTTCTATAAGAATGCCCGCGGCTTACTGCGGGGTAGTAGGACTAAAACCGACTTACGGAAGTGTTTCAAGATACGGGCTTGTCGCGTTTGCAAGCTCGCTTGACCAAATTGGACCGCTTGCAAGAAATGTAAGGGACGCGGCTATGCTCTATTCGCTTATCTGCGGTTATGACAGTATGGACGCTACGTCACAGCAACGAGAATATCCGAACTTCGCGGAACTGCTGAACGGCGAAGTCAAGGGTTTGAAAATCGGTATTCCCGAAGAATATTACGGCGAGGGCGTCGATAATTCCGTAAAGGAAACGGTTTTAAACGCCGTTAAGGAACTCGAAAAGCAGGGCGCGGAAATCGTAAACATCAGCCTGCCCAGCACGAAATACGCTCTGAACGCGTATTACATTATTTCCTCGGCAGAGGCAAGTTCCAATCTTGCAAGGTTTGACGGCGTAAAATACGGTTATCGCACGGAAGAGTTTACAGACCTTACGGATATGTATGAAAAAACTCGCAGCGAGGGTTTCGGCGACGAGGTAAAGCGCAGAATAATGCTCGGTACTTTTGTGCTTTCAAGCGGATTTTTTGACGCTTATTATAAGAAAGCAAAACTTGTAGCGTTTGATATTTGCAAGGAATTTAACGAGGCGTTCCAAAAGTGCGATGTTATTGCAACTCCCGCAACGCCCGCGACCGCTTTCAAACTTGGCGAAAACATAGGCGACCCGACAAAGATGTACGCCGCCGATATTTGTACGGTAACAGTAAACATCGCGGGACTGCCCGCCGTGAGTATGCCCTGCGGAAAAGTGAACGGTATGCCCGTAGGTTTACAGTTTATCGGGCAAAAGTTCAGCGAACAGACGCTCCTTAATACTGCGTATGCAATAGAACAGCTAAACGGCGAAATAAAGCCCGCAGAACTTTAAGAGAGGGGGAAAAGATATGGAATTTGAAACGATTGTAGGTCTTGAAGTTCACGCGGAACTTAACACAAAGACCAAAATATACTGTAACTGCAAAAATGCGTTCGGTCTGGAAGTGAACACCCAAATCTGCCCGATATGCACGGGTATGCCGGGGACTTTGCCGACGCTTAATGAAAAGGTGGTGGAGTATGCCGTAAAAATGGGTCACGCCACGAACTGTACGATAAACAACGTCTGCAAGCAGGACAGGAAGAATTACTTTTACCCCGATTTGCCGAAAGCATATCAGATTTCGCAGGCGGATATTCCGCTTTGTGAACACGGATATGTGGACATTATGCTTGACGGCAACGAAAAGCGTATCGGCATAACGCGTATTCACATTGAGGAGGACGCGGGCAAAATGCTCCATAACGACGCGTTTCAAGGAACGCTTGTTGACTTTAACAGGTGCGGCGTTCCTCTGATAGAGATAGTTTCCGAACCCGATATGCGTTCGAGCGCCGAGGCTAAGGCGTATCTTGATACTCTTAAATCCATACTTCAATACATTGATATTTCCGACTGCAAAATGGAGCAGGGGTCTATTCGATGCGACGTTAATGTATCCGTGCGCCCTAAAGGTTCAACGGAATTTGGAAAGCGCGTTGAGATGAAGAATGTAAACTCGTTTTCGGGCGCTATGAGGGCAATCGACTATGAGGCGAACCGTCAGATAGAGGCTTTGTCGCGCGGAGAGGAAATATATCAGGAAACCCGCCGATGGGACGACCAAAAGGGCGTAAATGTCGTATTGCGTACAAAAGAGGACGCGCAGGATTACAGATACTTCCCCGAACCCGATTTGTCCACTATCTATATCCCTGTCGAAAAGGTGGAAGAACTGAAAAAAGAAATCCCCGAACTTCCGAACGCTAAGATAAAACGCTATGTTAAAGAATTGGGTCTGTCGCAGACCGACGCGGAACTTATCGCGGAAAATCTTCCGCGCGTAAAGCTGTTTGACGAGTGCATTGAGATAAGCAAAAACAGAGTTTCCCCAAAGGTTATAAGCAACTGGGTGCTGGGCGATGTTTCCAAATATATGAACGAAACGGGACGGGATATAGCCGAAACACCGCTTAATGCAAGCTTGCTTTGCAGGATCGTCGAACTTATCGAAAAGAATGAGATTTCCAATACTTCGGGAAAGGTTATATTTGAAGAGATAATCGCGGGGAACACCGATATTGACAAGATCATTGAAGAAAAGGGACTAAAGCAAATCTCCGATGACTCAGCTATTGAAAAAATAGTAAACGATGTCTTAGCCGTAAATCAAAAATCTGTCGAGGACTATCGCGGAGGAAAGACAAACGCGTTAGGTTTCCTTGTCGGTCAATGTATGAAAGCCTCCAAAGGACAGGCAAACCCCGCAAAGTGCAAGGAACTTGTGCTGAAATACCTTGAACAATGATTGTTTTGGCGGGATTAATTCAAGATTTGACAGCATTGAACCTTTTCATTGCTGTCAAGTTTTGAGTAAATAAGCTGATTAGGCAATCTAAGCAATAAGGTAATAACCTTAACGGAATAATTTTGAGGTGGTTTTATGGTAATTTTACCCACGATAGATATTAAAGACGGGCAGTGCGTAAGGCTGTTTAAGGGCGATTACAGTACTGTTCAGAAAGTAGCGGACAGCTATATGGACACGGCGAAAGCCTTTGAAACGGCGGGCGCTGAATGGATACACATGGTAGACCTTGACGGCGCGAAAGACGCTACTCAGCAGAACAAAGAGATTTTTTTCGAGGTCGCGAAAAATACTAAACTTAAAGTTGAAGTCGGCGGGGGAGTGCGTTCGCTCGATACTGTCGAGATGTATCTGAAAAACGGGATTTCGCGCGTTATAATCGGCTCTGCCGCCGTGAAAAATCCCGAACTTGTAAAAACTGCCGTCAAAGAGTTCAAGGACAAAATCGCCGTCGGAATTGACGCAAAAGACGGCTATGTTGCGACTGAGGGCTGGCTTGAAACTTCCGATGTTTACTTTACGATACTTGCACGGGAAATGTGCAGAATGGGCGTAGAGTACATAATTTTCACGGATATTTCAAAGGACGGCACTCTGTCGGGAGTAAACGCCGAACAATTAGAACAGATAAACACAAGCTGTTCCGCGAATATAATCGCAAGCGGGGGAGTGCGCTCGATTGAGGATATTAAAATCTGTAAGAGGCTCGGACTTTACGGCGCTGTCTGCGGAAAGTCTATATATTCGGGAAGTCTTGACCTTGCCGAGGCGATAAAAGCAGGAACGGAGTAAAGGAGAAAGCTATGGCGAAGATCAGCGAACAGGCGAAGAAGTTCATTGAATATCTTGACTGCCCGTGCGAGGTTATTCCGGCAGGAACGGAAATTTCGTCTATTATGAACATTTACGATGATTTGTACGCAAAGCGGGATATTGGCGGTTATACTCCGATGATATTTGGTTTTGACGGGTATTTCGGAGTTTGGGACGAATGGCAGGCGCGCGGGGAATACCAAAAAGAGGTTATGTCTGAAAAGCCTATTATCCCTGCGGAATGGTTTCGGCAAAGGATTAAGGAGAACCGCGAGTTTTATACTGCCGAGGAATGGGAGAAAAATATCGGAGCAGTAGGGGGCGGTGATGAAAATCGCATTTTCGGCGGGCTTATGGACTACGATACGAGAAAATCGACCGAGTGCGTTATAGCGAAAATTCCCGTTGAAAATCCGTGGGAGGTGTTCTCGTGGGTGCCGTTCGGCGGGTGGAACGAATGTCCGACAAACGACGAAATTATGTACATAGCAAAATACTGGTACGAGAAACACGGCGCGATACCTGCGGTAATGACGCACGACATTCTCGAATTTGCGGCGCGCCCCGTCAAGGATAAAATATCCGCTATGGATCTTGCCCTCGAACAGTATGTTTTTTGCAGCGATATTGTCGATCAAGGCGTGGGAACAATCGGCGCGCTTGCGGATACGCTTATGAAGTCGTCGGTGTGGTATTTCTGGTGGGATTAAGGCTTTTAAGTCACAAATAAATTCCGACGGAGAATGAAATGACGTTAAAGAAATTTTTCATAAAGTTTTCAAAAGCAAAGAGAAAACGGCTGAAAGCGCTGATAAAGGATACGGCGATGTTTCTGATTTGCGCGGCGGGCGCGGTTTTGTTGCTGAACGATATGTATTTTCACATACCGTTTCTGCCGACTTCGGAGGAAGCCGTTCACTTTTTCGGGAGCGGCGCGAAACCTTATGTAAAGCTGAACGACGGCGAAGTGTCGGTAAGTTACATCGACGTCGGGCAGGGCGACTGCCAGCTTATCAGAACGGGAACCCGCAATATTCTTATCGACAGCGGCGATATTGACTGCGAGGACGATGTTATCGGATTTCTGAAATACAGCGGGGTAGATTATCTTGATATGGTAATAGCAACGCACCCGCATACAGACCATTACGGCGCTATGTACAGGGTTTTGCTGAATTTTGACGTGGGGCTGTTTTTAATGCCCGAACTGCCCGATGAAATGATACCTTACGGCTTAACATATCAGCGTCTGCTGAACGTAATTCACGACCGCGGGATAACCGCGCAGTACGCGTCCGCGGGCGACCGCTATTTGCTTGATGAAAACTGTTATCTTGATATTCTGTCCCCGCAGTATTATGACTACAAGGATTTAAACGATTTTTCGATAACGGCAAAGCTGGTTCACGGCGATAATTCTTTCTTGTTCACGGGCGATTTGCAGGAGTATTCGGAACTTGACTTGATTTCAAAGGGCGTTGACCTTGACGCGGACGTGCTGAAAGTCGGACACCACGGCAGTGCGGGAGCCTCCAGCGAGGAGTTTTTAAGCGAGGTAACGCCGAAGATAGCAATTTTTGACGTGGCTGAATACAATTCTTATCGTCATCCGCGCGTTGATGTGCTGGCACGGTTGTATAATGTCGGCTGTAAAACCACATATTCCACGGCGAACAACGGAAATATCGTCATTGTAAGCGATGGTGTGAACCTTAAAGTGGAAGTAGAAAAGGAAAGTGTACTTGAACTTAACGAAATGCCTCAATAGTATTGTAAAATTGCACAAAAAACTTGCCTAAAATTTAGCTGAATGTAAGTAAAAACACGTTTTTTGTCAAATTCTATTGAAGTACATTTTATAAAGTTGTATAATGGATTTTGGTAAAATACTAAATATATTATGTGTAAAAAGGAAAGTGAGATATTTTGGTTAGGGAAGATTTAAGGAACATAGCAATAATTGCGCACGTTGACCACGGAAAGACAACGCTGGTTGATGAAATGCTTAAACAAGGCGGTGTTTTCCGCGAAAATCAAGAGGTAAACGAGCGCGTTATGGACAGCAACGACCTTGAACGCGAACGCGGGATCACGATACTGTCAAAGAATACTTCGTGTATGTACAACGGCGTTAAAATCAACATCGTTGACACGCCCGGTCACGCGGATTTTTCGGGCGAGGTGGAACGCATACTTAAAATGGTAAACGGCGTTTTATTACTCGTTGACAGCTTTGAGGGAACAATGCCTCAAACGCGGTTTGTTCTCCAGAAGGCTCTTGAACTCGGACACAAGATAATAGTAGTCGTCAACAAAACCGACCGCCCCGACGCGCGAAATCACGAGGTCGTCGATGAAGTGCTTGAACTTCTGCTCGACCTTGACGCTACCGAAGAACAGCTTGACAGCCCCGTGGTTTTCTGTTCGGGACGTTTGGGGTGTTCGTCTTATGACCCCGACAATATGGGTACGGACTTTAAACCGCTGTTTGACAAGATACTTGAACATATAGATCCCCCCGAGGGCGATAACACGGGCGCACTTCAAATGCTCGTATCTTCAATTGATTATAACGATTATGTAGGAAGAATTGCCGTAGGACGTATAGAACGCGGCGTAATAAAGCAAAATCAAGAGGTCGTTATATGCGATTATCACGGAACGCACGAACCGTTTAAGGGGAAAATAGTATCGCTTTATCAATACGAGGGTCTTAACAAAATACCCTGTGAAACCGCCACGGTCGGGGATATAGTGTGTATTTCGGGAATTGAGGGCATTACAATAGGGCAGACGATATGCGACGTGAATACGCCCGAACCTTTGCCGTTTGTGAAAATCTCCGAACCTACCGTTGAGATGACGTTTTCGGTAAACTCGTCGCCTTTTGCGGGTCAGGACGGGAAATATGTCACTTCGCGCCAGATACGCGACCGTTTGATGAAAGAAACACTCAAAGACGTATCGCTCCGCGTTACAGACAGCGAAACCGCCGATTCGATGAACGTCGCGGGGCGCGGTGAAATGCACTTGTCTATTCTTATTGAAACAATGCGCCGCGAGGGGTATGAGCTGTCTGTTAGTACGCCGCGCGTACTCTACAAGGAGATAGACGGTCAGAAGTGCGAACCCGTGGAAAGGCTTGTTATCGACATTCCCGAATCCGCTGTCGGCGCGGTTATGGAAAAAATGGGACAGCGCAAAGGGGAACTTCAGGAAATGCACCCGATAGGTTCGCGCACAAGACTTGAATATATTATCCCGTCAAGAGGGCTTTTCGGATACAGGAGCGAGTTTTTGACAGACACTAAAGGCGAGGGCGTTATGAACTCCATTTTCGAGGGATACAAGCCGTATTACGGCAATATTCCGCGAAGAACCGTCGGTTCGCTTGTCGCTTGGGAAACGGGAACAGCGGTAACTTACGGTCTGTTCAACGCGCAGGAGCGCGGAACTCTGTTTATCGACGCGGGCGTTCCCGTGTATGAGGGAATGGTGGTCGGCGTATCTCCGAAAGCGGGGGATATTGTCGTGAATGTCTGCAAGAAAAAGCACCTCACTAATACGCGGGCGTCGGGGTCTGATGACGCGCTGAAACTTATTCCTTACAAACATATGAGCCTGGAGGAAAGTTTAGAGTTTATTCAGGACGATGAACTTGTTGAAGTCACACCGAAGAATATTCGTATACGCAAAGTCATTCTGGAACGCGACCTTCGGCTGAAAGCAGAGGCAAAACAGAAAAAGTAAAATTATTTGAAAGAGAAAGAATATGTGATATTATGGTTAAAGATATGACAAAAGGCAAGGTTACGCCAATCTTGCTTAAATTCTCTCTGCCGCTGCTTATAAGCGTTATTTTTCAGCAGTTTTACAGCATTGCGGACAGCATTATCGCGGGGCGGTGCATAAATATTGACGCGCTTTCCGCTATTGGAGCGAGTTATCCTATAACAATGATATTTCTCGCCGTGGGAACGGGAATGAATGTCGGCTGTTCCGTCGTTATCTCGACGCTGTTCGGCGCAAAGGACTACAAACAGATGAAAACCGCCGTGTTTACGTCTATCATCTCAACGGGAGTTCTCGCGGCGGTGCTGACGCTCGTCGGGTACTTTACAAGCGGGGTGTTTTTACGGCTTTTGGGTACTGATGACAGTATCTTTGCCGATTCGCAGACGTATCTGAATATCTATGTTTTCGGATTGCTGTTCTTGTTTATTTACAACATCTGCACGGGGATATTTACCGCTTTGGGCGACGGGAACACTCCGCTGTATTTTCTTATCGGCTCTTCGCTTGGGAACATCGGTCTTGACTTGCTGTTTGTCGCGGTGTTTAAAATGGGCGTTGCGGGAACGGCATGGGCTACGTTTATCTGTCAAGGTATATGCTCCGTTTTGGCGTTTATCGTTTTAATTCGCAGGATAGCGAAGATAAAATGCGAAAAATTCCCTTATTTTATGTGGAAAACCCTCGGAAAAATAGCCACGATGTCTATTCCGAGCATATTACAGCAGAGTTTTGTAAGCGTAGGGCAGTTGTTTATACAAAGCCTTGTAAACGCCTGCGGAACCGATGTTGTCGCAGGGTACGCCTCGGCGATCAAACTCAACACGTTTGCTATTACGACGTTTGCGACGGTCGGAAATTCGGTATCCAGCTTTACCGCGCAGAATATAGGCGCAAAGGAGTATAAGCGCGTTCGCACGGGCTTTCGCGTGGGCGTGCTGCTTTGCCTTGGGATTGCGGTGCTGTTTTCGCTCGCTTACGTTATATTCTCAAACGAACTTATATACCTTTTTATGGATAAAACGCACGGTAACACCGAGGCGGCGGCTGAGGCGGGCAGACACTTCCTGAACGTTGTAGCGCCGTTTTACGCGGTGGTTTCCGTAAAGCTGATAAACGACGCGATACTTCGCGGGGGACAGCGCGTCGGCGCGTTTATGGCGACGACTTTCAGCGACCTTATCCTCCGTGTTATCCTCGCGTTCGTGTTAAGTCCGCACTTCGGCGCAACGGGAATTTGGCTTTCGTGGCCCGTGGGGTGGACGATTGCGGGAGTTTTGTCTATGGTACTTTACATAGTTTACATGAGAAAGCTGAACCGCAAGGACGTTCGGCAGGACTAACGCTAAATTAAATAAAGCGAGGGCAGTATGACAGAGGTAGTAATAAAACAAAACGACGCGGGACAGCGTGCGGACAGATTTCTCTCTAAAGCGTACCCAAATCTGAAAGCCCCGCTTGTATGCAAGCTGATGCGGAAAAAGCGCATTAAACTTAACGGCGCGAAAACCGAACCGAACGTTATCCTAAAAACGGGCGATGTGTTTCGTTTTTATCTAAGCGAGGAACTGCTCTCTAAAGAACTTAAAGCGGACAAAACGGACTTCCGCGAGGTTTCTGACGATATTAATATAGTTTACGAGGATGAAAATATTCTGCTTGTAGATAAGCCCGCGGGTCTTGTCGTGCATGAAGATAATGATAATTCTTCCGATACGCTGATAAACCGCATTTTGTCGTACCTCTATCATAAAGGGGAATACGTCCCCGCGGAAGAAAACAGTTTCGCGCCGTCTTTAGCAAACCGCATAGACCGCAACACAAGCGGTATTGTCATTGCCGCGAAAAACGCGGAAAGCCTGCGTATTCTAAATCAAAAGGTGCGCGACAGAGAGATACGAAAACTTTACGTTTGCGCCGTGCGGGGAATACCCGAACCGCGTGATACAACGCTTACGGCTTATCTGAAAAAAATCCCCGAAGAAAACAGGGTGATTGTTTGCGATACCCCAAAGGCGGGTTTTTTGACGATTAAGACGAAATACCGCGTTTTAAAAAGCGCGGGGGAGCTGTCGCTTGTCGAAGTTGACTTGCTCACGGGCAGAACACACCAGATAAGAGCGCATTTCGCACACATCGGACACGCTCTTTTGGGCGACGGAAAATACGGCGATAACTCTTTTAACAAGAAATACGGCGCAAAAGCGCAGGCATTGTGCGCGTATAAGATTTTATTTGAGTTTTCAACGGACGGCGGTGCGCTTGAATATCTTAACGGCAAAGAGTTTGAGATTGCGGATAAAGACAGTTTGAACTTCGTGAGGCTGTTTGATTAATAGACGATTTCCTGTTTTATATAACAAAATATTGTGCAGGAAATGTTTTGCATTATAATATAAAGTCGTGTTTTCATCTGCTTTTTGTGAAAAATGCACAAAATATTCGGAATAAAATTTACATCAAATCGTCCGAAAAATATGTGAAAGCTCTTGATAAAAATGCTAAAATTTAGTATAATATTAGTTGATAAGATTTATCATACGGTGCGGGCTTTGTCCGTGCTGTAAAAAATTCATATTTTTAGGAGGAATATTCCAATGGCAGTTAAAGTTGCAATCAATGGCTTCGGCAGAATCGGACGCTTGGCGTTCAGACAGATGTTCGGCGCGGAAGGTTATGAGGTAGTTGCTATAAACGACCTTACAAAGCCCTCTATGCTGGCTAATCTTTTGAAGTACGATACCGCGCAGAAAGGCTACTGCGGCGTTATCGGTGAAAATCTTCACTCGGTTTCTTCTGATGACGAGGCAAACACGATTACCGTCGATGGAAAGACCCTGAAGATTTACGCTGAAAAGGACGCTAAGGATTGTCCTTGGGGCGAACTTGGTGTTGACGTAGTTCTGGAGTGCACAGGTTTCTACTGCTCTAAGGAGAAGAGCCAGGCACACATTGACGCAGGCGCTAAGAAAGTTGTTATCTCCGCTCCCGCAGGCAATGACCTCAAAACTATCGTTTACTCCGTAAACGAAAAGACGCTTACAAAGGACGATACGATTATCTCCGCTGCGTCCTGCACGACAAACTGCTTAGCTCCTATGGCTAAGGCTCTGAACGACTACGCTCCCATTCAGTCCGGTATTATGAGCACCATTCACGCTTACACGGGCGACCAGATGATACTCGACGGTCCGCACAGAAAGGGCGACCTCAGAAGAGCAAGAGCGGGCGCTGCTAACATAGTTCCGAACTCAACGGGTGCAGCTAAGGCTATCGGTCTTGTTATCCCCGAACTGAACGGTAAACTTATAGGTTCCGCACAGCGTGTTCCTGTAACCACAGGTTCTACGACTATTCTTACGGCTGTTGTTAAGAAAGCGGGTCTTACAAAGGAAGGCATTAACGAGGCTATGAAGGCTGCCGCGTCTGAAAGTTTCGGCTACAACACAGACCAAATCGTTTCCTCCGATGTTATCGGTATGAGATACGGTTCGCTGTTTGACGCTACTCAGACAATGGTTTCTCAGATAAGCGACGACCTGTATGAAGTTCAGGTAGTTTCTTGGTATGATAACGAGAACTCTTACACATCACAAATGGTAAGAACAATCAAGTACTTTGCTGAACTTTAATTAAACCCATTTTTACAATTGTTGCCCTTGGCACCGCCGAGGGCAATAGTTGTAATATGACCTTTTTGTCAATATTATACTGTTAAACTCAAGTTTTCTTTATTGACAATACGATGATAATTTGGTATAATTATATTGTTAAAGACCAAATCAATTAAACTGCCACAATGAATTTCACTTATTTCACTTAAAGGAGGTCGAAATATGGACGAAGAAAATTATTCCGAAATGGATACTGAAGAAATAATTGATGAAAGCCCGCAGGGAGGGGTTGCCGTCAGCGAGGAAGAACATTACGAAACGGAAGAAGTTTATGAAGATGAAATCCCCGCTATGGAACAGCCCGACGAACCGCCGATTGCAGTTATAGAAAAAACGCAGGAGGATATTGAAAGGGAAATCGCCGAACAGCAGGCGCAGGACCAAAGACTTCTTGACGCGCTGGACAAGGTTCTTGAAAAGCGCGGTCAGCGAATTGTTGACGCGCCGAGCAAACGTCCGCTTTCAAAAGGCGAACGCGCCGCTGTCGCTGTCAAGAGGAGGGGCGTAGGGTTCTTTTCGCTCGGCTTGATACTTGTGTTTATGGGCATTGTGATGATTTCAACGCTGTCCGCGTCTACGCCGAATTATAACGCGCCTATCAATTTATCGCCGTTATGCGCAATATTTATCGGGGCGGAGATACTGATAACCCACATTTTGACGCACGGGCGTTATCGAGTGAGTATTCCGAGTTTGCTTATCTCTGTACTTATTGTTGCAGGCTGTTGTATCCTATGCACAAAGTTGGGCGGTGACTATGAGGAAGAAACGGTAGAATTTAACAACCGTACTGTCGCGGCTGAAATTTATGACAGAAGTTACGCGGAATTAAAGGAAATAACCGATATTAACACGCTTATCGTATCGGTAAACCTAAACCCCGACGGCGACGGCAAAACAAAGGGAGCAACGGCTCTTTCAACAAGCGATAAGGTAAAAATTGACATAGAATTCGGCGGTTCGTTTGATTTGCCAAAGGAGTTCGCGTCGGAATGTAAGAAAGTAATTGACAGTTATCATTCAATGGGAATAAACGTGTCTGAGATACATTTCAAAAACAAGAGCAAACTCAGATCGTATTCGCTGGATATTGAGGGCAAGTTTGAACAGGATTTTGACGAGGCTCGGCTTGAAGAAATGGTAAATTATATTTACATCGACGATTTCGATTATATCGAGGACCTTGAGGACTATATCGAACCCACGTCCGATGATGAAAGCGAGGACTAAAACCGCAGATTATTTCTACTAACACCCGATAAATGCGGATTAGATGATTAGAAGATAATATTTAGATGAGAGGTAAAAATGCTTACTTTAGAAGATAAAACCACGCTTTACAACTGTGTTTTAAAGCAATTCCCCGACCCGGGATTATATAAGATTACAAGAATTTGCGAATGGTTATTTACAAACGACCTGTCAATTGAAAAAATGGGGTACGCGAGTTTTCGCCAATTCGCCGAGGACTTTCCCGAAATGTTCGCTTTTCAAAGCGATAATAACGATGAGTTCATTGAAACCCAAAAGTGGCAAATCGGAGAAGAAAACAGAAGTTCAACCGAACAGAAAACAACTCACCCCGCCGACAGCTTTTTCGGCACGAACAACATTATATTAAACGACGACATCATCGAAATAACTCAGCAATCGCTGTACGCCCTTACGAAAATTCTCGACAACGGCAGTACGGTGACTGTGATGAAACAGGAGATTTACAGGAAATTCGACGAGGCGAGAGAGAACAACAAGCTGGAATTTATAGATGAAAAGTATATTTTCCCTATCGGCGAATGTGCGGACGGAAGTCTTGTAAACGGCGTTATAACCAAAAATTTGAGTTCTCACGGGAAAAGCCTGTATTTTTCGTTTATGAAAACCCAAAACATTCCCGCGCCCGTTGAACAGAAAAAGCAAATCACCGCGGAAATTCCCGCAGAGGATAAAAAGCGTATCTATACACTGCTTATCGACAATTTTGAGTGTGAAACGCCGATACATATGGCTACAATCAGCAAGTGCCTTAATAAAAGCGGAATTGATAAGAACAGATACGGCTGTTTGAAAATGAAAGACCTGCTGGCGTCTTTGGATTATCTAACGCTTGAAGATGTTGTTTTGGGCGGAGTTCAGCAGACGGTAGTCACGATAAAGAAAGTAGACCTCCCGCCCGCGCCTGCGCCTGCCCCTGTCGCGGAGAGTATACCAAAGCGCAGGGAAAGCTATTCGACGAAAATTATTCCGCAGGGTGCGTTTACAGATTTTTGCAGTCTGCCGATTAAACCTATGCGAATACTGGAGGACTTTTTGCGGGATAACGGCATTGAGGCAAGCTATGACAGCATTTCCAAAGACTTGTCCGAGGACTTTGAAAAAGCCCGCGCCGAGGGTACTGTCCGCGCGGCAGATACGAAAATGACATTCTTTAGCCGTTATGTGAAATCGGACGGTTCTTTTGTCGAGATAACGATAAAGCCGAACTCCTATGACGGCAAGGACTGGTTTTTGTATTATGTTGATACGACAGTTCGTGAAAAGAACACCGCCGTTATTCCGGGCAAACAGCTTGAAAACTTCGCATTTTTGGGAAATTGGTCGGCGTTTCTGTCCGAACTTGCCGCGAAAGCGGTCGATGAGGATTGGGATTTCAAAAATTCCCCGATCAAGAATTACCATATTTTGATGCAGTACATCAAATACACGTTCAGCAGGCTTATGCGCGAAAATAAGGTGTGCATTTCCTCTGACAATGACTTCTCGGCGTTTAATACGGGGCTTGTGGATAATCACTATGACGATATTTACGCGTGCTTTACGCCGAATGATTCGGCGTACAGTGAAACGAAGTGGCGTTTCGCGGGATTTTGTACCGCCGCATCGGGAGGCTTGGGAAAACAGATAGTAAACTGCTTTAATCCTCTGCCCGAACCGCCGTCCTACTTTCAGCGCAAAGACGATTTGTTCTATAACAATTCCAATCAACTGCACACGGATTTTGAGCATATAATCGTTGACAACATAAAGCGCCTGCCCACACAATTCCTGTGCGATCAGTTTTTCGACAATGCGGAGGCAAGGTCTATAACGGAGAAACTACAGACATACTGCGACCGCGCTACGCGTGCGGAACTGTACGAGCGTTTAAAACAGATTATCTGCGATAACAACCGCCTGTTTATGCGAATACAAAACCGATTAAAGGACGCTATAGAACTTGCGCAAAAACGTGTTCGCTGGAACTATAAGACCGCTATCCCGTCTTATTTCCCAAAACGCGACACAATGTCGCTTATGCTCCCGCTGGCGCTTGTGGACGAAACAAAGCCCGATGTCGCTCTTGTAGTGGAACTTACACATTCGGGAAGTTATCAAGGGCAAACGATACTTACTCTGCCGCAGGCATATATCAACGCCCGCCTTGTTTGCAGACTTACGGGAGAATGGCTCGACCCGTCGAAGATATTCAGCGACGACGGAGGAGTTACCGAGGAAATCGTTGATACGGAATAATCAAGAACAGCAATAATCAGAGCCGAGTGAAACGCTCGGCTCTTTTGTGAAATTTTGTAAACTGTATTTTGTAAAGAATATCCCCGAAATTTCAGACAATACTACTTGTATAATCACAAGTCGGAGGGTCTGATATGTTTTATAATAAGGTTGAGATTGCAGGGGTAAATACATCTGATTTGAAAGTTCTTAAAGAATCCGAGAAAACGGAACTTTTAAAACGTATCAAAGACGGGGATATGAACGCGCGTGACGACCTTATCCGCGGAAATCTGAGGCTTGTTTTAAGTGTGATACAGCGTTTTATGGGCAGGGGAGAGCGCGCGGACGATTTGTTTCAGGTGGGGTGTATTGGTCTTATAAAGGCAATAGATAACTTTGATATTTCGCAGAATGTGCGGTTTTCCACCTATGCAGTTCCGATGATAATGGGCGAACTGCGGCGCTATCTGCGTGATAATGCGCCTGTACGCGTAAGCCGTTCTATGCGCGACCTTGCGTATCGCGCAATGCAGTCGCGGGAGCGTTTGACTGCCGAAAAGGGCTGCGAACCTAAAATAGAGGATATAGCGAACGATATAGGCGTATCCCGTCAGGAAGTTGTAGTCGCTCTTGAGGCGATAAGCGAGCCTATTTCACTTTATGAACCCGTTTTTTCCGAAACAGGAGATACTATATACGTTCTCGACCAACTCGGCGATAACAACGACGATATGAATTGGCTGAACGAAATTTCCCTTAAAGAGGCGATAGCGGGACTTGGAAAGCGCGAGAAACGTATACTTGACCTGAGATTTTTCCGCGGGAAAACGCAGGTTGAAGTCGCCAAAGAGATAGGTATAAGTCAAGCGCAGGTTTCCCGTTTGGAAAAGGGCGCGCTTAATAAAATTAAAAATCATATCTAGTTTTTTAATTCGTAACTTTTTCCAGCTCCTCACGGAGCTGTTTTATTATCCGCTTTTCAAGCCTTGATATGTAGCTTTGAGATATGCCGATTTCATCGGCGACTTCTTTTTGGGTTTTTTCTTTCTTGCCGTTTAAGCCAAAGCGCATTTCCATTATCTGTTTTTCGCGCGGCTGCAGGTGGTCTATAGCCTCGTGCAGGAGTTGTTTTTCAACTTCTTCTTCAAGATGTGAATTAACGCAGTCGTTTTCCGTGCCTAAAATATCGGAAAGCAGAAGTTCGTTTCCGTCCCAGTCTACGTTTAAAGGCTCGTCTATCGAAATGTCATAACGATACTGCGAGTACTTTCTAAGATACATAAGTATCTCGTTTTCAATACACCGCGAGGCGTAGGTCGCAAGTTTTATCTTCTTATCGACGGAAAAAGTATTCACCGCCTTGATAAGCCCCAATGTGCCGATAGAAACAAGATCTTCAAGCCATATACCCGTATTTTCAAATTTTTTCGCAATGTAAACGACAAGCCGCAGATTGTGGACGATAAGCGTTTCCCTTGCCGTGTCGTAATCCGTGGACATCAGTTTAAACGCAGCCTCTTCCTCTTCTTTCGTCAGAGGTGCGGGGAGCTGTTCCGCGCCGTTTATGTAGTGAATGTAATTCGTACACTTATTTAATTCGCGTTTATATATCCACAATCTTATTTTGTTCAGTAATTTTTTAAACATAACGTTCCCTCCGTTTATATGGAAATGATTTTCGGGTTAAATATGCAGTCGATATTATTACCCAAAACTCTTTTTGTTACTCCGACGAAACCGTCTGCTGTTTTGCCCTCTATGCTAATATCGGCTTTAAAAATCGGCACAAGCGACTGAGAATTGACTGTACGGCAAGGAATAATTCGGAGTGTATCCGATAGTTTCCCGTCATAGTAATCAATAATTTCGCACGGTATCAGCGGCGCTATCTTATCAAAAAAGCAAACCACAACGGGTTTTCCCGTGAAAACATCGCACAGTTCGTTTCCCGTATCGCAAAGTCCGCGCAGCGTTACCGCGCCCTTTTTGTCGGATATAGTCACCGCGCAGATTTTTTTGCAATGCAGTCGTTTATCGGCTAAAAATCTTGCGAGCCTTAGTATTAAATACGCCGCCGCCGTAAACGCTATTATCGCCGAAATCGGAATATTGAAATATGCCGTGCCGTTTGCCCACACCATACCGAGCGGTGCGGCGAATGTCCAAAGCGCCAGCATAATGCCCGCAAACGTGAAATTAACGACAAGGAAAAACAGCACGCTTACCGCAAACTCCGCCTTGCTTTGCCTGCCGAACGCTACTAAAACTAATAACATTCCGAGTGTTGATTTTATAAGCAATATCAAATAAAACGGCAGTTCGGGGAGTAAAATCACGAGCGACCCCAAAGCGCCGACAAATGCAGACAGAACGCATCTTTTTACAGAACAGACCCTGCGCGTTATTAAAACGGTCGCTCGTATAAGAAAATAGTTTATATATAAATTCAGAATAATCAGAATATCTATGTATACTACCACACGACCACCTCCGCTTGTACATATTAATTATAATTCAAATAACATATAAAATATGCCGAATTTGGTAGTCAAATTCGGCATTTTTATTAAATTTTGCGTCTTTACTTGTCCTATTTTCCGTTATCGGGATATTTCTTGAAAAAACAGCGCGTTTAATTTCTGTTAAACTCGGCAAGCTCTAAGCCGTCATTTTTGTCGAGCGCCCATTTAATGTTCCACTCGCTTGTAAAAATAAGCAGATAATTATCCTTAACATCTTGAATAAGTTTGGTATCAGAAGTAAGAACCAGCTTTTGCAGTTCGTCCAAACCGCCCGCTAAGTGCTTTTCGCTTGTTATCCAGCGGATATATTCATAAGACAAGTCCTCGCGGATAATATCAACGTTGTATTCATTTTTAAGGCGATATTCCAGCACTTCAAACTGCAATACGCCCACAACGCCGACTATAACTTCCTCAAAGCCTGTTTGAGGTTCGGAGAATATCTGTATCGCGCCCTCCTGCGCTATCTGCGTTGTGCCTTTAATAAACTGCTTGCGTTTAAGCGTGTCTTTCGGGCGTACGCGCGCAAAATGTTCGGGCGCGAATGTCGGGATACCCTCAAACATCACTTTTTTCTTCGGCATACAAAGCGTGTCGCCGATTGAGAACACTCCGGGGTCAAATACGCCTATAATATCCCCGGCGTACGCCTCGCTTATTACTTCGCGGTCGTTCGCCATAAGCTGCTGAGGCTGTGAAAGACGCATTGTGCGGTTATTGCGGACGTGCAGGACTTCCATATCCTTATCGAATTTCCCGCTGACTATGCGCATAAAAGCAATTCTGTCGCGGTGCGCTTTATTCATATTCGCTTGGATTTTAAAAACAAACGCGGAGAAATCTTCGTCAAACGGGTCTACAACGCCGTCCGCCGTCATTCGGGGGAGCGGGGGAGTGGTCATTTTCAGAAAGTTTTCCAAAAACGGCTCTACACCGAAATTTGTAAGCGCCGAACCGAAGAAAACAGGCGACAGCTTGCCCGTGTTTACAAGTTCCGCGTTAAACTCCTCCGACGCGCCGTCGAGAAGTTCCACGTCTTCGCGCAGGGTGTTGTAGTTCGTATTGCCGATTAGTTCCGCTAAATTCTCGTCGTTTAAGTCTGCCTCTATTTTTTCGACTTCCTTTGAACCGCCGTTTGCCTCAAACGAAATGATGTGACGGTGTTCGCGGTCATAAACGCCTTTAAATTCCTTTCCAGAACCTATCGGCCAGTTTACGGGATAGGTCTTTATGCCGAGTTCGTTCTCTATTTCTTCGAGAAGTTCAAACGGGTTTCGCGCCTCTCTGTCCATTTTGTTTATAAACGTGAATATCGGAATATTGCGCAGAGTGCATACTTTAAACAGCTTTCGCGTCTGGTTTTCAACGCCTTTAGCCGCGTCAATCACCATTACCGCGGAATCCGCCGCCATAAGCGTGCGGTAGGTGTCCTCCGAAAAGTCCTGATGTCCCGGTGTGTCAAGAATGTTTATGCAATAGTCTTTATAGTTGAACTGCATAACCGATGAAGTAACGGAAATTCCGCGCTGTTTTTCTATCTCCATCCAGTCGGACATCGCGTGCCGCGCGTTTTTCTTGCCCTTAACAGCGCCCGCCATCGCGATTGCCCCTCCGTAAAGCAGGAATTTTTCGGTAAGCGTGGTTTTTCCCGCGTCGGGGTGGGAAATAATCGCGAATGTTCTTCGCCTTTCAATCTCGTGTCTTATATCGTTCATCTGAAAATCTTTCCTTTGTTTTTTTGTATTTTTTCTGTTTATTGCGGAGCGTTGTCCGCGTCTGCCTGTTCATTCTCGCGCGACATCTGGTCGCTGAAATTCTTCATTTCCTCCTTGTCGGGAGCGGTTATACCTTCGCGCTTTAACGTCAGCAAGTGGCAAATTCCGACGATTATCGGAAGATAAAACGTGTAAATTCTCCAAAGCATAGTCGCGGCGCTTGTATATGAGCCGAATATTTTCGAGAAAAACCCGACATATCCGAGTTCCGCCGCGCCCATTGCACCGGGCAGGGGCATAAACGTCGAAAACAACTGAACATATGACTGATATGTGATTATTTTTCCCCAAGACAAATCGCCGTCGGGATAAAATCCGCGGTAAAGCAGGAATGAAATGCTAAGATACAGCAAAAGCTGAATTACCGTTATAAAAAACGACCTTATGATTACTTTCGCGTTTTTCTTGATAAATCCGAAGTTTTCGTGGAATTTGTTCACCTCGCGGGTGTAATATAACCGCCAATGCATAGGATTTTTTATTATGTGCATTTTAGTGAGGAGCGTGATAAGACCGTTTACCGCCTTAGCAGTTCCCTTTTTCCAAAGAGCAATGCAGAGCAAAAAGACGATTACGACAGTATTAATAGTAAACCCCAGGAACACGAGCGGCATAAGCCCGCCCTCGACAAGAATTTTGCCGTCGGTTTTGAAACCGAAAACAAGAGTTCCGACAGAAACGAGCGTCAGCACGAACTGATAGACAATAAACCTCGACAAAAGCGCGGTCACGGCACTTCCGAGCGGAACGCCGAATTTCACATAATAATAAGCCTGCATCGGCTGTCCGCCCGTAGCGGACGGAGTTATGCAGTTGAAATACTGCCCGATTATCGTATCATACCAGGTATGACGGAATTTAACGGCGGGGCAGAGGGGCTTTAGAATATTATGCGTCGACGCCGCCTCGCAAAACCAGTATGCCGCCATTGTGATAATGCAAAGTCCTAAATACTTTACATCAATTACTTTAAACGCGCCGATTATATTTTCGGGCTTGTCTATAAAGAAAACATACACAAGCAAGGCAACAAAGGATATGGCGCATATGATAAGATTAACCTTATTGCCCCCCGATTTTTTCTTTTTTTCGGTGTTTTTTTTCATTGTTCTCCTAATCTATCTAATTACCATTTTTTCGATTTTATCTTTGAAAATCTTAACCCATACATACTATTATAGTATAATTTTCCCTTATTGTCAAGTTTTTTTACTTAAATATGCAATAAAACAGGATTTTTTTCGGAATTTTTAAGATAAATCTTGACTTTTTTGTGAAAAAGTGGTATAATAAATTGTTAGTTAATAATATGAATTTCGGCGAATTGCCGTAAGGAGATGAAAGATTTGTTCAGAGAAAACGAATACAGAACGCAATATTGCAATAAAGTAGGTGAAACGGACATCGGGAAAACCGTCCGCGTGGCGGGCTGGGTCGCTAATATACGCGACCACGGAGGAATTATGTTTGTGGATCTGCGCGATATGTACGGAGAGGTGCAGGTAGTATTCCACAATGAAAGCCTGCTTGACGGACTTCACAAGGAGTGCGCGGTATCTATTTCGGGAACTGTTCTAAAACGCGATGAAAGCACTTACAACGATAAAATCGAAACGGGAACGGTTGAAATCGAGGCGGAGGAAGTGCGTATACTCGGCAAGGTCAGCGAAAATCTTCCGTTTGAAATAGACGAATCAAAAAAAATCAAGGAAGATTTAAGGCTGAAATACCGCTATCTGGATTTGCGCAACCCAAAGGTAAGGAACAATATTATATTCCGTTCGCAGGTAATATCGTTTTTGCGCAGTAAGATGAGCGAAATGGGCTTTTTGGAACTTCAGACGCCCATTCTGTCCACATCGTCGCCTGAGGGGGCGCGCGACTACCTTATTCCCAGCCGTAAACATCACGGAAAATTTTACGCATTGCCCCAAGCACCGCAGATTTTCAAGCAGATTTATATGGTTTCGGGATTTGACAAGTACTTTCAGATAGCGCCTTGTTTCAGAGATGAGGATGCTCGTGCCGACCGTTCGCCGGGAGAATTTTATCAGCTTGACTTCGAGATGTCTTACGCGACACAGGAAGATGTGTTCGCGGTGGCTGAAGAAGTGCTGTCGGAAACATTCGCGAAGTTCTCCGACAAGGAAGTAAGCAAAGCGCCGTTTTGCAGAATACCGTATGAGGAGGCAATGCTGACATACGGCACGGACAAACCAGACCTGCGCAATCCGCTTGTAATCAAAGAATTGTCCGATTTGTTTGTGGACAGCGATTTTAAACCATTCTGCAACAAGACGGTTCGCGGAATACGCGTTCCGAAAATGGCGTCGCAAAGCAAGAGTTTCTTCAAGAATATGGAAGATTATGCCGTGAACGAAGTCGGAATGAAGGGTCTGGGGTATTTCAAGGTCGAAGAAGGCGAGGGCGGACAGAAGTTCAAATACAACGGTCCTATCGACAAATTCCTAAACGATGAACAGCGGAATGAACTCGCAGACAGGTGCGAACTCGAAGTGGGCGATGTACTCTATTTCATAGCCGATACCAAGAAAAACGCGCCGAAGTTCGCGGGGCAGATAAGAACAGAAGTCGCAAAGCGTATGGGAATTATTGATGAAAGCCGTTTTGAACTTTGCTTTATCGTGGATTTCCCGATGTACGAACTCGACGAGGAAACAGGAAAGATAATCTTCACACACAACCCGTTTTCTATGCCTCAGGGCGGATTAGACGCACTTCTTAACAAAAATCCGCTTGATATACTCGCGTATCAATACGACATTGTGTGCAACGGCGTAGAACTTTCTTCAGGCGCGGTTCGCAACCACGACCTTGATATTATGGTAAAGGCGTTTGAAATCGCGGGATATTCGGAGGAAGATGTCGCAGGCAAATTCGGCGCGCTGTACAACGCGTTCAAGTTCGGAGCGCCGCCGCACGCGGGTATGGCTCCGGGCGTGGACAGAATGATAATGCTGTTGCTTGGAGAGGAAAGTATCCGCGAAGTTATCGCGTTCCCGCTTAATTCCAACGCGCAGGACCTGCTTTTGGGCGCGCCGACGGAGGTTACGGAACAGCAATTGCGTGAGGTTCACATTAAAGTAAGAAAGCAGAATTAATAATAAAAGGGCAGGCGAGGGCTTGCCCTTTTTGTTTTCTCAAAGCTATTGACAAATTGAAACAGATGTATTATAATAAAATAAATCGGAGGTTTGGAAAGGATTGTGATGAGAATGGTATATGTACACATTCCGACAAAGGAAGAAAGAGAAGAACGGGACAGACAGATAATTCAGGAGGCTACGGACATATTGGCGCTTGCCAATAAACGCGAAAAGCTGAAAACCGATGAAGAACCCGAAGAAAAGTTCAACGTTACGCCGTTTTTGCCGAGATTTTGATTTAAGCTAAAGCGATGTAACAACTTGATGTTTGAGGTGGAAAAATGGCGTCGAGTAAAGAATATTTAGAATTTATTTTAGGGCAATTATCCGAATTAGATGAAATTACATATCGGGCTATGATGGGAGAATTTATCATCTATTACCGTGGCAAAATCGTAGGCGGTATCTATGATGACAGGTTGCTTGTAAAACCAATAAAATCAGCAATCAGTTATATGCCGACAGCTCCGTATGAACTGCCCTATGAGGGAGCAAAAGAGATGTTGTTAGTAGAAGAAGTTGACAACAGAGAGTTTTTGACAGGCTTATTCAACGCTATGTATGAGGAACTGCCGGCACCAAAACCGAAAAAGAAAAACTAGCCGATTTCTAATTTATCAGTAAGTCAAACAATAACCGCTAAAAATCAACTTATTGTTGTGACATAGCTTAAACTAAAAAGAGCGGATTTTCCGCTCTTTTTGTTTTAAGAAATGCTTTCAAACTCGCCGTTTATGGATTTATATACGTCAAAGAAGTCTGGGTATGATTTGCTTACACATTCCGCGCCGCGTATGATAAGCGGAGAAGTACAGCGCGTCGCGGCGACTGACATTGACATCGGAATACGGTGGTCGTTGTGGCTGTCTATTTCACCGCCTTTAAGTTCGTTTACTCCCTCAATTTCAAGATAATCCGTGCCGACTGTCACCTTACCGCCTATTTTATTCAGACATTCCGCAGGGACGGACAGTCTGTCGCTTTCCTTTAAGCGTAACCGTTCGATATTCGTTATTCTGCTCTTGCCGTCGCAAAAGCACGCAAGCACCGTGAGAATAGGCACGAGGTCGGGAATATCCGCTCCGTCGATATTGAAAGGGGAGTGGTCTTTATCGAATTTGTCGCAGATTTCCATTATTCGCTTGTCGCCTTGGCGCGAATTTACGCTCAGTCCGTTTATAGTAATATTAGAACCCAGCGAATTTGCAACTCTGAAAAACGCCGCTTGTGAATAATCGCCTTCAACTCTCGCGGAACACGGCTGAAAACGACCGATACCGCGAACGGTGTAACCCGTATTTGTTTCGCGAATATCGCACCCAAAGTCGCGCAAAACGCCCGTTGTAATATCAATATACGGCTTGGAATTCAGCTTTGATGTAAGCACGATTTCGCTGTCTTGCTCAAGCGCTGCCAGCGCGAACATCAGCCCCGTCAGGAACTGCGACGATAACCCGCCGTCTATTTCAAATTTCCCCGCCGTTAGTTTCCCAGAAACGGAGCAGGGCAGAGAGCCGTCTTTGGGGGCTTTTTGCATATCGAATGTTATTCCGTGTTTCGGAAGTTCCTGCAAAAACGGCGTAATGGGGCGATAGGGGAGTTTTCCTCTGCCGATAAATTCGGCGTTTACTCCCAAAGCGCAGGCAACGGGAATTAAAAACCGCATTGTAGAGCCTGATTCGCGGCAATCAAGCACGGTGCTTTCGGGGGCGCTTTTTATTCCCTCGATAACCGCGCGGTCGCCTTTAAAATCAATAACCGCGCCGAGCGCCCGCATACAACCCATTGTCGCCAAAATGTCAACGGATGGGGAGAGGTTCGTTATAGTTGATACCCCGTCGGCGAGCGCGGCGGCGATTATCATTCTGTGCGCGACGCTTTTTGACGGAGGCACGGTAACTTCGCCGCAAAGTTTTTTCGGCGTTATCTTTATATCCATAAGTTCTCCTTAAATTATTTAACTTTTAAGAAATTTTTCGTATTCTTCTACCGACATCTTAACTATTTCGCTTTTTCCTATATCGGAGCAGATAACTATGTTCATACCGCTTGACAGGTGTTTTTTATCGCCGAGCGACAGCTGAAAAAGTTTATCAAGCGGCGCGGGGTCTGCCGTCGGAAGTCTGCACTTGTGAAGTAACGCGTCGAGCTGTTCGGCAACACCCGCCCTGCACATTCCGCGGCGCTCGGCAATATGCGTAAATACACTCATTCCCACAGCAACGGCAAATCCGTGTGTTATCCCGCTGAAATTGTAGTATTTTTCAAGCGCGTGTCCCAAAGTATGCCCAAAGTTTAGGAGCATACGCTCGTGCTTTTCGCGTTCGTCATTTTCAACGACCCGCGCTTTTATTGATACATTTCGTTTCATTATCTCGACAAGATTTGACTTGACATCGCAGGTTAAAAGCATATCGAACAATTCTTTTGAACGTATCATTCCGTGCTTTATGACTTCCGCCATACCGTCCGCGAAAAAGTCGGGAGTAAGCGTAGAGAGCGTTTCTGTATCGGCTATTACAAGCCTTGGCTGATGAAAAGCGCCGACAAGATTTTTCCCCGCGGCAATATCAACGGCGGTTTTTCCGCCGACGGAACTGTCCGACTGCGCCACGACAGTTGTCGGTATCTGAACGAAATTTATCCCGCGCATATATGACGCCGCCGCAAATCCCGCCGTATCGCCGACAACGCCGCCGCCGAGCGCCGCTATATAATCCGAACGGGTAAAACCGTGTTCCGCGAGAAATTCATATATGTTTATCAGCGTATTGTGATTTTTGGAACTTTCACCGTGCGGGAAAACAAACTTTTCCGCTTTTATGCCTGCGCTTTCAAGCGAAGTCATCACACGTTCGCCGTAGAATTTGTCTACATTGTCGTCGGTAATTACCGCGCACTTGCCGTCGGGCAACACCGATTTTATCAATTCACCGCAGCGGTCGAGAATTCCTTTGTCGATAAGAATATCATACCCGCCGCCGACATTTACCGTAACTTTCTCCATAGCAATCCTCCGAAATATTCGTTATATTACTATTTTACTATATTTTCGGGAAAAATACAAGGGGATTTTGGCAAAATGCTTGACAAAATGAAACATATGTATTATAATGGGAATAAATAGGGGAGTGGTTATTATATGTCTGTTGCAATATTTATGGCAATAAGAGGGGGAGAAAGAGCCCGTCAGCAAATACTGGATGAAAAAATCAAGGAATATATGGATTTGACAGGCAAAAGCTATGACGAAGTAAAGCGCGATTTGGAAGAGGACGCAAGCGAGAGCCAAGAGGATTTTATCAAAAACACGCTGGGATTACCGAGGTTTTAGGTAAATCAAAGAGCGGTGATAATTTTCCGAAAGGAAGTGATTTAATGGTAGTACCAATTAGACGAATAAGAGAATCAAACAAAGAATATATCGAAAAGAAAATGAAAGAAACTGAAGATAACTTGAGTTTATCAGCCAAACGGGAGAAACTGAAGTATGATGAAGAAGAACCCGAGGAGAAATTCAACGTTACGCAATTTCTACCGCGTTTCTAAAATAATTTAAAGAGCGGAAATATCCGCTCTTTTTTTACTGCTTTTTCTTAGGTGTGACCGTTGACAGCGGGTTGTTTTTTACGGCGTTTTCCATTTGCTGACTGGAAACGTGCGTGTAAATCTGCGTTGTATTTAAGTTTTCGTGACCTAAAACGTCTTTAAGAACGCGCACGTCAACGCCGTTTTGATACATAAGCGTTGCCGCCGTATGGCGAAGTTTATGTACCGAAAGCCCGATATTATCAAGTCCGCAGGATTTGAAACATTCCTCGACAATCTGCTGAACGCGCCGATTGGATATTCTCGTATTTCGTCGGCTTAGAAACAGCGCGTCCGACTGCGACGACATATTCCGACAGCCCGCCGCCGCGCGAACGTCGGGATCGGTTTCATCGGGCGCTAAATAGTCTTTATAAGCTCGGACACAGGCATCATTAAGGTAAATAATCCGCTCCTTATTTCCTTTGCCTAAAACTTTAAGACTGTACGATGTTTTGCCGTCTGCGCCCGTGGTTTGGCGAATATCCTTTAGATTAATGCCGACAAGTTCGCTTAGGCGCATACCGCAGTTTAAAAAGAACACAACTATGCAATAATCCCGTTTTTGGTCGGGAGTATCAATGTGCGACAGCATTTCAAGCGACTGTTCAAGCGTGAGATACTTCGGCAAAGCAGGCTTTGGCGACGGAAGTTCCAGATTGACAAGCGGACTTACTTCAAACAGGTGCTTGTTATTTGTCAAGAACTTATAAAACTGCCGTAAAGCCACGGCTTTTCTGTACCGCGCTTTTTGCTCGTTATTTTTATCTTCTTTCATAAAAATAAGAAACTCTTGTACGGTTTGCAAATCTACCGAACAAATATCTTTTTCGGTAATATCCGAAATCGAAATCTCGCTGAAATTATCATCGCTTGCGCGTCTTTGCTGTACTTTGTAAAACCTAAAGAATGTTCTTATGTCGATGTAATAATTCTTTACGGTAAGTTCCGAGCGACCTTTGATTATCTTTTCGTAATAAATGAAATCTTTGATAAGTTGAGGCGCGTCGGAATAGTATTTGTCATTTGAATTGGTTTGCACATAATAATCCCCTTGGGAGAAATTCGGTCTACTCAATTGCGTAAAATTTCTATTTTACGCAATTGCATATATTAACTTCGGCTTTCCCCTATATTTAAATATATCACAATACGATGTAATTGTCAAGACTTTTCATCATTTGCGTAGTTCCTGATATACACAAAATCACCGATTAGAAAGGTATTGACAAAAAATTGAAAAGATGTTATAATATATTTGCCTTTAGAAAAGCCTGCGGGTTTGGGTAATCTTATTTAATTGAGAGGTTTTATTATGTCTATTGACAGAGTTGACTGGCACTATAATACTGCGGACGAATTTTACAGAGCGCGTAACCATATATCCGATGACATTGACCTTACAGATGAACAATACGATGAAGTTTGTCTGTTTGCCGCCGACCATATCGGTTTGTTTATAGAGTGGATTGTCAAAAACGGCTTTCAAGGCGAGGAATCCGATGACGAGGGCGTTGATTTGGTTCGTTCGGGTGAAATATCGGGGGCGCGGTATCTTTTGGATTATTGCGATGGGAAGTTTTGGGACAGTGATATTTGCGATGAAATCAAGCCTTTTGTCGCGGAATATTATGAATCCGACGATGATAACCGTCCATATCAGTATATGAAAGATTATGCTAAAGCCGTCGGCGATGATAATATTTACGAAATAATTTCGGGAAAGAAAGAATACGACGCTTTAAAGCCGCTTATTGACAGGGCTTATAACGCTGTCGGCAAAAGGGAGAAATAATATGTCGTCAGTCTTTAACAGAGGAATAAAACTATCGCTGTTTGGAGAAAGCCACGGCAAGGGTATCGGAGTTGTTTTGGACGGTCTGCCCGCGGGCGAACCCGTGGATTTTGATGAAATAAATGCGTTTATGGCGCGCCGCGCTCCCAAAAAGGACGGCACGTCCACAATGCGCAATGAAAAGGACAGCGCGGAGATACTTTCGGGAATTTACGAGAATAAAACCACAGGTACTCCCCTCGCGGCTGTCATTTATAATTCCGACCAACATTCGGGCGATTACGGGAACATTGCCCATATCGCAAGACCCGCGCACGCTGATTACACGGGCTTTCTCAGGTATAAGGGAGCGAACGACCCGCGCGGCGGCGGTCACTTTTCGGGCAGGATAACAGCACCGCTATGCTTTGCGGGCGCTGTTTGCGAACAGATACTGAAACGGCGCGGAATTACTGTCGGCGCACATATTTATTCTGTCAAAAATGTTAAAGATACGCCGTTTGACCCTGTAAATGTAACGGCTAATCAATTGGAATTTGTAAAATCGCGCCCCTTCCCTACTCTTTCCGAAAACGCGGAAACCGAAATGCGGGAACTTATCAACTCCGCGCGGACTGCGCAGGACAGCGTTGGGGGCATTGTTGAATGTGCCGCGGTGGGCTTTCCGGCGGGAATAGGTTCGCCGATGCTGGACGGACTGGAGAACGTTATTTCGGGGCTTGTGTTTGCAATTCCCGCTGTTAAGGGCATAGAGTTCGGAAACGGCTTTTCGTGTGCCGAACTTTTCGGAAGTGAGAACAACGACGAATTTGCCGTCCAAAACGGGAAAATCGTAACGAAAACAAATAACCACGGCGGTATTTTAGGCGGGATAAGTTCGGGTATGCCTATTATCTTCCGCGTGGCGTTCAAGCCCACGCCGTCTATTTCCAGACCGCAAAACAGCGTTGATTTTAAAACAATGACCGAACAGGAGCTGATTATTAAAGGACGGCACGACCCGTGTGTTGTACCGCGGGCTGTTCCGTGCGTCGAGGCGGCTTTAAATATCGCTCTGCTTTCGGCAATGCTCGAAAACAGTAATTTGGAGGGGTGAATGTGGAAATACCCAGAATACGCATTGACGAAGTTGACGATATTTGCGTTTTGATATGCTATCTTATCTATTCTTTGGGCTGTCCTCTTTCAAAAAGTCAGTTGGCGGAGATAACTTCTTTTGAGGACGCAGTAAACTACTTTGATTTGCAGAGCGCTCTCGAAAAGGTAAGCGGGCATTTGTGCATTGAAACCGATGTTGACGGCGAAATCGTTTATACGAACACCCAAAACGGAATAAAGGCGGCTCGTGATTTGGGCGCGTCATTACCGCTTTCGGTTCGCGAAAAAATGTTCAGTGAGGCAGTGCGCGTATACACAAGGGACGCGATGAAGAAAAAAGGCTCGTTTTTGTCGGTTCGCTACATAAAAAACGCCGACAAATCCTGCACGGTGGGCATTACGGTAATTGATGAAACGACCGCCCGCCCGAAATATTATGTTGAAGTGACCGCGAAAGACGAACAGTCGGCGGATAATATCAAACATAAGGTGAAAGAAAATTCAAGGGATTTTTCAAAGTACCTTGATGATTATTTTGAAAACCAATAACAAGAGGTGCAAAGTGTTCTTTCTGGAAAAGTCAAAATATCCGAATGTTTTGGAGATTGGTTTTGATGATTGGGAATGTATTAATGCTTTAGGTCCGTTTTGGGATATTGTAAACGGCTATCACCGCAAAACAGGCTTGCCTATACAGGTGGTTGACCACATATACAATTACAAATTTGTTGAGGACGGATACAAAATTCAGTTTTACTGGAACGGCGTTTCGAGAATATATATTTTCTTGATACCTAATTCGATGTATCAATTGGTGTATGACCGATTGAAAACGATTTGTACCATTCTTAACCGCAATATAGCCGAAAGAAAATATTATAATAAATACGGCGAACTTCCGAATAACGGGAGAGGATTTTTGTAATTTTTACTTAAAATAAGTTATAATTACTTTTTACTTTATTAAAGGGGTGCAGATACAATGGAAAATGAATTTAGAAGTAAGCTGATAAGACTTGTACTTCCGATAACGATACAGAACTTTCTTGTGGCGCTCGTGCCTGTCGCGGACGCGTTAATGCTTGTTTCTCTCGAACAGAACGCTATGTCGGCGGTGTCGCTTGCCACGCAGGTTACGTTCGTATTACATCTGTTTACTTTTTCTGTAACAGCGGGGGCAAGTATGTTTGCGGCGCAGTTTTGGGGCAGCGGCGACAAGCGTTCAATCGAGGTGCTTTACGGGTTTTGCGTAAGGCTGATGGTTCCGATAACGGCGGTGTTTTTTATCGCAACGTTCTTCTTCCCGTCCGCCGTAATGCGGATTTATACGAACGAACCCGAAATAATTGAATACGGCGCTTTATATTTGCGCTATGTCAGCTTTTCGTACCTGTTCAACAGTATAATGCTTATTGTTGAAACGATTATGAAGAACACGGAACTTGTAAAGCCCGTGACAATAATAAGTTCCGCTATGGTACTTATAAATATCGCGCTTAACGCGGTGTTTATCTACGGCTTGCTGGGCGCTCCGAAAATGGGAACGGCGGGCGCGGCGCTGTCAACTACTATTTCAACAGCTCTCGCGCTTTTCGCGGCAATTGTTGTGCAGGTGAAATACGGAAAGGTGCGGTTTCATTTGAAATACCTGTTTAAAACGCCCGACAAAAACATCGTAAAGAATTATATAAAATACACAAGTCCCGTGCTTTGCAATCAACTCAGTTGGGGCATAGGGTTTACGATGATAAGCGTAATTATGGGGCATTTGGGTTCTGACGCGGTGGCGGCGAACTCTGTTGTCGCGGTGACAAAAGACCTTATTTCCTGTTTTTGCTTTGCGCTTGCGTCGGGCGGCGCGATACTTGTCGGAAACGAACTTGGCAGGGGCGATCTTGAAAAGGGTCGAGAATACGGTTCAAAGCTATGTCATTTGGCGCTTTGGAGCGGTACTGCCGCGGGAGTGCTTATTGCGGCGGCGTCACCGCTTATTGTAAGCGCGGTCAGCACCCTTACCGAAACGGCGGCTCATTATCTTCAAATGATGCTTTTGATGTGCGTATATTATATGATAGGACGCTCGATGAACAGCGTGGTCATTTCAGGAATTTTCTGCGCGGGAGGAGATACGCGGTTTGGGTTTATCTGCGACTCCGTGACGATGTGGGCGTTTATCGTGCCTGTTGGCGCGCTTGCCGCGTTTGTTCTGAAACTTCCCGTTTTGTGGGTGTTCTTCATCTTAAATCTTGATGAAATGGTAAAACTGCCTGTTGTGTACAGGCATTATAAGAAATATTTGTGGCTGAAAAATCTTACAAATGTATAAACAAAGCCCGCCGTAACATTCGGCGGGCTGATTTGTTTTCGTTTTGATTATTTCGGGGGATTTTCCCGAATAAATTCTTCGAGAATATTCGCCGCGTAACGGCAGAGTTCGGGACAGGGGCGCTTTTTATAATATTCGGGAGTTCGCTGTTCGGGGACGGCGGATATTTTTTCGGATTTATCAAGTCCTAACAATTCACGGCAGATTATAGAGCCGTTGTCTTGCTTAAAGCGTTTGGCAAGGGTCTGTATTTTTTCATACAGATCCTTTTTTGCTGCGGTATCTTTGGGGTCATCATAGCCGTAAAGCGCGCTTAGAACCATTACTACCCCTGAAAACGTTCCGCAGACTTCGCGCAGTCGTCCCATACCTCCGCCAAAACCGCAGGATAACCGCGCGGCGGTTTGCTCGTCAAGTCCTAACTCCTCGGCAAACGCCGCTGTTACTGCCTGCGTACAGTTATATCCCCGCAAAAAATTGTCGTAGGCTATGTCGCCTTTGGATTTCAGCTCGTTCATTATTTACGCTCTCCCCTGCTGTTCCCTGCTCTTCCCTGCTCTTCCCTGCTTTACGCGTTCGGAGAATTATTTGCAAAATTCCTCAACCGCGTCGGCTATTGCGTCCGCGGCGGTCGTTTCCGTAAGTTCAAGCATACCCTTGTCAACAAGGCTTGCCGTTTCGGGGTCTATCGGAAGTTTTGCGATAACTTTCAAGCCGAACTTGCCCGCGATTTCGTCAATGTGGCTTTCGCCGAATACGCTTATCTCCTTGCCGCAGTCGGGGCATTTGAAGTAACTCATATTCTCTACTAATCCTATTATCGGAACATTCATCATATTCGCCATTTTTACGGCTTTGCTGACGATAAGCGACACCAATTCCTGCGGAGATGTCACGACGATAATGCCGTCAAGCGGTATCGACTGAAAGACAGTCAGCGGCACATCGCCCGTTCCGGGAGGCATATCCACAAACATATAATCCACATCGTCCCAAATAACGTCCGTCCAGAACTGTTTAGCCGTGCCTGCGATAATAGGACCGCGCCAGATAACGGGGTCTGTTTCATCGGGGAGCAGGAGATTTACCGACATAATCTTAATTCCCTTTTGCGTAACAACGGGAAATATGCCGTTTTCACTTCCCTGCGCCTTTTGCTTTATGCCGAACGCTTTCGGCACGGACGGTCCTGTAATATCAGCGTCAAGTACTGCCGTATTAAATCCCCTGCGGTTCATAATAACCGCGGACAAACACGTCACAAGCGACTTTCCGACGCCGCCTTTACCGCTTACAACACCGATAACTTTCTTTATATGCGAAAGTTCGTGGGGTTTCTCGATAAAGCTGTCGGGTTTTCTCTCTGAACAGCTCTCGCCGCAGCTTGAGCAATCATGTGTACATTCACTCATAACAAATTATTCCTTTCAAACTATTGTTTTTTCAAAAGCACAATCGCAGTTTTTGGTGTATCCGCATTTTGTCAGCAGTGCCTCAACCGCGGGGTTTGCGCTTTTAAGTATACATTTTATATTGTGAACTGCCATACTCTCGCACCATTTTTCAACGCTTAAAACTAACTTCGTTCCGCATTTTCTTCTTTGATAGTATGGCAAAACGCCCATTTCGGAAATTTCCGTGTAATTGCCTGACATAATATTCTGAACATATCGCGCGTGTATAAAGCCTACGATATGACTTGAATTTATTACAACTAAAACGGCTTGCTGTAAATCATCCAATATAGAAGAAACATTCGCCCGCAATTCGCTGTCTTTAACATTAAGGTCAAAGCATTTTTTCGCCAGGCTGCAAATTCCGTTCAAATCCTTATGATTTGCATACCGAATTATAAAATTATGCATTCGTCATTCCCCTATAATGATTTCATCTGAAAAACTTGTGCCGTCGATTTTTTCATCAATGTTGAAAAAACCCAGAATTGACGCGCCAATATCCCCGAAACAGTTTCTTGTGCCCAAATCGGCAGGCTTTATCTTCTCGCCAAAAACCAATACGGGGATATACTCCCGTGTGTGGTCTGTTCCGCTGTGGGTGGGGTCGCAGCCGTGGTCGGCGGTTATAATCAGCACATCATCAGAATGCATTTTGACGATAAAATCCCCTAACCACTTGTCAAACTCGTTCAGCGCATTGGCGTAGCCGTTAGGGTCGCGGCGATGTCCGTACTGCATATCGAAATCCACAAGGTTTGTAAAGCAAAGCCCGCTGAAATCACGGTTTTGATAATCAGAAGTTATCTTCATATCCTCGCCGTTGCCGATTTTACGGTCACATTGCGTTATGCCTTTTCCCGCGAAAATATCGTATATCTTGCCTATGCCTATAACGTCCTTTCCGTTTCTTGAGAGAACATCAAGCGCGGTGTCTTTTGGCGGGGTCAGCGAAAAATCGTGACGCCTTGATGTTCGGGCAAACGGGTATTCTCCCTCGAACGGTCGCGCGATAACTCTGCCTACGGCATAATCGCCCGTGAGAATTTCCCGCGCCATACGGCAATATTCGTAAAGTTCCTCCACGGGAACGACGCTTTCGTGCGCGGCTATCTGGAAAACGCTGTCAGCGGACGTGTATACTATAAGCGCGCCTGTTTTGATGTGTTCCTCACCGTAATCGGCAATCACCTTTGTGCCTGAATACGGCTTGTTGCAGAGCACCTTTCTGCCTGTCGCTTTCTCGAACTTCTCGATTATCTCGGGCGGAAATCCGTCGGGAAACGTCGGAAATGCCTTTTCGGAAACGCACCCCGCGATTTCCCAATGACCCGTTGTAGTATCTTTTCCCTTGGAACGCTCCGAGATACGCATAAACGCGCCTGCGGGAGCAGGTGTTTTTTCGCCTAACTCTACGCCGTCAATGTTGAACAGACCGAGTTTTTGCATATTCGGAACATTCAGTATTCCCGTATTGAAACAGGAACGCAGGGTATTCGCGCCCTTATCGCCGAAATCGTTTGCGTCGGGCATTTCTCCAACGCCGAAACTGTCCAGCACAATCAGGAAAACCCTTTTCATTTCAATACCTCGCTTTCGTTATAATTAACAAACGGCAAGTTACTTATCATCTATAAGCAGAGCCACCGCAGAGCTTGTGCCTATTCTGTCGCAGCCCTCGCTTAGAAATTCCTCCAGCTGACTGCGGGTTCGTATTCCGCCTGCCGCCTTGATTTTGACGTTATCGCCTATATGCTTTTTAAACAGACGTATATCCTCGATGTTCGCGCCCGCAGAGCCGAAACCCGTGGAAGTCTTGATGTAATCCGCTCCGCCGTCCGTAACACATTTGCAAAGTTCGATTTTTTCATTGACGGTAAGTTCGCACGTTTCGATAATGACTTTAAGTATTTTATCCCCGCAAGCCGTTTTAACATCACGAATTTCGCGCGTTACTTCCGAGAATTTCCCGTCCTTTACCTGCCCTAAGTTCACTACCATATCAATCTCGTTTGCGCCGTTCGCTATCGCGTCGCGCGCCTCAAAGCACTTTGCGGCGGCGGTTGTGTAACCGAGCGGGAAACCTATTACCGTGCAGATATTAAGCGTGGGGAAATTTTCCCGCGCGAATTTAACATAGCTTTGCGGTATACAAACACTCGCCGTGCCGTATGTCAAAGCCTCCTCACAAAGCCGTTTTATCTGCTCTTCGGTTGCGGTGGGTTTAAGCAGGGTGTGGTCGATATGCGGGAAAATATCAGCGTTATTCATAAAAATCTCCTTATTTGCAAAATCTGAATGACTTTAAGCTAATCATTCTGCCCGCCGAAAATTTGAGATTATATAGTCCCACGGGCATATTGACTTTCGCCGTAAACGTCTTAAAGCGTATAAGCCCGCCCGTCTGCGGCACGGGAACACGAGCGAACTCCTGCCCGCTTTTCGCGTCGGCTATCACAAGTTCCGTGGCGCGGGACGGGTTGGAAATTTCCGCTTCGACAGTCGTTTCGCCGTTCAGTTTACAGTTTTCATAAACAATACTGCTTTGCCAACTGTCCAAAACCGCGTATTCCTGCAAATCCTTTGTCGTTTGAAATTCAACGCCGACATAATTCCACGACGCGGCGGCGGGAATGGTTTTCGTTACATCAAGTCCCGCGTACTCCTCGCCGTGGACTGAAATTTCAACGGTTTGCCGAATATCTTCGGACGACGAGCCTATTTGTAATTCATATGTCCCGCTGTACACGGTAAAACCGTTTTTATTGATATTCCAAAAACCAAGGTCAGACACCTTAAAGGCAAGTCTTACGGGAACGCTTTCGCCTTTTGGAACAAATACTCTGCTAAAGGCTTTTAGTTCTTTCTTCGGAACAGCCGTTGAAAAATTCGGCGCTTTTACATAAAGCTGAACGACTTCATTGGAACTTATCATTCCGATATTGCGCACATCAAGCGTTACTTCCACATTATCTTCGGGCGAAAACGTCTGCTTATTCAGCACGGGAGTGTCAAACCGAAAAGTCGTATAAGTCAAGCCGTGTCCGAACGGGAAAAGCGGTGTGCCGTTGTAATAACGATAAGTGCTTTCCGTGCGGATAATGTTATAATCCTTTATGTCGCCTGTTTCCTTTTCGGAGGAATACCACGTCATAGGGCATTTTCCCGCGGGGGAAATCTTTCCGAAAAGTACATTTGCAACTGCCGTTCCCATTTGCGGACCTGCGTGTGAAGTATGAAGAACCGTGTCAAGTCTGTCGTCCAGCGCATACGGGTAGCCCGAAACTATGACAACAACGGGGTCTTTTTTTAACTTCAACACCTCGTCAATAATAAGCCGTTGTTTTTCGGGGAGTGAAAGGTTCTTCCTGTCAACGTTTTCTCTAGCGCCTATCTGCGGGTAATTTCCGCAGAACACTATGACATTCTGCGTTTCGGTAATGGCTTTTGATACTCTGTCTAACCCTGACGAGAAAATCTCCATATCAAAAAACGAATTGCTTTGCGGTTTTATCTTTTCGGACACTGTAAGTACTTTTTCATCGCTTATCTGCAAAAAGCGTTCTTGGAAGTTCTTTAGCAGAATATTTCCGTTTACCCGCTCTAAATAGAATTTCTCCTTTACAAACCAGCCGAACGGCACGTCTGCAATGCATTTCATCACTCCGCAGTCCGAAAGAAACTTCCCGTTGTATTTTGAACGGAACGAAACCGCGCCGTCGCCCCACTCGAACAACTCCAAAAGGCATTGTTCGTTAAGGCGGGTCGCATTGCACACAAGCGTGCCGTCGTCCGATACTTCAAAGTAAAACCCGCTTTTAGCGTCCCTAAGCGCTATTATGTCGTTTCCCGATTCATAATTCAGATTTTCCCTGCCTGCGAATTTTGTCAGGCTGTCAAGAATAGTCGGGTTCTGCTCCGAATAGCCCGTGTACCAATCGCGGAAATTCATATCCGCGTGAACTCCGATAACGGAATATCGTTCTTTCGGAGCGAGCGGAAGAACGCCGTGCCTGTTTCGCAGGAGTATTATGCTTTCCTCTGCGGCGGTAAGCGCGGTTTTTAAACTGCTTTCACAACAAACCAGACTTTTTGGCAATTCATCATAGGAACAATAGCCGTCAAATTCTCCGAGCATAAATCTCGCTTTCAGAACTCCGAAAAGCGCGCTGTCTATATCGCCCTCCGTTATCAGCCCGCGTTCAAGAGCCTCCCGCGCCGCCGCCTCAAGAACGTCCTGTTCGTCGTTCATTAAATCCGCACCGTGGTTTTTGTAGGTGCGCGCAAGGGCGTCGGCGTGGCATACGTCTGTTTTATGACGGGTAACGTTTTCGATAAAATCCCAGCCGTCAGTAACCGAAAAAAGCAAACCGCTCTTTTTAAGTTCGCCGACTTCGGGATTGCACATAGCCTCAACGCCGTTTATCTCGTTATAAGAAGTCATAACGCTTTTTGCCGCACCTTGCGTTATCGGTATCTCGAATGACTTTAAATAATAATCGTGTTTCAGCGGAATGGGAATAGACGCGTTATCGCTTACCCTGTTTTCCTCGTGATTGTTTGCATAAAAGTGTTTAAGCGTAGGAATAACGCGGGCGTGTTTCCTGTCGTCGCCGTACATTCCTTTAGTAAATTCCGCCGCCATTTTGCCTGTCAAAAACGGATCTTCTCCGTAGCCCTCCTCGGTGCGCCCCCACAAAGGGTTACGCTCCAAATCGACAGTAGGCGACCACAAGAACAGCGAGGATTTCCCCTCTTTATGGTAAATTCTCGCCTCGTTTGCCGCGATAGTTCCCATTTCGCGCATTATATCGGGGTCGAACGACGAGGCAAGACCAAACGGTTCGGGAAAAACCGTCGTCGGGTGTTCTTCGGTGTGCATTTCGTTTCGGCAAACCAAACCGCGCGCCGCCTCTGTACCGACGGTACAGCTTTCAATATTAAGGCGCGGTACTGCCAACTGCTTTGACGTAATCAAAAGCAGTTTCTCGTCGAGCGTCAGTTCTTTTAAAAGAGCATTAACGCGATCGTCAATCGGCAAAGAACAGTCTTGAAACTTATAATTCGGCATTTTATTACTCCTTGCAAACCATGCGTTATAAAACGCATTTTCTCAAAAGCGAACGTTCGGGGACGACCACATCGGTGACAATGGATATTTTACCCATAGCGTGGCGGGCGGCGGTGATTTCCTCCCCGTTTTCGTCAAACATTTTCGTCGGCGTGAAAGCTATGGGTTCTTTTTTGGGCGCTAATATCTCCAATTTATCGGACAGCGTGAAATAATTTCTCGTTGTAAGATACATAACGCCGTTTTCACAACGGTCAACAGTTGCAACAAAATCATACTTGCGGATATAATTGCTGTCCTTAAAATACTGCCCGCCGTTTGTGATAAGTTCGGGCGACTGATTTTCGCTCCCGCTTTTCGGGTCACCGTAGAAAAAGCCCGTACAGTACGGTCTGTGGCTTATTTTGTCAACTTCGTTCAACACCCAATCGGGCGGCGCTGTGCCGTTTAGTACGCTGTCAAGCGCGGCGCGGTAGGCGTTTGTTATAAGCGCGGTATAGTATGCGGATTTCGCGCGCCCCTCGATTTTAAAGCTGTAAACGCCTGCGTTTAATATATCGTCCAAATGCTCTATCATACACATATCTCGTGAATTAAGTATATATGAACCGCTCTCGTCCTCAAACACCCTGAAGAACTCGCCGGGGCGTTTTTCTTCCATAAGGTAGTATTCCCATCTGCACGGCTGGGCGCACTCTCCGCGGTTCGCGTCCCTGCCCGTAAGATATTCGGAAATAAGACATCTCCCTGAAAAGCTGACGCACATTGCCCCGTGAACAAAAACCTCTATCTCCATATCATCGGGGATATTTTCTCTTATCTTTTTGATATTTTCAATGCTGAGTTCACGGGCGAGGACAACTCTTTTTACTCCCATTTTATACAGTTCAACAGCCGTTCGGTAATTCACCACGCCCGTTTGTGTGGACGCGTGTATTTCCAAATCAGGCGCGAACTCCTTTATCATCGCGATAACGCCAATATCGGCGGCAATAGCCGCGTCAACGCCCGCTCTTTGCGCAGACGCGATAAATTCGGGGAAAACGTCAAGTTCGCCATTAAGAGGAACTGTATTGCAGGCGATATAGACCTTAACGCCCCGCGCGTGGGCTAACTTCACGGCTGTTTTTAAATCTTCCTCCGTGAAGTTTTTCGCGCCCGACCTCATACCGAACGTCTTTCCCGCAAGATAAACGGCGTCTGCACCGAAATCCAGCGCGGCGACAAGGCTTTCCATATCTCCTGCGGGCGACAGCAGTTCGGCTCTTTTTGCGCTGTTATTCTTCGTCATCACTGTTTTCCGCATTCTCCTCTTCCCAACGCAAATCCGCGTCTATGATGTTCTGCTCGTGCTGTTCAAGAGTTTCAGCCCAATAGAACGTTCCGTCGCGCGCCGCAAGGAAATAGAAGTAATTAGTATCATCGGGGTAAAGCGCGGCGTGGATAGCGTCAAGTCCCGGGTTGCATACTGCGCCTACGGGCAGACCAACGCATTTGTAGGTGTCATACGCGTCCTCGATTTTTTGCATTTGCGCTTTGTTGGACGAGGTTATCTTGGGTTTTATCGTTTGTTCAATATAAGTGTCGGTGGTGTCGGACTGAAGCTGCGGAAAGTTTTCGGGGTCGTCAAGTCTGTTGTGGAAAACTGACGAAATCATCGCCATATCTTCTTCGGTTTTACCCTCGCGCTGAATTAAGGACGCGAGAATTATCGTTTCATCAAGCGACATTCCGAGTTCTTTCATACGCGCTTTCATTTTCTTTGTAATCTGGTCTTCAAAGTTGTCCATCATCTTATCGGCGGCTTTTTTCGCCCAAGTGGACGTGTCGTAGTTTTTATTTTGTTTCAGATAATCAACAACGTAAAATTCGTATGTGTCGGGGAAAAGATAACCTTCAAGCATATACATTCTGTTGGAATTTTCGCGCAAGCCGTCCTCAAATTCATATAGGTTTTTCTTCGTCTTGACATACGCTTCAAAGTCTTGAGCGCGGCAGACGTAATTTTCTTCAAGCAGTTTACCTATTTCGGTTACAGACAGACCCTCAGGGATAACGACCGTAACGGTTTCCGTGTATTCCTTTTCGGTTTTAAGCGACGCTATTATGTTGTTGTAGCTCATATTGGAGCTTACTTCGTGCGGTCCGTTGAGATAACCCGTTGTGTTTTTCGTGAATTTCACATACATCTTCATAAGGGACGGCATATCTATGATACCGTTGTCATAAAGCCCGTCGATAATATCATCGACGTTCATATTTTCGGTGACTTCAAAGTCTATTGTTTTCGCCTCTTTGGACATACCCGTAATATCGCGGATCGCGCCTATGACTTTAATGGAAAGAAAAACCCCCATACCAAGCGCCAGAACAGAAATAACCGCGCCCAAGAAAACCTGACCCATTGTGCGGGTGTGATTTACCCGTTTCTTTTTGCGCTTTTTTACGGGATTGTGTACGACAGTAGGCTCGCTTTCGTATTCATACGAATACGGGTCGTCGTTTGGGATAGCCTCCATACAGCGAGTTGACGACAAATCAGCGTCCGTAGAGTTCATATCCGTAAATTCATCGCGCGGAGTTATTCCGTGCTGATTATCGGCGTCGCTCTCGCGCATTGAAACGCTGTCCATTTCGCGGGTTTCCTCGAAAACCTCGTTTTCATCGTCGGTTATTTCCCCACGAACATCATCGGCGACGCTCTCGTCCTCGTCAAAAGAACGGTGTTCAAAAAAATCCTCGTTCGGAATACTGTTTTCCCCCAAGTTATCTTCATTGAGTTTTCTGTCCATAATCTCCTCCGTTTATCTGTCAAAGACCGTAATATCGGCTTTTATATCATGCGGTTCTATCGGAACATCGCGCTTAAAGTCTTTATAGCACAATATAACGCTTGTCCCGACAAACCCGCTTAAAAATCTGTCGTAGTATCCCCTGCCGTAACCCAGTCTATAGCCGTTCCCGTCCGCGCACAATGCGGGAACAATACATAATGTGTTCCGCGCTGCAATAGCGGGACGAGCGGACGGCGGTTCGCTTATGTTAAATCTGCCCGTGTGCAGTTCGTCAAGACTTGCGATGTAATAAAACTTTATCTCGCTGTCCCCCGTTATCGGCAGCGCAACAGGTATTCCGCGCTCCAAACAGTACCCCGCGACAGCGCGCGTATCAACTTCTATCTCTGTTGACATATAGGTTAAAACGCTGTCCGCTTTGTCTATAAACGGCTTTAGCTGAATAAAAATATCCTTGTCGGCGGCACGTTTATAATCATTGTTCATTGTTTTGCGAAGAGATATTAGTTCCCGCCGTAAAGCCTGCTTTAATTCGCGCATTGTATTGCCTTGCGAACGCTGTCGGACTTTTCTTCACCGCACAAAACCCTGACAAGTTCAAGCCCGAATTCTATTGCGACTCCCGCACCTGCCGCAGTCGTGAAAATACCGTCCGTTACAACTTTTTTCTCAGACAGTTTCGCACCCGTGAGGAATTTCTCAAATCCGGGGAAACAAATAGCCTCTCTGCCTTCAAGCAAACCCTTTTTTCCGAGGATTGACGGCGCGGCGCAGATTGCGCCTATCGGAATATCATTCTTAACGCAGTAGTCAATTGAACTTTGCACCACGGGGTTTGCCTCGATATTCAGCGTACCGGGCATTCCTCCGGGGAGAATAATCATCTGAAGACGCTCGTCGAGTTCCACCTGCATATCCGTCATATCGCAAAGCACGGGTACTCCGTGAGAACTTTTCACACCGTCGTTCTTTATACCGACCGTAACAACGTCCATTCCCGCGCGGCGGAGCATATCAATAGGGGCAATAGCCTCCGTTTCCTCAAAACCGTCCGCCAAAAAAATATAAATCATAACAAATTCCTCCTGTAATTTTATATCAGTTTAATTAAGTATTTCTGTTCAAGAAACACGGGGAAATACGACATTTTCGCGCGTCTTAGATTTTCCGCGCCCGTGTCCTCCTCGCGGTCAATATAAGTATATCTCCCGCCAAGCGACTTTACAAATTCGCGGTTTATCGCGGTATACGCGCCCTGATATTTCCTCAAAGCCTTTTCAACGTGAACAACAAACGTATCTTCAGCCGAACGTTCTCCGAACGTAAACGCCTGCACCTCGCCGTCTGCCCGCAAAACACCGCCCGTGTATCCGAGTTCGCCGAACAGTTCAAACGAACGCGTCACAACGTCTAATTCTACGGTCTTGCTTTGCGCGTCCGCGCTGTTTTCGGTAATATTTTCCGCCCGCCAAAGTTCGGTCATCGCTAGACATTCGGGGATATTCGCCGAAGTCAGCGGTTCATAACTCCAGTTATTTTCGTAAAAACGGTTCAGATGATTGCGTTTGGCGTGGTATTTTTTGCCGACAAGATTTTCAAGGTCGGACGAGAGATACACATAATCGCAGAAATCGCGGTACAGCTTAACGTCTTTGGCGGTGAATGTATCGCAAATGCTCTTTGTGATATTCTCGTTTGCGCAGATAACGCACGGGATATTATTAGCCTTTGCATATCCGAGAATATCCGACACCGCCGTTTTTGTTGTTCCGTTGCCCGTGGGGTAAATAAACATCGTTTCATTGCCCTCGCCTACTTTCTCAAAGCACAAATCATCAGCGAAAGCAATTTCGGTGTTGTAATGCTTGCCCCAAAGGAGCATATTCCCGAACGTATATTCACACCCGCGAAAATCCGACGCGCGAAGATATGTTTCCACAACCGCTTTATCAGCGAGTTCAACTCTTCTAAAATCAAGCATAATTCGTCAAGACCTTTAAGCAATTTCGTATTTCGTTATATACCTCTTCAATAGTCAGCGGATAACGCCCGTCCGAACATTCGATGATTTTCCAGCCGTACCTCTGCGCAACAAAAAGCGCGCTTTTCCGACATTCCTGCAAATATTCGACATTACGCTCGTGAATATCCTTTTTCTTGTTATCGCCAAGATAGCGCTTTTCAAGAAGTTTTTGAGATACTTCTATCGGCATATCGAGGAAAAGCACAAGGTCGGGTTCGGGAAGTTCGAGTTTGCCGTATTCAATATCGAACAGCCAGTTCAGGAAATAATCCTGCTCTTCGGGTCTTACTTTCGTAAGCTGATAAATCGCGTTTGAGGTCGTATAACGGCTCGTCAGGAGTATCCCTCCCGCATCGTAAAACTGTTTCCAGTCGTTGATGTAGCTTACATACCTGTCGATTGCGTACATCATCGAGGCGGCATATGCTCCGCGCGTTTCATCACACGGGATTTTGCCGTCGAGATACTCTTTTATAAGCTGTCCGCTGAGTTCGTCGTAGTTCGGGAAACTCAAAGCGCGGCACTTAACGCCGTTTTCTTTGAGATATTCGAGAGCGAGGTCAAGCTGAGTGGTTTTTCCGCAGCCGTCCAGACCCTCTAAAACGATTAGTTTTCCGTTTTTCATAACACACATCCCGCTATTTCATAATTATACATATATATTGTACCACAAAATCTTTATTTAGTCAATATTTATGCGGAAATTTTATTAAATTTTTAGAAAAAACAGCGTTCTTTCACACTATAAAGCGAAAGAACGCTGTTTATATTTAATAAATTTTCGTGGAAATTCAGCGAAGAACGGCTTTAACATCGGCTTTTTCAAAACCTATTCGGCTATAGAACGGGATTAAATCATCTTGACAAAGGACATATACCGCGCTGTCTGACAACTCCCCGCATACGGCTTTAATAAGCCGTGAGGCACTTCCCTGCCCGCGTTTTTCGGGAACAGTAGCTATCTGCGACAGCAGAGCCTCGCCGTTCAAATCATACTGAACTATCAGCGCGGAGTTTTCTAAGGTACGCGCCTTTGCAATTCCGTGGCGTATTCTATGTGACATATCCGTATACCAAGTTTCAAAATCCATATCGAAAGCCGTTTTGAGAATTTCGTATACTGCGCTGAGGTTCGGCGCTTTGTCAAGTTCCGCGCGGGTTTCGCGTTCGCCTGCACAGCGCATAAGGCTGATTGTTTCCAAATTGCAATTCAAAGCGAGTGAAAGCCGTTCTCCCAAATTATCGGAGCAGAATATCTCCGAAAAACCCGCGAATTTGAAGAAGTCAACAATCTCGCTTATATCACGAATTTCGCTGATTTCGCTGACGACATACGCGCCGTTCATTTCGCACATAATAACGCTTTCCGAAACGTAAAAACGGCAAAAATCGTATTTTGTGCCGTATGACATTAACAGAGAGCGTATTTTCTGCGCCTCAACGCCACGGGGCGGGAGTTCGGCGAGTTCGTCCGCGAGGTATACTCGTTTTATCATATTTCCGCGACAGCGGACAGCATTTTTTCGGCGAGTTTCTTCACGGCAAAATAATCGCTTTCTTTTATTACGCACGACGGGGAGTGCAAATTCCTGCACGGAACGGAGACAGCGCAGGTGCGTACTCCTCCTCGGCTTATGTGAATAGAACCGCTGTCGTTCCCGCCCGCGACAAGCGTTTTCGTCTGCACGGGTATGCCGTTTTCTTCGGCAGTTTTAAATGCAAGACTGTACAATTCTCTATCGTATATAGTGCGTTTGTCCATATAAGACACCACCGCGCCTTTGCCTAGTTCGCATACCTTTTTACTGCCCGAAACGCCCGCGGCATCGCAGGCTGTTGTCGTTTCCAAAACAATTGCGGCATCGGGCGCTATTGTAAACGCCGCCGTTTTTGAACCGCGCGTTCCGATTTCCTCTTGAACCGTGAACGCGTACCACGCGTCGTATTCGGGTTCGCCGTTTATCATATCCATCATAATAAGACAACCCGCGCGGTCGTCTATCGCTTTGCCCTTGATAAATCCGTCGCCAAATCGGAAGAAATCCGTGTCAAAATACGCAAAACTTCCGCGGGATATATCCACATTCCCGCCGACGTCTATATACATTTCGTCAAACGGCGGTATCTTTCCGCGTTCTTCTTTGGACTGCTGATGAACAGCCTTTGTTCCGACAATGCCGAACGCTTTATTATCAACGCACAATGCCCGTCCGAGAACCACCGAGGGATTTATCCCGCCAACCGCGCCGAAACTTAAAAAACCGTTTTCGGAAACGTCGGTTATTATAAAGCCCACTTCGTCCATATGCGCGGCAAACATTATCTTTTTATCGGGCGTTTTTCTGCCCTTTTTGAATACCAGCAGATTGCCGAGGGGGTCGGTCGTTATCTTATCCGCATTAATATGCGTTTCGATATAGTTACGCACACGGCTTTCATCGCCCGATGTGCCGTTAAGTTCACAAAGCGTTTTAAGTTCGTCAAACATCGTCAGCACCTCCGAGGGCGTATTCGCAGATAAGCCTTGCCGTAAGTTCCACATCGCCGAGGTCAACGCACTCAACGGGCGTGTGCATATATCTTATCGGAAATGACAGCGTACAGCATTTTACTCCCGCGCCCGAAACGCCTATCGCGTCGGCGTTTGTACCCGTTGAACCCGGCATTACTTCTTCGGTAAACGCGATATTCTTATTTCTTGCAAGCGCTCTCAGAGAGTTTGACATTCCGCTGTCTAAAGACGGCGAATATCCTATCATAACGCCGCTGCCGAGTTCTGCTGTTTCTTTGGGACTGCTGTCGGGCGTTCTCCCGAACGAAACGTCAACGGCGATACATTCATCGGGCGCTATCCGAAAAGCCGTCTGCGTTGCGCCGCGTTCGCCCGTTTCCTCCTGCGCCGAAAAGCTGACGGCAATGTTATAAGCCATTTTCTTGCCCTTTAGCATATCCAAAGCCGACAATATCGCGCAAACACCGCTCCTGTCGTCAACGGCGGGCGCGGATATAACGTTGCCCGCAAGTTCTCTGAAAGCGGAATTTACCGTGACGAAATCGCCGAGCGATACTATTTCCATAACCTGCGCCTTGTTCATTCCGACATCTATTGATATTTCTTCGGCTTTGGGCGCGCTTTCACTTTTCAGAACGTGCGGAGGGAGCGTTGAAACAACGCCTTGTATGTCCTTTTTGCCGTGTACCGTCACGGACTGCGCAAGTATGGTTTTCACATCGGGACTTCCGCACGTTCCAACGCTGATAAAGCCGTTTTCATCAATATTTGTCACGATATAACCCACCTGGTCGATATGCGCGTCAAGCATAAGCGTTTTTGCGTCCGCTCTCCCCGACTTTACAAATCCCGTGACGTTCCCGAAAGCGTCAACATTAACGTCCTCGGCGTACTGTTTTAAAAGTTCGGCGGCTGCGTTCGACGCGGCAAATTCATTGCCCGAAACGCCGACTTTCTCCGTCATTGTTTTCAAAAGCGATTTAATATTCAAAACAATACACCTCTCTATTTAAGAAAATCATTTTCGGTTTCGTCAACTCTGAAGTTATATCCTTTTTTATTCATAATTCGGAGTTTGTACTTTACAAGTTCGGACGGGAAACCGATAAGCGACGCTGCGCCGTTTATATCGTCACATTCGGACGCGGCGCTCAGGATTTCATCGTCGGAAATAAGCACGCACGCCGCGAAAAGATTGGCCTCGCGTTCGGTTTTGTCAGTATCCAGAAACAATGTTCCCTCGCGTATTCCGCCTGCGGAAAGTTCCCTGTGAAGCACGTCGTGTCCCAATTCGTGCGCGCAGACGACTTTTTGCATAGTTACGTCTAACTGTTCGTTTATCACTATATACCTTACCCCGTTTTCGCAGATATATAATCCTTTCAGACCGCCGAGTTTTCTGAACCATACTTTCACGCCCGCGTTTTCCGCTGTTTCAAAAACGTCTTTCCCGCCGTAATTCTCGATAACTTGTTCTGCCGTTTCGATTATCCGACGCATTATTTCCTGCCCTTGCGGGAATCCTCGTATATTTCCGTAAGACAGCGCATTAAATCCTCTTTATCTTCCTCGGACAGAGAGTTGCCCGCAAAAAGTCCCCTCGATTTAGACAGGAACTTTGACGCCTCCGCAGTTATCTTTAAAGTTTCGGGAGAATTTGCGTTATGCGCGGAAATCTTTTTAAGCAGCTGTTCCTCGCCCGAAAGCCGAAGTTCCTTGCTGTCGTCGGTGAGAAATTCGGGCGTTACGTCGAGTTCCTTTGCTACGCGTTCGAGTATCCTGCGGCGCGGTATGCGGTTATCGCTGAGATAATAAGCGAACGCGCGGTAGGTCACGCCGATTTTTTCGGCGAACTCCACCCGCTTAAAATGCTTGCGGTTAAGCAAAATATCAAGTTTTTCGTTGAATTTCATAGTATACCTCTCCATTCTCAAAATGCCAAATCTTTCATAATTATATTATAACAGTGAACGCGGATTTTGTCAAGTATAATTTCACAAAGAAAAAATTTTCAATTTTTTGGATATTATGCGTAAAAATGAATATTTTTGCTTGACATTTCCGAAAAACCGTGTATAATATTAATTGTAAATATTTTTTCTAAAGGAGTAACATATTATGGCTAAAGAAATTAAAAAGGTAATTTTGGCATATTCGGGCGGGCTTGATACGTCTATTATTATCCCGTGGCTGAAAGAAACATACCCCGGCGTTGAGGTAATCTGCGTTGCGGGAAACGTCGGGCAGGATTCCGAAATAGAGGAGCTTGAAGAACGCGCAAAGAAAACAGGCGCGTCTAAACTCTATATCGAGGATATTCAGGACGAATTTGTAAACGACTTTATCTTCCCCACTCTGAAAGCGGGCGCAAGATACGAGGGCTATCTTCTCGGAACATCGTTTGCGCGTCCTCCTATCGCAAAAAGACTTGTTGAAATAGCAAAGAAAGAAAACGCGGACGCTATCTGCCACGGCTGTACGGGCAAGGGCAACGACCAAGTGCGCTTTGAACTTACGATAAAGGCTTTAGCGCCTGAGATTGCGATAATCGCGCCGTGGAGAATATGGGATCTTAAATCGCGCGACCAGGAAATTGATTACGCGGAGGCTCACAATGTTCCGATTAAGATTAACCGCGAAACCAACTACTCCAAAGATATGAACCTCTGGCACTTGTCGCACGAGGGTCTTGACCTTGAAGATCCCGCAAACGAACCGCAATACAACAAGCCGGGATTTCTTGAACTTGGCGTTTCTCCCGAACAGGCGCCCGATAAGCCCACTTACGTTACAATCCACTTTGAAAAGGGCATTCCCACCGCGCTTGACGGCGAGAAAATGGACGGCGTAAAACTGATAAAGGCGCTTAACAAGCTGGGCGGCGAGAACGGCATAGGGCTTTATGATATTGTTGAAAACAGACTTGTCGGTATGAAGTCAAGAGGAGTTTACGAAACCCCCGGCGGTACTATTCTTTACCACGCACACGACGTTCTTGAAACGATTTGTCTTGATAAGGAAACACAGCACTTTAAGGCGGGTCTTGCTCAAAAGTATGCCGATATAGTATATAACGGTCAATGGTACACTCCCCTGCGCGAGGCAATGGACGCTTTCGTCGATAAGACGCAGGAAACCTGCACGGGCGATGTAAAACTTAAACTCTACAAGGGCAATATCATAAACGCGGGCGTAACTTCGCCGTATACTCTTTACAGCGAGGACTTCGCGTCGTTCGGCGAGGACGATGTTTACGACCAGAAAGACAGCGCGGGCTTTATCAACCTGTTCGGTCTGCCTATCAAGGTAAAGGCTCTGCTTGACAAGGAAAGAAACAACAAGTAATGCACGGATTTATGGTTTACTGGTCAAAGGAATATGTGCAGAAGGTCGAAAAAAACCGTGACAAAGGTCCTTTGAAAGTTGTGTACGGCAGTCACCACACGATTATGCCGTACATAAGATCGGTAAAAGTCGGTGATATTATTTACCCCGTGACGCTTAAAAACGGCACTTTGGCGGTTATGGCAAGACTTCCCGTTGAGAAAATCGAGTGTGCGTTTGAATACACAATACGCGAACTTGGCAGAGCATACAGTGCGCTTATTCCTAAGGGCACGGCGTATTACTGGAGAGAACCGCGCGGCGAGTTTGTCGCTTTTTGCCGCGACAGCGGGTTTGTTACGGGGAAAAACACATACATTAGTTTACGCTATAGCGGAATGGAAAACCCGAAAGAGGACAATATTCCTGATGATATAACCCGCGAATACCGCGAATGGGAAATGGAAGAACCTCCTCACCTGTTTACGCAGGAACCAAAGACTTGTTGTGCGGAACAGGCGGCGAGCGGTGAGCACGGCTCGGAAATCTATCCGCGCGAGATCCCGCTTGAAACGGCGAAAACCTTGCTTTTCGGCAACACGAAAGCGTCTTTAAAACCGCTAAAGCTGGACAAAAACGGTCGTTTCTCCACGATGTCGCTTTCGGGATCTGTACGCAAAATGAGCGACGAAACCTTTAGTGTATTTGAAAAACTGTTCTAATACAAAGCAAAGCGGTGAAAGACCCGCTTTGCGGTTTTTCAAGAAATTATACAAATCAGCGTGATGAATTTATTCATCGGATACGGAGGGAATATGTCGCCGGGACTTAAATTATTTCTCAATATTGTACTTATACTGGCGGTAATTGATTTAATTGCAGTATCAATACGCCTTTTTCCGATGTTAAAGCGCATACGAGAAATCAAATACATAAAAAAAGACCGCGATGTGATAAGCGCGGAGGCGGAAGTTGTCGATATTAAAGAAGAACGTATCGATGATATGACTACGCAATATACGGTAAAACTTCATTATGAAGTAGGTTATCGGAAAGTTTACAAGGATTTTATACTGATAAACAAACAGTCCGTGCGCGTTGGGCAGAAATTCACGGTGCTGTGCGACAGCAACGACCCCGAAAAATCGGTGATACAGGATTATACGGGGCTTTCGGGCGAGGGCTATCAGCTTAAAAGCCTGATATTTAACTTTGTTATCATTATGATCGTGATTGCGGCTGACGCGCTGTTAGAGGCGTTCTCCTATATATCGGGAAATCCTTGATATTTTAAGCGAAAGAGGAAGATAAAATGGCAATGATGTGGGCGGGAAGATTTTCAAAGGAAGTTGACAGCAAGGTAAACGCTTTCAATTCTTCTATATCATTCGACGCACGAATGTATAAACAGGATATTGCGGGCAGTATTGCCCATGCGACTATGCTCGGTGAACAAGGAATAATCAGTATGGAGGACAGCCTTGCGATTATCGGCGGACTTAAAGAGATTTTAGCCGATATAGAAAACGGCTCTCTTGAATTTGACCCGAACGCGGAGGACGTTCATATGTTCATCGAGGCGGAGCTTACAAAACGGCTCGGCGACGTCGGGAAAAGACTGCACACATCGCGTTCGCGAAACGATCAGGTAGCGCTTGACATACGTCTGTATCTTCGCGACGAGATAAAAGAAGTAAAGGCTCTTATAAAACAGCTTACAGAAACTCTTTGTAAGATTGCCGAAAAGCATACCGAAACTATTATGCCCGGATATACACATCTGCAAAGAGCGCAGCCCATTACGTTCGGTCATCATCTGATGGCTTATGCGCAAATGCTGCTGCGCGACATTGAAAGGCTTTGCGATACGGAAAAGCGTATGAATGTAAACCCTCTGGGAAGTTGTGCCCTCGCGGGGACTACTTACAACATCGACAGGGAGCGAACCACTTCCCTGCTCGAAATGGCAGAGCCTATGGCAAATTCGCTTGACGGCGTTTCCGACCGCGATTTCTGTATCGAACTCGCAAGCGCGCTTTCAATATGTATGATACATCTTTCGCGTTTTTCCGAAGAAATAATTTTATGGTGTTCGTGGGAATTTAAGTTCATAGAACTTGACGACGCGTTTTCGACGGGTTCAAGCATAATGCCGCAGAAGAAAAATCCCGATGTTACCGAACTTATACGCGGAAAGACCGCTCGTGTTATCGGCGACAATATGACGCTGCTCACGATGATGAAAGGGTTGCCCCTCGCGTACAACAAGGATATGCAGGAGGACAAAGAGGCGATTTTTGACGCGGTGGACAACATAAAACTCTGTCTTGTGACGTTTATTCCAATGCTTGACACGATGAAAGTACTTCCCGATAATATGCGAAAAGCGGCGGCAAAGGGCTTTATAAACGCCACGGACTGCGCGGATTATCTCGTAAAAAAGGGTATGCCGTTCCGCACGGCTTATAAGATAACGGGCGGGCTAGTAGCGCTTTGCATTAGTAAAAACACTACGCTTGAGGAACTCCCGCTTTCCGAATATAAAAAAGCAAGCGAACTTTTCGGCGACGACGTTTACAATGCGATTTCGCTTGACACCTGCGTTAAGGAGCGCAAATCCTACGGCGGTCCGTCGGCAGACAGCGTAAATACGCAAATCGGACTTGTACAGAAGAAATTAAAGGAGCTTTTCAATGGTTAAGGTTTATATAGACGGGCAAGAAGGCACTACGGGGCTTAAAATTCTGGAACGTTTCAGCGGAAGAAATGACATTGAACTGCTGAAGATTGCGGAAGAAAAGCGAAAAGACGCAGACGAACGGCGGAAGATGATAAACTCCTCCGATTACACGTTCCTATGCCTGCCCGACGCGGCGGCAAAAGAGGCAGTCGCAATGGCGGGAGATAACGTGCGTATCATTGACGCCTCCACCGCGCACCGAACAAACCCCGCGTGGGCATACGGATTTCCCGAATTGGGGAAAGAGTTTCGGGAAAAAATAGAAAAAAGCAATCGCGTGGCTGTTCCGGGCTGTTATGCAAGCGGGTTCGCGTCTATGGTCTACCCTCTTGTTAAACTCGGCATAATGCCCGCCGATTATCCCGTAAGCGTTCACGCGGTATCGGGATACAGCGGCGCGGGAAAGAAAGGCATAGCGCAGTATGAAAACCCCGACAGACCCGCCGAACTCGACAGTCCGCGTCAATATGCTTTAAGTCAGCAACATAAACATCTTCCCGAAATGCAGAAGATATGCGGATTGGAATACGCTCCGTCATTCAACCCGCTGATATGCGACTTTTTCAGCGGAATGGTCGTTTCACTGCCAATCTGCACAAGACTTCTATCAAAAAGATATTCCGCGTCAGATATAAGAAAAGCGCTTTCGGATTATTACGCAGACGAATATTTTGTAAAGGTTATGCCCGACGGCGAACCTGCCGACGGCTTTTTAGGCTCTAACAACCTTAGCGGAACAAATATGATGGAGATTTTCGTGAACGGAAGTGAAGATAATCTTATAATCTGTTCACGGCTCGACAACTTAGGCAAGGGAGCCAGCGGCGCGGCTGTTCAATGCCTTAACATTATGATGGGCATTGACGAGAAAACAGGGCTTATATAAATAAAGGAATTTTGGAGGAAAATATGGTTAAATTTAAGGGTTACGAATTTATAGACGGCGGAGTGTGCGCGGCGGAGGGCTTTACGGCGGGCGGCGTTATCGCGGGAATAAAAGCGGGAAACACGACAAAACGCGACCTTGCGATGATATACTGCGCGGAACGCTGCAAAACGGCGGCGCTGTTCACTTCAAACAAGGTGAAAGGCGCGCCTATTATCGTTTCAAAAGAGCATTTAAAGGACGGATTTGCGCAGGCGATAATCGTAAACAGCGGAAATGCCAATACCTGCAACCCCGACGGAGTTGAGATAGCGGAGGAAATGTGCCGGCTTACGGCGCAGGCTCTTGATATTGACGAGAACGACGTGCTTGTCGGTTCAACGGGCGTTATCGGACAAAAACTTGATATAAAGCCCATACGGATTATGATACCGACGCTTACGAAATCTCTTTCAAAGAAAAACAGCTCCGACGCGGTTGAGGCAATTATGACGACCGATACGCGCAAAAAAGAAGTCGCGGTGGAATTTTTAATGGACAACAGAAAATGCCACGTCGGCGGGATTTCAAAGGGCAGCGGAATGATAAACCCGAATATGGCGACTATGCTCGCGTTTATCACAACAGACGTAGCAATAGAGCAGGAACTTCTCGAAAAGGCTCTGCGCAAGGTAAATTCTCTGACATACAATATGGTTTGCATTGACGGCGACACCTCGACAAACGACAGCATATTCCTGATGTCGTCGGGGCTTGCCAAGAACAAACAGATAATCTGCGAGGATAAGAACTACGAACTGTTTGTGAACGCTCTGTATGCCGTAATGATGAATTTGGCGAGAGAAACCGCGCGCGACGGCGAGGGCGCGACAAAATTGCTTGAATGTATAGTAAACAACGCTCCTACCGAAAAAATCGCGCGTTCTGTCGCAAGGTCGGTTATTTCGTCGAGCCTTGTCAAGGCGGCGCTGTTCGCGGCTGACGCGAATTGGGGACGGATAATGTGCGCGGTAGGCTATGCAGAGGGCGATTTTGACGTTTCAAGAACTTCCGTTGAACTTGCGAGCGAGAAAGGAAAAATGACGGTTTGCGTTGATAACGCGGGAATTAAATTTTCCGAGGACGTTGCAAAGGAGATATTGTCGCAGGACGAGATAAAGATACTCGTTGACCTGCATTGCGGCACGGAAAGCGCCGTCGCATGGGGGTGCGACCTTACGTTTGATTATGTGAAAATCAACGCGGAGTACAGAACTTGATTGAATAAAGAGGTATAAAAATGCAGATAGATTATGATGTTCGCGCAAATGTAATGGTAGAGGCTCTGCCCTACTTGCAGAAGTACAACAACAAGGTAGTCGTCGTAAAATACGGCGGCAACGCGATGACAAACGATACTCTGAAACAGGCTGTTATGGAGGATATTGTACTGCTTTCTCTCGTGGGAATAAAGGTGGTATTGGTTCACGGCGGCGGTCCCGAAATAAACGAGATGTTAAACAAAATAGGAAAGAAAAGCGAATTTGTGAACGGACTTCGCTATACCGATGAAGAAACCATTGATATTGTTCAAATGGTGCTTGCAGGAAAGGTAAACAAAAACCTTGTTTCAATGCTTGCAAGTCACGGCGGAAAGGCAATAGGCTTATGCGGGATTGACGGTGAACTGATTGTTGCGGAACAGCTTAATCCCGATATGGGATATGTGGGCGAGATAACGGCGGTAAATCCCGAAATAATACAAAACGCGCTTGACTGCGGGTATATTCCCGTTATTTCAACCGTCGGGCGCGGAAAAGACGGGACGGTTTACAACATAAACGCCGACACCGCCGCCGCGCGAATTGCCGCGGAAATGAAAGCGCCATCGCTTATTCTCTTAACGGATATAAAGGGATTGCTGGAGGATAAGGACGACGAGAACACACTTATAAGAGAAGTCGGCGTAAGCGAAGTGCCTTACTTGAAAAAACAGGGAGTTATTTCGGGCGGTATGATCCCGAAAATAGACTGCTGTGTTGAGGCAGTAAGACGAGGAGTTTCGCAGGCGAATATAATAGACGGACGTATTCCGCATTCGATACTTATAGAACTTCTTACAGACATCGGCGCGGGTACAATGATAGTTGCATGAGGTGATAAAATGAGCGAAAATAATACGATTGAGCAGTTCAACAAATACGTTATGCCGACATACGGTCGTTATGATGTCGTTATGGACAAGGGAGCGCACGAGGTTGCGGTTGACGACGCGGGCAGGAAGTACATAGATTTCGGCGCGGGAATAGGCGCAAATTCTTTAGGGTATTGCAATGATGAATGGGTCGGGGCGATTTGCAGTCAGGCGCATAAAATTCAGCATACGTCGAATTACTATTATACAAAGGTTCAGGCGGATTTTGCCGAAAAACTCTGCCAAATGACGGGATATTCCTCCGTCTTTTTCGGAAATTCGGGTGCGGAGGCTAACGAGTGCGCAATAAAAATCGCGCGTAAATACAGCTTTGACAAGTACGGGAGCAACCGTTACAACATCATAACGCTTGTAAACTCGTTTCACGGAAGAACGCTCTGTACGCTTTCCGCAACAGGGCAGGACGTTTTTCACAATTACTTCTTCCCTTTCGTGGACGGCTTTAAATACGTCGAGGCGAACAACATCGACGACCTGCGCGAAAAGCTGGACGATACCGTGTGCGCCGTGATGTTTGAGTACATTCAGGGCGAGGGCGGTGTTATGAACCTTGACGAAAAATTCGTGGACGAGATTTTCAAACTCTGCGAGGAAAAAGACGTTCTCACTATCGCCGATGAAGTCCAAACGGGAGTAGGCAGAACGGGGAAATTCCTCTGCGGGGAGAATTACAACAAAAAAACGGATATTACTACGCTTGCAAAAGGACTTGCGGGCGGTGTTCCTGTCGGAGCGTGCCTTGCGGGGAAAAAATGCGCGAATGTCTTAACCAAAGGTACGCACGGCTCTACTTTCGGAGGAAACCCGATAAGCTGCGCGGGAGGATTGGCGGTTCTTAATAAAGTAAGTTCCGACGGATTTCTCGAAGAGGTGCAGAAGAAAGGCGAGCATTTCCGCTGTGAGCTTTCAAAAATCCCCGAAGTAAAATCAATTTCGGGAATTGGCTTGATGATAGGAATTACCCTTAAATCAAAGAACGCCGCAGACGTTGTAAAGTCGGCTCTTGATAAAGGACTGCTTTTGCTTTCCGCAAAAGAAAAAGTGCGCCTTTTGCCGCCTCTTACGATTTCTTATGAGGAAATCGACGCGGGAATTAAGATTATAAGCGAGATTTTGGCTTGATATACCGATAGCTTTACAGAAAGGAAATTTTGAAATGAAACACTTATTGAAACTGCTTGACCTCTCGACGGAGGAAATAATTGATTTGCTGAACCTTGCCGACCAGCTTAAATATGAGCAGAAACACGGCATTGCACACGAATACTTAAAGGGTATGACGCTGGGAATGATATTCCAGAAATCCTCGACGCGCACGCGCGTTTCTTTTGAAACGGGAATGTATCAGTTAGGCGGGCAGGCGCTGTTTTTGTCGTCGCGCGACTTGCAAATCGGGCGCGGCGAGCCTGTTCAGGATACCGCGCGCGTTCTGTCGCGCTATCTGAACGGCATTATGATACGCACGTTTGCGCAGAAAGAGGTTGAAGATTTAGCCGAGTACGGCACTATTCCGATAATAAACGGTCTTACGGATTTCTGCCACCCGTGTCAGGTGCTTGCGGATTTACAGACTATACGCGAATACAAGAATAAATTAGACGGTCTTAAATTCTGCTATATCGGCGACGGGAACAATATGGCGAACTCACTTACGGTAGGCGCATTAAAGTGCGGTATGAGCGTATCTCTCGCCTGCCCCGACGGCTATCACCCAGATGAAAAAGTCCTCGCATTTGCTAAGGAATACGGCGATAAATTTAAACTCACCGCCGACCCGAAAGAGGCGGCGGCAGACGCCGACGCGCTTTATACCGATGTTTGGGCGTCAATGGGTCAAGAGGGCGAGTTCGCAAAACGCAAAGCCGTATTTGAGGGAATTTATCAGATAAACAGCGACATTATGAGCGCTGCGAAGTCCGACGCTATCGTTCTTCATTGCCTGCCCGCACACCGCGAGGAGGAAATAACCGAGGAAGTATTTGAGGCGCACGCAAACGAAATATTCGACGAGGCGGAAAACCGCCTGCACGCGCAAAAGGCGGTTATGGTGCGCTTGATGGGCAAGAACTAACGGCATTGTAACAGAAATAAGCGACAGTAGAAATTCTCTGTCGCTTATTTTACACTTATTTTGTATCTTTCTTATTGTCGTGCCATTTTTCGGGGAGCAATCTCCTCAAATGAGTGGGTTTCGGAGTTTGAGACTGCATTGGATTTTTTATGAACTCGGGAGCCTCAAACCAGAAGATACTTCCCCTTCCTAGTTCGCTTTCCGCGCCGAACGCAAACTTGTGCTGTTCAAGTACGCTTTTGACGATTGAAAGCCCAATACCGCTGCCCATTTTGGCGCGCTTATGTGTGCTGTCGCGTTCGCTTACTTTATAATATCTGTCCCAGATATACGGCAGATTTTCTGCGGAAATGCCCTCGCCGTGATCCTCTACCTCAAACCGCACAAGACCGTTTTCCTTGCGGAACAGCCTTACTATAACCGTGCTGTCCTCTCCGCAGTAGGTGACGGCGTTGTTTATCAGATTATACACCACCTGCTGAAGTTTTGTAATGTCGGCGGTTATAAGAATATCGTCCTCGGCTTGCAGGTCAATGATAATGCCGTCTTTTTCTTTCATAATATCAAATCGGGAGATAACGCCCGAAAGTCTTGCGGAGAAATTAAAGGTTTCAAGGTGTATTTCCGCAACACCCGCCTGAAGTTTTGAAAGGTCGAGAATATCTGTTACAAGCGAAGAAAGCCTGTCCGTTTCATCAATGATAACTTTAAGGTGACGTTCGCGCTTTTCGGGATTATCGCCAGAAATATCGCGTATCATCTCCGCATATGCTTTTATCATCGTAAGCGGAGTGCGCAGGTCGTGCGAGATATTCGACATCAGTTCGCGGCGCAAATCATCGGATTTCGAGATTTCCTTTGACGCGGTGGTGAGCGTTGCCGTGAGCTGTTCTATTTCGGCGTATTCATTCTTTCGTATCTCCGCGCTGAATTTCCCCTGCGGAAGTTCCTTTGCCGAACGGTTTATCTTGATAATAGGCTCGGAAATATGATTAGCGAACAGTATCGACATAAACATCGTCAGAACTATCATTATAATTCCGACGAAAAAGAACTGCCGAACAAAGATAGTGACTGTCGTGCCTATCGGCTGTAAATAGTTGCAGATGAATATATAAGCCTGCGGCTGGTCCTGCGTACCGCCGATGTAACTGCCCATAAGCAGAGCATAGTTATCCTCGGATTCATCACGAAAACGCTTGTAGACAATGCCTGTTTCGGAACTGCTTACTTCATCGCGCAGACTTTTCTTTTCAAGAACAGTCAGCGGCATACTTCCGCCTATTCTGTTTGCGATATACGAATATTCCACGGACGGGAAGTATATCTCGATATACATTTTCTTTCGTGCGGCTTGTTCGTTAATGATATAGGCAATGTTGCTGTCCGTCCAATGTTCCTCGATTATCTCCATGGATTCGGTGATTTCATGGGTTTTCATCCACTCGTAGAAATTAGGGAACAGAGCAATAAGGAAAATATAGGTGAATGTAAGCATTGCTATTACAACTACTTCAAAAAGCGCCCACACACGAACCTTTATGCTGCGGAACCAATTCATACTTACGCCTCGAACTTATACCCCAACCCTCGCAAAGTAACGATAAACTTGCGATATTCGCCCAAATTATTTCTAAGCATTTTTATATGCGTATCTATCGTGCGGTCATCTCCGAAGAAATCATATCCCCACACTTCTTCAAGCAGTTTGTTTCTTGAAAGCGCGATATTCTTGTTGCGCACCAGATAGAACAGCAAATCGTATTCTTTCGGCGTGAGATTGGCTTTCTTTCCGTCAATAAAGACGTCGCGCGACGTAAAGTTTATTTCAAGTCCCTCGAATTTTTCAACTTCTTTCGGAACAGCCGAACCCGTCATTGAATTGCGCTTTACAATAGCGTTTACTCTTGCCATAACCTCTTTTGGAGAGAACGGTTTTACGACGTAATCATCTATCCCCACGTCAAAGCCGTGGAGTTTGTCATATTCTTCACCCCTTGCCGAAAGCATAAGCATAGGTGTTTGTTTGAACTTGCGTATTTCCTTGCAAGCCGAATAACCGTCAAGGCGCGGCAACATAACGTCCATAATAATTATGTCGTAGTCTTTAGCCTTTGCCATTTCGATAGCTTTCATTCCGTCGCTTGCCTCGTCAACTTCGATACCCTCAAACTCCGCATATTCCTTTAGTACCTCGCGGATATTCTCTTCATCATCTACAACAAGTAACTTAATCATCTTATAACTCCTTATATGTTCATTATTAAGGTTATTTAACAAGAAAAATAAGACTAACCCATTTTATTCTATATTATACCGTTCGAGTATGAAAGCAAGGTGAAAACAAACTGAATATTGCAAAACACCTGACTTTAACTAAACAGAGCGTTCACTTCCATCATTTTAAGCATTATAATATCGGGAACTCTCGTAGTATAAAGCACAAACTTGTCGGTATTCACCGCGGCAGCGCCGTTTAAAGTATCAGTATCCGAAACAGCAGGCAAATTCATTATCAAACAAACCTTGCCGTCATTGTCATCAATCGAAAAAGTCCCGCCGCACATATTCACAAACCGCTTTATAATCGGAATACCTAAACCCGAACGCTGACTTGTAAAATTCCTAAGCAAATCATCTCCGTGCTTTTTATCAATGCACATATTATTCTCGTTTGTAATCTGAATAACTGCCATTGGTTTATTTTCGATAATGCTGTGCCGTATATTTAAATTCGGCACACACGCTTTCGGAGAATACAGCAAAGCGTTTTGCAGCGCGTTTATCAATGCGCTTATCACATACCTTGTGTGGGCTTTGATGTATAACTCTTCATCGTCAAACAAAATATCTATGTATCTTCTTGACGGAGCGAGCAATGTATTGCATCGCTCAACCATTTCCGCCGCGATTTGCTTTATATTGATCAAAGCGGGTTCTGAACCTTTTTCGGGAAAAACCATATTGGCGTATTCTGTAATATTTGTCGTTACAGAACTGATGTTTAAAAGATATTTCTTAAAATCCAAAACGTTTTGTAAAACCGAGTGTACATCATTTCTGTAATCAATTTTTCCTGTAATAATATCGCACGCCGACCACAGCGCGCCTGTACTGTGTTCCACCTGTTCCGCAACAGTATAAATTCTTTCATAGAAATTTGTGTTTTCGCACAAAGAATGTATTGTCGGCTCGTCAAAAAGTTCCACAATAAACAGCAATTCATCAATCGGTATCACCCGCGCGCTGTAATAAACCCCTTTTATCAAAGCAATTGTAACGGTAGTTTCTTTTATCGTATTGGTAAGAGTATTCATAAAAACCTGCGTCATAGAATTTCCGACTTTGATAAGGCGCGGACAATTACTGTAAACGCAGTTAAAACTGTCGTCCATTATAATTGCGGGCTTAGGCAGTTTATCACAAAATTCTTTCGCAACGTTTTTTATATCTGAATACACTTTAAATCTCTCCAAATTCAGTTTAATAGTTCTTCCATTTCGTCAAGAAGATTGCTGAACAGCTTTAGCGCGTCCTCTATCGGCTTTTTTGACGCCATATCTACGCCCGCGCCCCTTAAAATCGTTATCGGGTCGGACGAACAGCCTGCGCTTAAAAATCCTATATAATCCTTGACGGCGCGGTCTCCCTCGTCGAGTATTCTCCCAGACAGCGCTATCGCCGCGGAAAAACCCGTCGCATATTGGTAAACGTAATAATCATAGTAAAAATGCGGTATTCTCGCCCATTCCATATCGAGTTCTTTGTCGACTATCAAATCTTCGCCGTAATAGCCGGCGTTAAGCTGATGATACATCGCGCAAAGGCTTTCGGCGGTCAGAGGTTCGCCGCGTTCGACTTTCTCGTTTATCATAAGTTCAAACTCCGCAAACATCGTCTGTCTGTAAAGAGTTGTTCTGAACTGCTCCAAGAAGTAATTTACAAGGAACGCTTTGCGCTTTTTATCCGTTGTATTATTCAAAAGATACTGCATAAGCAGGCTCTCGTTGCAGGTTGACGCTACTTCGGCTACGAAGATAACGTAATCGGAATACACGGTCGGCTGATTTTTGTTTGACAAATAAGAGTGTATCGCGTGACCCATTTCGTGAGCGAGCGTAAACTCCCAATTCAGCGTATTCTTATAGTTCAGCAGTACAAACGGGTGGACTTTCGCGCCCGCCGAATATGCGCCGCTGCGCTTGCCTTCGTTTTCGAGGACGTCTATCCAGCCGTTTTGAAGTCCCTCGCGGAATATTTTGAGGTAATCCTCACCCATAGGCGCTAACGCTTCCAGAACCTCGCGCTTTGCCTGCTCAAACGGAACATTGTCCTCTACGCCCTCAACAATCGGCGTATAAAGGTCATACGCGTGAAGTTCTGACAGTCCCAATGCTTTTTTGCGCAGTTTTACATACCGGTGCATAAGCCCCATATTATCGTGAACAGCGTCGATAAGACTGCGGTAAACCTTTGTGTCAACCTCGTTCTGGTCGAGCGCCATTTCGAGCGTGCTTTGATATTTTCTCGCTCTCGCGCGGAACACAAGCGTTTTCACCTGCGCCGAAAGCATTTCGGCTGAACTGTTCTTGAAATTCTCGTATGTGTGATAAAGTCCGTCAAACGCGGATTTCCTAAGCGTTCTGTCGGGATTTTGAACGAGAGGAATATAACTTTCGTGCGTCACTTGATGAAGATTTCCGTCCTTGTCAACCGCGTCGGGAAATTTCAAATCCGCGTCGTTGAACATTGAGTAAATCGTTTCGGGCGAACCCATCATCTCCCCCGCCAGAGCCATTAAACGCTCCTCGTTTTCGGACAGGATATGCGCGCGTCTGCGCCGTATTCTGTAAAGCGCCTTTCTGTAAAGTTCAAGCGCGGGTTCTTCTTTCAAAAACTGCTCTATGCGTTCATCGGAAATTTCAAGAATTTCGGGCACGGCAAACGCGGACGCTCGTGATATTTTCACGAACAGCATTTCCATTCTTCCGCACATATCCTGATATTTTGCAACGCGCGTATCCTCGTCGCTTTTTCGCTGAGCATAATTTATAAGGCTGTCAAACAACAGCGTAAGTTCATCGTCCAGCTTGAAATATTCGAGCAATGCCTCCGCGCTCCCGCGAAGTTTTCCGCGGTAGCTTTCTATTTTTTCCGCATACTCCCCTGCTTTGGCGAGGTCTTTCTCCCAAAGTTCGTCAGAGGCGTAAATATCTTCAATTGACCATTTGTTTTCGGCGGAAACGTCCGCTCTTGCAGGTATTCTGTCAGACATTCTTTACTCCTTAAAATTAAACTATCATCACTTCAGCCTTTTCTGTATTTTCGGTTTGATAACACGGTCATATATCGGGTCAAACAAGCCGAGAAAAAAGTCGTACATTATAAACACAAGCCCGCCCATTCCGAGCAGGATAAGCGACGTGTATTTTCCGAACGTCGTATCTTCAAGATAATCCATTCCGAAAAGGCGAATTAAAAGTGTATACGCCAAAACGGACGCGCCCGCGTAAATCAGCACTTTCACGGCTAACCTCAGCACCTTTGGCTTTATCTTTTGCAGAAATTCCCGAATTATCGGATAATATCCGAGCAAAAGTATAAACATCATTGTCGCCTCATAGTTCGGCACTACAAACAGCGCCAGAACGCTTACAGCGATATAGCTTACAAGCCCGTATTTTATGCTGAGATTTTTTCGCACGACCCATATCAGTATACCGCCTATCGCGGGGCTGATATACTCAAACGACGGCACCATACCCATCATAAACATCAGCGCCAGCGCCAAAGCGCTCATAACTCCGCACAATGAAACAGTATATCCAACACCGTGCTGTTTGTTGTCAGACATTATTTGCGCTCCTGTCCGTAAAATTCCATACTCTTTTCTTTAAGTTCACGTCCCGCTTTCAGAAGTTCGCGGAGGGTGTCAATATCGTTATTCTCCATAGCGTCGCGGTATTCCGTGATTACTTTCAGAATATTGTTCACCTCAAACAGCAAAGCCTCTTTGTTGCACATAAACAGGCTCGACCACATTTTCTCGTTGAGGTACGCTACTCTTGTAAGGTCTAGAAAACTTCCCGCCGAAAATCCGTCCGCGCGAAACAGCGACGGGCTTTTGACATACGCATTTGACACGAGATGACAAAGCTGTGAAGTATATGCTATATTCGCGTCGTGCTGTTCGGGCGTAGATATAACCACTTTTCCGAAATTCATACACGCTCCCAATGTTGAAACAAGGTCAATCGCTATCTGCGGGGTGTTTTCGGTAGGAGTGATGATAAAACTCGCTCCGTTGAACAAATCGGCGGTCGCGTAATCAAAACCCGAATGTTCCGTACCCGCCATCGGGTGCGTTCCGATAAACACTACGTCTTTTTTTTCAAGGACGGGCGCGCAGTTTCTTACAATATAACCCTTTATTCCGCAAGTGTCCATTACAATTGAACCCGCGCGGAAACGGCCGGCGTTTTCTTCGATGAATTTCACAATCGTTTCGGGATACAGCGCAACAATAGTTAAATTAACTTCACTAAGTCTGTCAACCGTTATCTCCTCGTCAATCGCGCCCGCGTCGAGCGCTTTCTTTATCACCGACTGGTCATTGTCAATTCCCATTATATGGTAGAATGTGTTAGCTTTCAGAGCCTTGCAAATCGAACCGCCTATAAGCCCCAGCCCTACAACAGCAATATTCATTTTTAAACCTCTAAACTTCTTAAATTCCGTGCCGAAAATTTTCGGCATTACTTTGAGCAATCCCGCCAAGCAAGAACAACAGCGATTTTGCCCTATTATTAATTATAACATAGATATACAATTTTTTCAAGGGATTTTTTCAATCTCGCTTATTTTTTGCACAAAATTGCACTATTTTAAAAAGCAAGGGCGGTTTTACACGCCCCTGCTTAATAATATCAATCAGTATTACTATTATGCCTTGCCTATAGAGCCGAACATCTCCATTTTCTCCTTGACAGTAGCCTTTATAGCCTCTGCGCCGGGAGCGAGCAGTTTGCGCGGGTCAAAGCCCTTGCCCTGCAAATCCTTGCCCTCTTCGATGTACTTTCTTGTAGCTGCGGCAAACGAAAGCTGGCACTCGGTATTTACGTTTACCTTAGCAACGCCGAGAGAGATAGCTTTCTTTACCTGTTCTTCGGGGATACCCGTACCGCCGTGCAGAACGAGCGGCATATTGCCGACTTCTTTCTTAACAGCCTCAAGAGTTGTAAACGAAAGTCCCTCCCAATTGTCGGGGTACTTGCCGTGAATGTTGCCGATACCTGCGGCAAGCATTGTAACACCGAGGTCGGCAATCTTTTTACATTCTGCGGGGTCGGCACATTCGCCCTTGCCGATAACGCCGTCCTCTTCGCCGCCGATAGCGCCTACCTCTGCCTCAAGAGAAAGACCCTTTTCATTGCAGATCTTAACGAGTTCGCTGGTCTTAGCAACGTTCTCGTCGATTGCGTAGTGAGAACCGTCAAACATTATTGAGGAGAAACCCGCGGCTATACATGCCAGCGCGCCCTCATAAGAGCCGTGGTCAAGGTGAAGAGCGACAGGAACTGTTATCTTCATCTCCTCAAGCATACCGTTTACCATACCGACAACGGTCTTATAACCGCACATATACTTGCCTGCGCCCTCGGAAACGCCCAGTATAACGGGGCTTTTCAATTCCTCTGCCGTCTGGAGAATGGACTTTGTCCACTCAAGGTTGTTGATGTTGAACTGACCTACCGCATACTTTCCGTCACGAGCCTTATTCAACATTTCTTTAGCTGAAACCAACATAAAATATTCTCCTTTTTATTAAAATTAGGATTAATAATCCATATTTATTTTACCACACTTTCCACAAAAATGCAATATATTTTGAGAAATTTTCCGCGATTTATTACAAATTAATTCTCGTTTCAGAATATCAAGTATTGTGGTCGCTGACATGGAACTGCTTTAAATTTCCTATCTTTTTACTGCGTTCGCGCATAATTTCCTCGACTTCCTCTACGGAAAGTCCGTTTTCAGCCATAAGCACGGCAACGTGATAAAACAAATCGTTTATCTCGTTCGCAAGTTCAACATTATCCTTGTTTTTAGCGGCAATTACCATTTCTGTACATTCCTCGCCGCACTTTTTGAGTATTTTATCAAGTCCCTTGTCGAAAAGATAGCAGGTGTAAGAACCCTCCTGCGGGTTTGCCCTGCGGTCTGTAATCACATCGTACATTTCCTTGAAAGCATTGCTCATTGTGTTTCCTCCTGTTATTTTATCCTGTTAAAAAAGCACGTCCTGTTGCCCGTATGGCAAGCCGCGCCTGTCTGCTCGACCTTAACCAGCAAAGTATCATCATCGCAGTCGCCGTAAATCTCAATAACGCGCTGAACGTGACCCGACGTCGCGCCCTTGTTCCACAATTCCTGCCTTGACCTGCTCCAAAACCATGTATAGCCCGTTTCAAGCGTTTTTTTCAGGCTCTCCTCGTTCATATACGCAAGCATAAGCACTTCGCCCGTTTCATAATCCTGCACAACAGCAGGGATAAGTTCGCCCTTTTTAAAATACTTTTTAAGTTCCATAGTCAGTCCCCGCAAATTTCCCGCGCAATTTTTTCTGCGCGTTCGTATATTTCGTTTTTGTCAACCGTCGTGAACTCTCCGTTTTCATAGAGAATTTTCCCGTTTACAACCGTCATTCGCACATTTTGCTTAGAACCTGCGTAAACGAGATTTTTGGCGATATTATGGAACGGACGCATATTCGGCTGAGATAAATCAATAACCGCGAAATCCGCGCATTTGCCCCGTGCGAGAACATCACATTCTGAAAGTCCCATTGCAAGCGCTCCGCCTTTTGTCGCCATTTCCAGAACGTCAGACGCGGGGCAAGCCGCCGCGTCCTCCTCGCGCATTTTTTGAAGTCCCGCGACAAGGAACATCTCACGGAACATATCAAGGCAGTTGTTGGACGCCGCGCCGTCCGTTCCAATCGCGAAATTCTTCATACCATGGCGTTTCATCCCGCAAATAGGCGCTATTCCGCTTGCGAGTTTCAGATTAGACGCGGGATTTGTCACCATATACAGCCCCCTATCGCGGAAAATCTCCATATCGCGCTCGTCAAACCATACGCAGTGAAATCCTCCACCGCCGTACTCGAACATTCCGAGTTTGTCGAAAAGCTGAGTCGGCGTCATTCCGTAACGCTCCTTACAGCCCGCAACTTCCGCTTTCGTTTCGCTGTTATGCGCGTAAAGCGGGGCTTTGTATTTTTGGGAAAGTTTTGCCATTCCCTCAAGTATCTCCCGCTTTGTCGTGTATTCCGCGTGAAAGCCAAGCTGATAGGAAATAAGCGGGTCATACGAATTATATGTATTGTATTCTTCCTCAATCCCGTCAACAGTTCCGCCGAAATCGTTTATAGAACCGCATAATACCGTGCGAAATCCCATATCCGCGCACGCTTTTGTGTAGGCAGGAAGTTTCATATACATATCGAAAGACGCGGTAATTCCGCTTGTGAGGTACTCCATATTCCCAAGTTTTGTGAACACATACACCGCCTCTTCGGTGAGTTTCGCCTCGTGCGGAAAAACCTGCTGATAAAGCCAGTCGTTAAGCGGAAGGTCGTCCGCAAACGAGCGCAAAAACGTCATCGCGGTGTGAGTATGCGCGTCCTTAAATCCGGGTATAATCAAGTCGCCGTTCAAATCTATCTCGCGGTCGAACTTTTCGGAACTGTCCGTTTTTTCGCCGACATAGGAGATTTTACCGCCGTCGGTGCGGAGTTCTCCCTCGATTATGCTGTCATTCTCCATTGTGAGAATTTTCGCGTTGTGAAACCGTAATTTCATAGCTTTTCTGTTTCCTTTCCCTGCCATTGCCGTTTAAACCAAACCGTTACTTTGCCGTAACCACATTTTTTGACCTTAGAATTGCGAAAAGCGTTTTGCGGTTGAATACGATTATCTTGTATTTCACGCCGTTTGTCAGAGAAATCGTCACAGCGGGAAAAATCAGCGCACGGCAGGCATTTGCCGTTTTTATCTCGGAATACGGCATTTTAATGCACTTTAACTTGTCGGGTATCGTAAGTTTCCGCGCACGGAAAACAAGCCCCGTGTCGTCCGCGTACAGTCCCCCGCCCTGTGCGCCCTCCCAACACAGCGACGCGTAAAACGCTTTTCTCATAAATTCTCCTCAGTTAAAATATACAAGTTCGCTTTCGGCTTTTTCGGTCGGGGCTATGAAGTCGGCAAGCAGAACGGGTCCTACGCCCTTATAGCATTGCTGTTTTTCAGCGACTATTTTGCCCTTGACCTCCACCCAATCGCCGTCCTTGAATTTAGCCTCATCGGGAGTTTTAACGAGTATTCCGACGACCTGAATATCATCGGCACAGCACGTCATTGCTCTGCGCGAAATCACAAAGTATCCTTTCGGAATATTTGAGGCTCTGAACACCATTCCGCGAACATGGACGTTTTTCTCGATATATCGCGGCGCGTTGCTCATGATGTCGATATACCACAAGCCGAAGTCTTCGTGAACTACCTCTATAGGGTCTGCGTTTACGTCAAACGGCATTTCATCATCGCCTTGAAAGCCTTGTTCAACCTCGCCGTTTACATACTCAAACATCATATCAATGCGCGGATTGACGGCTTTCACGGCGCGTCTTAGGCGTTTTTTATCCACTTTGCCCGGCTCACAGCGGTTAAAGATAATTATATCCGACACCGCTATATCGTCCGATATTAGCTGGCGCATATTGTTCATATACATATCGAACGTTTCGTGATTTACGAACATAAATATCTGATAGAATATCCAGTCTTTCGGGGCTTTCTGCGCCATATTGCGCAAGCTCCACATACCGTTGTATTCAAGCATTATTCGTGTGGGAGAGTGTTTTTTTACGAGAGCGGAGAGGTTTTCTTCGTTGAAATCCTCCTCGTTTTCGATAAACTCGACTACGGACTTGGACGCTTTGAGAATACGCTCGTCAAACTCGACTTCGCCCTGTTCGCAGGCGATAACAAGAGTTTTCTCGCCCCTGCTGAACTGCTTGTCGTTCAAGGTTTCAAGGATAAACGACGTCTTTCCGCTTTCTAAGAAACCTGTCATTAAATATACGGGTAACTCCATTTTTTACACCCCAAACAAAGCCTTTATCTTATCCTCAACAAGTTTAGAACCGATTACGCACATTCTGCCTGTTACGTCCGCCGAACCGTTTCTTATCTCGTATTCTTCGGGAACAAAGTCAAAGTGATACCACTCGTTTCCGTCTGCCGACGGCACAATCCCCTTTGCGCGCAGTACTACGCCAAACTCTTCGCTTGAAAGTTTGGAAAGAGCATTTTCCAATTCCGCTTTCGTGAACTTCTTCGCGCTTTCAATTCCGATAGACGTAAACACTTCGTCCGCGTGATGGTGATGATGGTGATGTTCGTCATGGTCGTGGTCGTGACCGCAGCAGCACTCATCGCCGTCGTGGTCGTGGTGATGTTCGTGTTCGTCGTGGTCATGGTGATGTTCGTGTTCGTCGTGATCGTGATGATGTTCGTGTTCGTCGTGGTCGTGGTGATGTTCGTGTTCGTCGTGGTCGTGGTGAGAATGTCCGCACACGGGACAAATATCCTCATCTTTAAGCAGTTCATCGGCGAATTTGTTTTCCGTTTCCATTGCTGATAAAATCTGCGCGCCGCTTATATCGTCCCAACAGGTGGTGACTATCGTAGCGTGTCCGTTCAGTTCACGGATCATTTTTACAGCCTCGTCCAATTTTTCCTCGGACAATTTCTGAGTACGCGAAAGAACTATCGTCTTGGCGGTTTCCACTTGATTTTTGTAAAATTCGCCGAAGTTCTTCATATACATCTTAATTTTAGTAGCGTCCGCAACGGTCGTGTAGCTGTTGAGAACTATCCTGTCACTTCCGATGTTCAAAACCGCCTTGATAACGTCAGACAGTTTTCCTACCCCCGACGGCTCTATTAAAATTCTGTCGGGAGAAAACTCGTCCAGCACCTTTTCAAGCGCTTTTCCGAAATCTCCGACGAGCGAACAGCAAATACACCCTTGGTTCATTTCGGTTATCTCGATACCCGCGTCTTTCATAAATCCGCCGTCAATGCCTATCTCGCCAAATTCGTTTTCGATAAGCACCAGCTTTTCATTGTTGTAACCCTCTTTAAGAAGTTTCTTTATCAGAGTGGTCTTTCCGGCTCCCAAAAAGCCCGAAAATACATCAATTTTAGTCATAGTAATACCCTCTTTCATCAATATTGAAGTATAACACTCTTTTCCTATTATATCATTTTTTTTTGAATTAGTCAATATATATTGCAGGATTTTTAATTCCACCACGAAATAAGCGCAAAAATCTCCCCGCCGAAACGGGGAGAACCTTTGCTTTATCAGATATGTTCGTTAATGTAATTGATAAGCGCGCCGATTTGCGGTTTGGAGAACTGTGCGTCCGCACCGACGCTATTGCCTTTTATTCTCATCTGCTCATTGATAAGCGACGAGAACAGGTATACGGGGATACGGTGCAGGACTTCATCGTCTTTAATGCGCTTTGTAAGATTATGACCGTCCATTTGAGGCATTTCAATATCGGAAATAAGGCAGGAGATGTGTTCGAGAATATCACCGCCCAAATCTTTGTGACCGCTTATGTAATCCCACGCGTCCTTGCCGTTTTCAAAAGAAACGACATTTTTATAGCCCGCCTCCGCAAGCGTATTCTGGATAAGCGTATTAAGGAACGGAGAATCCTCGGCGATAACAATATGCTTGTCTGCCTTGGAGGCATCAACCATTGTAGCGCCTGTCGCGTCGATAACAGCGGAGCGGTTGATGTCGGAAACGATTTTCTCAAAGTCAAGGATAAGTATAATTCTGTCTGACAGCTTTGCGATACCCGTGGCGATATTATTCGTACCGTCGCCCGAAATTCTCGGCGGTTTTTCAATATCCTCCCACGAAATACGCTGAATACCCTTGACGGACGAAACGTGGAAACCGACGTCCATTTGGTTGAAACTGCATATAATCAACAAATCGTGGCTCTTGTCGGTGCTTTCTTTGTTAAGCACCTTATGCAGGTCGATAACAGAAATAACTTTATCACGCGGCGTAAACACTCCCTCAAATTCAGGCGGAGAATCGGGAACGGGGATCATCGGCTTGTAATTCATAATTTCGTTTACTTTGGCAATGTTAATGCCGAAGTTTTGAGTACCCACCACAAATTCAAGTACTTCAAGCTCGTTTGTTCCGCTTTCAAGGAGAATATTATTTTCCATTTTAAAAAGCTCCTTAATTAAATAATTTGTCCTAATGACAATGCCGTGCGGCAGTTCACTATACTACAAATATATTATACTACATATTTTCCAAAAAATCAAGTGATTTTATCGTGAAATTATTCATTTTTTTCAAAAACATCAAAAATTATCCTTGACAAGTGACGCTGGATGTGTTATAATGGTAATAGGTAAAGGAGGTTTGTGCTATGGAAATGGAAATTGCATCAACCGCAATGGCAATGGCTATGGATAATATCCAGAGCAGTTTGGCGGTCGGAATGCTGAAAAAGACCATGGATGCTTCCGAACAGTCTATGGAGGCTATCACGGAAATGTTGGACAATATGCCCTCCCCTGACGGCAGAGGGACGGTTCTTGATATGCGCGTGTAATGGTCGTTTCCCATTGAGGTACATAATGCCGTTGTACTCAAACGGCGGTATTCCGACAACCGAATTTTAAAGCAGTCGCTTTGGCGGCTGCTTTTTTGTTTATAGTTACTCTTGATTATAGAAAAATCCCTCCCGCACGGGGAGGGACTATCTTAATTTAACACAAACTCCTCCCCGTATGTGGAGGACTAATCTCAATTTTAAAGAAAACTCCTCCCCGTGTGGGGAACTATCTCAATTTAACAGGAAAACCCCTCCCCGTATGGGGAGGGGTTTATGAAGTTTACTTGTTATCCTTGCTGTCCTTGTGTTTCTTTGCGGTTATTCCCATAGCAAGAGCCGCAGCCGCCGCGCCTGCCGCCAGACCCATCGAAGAATCTTGAACGCCCGTGTAAGGATTAGCACCAAGCGGAACATCATCGTCCTCAATGTCAATACCGTCTGTATCATCATCGAATGTCGGAGTATCGCCGAGCGGTACGTCATCGTCGTCAATGTCAATTCCGTCAGTATCGTCCACGGGAGGTGTATCGCCGAGAGGAACTTCATCATCGTCTATTTCGATAGAATCAGTATCCGTATCGGTGTCCGAATCCTCAACAGTATCGCCGTCAACATCAACATCTGTGTCCGTGTCAGTATCGGTATCCGTATCTGTATCGGTGTCAGTATCCGTGTCCGTGTCGGTATCTGTATCCGTGTCAGTGTCAGTATCGGTATCCGTGTCAGTGTCAGTATCGGTATCCGTATCTGTGTCGGTGTCCGTATCAGTATCTGTGTCCGTGTCGGTATCTGTATCGGTATCCGTGTCAGTATCGGTATCAGTATCCGTATCTGTATCGGTATCGGTATCGGTGTCTGTATCTATGTCCGTGTCGGTATCCGTATCCGTATCTGTGTCCGTATCTGTATCAGTATCAGTATCTGTGTCCGTGTCGGTATCCGTATCTGTATCGGTGTCAGTATCCGTATCCGTGTCAGTATCGGTATCGGTATCAGTATCTGTGTCAGTATCGGTATCAGTATCCGTGTCAGTATCGGTATCTGTGTCCGTGTCGGTATCGGTATCCGTATCTGTGTCGGTATCCGTATCTGTGTCCGTATCAGTATCGGTGTCTGTATCTGTGTCCGTGTCGGTATCCGTATCCGTGTCAGTATCTGTGTCCGTATCCGTGTCGGTATCGGTATCCGTATCCGTGTCAGTATCGGTGTCTGTATCTGTATCGGTATCCGTATCTGTGTCCGTGTCGGTATCAGTATCCGTGTCGGTGTCTGTATCCGTGTCAGTATCGGTATCCGTATCTGTGTCGGTGTCCGTATCCGTATCGGTATCTGTGTCCGTGTCGGTATCGGTATCCGTGTCAGTATCGGTATCTGTGTCTGTGTCGGTATCTGTATCCGTGTCAGTATCCGTATCTGTATCGGTATCCGTATCCGTGTCAGTATCGGTATCTGTGTCCGTGTCAGTATCCGTATCGGTATCTGTGTCAGTATCCGTGTCAGTATCTGTATCGGTATCGGTGTCCGTGTCTGTGTCGGTGTCTGTATCCGTATCGGTGTCTGTATCTGTGTCCGTGTCGGTATCTGTATCCGTGTCCGTATCAGTATCGGTGTCAGTATCCGTGTCGGTATCCGTATCTGTGTCGGTGTCCGTATCAGTATCGGTATCTGTGTCCGTATCAGTATCGGTGTCCGTGTCTGTATCAGTATCCGTATCTGTGTCGGTATCTGTGTCCGTGTCGGTATCAGTATCCGTGTCCGTATCTGTATCAGTGTCCGTATCGGTATCCGTGTCAGTGTCCGTATCTGCGTCTATATCAGCATCGGTATCTGTGTCCGTATCGGTATCGTCATCGGTATCCGTGTCTGTGTCGGTATCCGTGTCTGTGTCAGTATCAGTATCTGTATCCGTATCATCGTCTGTGTCCGTATCGGTATCGGTGTCGGTGTCGTCCTCGCCGTCGTCAACGTCCATGTCGGGAAGTTCGGGAGTAGGAGTACCATCGTCCTCGTCTATTTTCTCAGACTCGGGAGTAATCTGGTGTATCTCGTTGTTCATCTTGACATCATCGGCAATAACGCTGCCGCAGATTACGCCTTCGTTAAAGAATTTAGCGTAAGGAGCAACGAACGTACCGCCGTTGTGCGCGGTTGTGATATTTCCCGTGTATGCGCCGAAGTTGAACGTTACGTTTGCCGCGCTCTTGAGCCATGCGGTATTCTGCCCGCCGACGCTATCGTTCAGCGCATTGCCGAAATAAACATTGTCAACACCGTCAGTAATTACATTTACAATAACCTGCACACCGCCGTTGTTGGCAAGCAAATATGTAAGGTTATCGGAATTGTTCTGAAGGTCGTTAGCGTGAACATTAACAACGAGCGTATCGCCCGGCTTTACCTCGCCCGATTTAATCGACTGAACAGCGTCGGACAAAGAAACCGATGAACTTTCAGCGTCAAAACTCAAATCATCAATCAGCGCCTGCCCTGCCGCAGCCGCTCTGTCAAGTACGCCCTGTATATTAGCGAACTTATCTTCAGCGGTCGCACGGCGAAGAATAACATTGTCTTTCTTTCCGCCGCAGTCAATAGCGTAAGTCTTATCACCAACGCGGAACGCCAGCTGATTGGCGCTGCCGTTATCAACGACCTCAAAGTCAAACCCCAAAACGAGTTCAAACTTGTCGCCGTCTTTAAGATTTTGAACGTCAACATTCAATTGAGCGCCGAAATCGGTAGGCTCCGCCAAGTACATGGTATAAACGCCGTTGCCTATGCTTGAATACTGCACAACATTGCTGTACTTCAATTCGCACAAGTTAGATACTTTACTAGCGCAAACATTACCTTCAACATGATTCAAGGAATTCAATGTGTTTGTGAACAAAACATAATCGCGGGTTGCGTTCAACGACGCTGTAAAGTCGTTTACGGCACTCGCCTCATCGGTTGCCTTGTACACATTGTGCGCAAGCTTGCTGTATCCCTGCTTTTCGCCGTTTTGCTGTTCGTATCCGTTTGTCGAAAGTGTGTCGAAATCGTCTTCATCTACCGGTGCTGCTGACGCCGCAACAGATGCTGCGCGAGAGCTGAGGACCGTTACGGCAAACGCAAACATAAACGCGGCTTTGCCCTTTTTCGGTTTTTTCCTTTTCTGATTATCGTCAGCCATAATTGCCACCTCCATAAACCACTATATCTTGAGGAATTTTGTGGAAAGATACAATTCGCCTCAAAGATATTATTCTACTAATTACATTATAATACAGATTTTACGATTTGTCAACAGGTTTTCAACAAAACGGTATGTACATTTTATAAGAATTTAACAGCGTTTTTTTATGAAACTTAACCAATGCGCTTTCTCATTATATCGGCGTTGTAAGCATAGTCAACCGCCGTATCCGCTGTTATAATGCCGTCGCGGTACATTTGCAGGATACAGTTATCCATAGTCTGCATACCCGAAGTAGATTGAAGTATCGTATCTATCTGGTGAGTTTTTTCGTCACGGATAAGCGTTTTAATCGCGCTGTTCATCGTCATAATCTCAAATGCGGGAGCAAGTCCGCCGTCAACCGTGGGCAAAAGCTGTTGAGAAACTACCGCCCTCAGCACCATTGAAAGCTGTATGCGGATTTGGTGCTGCTGATTTATCGGGAACACGTCGATAATTCTGTCTATCGTGTTTGCCGCGCCGAGCGTGTGCAGAGTGGAAAGAACTAATTCGCCTGTTTCGGCGGCGGTCATCGCCGTGCTGATAGTTTCGTAATCGCGCATTTCACCTAGAAGAATTACATCGGGCGACTGCCTGAGCGCGGCGCGCAGAGCGTTTAAGTAAGATTCCGTATCAATGGAAATTTCGCGCTGGCTTATTATGCACTTAGAATGTTTATGAAGAAATTCAATAGGGTCCTCTATCGTAATTATATGCCCCGAACGCGTTTTGTTTATATGGTCTATCATACAGGACAGCGTTGTCGATTTTCCGCTGCCCGCAGGTCCCGTGACAAGCACAATGCCGTTTTTGGATTTGGAAATATCCATTACATTATCGGGTATTCCCAAAGATTTTGCGTCGGGAAGTTCAAACGGAACATATCTTAGTACCGCCGCATACGAACCGCGTTGTTTATAAATATTAACGCGAAAACGCCCCATTCCCATAATAGACACAGAAAAGTCTTTTTCCTGTTCGGGCATATTTTCAATGTCGTAATTAAACCCGCCTAACTTAAAAAGTTCGTTTGCCAAAACTTTGGTTTCCGCGGGCGGGAGCGGCGCGGCGTTTATTTTCACAAGCCTGCCGTTTGATTTGTAACTGAGTTCCGCGCCCGACACTATAAATATATCCGACGCGTTATCGGAAACCGCCGTGCTTAGTATATCATGCAATTCCATATCATTTTGCCTCCTCGCTCAAAATGTGCCGTCCCAAACATGAATGTCGGAATTTGTATTGTCCCAATCGCCCATTGTACAGCTTTGCCATTTATTGACAGTATAATTCCCGTCGCTTGTAAATAAAAGTTCTGCGGCAATCTCCTGCCGTTCGTTTATCGGCGAGGTGAAACTTACAGCTACACCGCCGTTTTTGCTTTCAGCGCTTACGCCGTCAATTTCGCCTAATGCGTCTATAAACTCCTCCTCAAAGAACGGAGAGCCTTTCAATTCACCCGCGCGGTCATTAATCTTGGCTAACGTTTCTTTCGCGGCGGTATCGGCTAAGTAGTATTGTTTCAAAAATTCCCCGCTGCGTTCGTTCAGCGTTTTATTTGACAGAGCGGCTTTGAAACTCAGCACCGCGAATATCATAAGACAGATAACCGCGAAGATGAGCATTACCGAAACATAACCCACTCCCATTCCCGTCGAATGGGACTTTTCACTTTTATTCATCATCTGCACCTCCGACGGACTTATATGCCGAACATTCAAGCGAATAAATTTCCTCGTCCCCGCTTGTAAAAACAAGCGTAAGGCGCGACAGCGTTCCGCTCGCCTTATCCTCGCGAAGTTCGGATACTGTAAGCGATATTTCACCGTCGGCGGCGGGCTTGCAATACTTGTCAAGCGTAATTCCGCGCTCCGTATCGCTTTTCACAACTCCGCTGTCGGAAAACACAATATCGAATGTCTTGTCAATATCTGCCGTTTCGGAATAAACTTCCGCTATGGACTGTGCGCATATAATAGCGTTTTCCTTTTTCATACTCTCGCGAGTCTTTTTATCCGCCGACACAAACACTCGGAATATAACCGCGCCCGAAATGCTGAAAAACAACAGCGCGATTATAAGTTCCGTAAAAAACAGATTGACCGTATGCCGTTTTTTGATTGCCGTTTTCAGTGCGCTCACCTTCTTACAAATGTAGAGTTCTTTTCGCCGTTATGCGATACTGTTATCTGATAAAGCCCCATTTGTTCGGAAACGTTCATATCCGAAAGTTCAAACAGCTTATTCCCGCCGTCAAGCGTTTTTTCGTCCGTATCGGAAACGCTTTTCTCGTACAGCGCGTTTTTATCGAAATAAATTATGTCGGTAATGCCGCCGCCCTCAAGATACAGAACCTTACCGCTGTTTTCTATTTTCACTTCGTCGGCGCTTTTTAATTTGTTTGAGATATATCTCAATGACGCGGACGCGCCGAACGTCTTGTCAAAGCCTGCGTTTATGCGGTCGTATGTTCCCGCCGCGACTGCTATCATCATCAAAAGACAGCCCGTAAACAACAGGAACAGCGTCATACTTCCTATAGTGCTTATCACATCTGTTAAGCTGTTATTCTTATACTTTTTCACGTTATGTCTGCCTTTCTAAAACAACCACGGTCGGGCGAAGATTTGGGGCAAATACGTCATAGTGAATGATATACTTGTCATTGTCAAAAATAAGCCCGTAATTTGAAACGAGATATTCAACGCTTTCGGGATAAGCCCCCTCAAACGCATAGCACATTGTAATGCTGTTTTCCACGGAATTTTTCAGCGCCGTAAGTTCGCGTTCGCTCCTTGAAGCGTCGGCGGACTTTACCGATATGACGAACCATATCAGCATTGCCGCCAGCAGAACGCACGGCACCGCGTAGGACAGCACTTTTCTTGCCGTAATTTTCATAATATCACTTCCCTGCTGTCCGCTAGCCCAATATGGACATTATGTTCATCAGCGGAAGCATTACAGTCAGCAAAATCGCGCCGATAACCGTTGTAAGAGCAATGACAATAGCGGGTTCGATAAACGAAACTATGCTTGACGCGGTGTCCATTGCCGCCTCGCCGCATTGCTCCGATATTTTTTTCCATGCCTTTTCAAACGAACCCGAACTGTACGCTATTTTAAGCGAACGCGCCGCCATTGTCGGGAAAATTCCCGATTCGGAGATAATGTCGGCGAAATACTCGCCGTCAAGCACTCTCTGACGGCACTCCATAAGTTTTGCCGAAAGTTTCTTGTCGTCTACGAGTTTTGCCGCGTTTTCCATTATTTCATCGGGGGCTATTCCCGAAGAAACCATCATACTCACCGCTCCCGAAACCTTTGAGAGCGAAAACCGTCTTGACATCTTGCGCGTCGGAGGGAAAACCGAGATGAAATTTGACAGCGCCCTGCCCGTTGACGGGATTTTGAACAGAACGGCGATAATAATGGAAAGCGCGATTATTACAAGCAAAACGATAAGCATAACCGTTCCAACGCCGTATGCGAGGTCAACCGTGCTTTTCACGGTTTCCCCTATAGAACTGTCAAACTGCGCGAAAATATTTCCGAACATCGGTATAACAAGCGTAATAAGTACAACAATTACAACGGTCATCATCACGAGGAGCATAAGCGGGTGAAGAACCGATGAACGTATCGCGCGCGACATTTCCGCGCGGTCGCTGTAAAATTCGGAAAGACCGTTCAGAACGTTTTCAAGCCGTCCCGTTATTTCGCCTATCGACGTCATTTTCACGGCGTATTCGGGGAAAACATTGCTGTCGTTCATCGCCTGCGAAAGCGTTTTTCCGTCGTTCAGACTTTTAAGCAGGGATTTGCACACCAAGGCTACTTTTTTGTCCTCAATGTCCCCGCCCAATATTCCTATGCCGTCGGATAACGTCATTCCCGCGTTTAGTATCAGCGCAAGCTGGTCGCAGAAATACGCGGTTTCATCATAAGTCAATTTCTTTATCATTCTCTTTCACCTTCTGTTAATAATAGTATATCGCCTGATAGTTCGCCGAATTTGATATGTACGATGATATTTGCGCTTTATCATCGGTATTCGCGTAAAATGTGGAATCCACGATATTGTACCCCGCGTTTTTCAGCATAAGTTCGGGAGTTATCCAGCCTGTCTGTTCGGTGTACACTTCATTCCAGGCGTGGTAAATATCGGGAGAGGCGTAGCCTTTGACAAGCCGCGTCGGTATGGACTGCGAACGCAGCATTGCGCACATTAAGGACGCGTAGTCGTAACATATGCCCGTGCGTATGTTGTATGTCTTTTCGGGATCGGGCATATATCCCGACCGCACCGAACCCGCAAGCGCGTAATCATAAGTAACATTGCTTGTCACCCAATTGAATATCGCCGCTATCTTGTCGATTTCCTCCGTTTTGCCTGCGCATAACTCCGCGGCTTTATAAACGCATTGTGAATTTTGGTCAAAATCGCAGTAAGCGTTTGAAACAAGGAACGGCGAGAGCGAACTTTGCATATTCGCCGACACCTGCGCCGATACCACCACGGTATATTTGGAATTATCGACGTTTTTCTCGTAAAGCGTAACGGTATAGTTTCCGCTGCCGTATGACAGCGGGAAATAATCCGTCGTGCCGTTTACAGATACATCGTGCGTATAATCGGGCTGTTTGCCGCCGCAGGTCACGATAAGTTTCGCCCTGCTCCTGTCACCCGTGTATTTCACGGAGATATATCCGCGTGACGCATTGGAATAATCTATAACGCCCTTTGCGGACGACGCGGTATTCGTACCCGGCGACGACGGCACTTCAAAGTTCGGTATAACGACGGGCGCGGGCGGTACTTCGGGTTCGGAACTGATGACGGAAGAACTGCTGTTCTCGCTCCCGTTTGACTGCGAAACGCTCGTTGACGCGACGCTTTGCGCTGATGATGTTTCAGACGAGCTGTCGGCAGAACTGCTTATAGATGATGTCGTGCTTGACTTTGAACTTTGAGCCGAACTTGAAGAGTATGACGTTTCCGTGCTTGTATCAGAACTGCTCTCTATGGGAATATGCGTTGAACCGTCGGCGGAAGACGACGAAAACTCGCTGTCCTGAGAACTGTCCGCGCCGCCGTTTCTACAGCCCGAAAGCGATACGGCGGACAGCAAAAGCAAAACGGACAGCGTTTTCTTAACAGCGTTCGAGATATTCCCGAATTTATTGATGTTCATAACTGACCATTCCTTTGGAGTAAAAATTCTTATTTGTTACGATTGAGTTTAAGTCCCCGTAAAAGCAAGTAGTTATCGTCAACCGTACTGAACAGTTTCTTTTCCGAACCGTTCAGTATTTCGGAGATATACTGCGCCGCCTGACGGTAAAATTCGCTTTCATAGTGAACGATATGCGCCCCGCCGAGCGGAAAACTGTCTGACGAGAAGAAGTGCTTGGAAATATCAATAACATAACACCCCGTAACGCTTGCAAAGCGTTCTTCGCAAAGCGAGATGAACTTTCGCTTTATTTCAAACATTCCGTCGTCCTCAAGCACCACAAGACGGTTGTCAAGCGTGATGTAGCTGTTCTTGGGGTCGGTTTTTATCAAAATTATGCGATTTTCGTACATCTCGTACATCTCGTGTGCGAAACGCGTTATCATATCAAAGCAGTATTTCATATCGCGCTTTTCAAATAAATAGCAGTCAACGCAGTCGTTCTTGATTTTCTTGTAAAATTCCGTTCGGCGAATGAAATCATCGACTTCAAACAGCCCGCCCTTATAGTCCGCCATCGAGCAGATAAGGTCGTAAAAATCAATCATTATCCACTGCGAATTGCTTTCGTCAAGGACGTCGAACCCATTTCTTTCAAACGCGTCGTGCATAGTTCTTCTGCGCCAATAACTCCCGCAAAACTCCTCCGCGCCGTCGGGAAAATCAATGTCAATAGGATCTTCATACGCCAAAATCGGCGCTTGCTTAAAGATGTATTTCCCAACGAAAGCGTCCTTGCAATGATTTATGGATTCGCGGGAAACACAACTGCCCCATATATCTATAGTCATTCTGTTGAGAGACGCAACATAGCGCTTGAACTGCGGTTTTCCGCGCAGGAGGAAAACTATCTCGGCGTTCATTTCGTTCACGGCGATATTTGATTCCGCCGCAAGCAGACGAACCATTGTTTTTATAATGTTGTAGTGATTTTTAAACGCAGGCTCGAAAAACTCGTAAGGCTTGCTTAAATTCCCGCGTTCAAGGGTTGCGATTATCTCTGCGGCGCGAACGACTTCCTCCGCGCCGTAGTCATTTTTAAAGAAATCACGAAGAGCCAAAAGGTCGCACTCGCCCGCTTGTTTTATACGGAGTATTCTGCCGCGGTGCTTTGCGGCAAATTCCTTGTTTGTACGCGCGATAAGTTTGTCGGCGGCGCATTTCATATCCAAAAGCCAGCTTTGATATGACCGCGCGGTCATATTGTCATAGAAATTCAAAACGCGGTCGTACCATATATCAAGGTCGGGCTTATAGATGTAACGCCTGCCGTTTTGAGCCGCGACTTCTTCAAACGCCCTGTATGCGTTCGCGTAATATGCCTTTTCAAACTGCGGGGTTTTTAATTCCGTTGTTGTGAAATAATATTTCGCAAGGTCGATAACAACGGGGTCAACTATCTGTATAAACAAATCTTCCATTGCCCGAATAAGCCTGTTGCGGCGTTCGGGCGCGGGGGCTACTCTAAGTTCGGAGCCTATGAACTTCTTTTCGGAAATGCTTGTTCTAAACAGCACTACCCTGCCGCGCGGCATAGCCGACTTTATCACCTGCGCGTAGCGTTTTATCAGCGGACGCCAAACGTCATCGCCGAACGGCGGGTGAACGCGCACCAATTCATAAGAATGTTTCTCAAAAAAATCCGTATTGCGAAAACGCCTTATATTTGTAAAATAGCACGGTTCTTCGGTCTTTACATTATCCGTGCGGTGACAGGAAACGCTTGCCGCCGTGTAAAAATCGACAGCCAGATATTCGGGCGCGGTATTTTTGATATACCCCGCAATATCCTTTGTAAATTCGAGTTTAAGCGTTTCATCGGTGCAGTCTGCGGGCGGGTCAAAACTTTTTTCAGAACCTAACGACATCTGCGACAGGTACATCGCGGTTTTGTCCGTGCGAAAACCGCTGCCCGCTCCGAAAATATCGGAGAGTATAGCAGAACCCGAAAACATAACCGTCGGTCTGTAGCGGAAATGATTTATCAGTTTCCCTAAAGCCTGCTTTGTGCGCATAAATGATTCGCGGCACTCCTCGCTGTGCGGAGGCAATGCGGGGCAAACTACGGCTCCGCTTTCCGTTTTCTCGCAAATGCACGGAATGTACGAAAGTTTCGCGTTTATACTTCCCGTTTCTTCGCGGGTAAGTTCCACATTCAGAATAACGCTGTCGCGGTTCTCGCGCATTTCGCCCATGGACGTCAGGAAGTTGCCCAAAGAATACGCGCACGGAACACGACTGCCGTTGTCGGTCTTTATATAGCTGAACCTTTGAATAACGTGCGGGTGAGAACCTACAATAAGGTCAACGCCCGAATTTGCCATAAACTTCGCGGTTTCTGTCTGTGCTTTCAGAAGTTTCAGGGAGTTCATTTTGCCCCAATGCTGATAAGCGATAACATATTCCGCGCCAAGCGCTCTCGCGCGGTTTACAAGTTCCAGAAAATAATCCTCGTCGTATTTCCCGATAATATTAATTACCGAAAACATATCGTCGCCGAAAGAACTTTCCAAACCGTTTGAAATCATACAGCAGGCGATTATTCCTACTTTTATCCCGTTCACCTTTACGACAACGGGATTATCGCCCATAGTGCCGATGTTGTCAAGTCCGCACCGTCTTATCTCGTCAACGGTCGCCTCAAGACCCGCCTTTCCCGTATCGCAATTGTGATTATTTGCGGTCACAAGCCCGTTAATTCCCGCGTTTGCGCACGCGGATATAAATGTTGACGGCGAATTGCAGTTCGGCGGTCCTCCTTGCAAACGAAGTTGTTCATACTCAAAAGGCTTTGCGTCGTAACAGGTGGTTTCGAGAACGCCGACAGCATAATCCGCTTTAGACAGCGTTTCCTTTATCGGCAAAAAAGCGTCGTTAAAATCGTAATTTAATTTAGAAACGGCTCTTTGATGATAAACAGCGCACATAATGTCGCCTAAGAGCATAAGCCTTGCCTTGCCGAACGCGTCCGACAGCGCGCGTTCGACAACTACCTTTGTGCGAAACGTCTGCCCGTCGTCAGCCGTTATGTTTATACAGCACTCGCCTTTCGCTTTTGCGGTAATTACCCCGTCGGAGTTTACTTCCGCGATTTCGGGATTTTCCGTTTCATAACGAACATTAGGCGTTTCGCCGTTTTGTTCGCATATCAACTGCTCGGTTTCGCCCGCTTTCAGGCAAACAGTTCCCTGCGCTTTCAAAGTCACACAAACAGGCGTAAACGGGATTTTCCCCGTGAAATTCCCGCGTTCCTCCAGATTTCCGTTATACTTAAACGCGCATACGCGCACGAGATACTCCCTGCCGTTTTCAAAGCCGAGTATCATTTTCTTTGTATCCTGCGCATAACGCGATTTAATGCACCTTTCGGGTTCATCGGCGGTAAAAAACTGCAATTTGTAGCCGTCCGCTCCCTCCACCGTATCCCATGTGGAAAGCGCCGCGCCGTCCTTGCCCTCAACGGCAAAATTATCGGGTGCCCTTAATCTGTCGGACATAAAATATCACTTCTCCTTAAAGCGTGATGAAAAACAGGTCTATCCGTCTTGTTTTCTTATTTCATCCAGCTTTTCATAATTTCTGTAAACAGAATAATACGCGCTGCAAAAGTGCTGAACATCGTCTATGCGCATTCTGTAATTGTCGTGCCGAATGAAAAACGCACCGAGCGAATTGTGCGGACACGGGAAATACATAACATATTCGGGATAGCAATAACCGTTCAGCATATAGTCGGCACGGTAAAATATCGCGTCCGCAAGCGCTTTTTCGTCAAATTCCTCCAAAGCGGAGCAATTTAAACGCTTTTCCTTTATCCTCTGCACAAGTTCAAACGAAACACACAAAAGTTCAAGATATGTGTGATATGTCGTTGTTGTATTGAGTATCTTCTCCAAATTCGACTGAACGTTTAAAATCCCGAAATTCAGATACTTTTCACTCGGAATATGCTTTGTCAGTTCATTCACGGCATATGCGACCCAATGGTCGGCGTACTGCTCGTAGTTCTCGCGGATAAATCTGTCAACAGCTATAGCCGCCGCCTTGAAGTACCGCGCGTCTTTTGTCACACCGTATGCTCTGCTTAAAGCGAACACACATTCGCCGTCGTAGTACACCGTTCTGAATTTATCGCAGGGCGCAAGCGACGGATATTTCAAAACGTGGAAAAAACTTCCGCTCCGTTCGTCGAAAAGCTCCAGTATCCCGTTAGCAAGCTGTTTTACGATTTTTACATATTTATCGTTCCCCAAAACATTCATATATTCCGTCAGAACGATTATAGCTATAGCGTTACCGCCTATCTTCACTTCGTTTTTTGTCTTTTCGCAGAGATAAAGCACATTCTCCAAGCCCTCGCGTTTAGGGTATTTCAGCGCCATATTTTTCAGCATATACCCTATAGCGTTCTCCGCCTGCTCCAAAATAAACCTGTCGTGAGTTATCCTGTAGGAGCAAAGCAAACTCCAGATAGACGACGCGTGCCGAAGGATATTATAGCCCGGGATAAGCTTTTCGCAAGTAGGGTAAAATCCGTAATCGAACTTGCCGTCAAGTCCTATCTGCATTGCGAGATATTCCGCCGATGTAGTGACGAGCCTTTCGGCAGTTTCTTTATCAAAGCTGTCCCGTATGCGCCTGCCGCAGTTTCTGCCCTGCGGGTACAGTTCGTACACGGCGTTTTTTTGGTCGCAAAATACGCTTTTACAAGTGAAAACTATCACTTCATCGGGAAACTGCGTCAGCGTTTTAATATCATTTTCCGCAAAATACTTGTTGAGTTCCGTAAGTTCAATTCTGCTCTCTTTATAGTCAATAAGCGAACACTCGTTAAGTTCGGTTTCAATAACAGCCGCGCAAAGGTCATTGTCAAACGCTATTCCCCGCCGAAAAAATTTCTCCCGGCATTTGGAAATAGTTTTCAACACGTCAGAATATTTCCGTTTCTTGCCGTCAGCCGTAATATCCGCCTTTACCCAAAGCGGTGACAAACCCTCCGATCTGATAAAATCGGAGGCGCGTTCTTTTGCTGTTTGCCACGCCTCTTTTGCGGAATTTGCGGAGGCTCTGAAAATATAAGCCTGCTCGTTAATATTGCACACCGAAACAAAAGCCGCGGCGCGTCCAAATTCGGCAATGAAACCGCCGAATATATCATCTGCTCCGAATAATTCTTTTTCAAGCAGAGCGCATTTGTTTTCAAATTGTGTAAGCAGAGTATTCATAATAAGCCTTTCTTATTCCGCGCCTTTGAAATATAGCCCGCGCGTGAAATTTCCGTTGATTTTACCGCCGTTTTTATACATCGAGAGAATTTTCCCTAAATCTTTTTCATCAGTGAATTTTAACGTCACGAAATCGAACTTTGCGAGTTTTTCGGGTTTGTCGCAAAGCATAAGCACATCGGGGTTCAGCAGTTCAACGCTGTTCCCTCCGCATAGAACGGGAATATTATTCCCGCGTCTGTCCTTTATACACTCCCCGCAAGGCTCGCCTTTGGGATAAAGCGCGTTTTTTCGTCCGCACGGCTTTCCGTCCGCTATCGGACACCGCCTTAACAGCATAAGCGGAAGCCTGCCGTATGCCACAATTCCGACGGGACACGGAGAATTTATCTCGGACAGCGCGGCTAATGAACCCTCAATTGAAAGAGTAATATCGGTAAACCCGAAATCGGCGCATACCTTTGCGGAAAGCGAATTGAGAATATTCATTCTGTAACCGCCGAACAGCCTGAACCCGCACTTTTTAAGGAGCGCCGCATGGGAAAGCGTTTGCGCCAGAGCCTTGTCAAATCCCATACTGCGCAGTTCCAAAAGCCGTTTTTCGCAATGTTCTTCGCAGTCGGAAAGAATAAGCGGCGGCATTACCGCTATTTTTTTCTTGTTCGGCGTGTTTTCATCGAGAATACACATCGGCGCATAAATAAGCTCAAAATCGAGCGCCAGCGCCCCGTTTAGCTGTTCCCTGTCTGCGACCTCCGCGCGGAAACGAACCGTATCACAAGCCGTGCGCGGTGATTTTTTCGGCAGAGAATATTCTCTTGTTTCGTATTTATTTGTAAACACGGCGGTTATTCTGCTTTCAAGCAATCCGCACACCTCGCGGCGCAGAGAATTAAGCGCTCCCGCCGAAACATACAGACCCCCGTCCACCTTCGCGGTTATCTTTTGCGGATAGAACGCCGTTCCCCCGAACTTGCCCATTCTTTCGCAGACCGAAGTTTCATCGAGAGGCTTGCCGACGGCGTTTTCGGGAATTATTTCCGACAAAAGCGAAAACTGCTCCGTTATGTTTTCCTGCCTTTCAAGAACGATACTGCCCGACACCCGTATCTTTTCGCCCTTGCGGATTTCAACGCTGATATTTACGGGAAACCGCGGATATTCGTTTTTGTAAATCTCCTTAATCCCGCGAATTGCGGACGCGGTGTTCATAACATCGTCTTTATCGCGTATTCCCGTCATATTTGACATAGAACCGTCGAAATACCCATCGGTAAAACCTCCGCGCGAAAATATCGCGCCCAGCCTTTCGCTGTCGTATTCTTCGCCCGCAAGAGATTTTTTGCACGCGTCCACAGCGCACGCGACATATTCGGGGCGTTTCATTCTGCCCTCGATTTTATACGAACACACACCGCGCAGAGCAGGTGTGTTTAATTTATCGATCAAAGACACGTCTTTCAGAGAAATAACGTTCTGTCTGTTCTTGTAAGTAAAATTCAAACGGCACGGCTGTGCGCACAAACCTCTGTTGCCGCTCCGCCCGCCGAACAGCGCGCTCATATAGCATTGACCGCTTACGCACGCACAAAGCGCGCCATGCACGAAAACTTCAAGTTCCGCGTCGGTATTTTCGGCAATATGCGAGATTTCGCGCTCCGAAAGTTCCCTGCCGATTACAACTCTTGAAAAGCCCAATTCCTCCGCGGCTTTAACGCCGAAAACGCTGTTAAGCGTCATTTGGGTGGACGCATGGCGCGGTAGTTTTGGGCAAATCGCCTTTGCAAGCTCCGCCGCGCCCAAATCCTGAATTATCAAGCCGTCAACGCCGATTTGGGCGCACAGCACGATACATTTCGCCAAATCGTCAAGTTCGCTGTCAAAAACAAGCGTATTAAGCGTAACATAAACTCTTGCCCCGCGCCTGTGACACTCCGACACGGCGGTTTTTAATTCCTCATCGGAAAAATTCTCGGCGTTTTTCCTTGCCGAAAACCGTTTCATTCCGACATAGACAGCCCCCGCGCCCGCGTTCAGCGCCGCAAAAAGGCTGTCAATACCGCCCAACGGCGCTAAAACCTCTCTCATAGAGATAACTGCCCGTCCTCCAGCATTTCTTTAAGCTGTTTATTCAGCGATGAATTTGTCTTTTTCAGCGCCTTGTTCTCTTTTTCGAGTTCCGCGTTTTTCAGCATATAATCATCGGCGCGTTTTTTGCTTTCTTCAGCCTGCTTTCTTATATTTTCGCCGTTTTCCGCTTTTTTAAGCGCGTTGTTTTCGCTTTCTATCTGCGAAAACTTCACTTTCAGTTCGTCGAGTTCTTTTTGCGCCTTTAAAAGTTCGCTCTGCGCTTTCCTTACGTCCGCGCCGCCGCTTTCAAGCTGAGAATTTCGGCTTTCCAACGCCTTTTTCTCCTTGTCAAGTTCGTCATACGCCGCCGAAAGTTCTTCGTAATCACGGCTTAGCTGTGTATGCTTTGCGTTTTGAACTTCAAGTTCTTCTTTCAGTTTCTTCTCCGTGTCGGAATTTCCCGCGCTTTGAGCCTGCTGTGACTTGTATTCGGAAACGCTCTTATTCAGTTTCTCGTTGGCGCTCTTTAAAGCGTCGCGCTCTTTCTCCGCAGTTTCCGCGCGCTTTTTCTCCCGCTGAAAAGCCTCCTCAAAATTCTCCGCCTTTTCAAGTTTCTCCATAAGCCGTTTATTCTCCTCGCCTATGGTGACTGTGCGGGTGCGCTCCGCCGAAAGTTCGGAAATTTGCTTTTCCTTATCGGCAAGCTGTTTTTTGAGGTCGTCTATCATCTTCTTGCTTTCGTTCGCCGACACGGAAAGCTGTTCATTCTTCTTTGCAAGGTCGCTTGACGTTTTCTGTGCATTGTCCGCCTCTTTTTTCAGGGAATTGCACTCTGCCGCTTTGGCATTTGCCTCCTTTAGCGTTTCGGCTAACTGTTCGTTCTTTCCCTCAAGTTCGGAAAAGCGTTTGGACAGCTTGTCATAGTCGGACTTAATGCTTTTGAGTTTCTCGTTGTCCTCTTTAAGCCTTTTATTCTCTTCGAGCGCGGATTTCGCGTCATTCTCGGTTTTTTTAGTCTTTTCAAGTTCCAAAGCATACTCCGCGCACTTTGATTTAAGTTCGTTCAGTTCGTTATAGCAGTCCAGCGCCGCCAAAACCGCCGCGTCCTCTTTTCGCATATCACGGTCGGCGTCGCAGTATTCCGCAAGTCTGGAATCAACGTCCAGCGCGGCGGCATACAACTGTTTTGAATTGTCCGTCCTAAGTCTGTAGTTTTTCCCGCCTATTATAACGGTGACTTTTTCGTTAAGCATCAAAGCAACCCCTTTTCGCATTTTTTCAGCAAGACATACGCCTACATATACATTATACAACTAAACTTATAATTTTTCAAGTGTTTTGTTAAAATATTAATACAAAAATAAGCAGACGCCCTATGCGCCTGCTTAATATACTGTTTATTCGCCCTGCCCGCGCTTTTTCATAACGCTCATATACGCGGGACGGATTATTTTGCTTGCGGTGCTGAGTTCCTCCATGCGGTGCGCGCTCCAGCCGACAATTCTCGCTATAGCGAAAATAGCCGTGTAAAGTTCGTTCGGAATACCGAGCATATCGTAAACAAAACCGCTGTAAAAATCGACATTCGGCGATACGCCCTTGATTATCTTGCGCTTTTGCGCGATAAGTTTCGGCGCGGCGTCCTCGACATATTTGTAGAGGAGCAAATCGTCCTCGCGGTTCTTCTCGGCCGCAAGTTTTTCAACGAACGCTTTCAGAATACGCTCGCGCGGGTCGGACAGCGAATATACCGCGTGACCCATACCGTAAATCAGCCCCTTGCGGTCGAAAGCCTCGCCCGCCAAAATCTTCGCGAGGTATGCGCTCACTTCGTAATAATCCTTTATATCCTTGACATTATCGCGGATATTCTGCATCATTTCCATAACCTTTATGTTTGCGCCGCCGTGTTTTGGTCCTTTAAGCGACGACATCGCCGCCGCTATCGTAGAATAGGTATCCGAACCCGACGAGGTGACAACGCGCGTTGTGAATGTTGAGTTGTTTCCGCCGCCGTGTTCCATATGGAGCATAAGCGCCACATCAAGCACCTTTGCCTCAAGTTCCGTATACTTCTTGTCGGGACGGAGCATAAGCAAAAGGTTTTCCGCCGTTGAAAGTTCGGGGTCGGGACGGTGAATGTACATACTTTCATCGTTTTCATAGTGATTGTACGCGTGATAAGCGTACGCCGCAAGCATCGGAAAACGCGCGATAAGAAGTATACATTGGTAAAGGCTGTCGGCATACTCCCCCGAAAGCGTTGTATCGTCGTAAGACGCAAGCGTTAAAATACTGCGCGTCATAGAGTTCATAACGTCCTTGCTCGGCGCTTTCATAATTACGTCGCGTGTGAAGTTTGTCGGCAGACAGCGGCATTCGCCCAGAACTTTCTTAAACTCCTCCGTCTGTTCGGGAGTGGGCATTTCGCCGAATATAAGCAGATACGCCGTGCGTTCAAAGCCGAAACCGTGTTCCCCGCACATCGTAACAAGCTCTTTCATATTATAGCCTCTGTACCAGAGTTCCCCGTCGCAGGGCGTTTCCGCACCGTCTACCATTTTAAACGAAACCATTTTCGATATGGAAGTAAGCCCCGTAAGTACGCCTTTGCCGTTTATATCACGAAGTCCGCGGTTTACGCCGTACTGCTCGTACAAGTCGTTTGAAATCTCGTCGTTCTTTTTGCAAAGCTCCTGCTTTTCGTAAGCATAATCTTTTATTTGGTTCCCCATATTAATCTTCCTCCTGTCGTAACATAGCACAATCTAATACTCAGCCTAAAAAGCGGCAGGTTCGGAATCGAAAAAGACCCCTTATAGCAATTATAACACAATTGTGGTTTAAAATCAAGTGCAATTTAAAAATTTTCATAAATCTATCATACTTTGTCTTGACAATATTGTAAAAAATGTTATAATAATAGTAAGGGAGAGGCTGTCCGTCTTAAATCGGCACGGCTTTTTAACTTAAATTTACCCATTACACGGAGGCAAAATGAACAAAACAAACCCGAATACGGGGCTTACTTCCGCCGAGGCGCACCAAAGAACCGAACAGGGTCTTAGCAACGGCGATATGGACGTTAAAACGAAAAGTGTAAAGCGGATTTTCTTCGATAATATATTTACTTTTTTTAACTTGATAAACGTCGCGCTTGCCGTTTTGGTGCTTATCGCGAAAAGCCCCAAGAACGCGCTGTTTATGATGATTATTTTCTTTAATATCGTCATAGGCATTGTGCAGGAAATACGTTCTAAGCGAGTAATTGATAAACTTCTTATCATCTCCGCGCCGAAAGCTCACGTTCTGCGGGACGGCAGAGAAACAGAAATGCCCGTGAGCGATGTTGTAAAAGACGACATAATACTGCTTTCTTCGGGAAAGCAGGTCTGCGCCGACGCCGTTGTGATAGAGGGCGAGTGTGAAACAAACGAAAGTCTTATAACGGGCGAAAGCGACGCCGTGTTTAAAAAAGCGGGAGATATGCTGATTTCGGGCAGTTTCCTTGTTTCGGGGAGCGTCAAAGCGCAGGCGGTGAACGTCGGCGCGGAGTCCACTTCGGGAAAGATAACGAGCGGTTCTAAGTATATCAAAAAGCGTTCTTCCGATATGATGAACGCTATAGACAGGATAATCAAGATAGTGGCTTACTGCATTATACCGTTCGGGGTCGTTTTCTTTCTGAAAGCGTTCCTTGTGGCGCACGAAACGTTTGAAAAAGGGATAGTTTCCTCCGTCGCCGCGCTTATCGGTATGATACCCGAAGGACTTGTACTGCTTACAAGCGTGGCGCTCGCGATTAGTTCTATAAAGCTCGCGCAAAAGAAAACGCTGTGCCAGGATTTGTACTGTGTTGAAACGCTTGCCCGCGTTGATGTTCTGTGTCTGGACAAAACGGGAACGATTACGGAGGGTACGCAGGAAATAACCGAAACCGCCCCTCTTGACGGCAAATTTGATTATAACACCGCCCTTTGCGCGTTTGCGGGCGCTTTCAAGGACGCTAACCCTACTTTGCAGGCGATAATTGACAAATTTGGCAGCAAAAGCGATTACACCGCCAAAAAGACGGTCGCTTTTTCGTCGGCAAGGAAGTGGAGCGCCGCTGAATTTGAAAAAATCGGCACAATAGCCGTGGGTGCGCCTACGTTTGTTTTGGGGGAACGCTATGCCGATATAGCCGAAAAGTGCGAAAAATTCACGTCGGGCGGGTTCAGAACGCTTGTTTTGGCACATTCGGACAAACCGCTCGGCGAAAACCTGCTCCCCGACGATATTTCCGCAAAGGCGCTTATTATTATGTCGGACAAAATCCGCGCCTCCGCGCCGAAAGTTCTCGAATACTTCAAAAAACAGGGCGTTGCTCTTAAAGTAATTTCGGGCGACGACCCGAAAACCGTTTCGGGAATTGCGATACGCGCGGGGCTTGACAACGCCGATAATTTCGTTGATATGGCGAACGTTTCGGACGAGGAACTTCCCGCGCTTGTGGAAAAATGCTCCGTTTTCGGCAGAGTAACGCCAAACCAGAAACTCGCGATAATCAAGGCGCTGAAAGCGAACGGACACAAAACGGCAATGACGGGCGACGGCGTAAACGACGTTCCCGCGCTCAGGGAGTCGGACTGTTCCGTGACGATACAGGCGGGCAGCGACGCGGCGCGTGCGGTATCGCAAATAGTACTTATGAACAACGATTTCGCGTCTATGCCGCTTGTCGTGGAAGAAGGTCGGCGGTGTATCAATAATATACAGCGTTCCGCCGCGCTGTTTCTTGTCAAGACGACGTTCTCGTTTCTGCTTGCCGCTGCGTTTCTGTTTTTGCCGTATACATATCCTTACAGTCCGATACAGATGACGCTTGTTTCTGCGCTGACTATCGGCGCGCCGTCTTTCCTGCTCACTTTAGAGCCGAACCACAATTTAGTGCGCGGAAGTTTTTTGTCAAACGTTATGCGAAAGGCTTTGCCCGGAGGTATCTCGGCGGCGCTCGGCGTTCTGCTGATAATGGCGTCGCGAGCCGTTTTCAGTTTCCCCGCCGAAGAAATTTCGACTATGGCTACACTGCTTATGGGCGCGGCGTGCTTTTGTTCGCTTTGGTGCGTATGCGTACCGTTCAACAGGTGGCGGGTCGTTATGTTTACGGTGCTGGCGGCTGTGTTCTGTCTTGTGCCGATAATTCCAAGCCCTTTGCGGGGATTATTTAATCTCACGCCGTTATCCCCTAAAGAACTTATCGTGCTTGCCGTTCTTATCGTGACTGTATGGAGCGCGAGGTTCGGTTTGAGCAGGCTTGTAAACAAAATTATGGACAAAACCGAAAAATCCTCTTGAAAAATTGACGAAAATGAGTTACAATATATATAATCTTCGGATTGAATGTGTTTAGACTTAGGAGTTGCAATGGAATATTCGTTGAACGCGGGAGAATGGAACAAGGTGTTCGCTGTTCCGTCAAGCGTTGTGGATAAATATATCAAGATAGCAAGCGGAAACTCGCTGAAACTTCTGCTTTATCTTATGCGTCACGGCGGGGAGTATTTCACCGCCGAAGTACTGCGCGCGGAACTCGGCTTTGAGGAAATCGGAGAACTTGAGGACGCGTTGCAGTTTTGGGTTCAGCGCGGGATTATACGCACGAAAAGCACAAAGAACGCGGTTGTCGCGAACGCTGTAGCGGAGCAGGACGGCGATTTACAGATAGCCTTGCCCGATATTCCCGCAAAGGAAGATAAAAAGCCCGTCAGAAAGGCGAAACCCGCCGTTTTGTCAAACGGGAGCATTGCCGAAAGCATAAACAGTTCTCCCGAAGTGAAAATGCTCGTTGACGAAAGCGAAAAGATGTTCGGAAGATTACTTAAAAACAACGAACGCCAAACGATAGTTCAGCTTGTAGAGCATTACGGTCTGCCGTGCGACGTCGCGCTTATGCTTGTGGGGTATTGCTTTAAAGTCGGAAAGGCTGCGCCCGCTTACATATCAAAGGTCGCGGAAGATTGGGCGAACGAGGGCATTATGACCGTTCAGCTTGCCGATGAGAAAATAAGCAATCTCGAAAAGCAGAGCGGTATTGAAAACCGCATCTGCGAAAAGCTGGGAATTCAGAACATCACCCAAAGCAACCGCGAATATATCAAGACGTGGGCAGCAGACTGGCAGTTCGGCGAGGAAATGATAATGCTCGCTTACCAAAAGACGGTTGACAGCATAGGAAAGTGGACTTTCCCGTATGCAAACAAGGTGTTGGAAAATTGGAAATTAAACGGCGTTGTCACACCCGCGCAGGCGAAAAAATTCGACGAGGAATTTAAAAATCCGACGGGCAGGAATAATTACAAGCAGGCGAAAAAGCCTGTCATAAAAGATGAGGACAAAAAATCCTCGTTCGATGTTGATAAGGTTATGAGCAGGGTTATGAAAAACTATAAAAAATAGCTTTTGGTGAATAATTATGAGATTAAATAAGATATATCTTGACGAGGCGCTGAATAAGCTGAATGAAGTGCGCGCGAAGAATACCAAAACAGAGGCAAACCGCCGAACAGAGGTCATGAACAAACTGCCCCAATACGCCGAACTCGAACAACAGCTTATGCATACTATGGGACAAATAATGAATTTAGCCCTTGACAAAAGCAGGGACGCTGTTGCTAAGATAGACAAGGTGATAGATAATATCAAACAAATTCGGGGGCAAATGGACGAACTCCTCGAAAAAAACGGCTATCCCGCGGATTATCTCGACCCGATATACAACTGTAAAAAATGCAGGGACACGGGCAATACGGGAAACGAATGGTGCGAATGTCTGTGCAGAATTTCAAACGAAATAGCGGCGGCGGAACTTAACGAAAACGCGCCGCTGTCGCGCAGCCGTTTCGACAACTTCGATCTGAGCCGTTACCCGAAAACCGCAGACGACGGCGACGACGCCTCCCCTTTTGAAATAATGAACGATAATCTCGCGTTCTGCAAGAATTACGCCGATAATTTCTCCGAAAAAGGAAACGGCATACTTATGCTCGGCGCTACGGGACTTGGGAAAACGCACCTTTCACTCGCGATTGCAAACGAGGTCTTAAAAAAGGGATTTTGCGTAATTTACGGCTCTTTGCCTACGCTTATCAAGAAAATACAGAACGAGCAGTTCAACAGAGCGGAGGGCGACACTATGACGCTTGTGACAAGCGCCGACCTCCTTATCCTCGACGATTTGGGAGCGGAAAACAACACAGACTGGGCGGTTTCCGCGCTTTACGAGATAATCAACACACGGCAAAACCACGGACTGCAGATGATTATAAACACAAACCTTACCGCTTATGAACTGAAAGAGCGGTATCAGGACAGGCTTTTTTCGAGAATGTTCAGTATGAAAGTGCTGTTCTTTTCGGGCAATGATAACCGTATGGAGCTTTCATAAGGCTTTTGCGGTAAAAATAAATAACGGAGGTATATAACTATGGCAAAACTTAAAATCGGTATCCTTACAAGCGGCGGCGACTGCCCCGGACTGAACGCCACAATACGCGGCGTTGCAAAAGCGACATACGAGCAGTTCGGCGAGGACAAGGTGGATATAATCGGTATCCACGACGGGTATCACGGTCTTATACACGGCGTATACAAGGAAATGTCGCCGTCTGATTTTTCGGGCATACTCACAACGGGCGGCACTATCCTCGGCACAAAGCGCACTCCGTTCAAGATGATGCAGATTATCGAGGACGACAAGGTTGACAAGGTAAAGGAAATGAAACAGACCTACAAAGACCTGAAACTCGACTGCCTTTTCACTCTCGGCGGAAACGGTACGCACAAAACGGCAAATATGCTGTCCGAGGAGGGACTTCACGTTATCGGACTTCCGAAAACGATTGACAACGATATTTACGGCACAGATGTAACGTTCGGTTTCCACACCGCCGTTGACATAGGCACGGAGGTTATCGACCGCATACACACGACCGCAAATTCCCACAGCAGAATAATGGTAATCGAGATTATGGGAAACAAAGCGGGCTGGCTTACGCTTTACAGCGGAGTTGCGGGCGGCGCGGATATTATCCTTATCCCCGAAATACCCTTTGATATTGATAAAGTCGCAAAAGCCTGCCAGCACCGCGCGGATATGGGAAAAGCGTTCTCAATAATCGCCGTAGCGGAGGGCGCGTTTGATGTGGAAGAGGCTAAGATGAAGAAGAAAGAACGCGCAAAGGCTCGCGCCGACCGCGGCGAAGTTACCGCAACGGCGCGCATTGCAAAGGCAATAGAGGCAAAAACGGGACTGGAAACGAGAACGGTCGTTCCGGGTCATATCCTGCGCGGCGGCTCTCCGTCCGCTTATGACAGAGTTCTCGCAACGCAGTTCGGCTCACACGCGGCAACGCTTTTACGTCACGAGAAATTCGGCTATACCGTCGCTATGGTTGACGGCAAAATCACGGAAAATCCGCTTGCCGATGTAGCTATGAAAACGAAATTTGTCGAAGAGGACTGCAATATGGTAAAAACCGCCAGAAGTATCGGTATTTCTTTCGGCGACTAGGCGTTTTCATCTACTTTTCAAATAATTTCATAAAAAAATTCAATAAACCACTTGACAAATGCTTTTTATTGTGGTATAATATTAATGTTGACGGCGCAAACGTCTGTACGCCGTCAACATCATATCGCGGGATGGAGCAGCTCGGTAGCTCGTCGGGCTCATAACCCGAAGGTCGTAGGTTCAAATCCTGCTCCCGCAACCAAATCACGAAAAAGCACGATTATGGTCGTGCTTTTTTTGCGGGTAAATTTGCACTACTCCGAAAGGACAATTATTATGCTGGCTAAAAGAATAATCCCCTGCCTTGACGTCAGAAACGGAAAAGTTGTTAAAGGCGTGAACTTTGAGGGCGTGCGCGACATCGGCGACCCCGTGGAACTCGCAGTCGAATACAATAAGCAGGGCGCTGATGAACTCGTGTTCTACGATATAACCGCGTCATACGAGGGGCGCGGAGTTATGCTTGACGTTGTTTCCCGCACCGCGCAGAATGTTTTCGTGCCGTTATGCGTGGGCGGCGGAATATCCTCCGTGGAGGATTTCCGCGATACTTTAAGAGCGGGCGCGGATAAGGTTTCGGTAAACTCGCAGGCTGTCAAAAACCCGAAACTTATAAGCGACGCGGCGGAAATATTCGGAAGTCAATGCGTGGTTGTCGGGATAGACGCAAAACGGAACGGTTCGGGCGGATACTCCGTATACATAAACGGCGGGCGCGTCGATATGGGGCTGGATCTCGGCGATTGGGTGAAAGAAATCTCCGAACGCGGAGCGGGCGAAATCTGTCTTAATTCTATTGATACGGACGGCGTAAGAGGCGGGTTCGACCTTGAAATGCTGAATTTCGTATGCGGGCGCGTGTCTATTCCCGTTATCGCAAGCGGCGGGTGCGGAAAAATCGAACACTTTTCGGAGGTCTTTGAAAAGACAAATTCCTCCGCGGCGCTTGCGGCGTCGCTGTTCCACTTTAAGGAACTTACGGTGTCCGAAGTAAAGGAACATCTGAAAGCGCACAATATTCCCGTGCGGACGGTTTAATGCGTGCGGGAAACTTTACAAGTTAAGTTTGCGTTTTATTTCGCATAAAACATTTATTTTTGTTAAAAAAATGTTTAAAACTTGTTGAATTTTTCTAAAAAATATGTTATTATATATACAAGCACCATATTATTTTCGTGCTGTATCGGAAAATATCTGAAAGGACAATTGACTTATGAAGAAAACCGAAGAGAAAAAGACTACTGCCGCTGTTGCTGCAAAAAAGAAACCCGGAAGAAAACCCGGAACCGTAAAAGCTGCGGCAAAGAAAACGACGGCTAAAACTGTTGCTAAAAATCCCGCGGCAAAAAGACCCGGCAGAAAGCCAAAGCCCATTACTATTGAAACCGTATGCAAACTTATCGAAAAGAAGATAGTTAAAGCGAACGTTTCAAAGGTCAAAGGCACGGTTGCCGCTGATATTGAGGTTTGGGGCTTTGAGGACGGTTCAAATCAGAAGATGTATATTGAAGTAAAGGACGGCAAGGCAAGCGTTATGCCCCATACGTATAACGCAAAGGATTTCAGAGTATCATTGAGTTTTGCAAACGCTATGGATTTTGCGAACGGCAAAATTACTCTCGCGAAACTTATTGATTCCGAGGATTTCTATGCGGAGGGCAATATCGCCGCCGCCGTAAAAATGGCGTCAATTTTCTGAAACATCGGATAACGGTTATTAAAACGCGGTTCTCCTTAGAATTGGAGAACCGCGTTTTTTTCGGTTTGTTTTGGAAATTAATTTGTTATTTTGGCAAACAAAGGATATTTACGTCATTTTACACAATTTAGCCGTATATTTATTGTTAAAAAAATGTATTGATTATTTTGTAAAAAAAATGTAAAATAATAGTGAATACATATATTCAACGTGGCAAGGAGCGTCTGTGACCGTCTGGGCGGGCGTCTTGCCCAAGTTATATTTATTGTTAAGGAGAAAACAAATGGTTCACGTTAGAGAAGACAAATGTATAGGCTGCAATGCGTGTATACGCGCCTGCCCTATTCCCAGCGCGAATAGCTATGACGGCAATGTCGTAAAGGTAAACAACGAGGAATGTATCCAGTGCGGCGAATGTATTAAATCCTGCCAGCACGACGCAAGATATTTCGACGACGACCTTGAAACGGTTCTCTCTCTTATCAGAACAAATAACGTTTCATTTGTTGTAGCGCCCGCAATCAAATCATCAATGGACGGAATTTGGCGTCATGTTCTTCAATGGTTTAAAGACCAAGGTGTAAAGAACATCTATGACGGCGCTTTCGGTGCGGATATTTGTACATATATGCACATTCAGTATGTAAAACAGCACCCTGAATGCAAGATAATATCTCAGCCCTGCGCAGCGATTGTCAACTATGCGGAAAAGCATAACCCCGCGCTTATACCGTCGCTCTCCCCTGTTCATTCTCCTTTGCTTTGCGCCGCGACTTATGCGAGAAAATACCTCAACAATACGGACGTTCTTGTAGGACTTACTCCCTGTATCGCTAAGACGGACGAATTTCACAATACGGGTATAATCGCGTATAACATCACGTTTAAGAGCGTAATCAATTACATAAAGAAGAACAACATAGCTTTGGGCACGGGTCACAGCCCGTTCGAGTTCTCGGCGACGCGCGGCTTTGACGGCGCATTCTATCCGATACCGGGAGGCTTGAAGGAGTGTCTGCACGCGTATGACCCCGACCTTGTGGTAACTACTTCCGAGGGCGCTAATAAGGTTTACGAGGACCTTGTGAATTATCTGAAAACCGATAAATCGCACCTCCCCGCCGTGTTCGACGTGCTTAACTGCGAATTTGGGTGCAATACGGGCGTAGGCGCGCGGGATTCCGTAAACTCGTTCAACGCATATGACATTATGATAAGCGCGAAGAATTGGGCGAACAAGACTAATATCAAGGATCGTTTCCACAAGAAGATTTTCAAGACGCTGAAACTTGAGGACTTCATTCGCAAATATGAAAACAGATGCACGACCGTCGAGCCGACAGAGGCACAGCTCAACGAGATTTTCAACGCAATGGGCAAGCGCACGGAAGCAGACAGACACATCGACTGCCACGCTTGCGGATACAAGTCCTGCCACGATATGGCGAGAACGATATTCTACGGCAACAACAGATACAACAACTGCGTAGTTTTCGAGAAAGCTCAGCTTGCCGAAATTTCTCAAAAAATCGAAAACCAGAACAATCACCTCGCGGACGTTGTCGGAAACATTCACCAATCTATGCAAATGCTGTCTGACAAGATACTTCCCATTCATCAGCAGGCGGCGGACAACTCCGTCAAGAACGACGATATAAAGAGCGATATGAGTACAATCAGCAAGGATATTAACGGTATCCTCCTGCACACGAACGAAATCGCTCAGTTTGTAAGCCAGATAGGCGTTAGCATTGGCGAATATGGGCGTATACTTGATAAAATCAAGGGTATTTCAGAGCAGACGAACATTCTCGCGATCAACGCGTCTATAGAGGCGGCAGGCGCGGGACAGTTCGGAAAGGGATTTGCCGTTGTCGCAAGCGAAATCAGAATGTTGGCGGTAAAATCCGCGGATACACTTAAAGCGGCTGAACAGCACACGAACAAGATTTTGGAGAACATCAGCGGAATTAAGGACTGCTCAGAAAAGATTACAGCGGACGTTGACGGAACAAAACAAAACGTATCAAACACCGACCAGTCTGTAGACGAGTTGAACGACAGTCTGAAGTTCATAAGCCAGAGCGTTTCGGAAATCACGGGGATTATTCATGAAGTTACCGATTTGGCGTCCAGCCTTAGCGGCGGGGTGTCGTAGGTTAAAATTTGCATTTCAAAAGCGGGCGTTTGCCCGCTTTTTTGCGCGATGGTTGACAAAACGGACAATATGTTATAATGGCAAAGGCAATTTAAATAATACTTTTTATGGAAAGGAAAATCGAAATGAAAGAGGAAAAAAATATTTTAAAAAAAGCAATAGATGAAAGTTCTGATGTTGAGGTGCTGGTAATGGACGATAGGTGTACAATACCTCACGAACTTCCACCTGTAACAGAAGAAGATGAAAAGTTTTTTGAACAGATAATAAAGGAATGTGGTCTATAATCAAACATTTTTTGGTTATATGATTGTACAAGTGAATTTTTTATCTGTAAAAATAACGAATGTTTGAAAGACCGCATTAATGAAGATTGTACTTTTGAGGACAACGGTTATGCGGCAATATACTTTAATAACCAAGGAAAAGCCTATGCTTGTTGGTATGCCGTATCAGATGTAAAACCGAAAGCGGTTGGATTTACTATGGATATGGATACACATGAAATAACTCCGCATTTTTCGTGGGCTGACGAAGAACACGCGGGAATTGACAAGGAAACGGGTTGTGTAATAGGCACTTTCCCTAAGGTCGGCGGTGACGGGTCTGCTATGGCTTGAAAGGCTGAATTATTCCTAATAACAAATAAAAGCGGACGTTTGCCCGCTTTTTATTACCGCTTTACCTGACGTGATTTAACAACCTCTGCAAGCGCCTGCGGGCTGTCGATATTCACCTCGTGTCCTGCGTTTGCAATCATTTTAAATTCAGCATTCGGCAGAAGTTCGGCAATAGCTTTTGACGCTTTTCTGTTGACCTTATCTTTCTCACCGCAAAGGACGGTCACACGGCAAGTAACATCAGCAAGACTTTCCCTGAAATCAATGTCCGCCATTGAATTTGTAAGCGATATGAAATCACTTTTTGTGAACCCTATACTTTCAAATTGGCGTTTCGGCATAAATCTGAAAAGAATATTTTGAACTTTCAGCAGAAATTTCGGCATATCGTATTGAGGAGCAACAAGCGTAAGCGAATTTACTCTTTGCGGAAGTTCCACGGCATAATTAAGCGCCAAAACCGCTCCGAGAGACAGCCCGCAAATATTGGGCGGTTCGGTAAAACTGTTGCAGTAACCGCGAAAATTTGCGTACATTTCACCGTATGTACACTTCCCCGCCGTGAAAAAATCCGTTAATTCGGGACATTCTGTTTCAATATCGGCAGGCAGAAAGGATATTGTTTTGTCCCAGCTTCGTGAATTTTGTCCCATTCCGTGCAGAAATATATACTTCATTATACTGCCTTTCTTTATTAACTAAACACAATGCACAAAGAGGCTTTGCGTTTTCTATATTATAACATAACTATATTATTTTGTCAAGACGTGCGATTTCTTCAAAATAATTCATATTTTCTCCAAAAACCCCTTGACAAATCGTTAAAAGTATGGTAAAATATATATGCTGTTCTAAAGACAGCAGGTGACGATTGCGTTATAATGCGGTTTTACCGCGCCTGCCGAGGAATGGATAGAATATGTCTATTCTCCTCGTCTGTCTTTTTGCGGACGGGGTTTTGTTTTGGGCAGCGTTTTCTTAGCGGGTCTTGCGCCGTTTTCGGCTAGGGCTTTGCGAAAAATTTAAATAAGGAGGAAACCAAAATGCCCAGTGAGTCTGTACTTGCTCAAAAACAGCAATTTGTCGCTGACCTCGCTGAAAAGCTGAAAGGCGCGGCGGGCGGTGTGCTTGTAGACTACAAAGGTATCACCGTTGAGGACGACACAAAGCTCAGAAAAGAACTTCGTGAGGCTGACGTTGAATACTTTGTTGTTAAGAACAAACTGCTGAAACGCGCTTGCGACATCGCGGGACTTGAGGGACTTGATGATGTTCTCGTGGGAACGACCGCTATCGCTCTCTCGAAAGAGGATATTATCATTGCTCCGAAAATCCTGCACAAAAAGGCTGAAGATTCAAACGGTCAATTCAGCATTAAGAAAGGCTTTGTTGACGGACAGGTCATTTCTAAGGAAGAAGTTGAGAAATACGCTAAACTTCCGAACAAGGAAACACTTCTGTCACAGCTTGTATTTATGCTGCAAAGTCCCATTCAGCGTTTTGCTATCGCAATAAGCGAGATTGCAAAGAAAAACGAAGAAACCGCTTGATAAATCGGCGGTACTGTCGGCTTTCAAGCCGAACAAACGCGGTTTAGAACCGCAGAAACTATTGAAATCACATATTTTACGGAGGTAAATAAAATGGCTGATATTACTAAAATCATTGACGAAGTAAAAGAGCTTACCGTTATTGAACTTAACGACCTTGTAAAGGCTCTTGAGGAAGAGTTCGGCGTATCTGCTGCCGCTGTTTCCGTTGCTCCCGGTGCGGGCGCAGGTGCAGGCGCAGGCGCTGCCGCTGAAAAGACCGACTTTGACGTTGTTCTCGAATCGTTCGGCGACGCTAAAATGGCTGTTATCAAGGCTGTTAAGGACATCTGCGGTCTTGGTCTTAAAGAGGCAAAGGAACTCGTTGAGGCTGCTCCTAAGACCCTTAAAGAAGGCGTTGCTAAGGCTGAAGCTGAAGAAATCAAGGCTAAGCTCGAAGAGGCAGGCGCTAAGATCGAACTCAAGTAATCAGGTTCACTCTAATTACAATCAACCGCTCCCGATTTCGGGGGCGTTTTTTTTAGAGCAATAAAAAGTCAAGAATGTTCAGTGTGCTTGGACTAGAATTCCCCAAGGGCTTTAACAATCTTGACTTCTAATGTTATTATATAACAAAACCTCTATTTTGTCAAGGGATAATCGGAGGTTTTAGGGGTGTTTTCGTGCGCGGGAGATTTGTTCCAAAAAAGTTCACGAAGTCCGAAAGACAGCAAAAACAGCGCGAAAAGTTTTCGGAGCGCTTGATTATCAATAAGCTGTGCGCCGTATGTTCCTATAATCGCGCCGATTATTCCGCCGAACGCGAGTTTTTTCACAAGTTCCTTGTTGATAAGACCGTTTTTGAGATGTAATATCAATGAAAGTATAGCAATCGGCAGAAAAAACAGCAGATTTATCCCCTGCGCCGCCCGCTGTTCTATTTTCTCAAACGCGGTAAGCCATACCATAAGGATAAAACCGCCGCCCAGTCCCATGGAGGCTAGTATTCCCGTAAGAAATCCGATAACCGCGCTCATAACACAAGTATTCTCAGCGCCGCGAGCGTTATTATACCGCCGAACACCCGCCGCAGGGTCTTTGCGTTGATTTTCTTCAAAAACAGCGAACCCAAAAGCGCGCCCGCCGCTCCCCACGGAACATACCGCCGCGCGGCGGAGTAATCGAGGTTTCCCGAAAAGCCGTAAAACAACGTTGTGACGGAACTTAATATCAATATAAGCGCGACCGATGTAGCGTGCGCCTCGTTCGGCTTACAGTTTTCTTTTTCCAATACAGGCACGGCGACCACTCCCCCGCCCGAACCGAAAAATCCGTTAAGAAAACCGCAAAGCGTACCCTCGAAAAAATTACGCGCATTTTTCATAAAACCACCTCGATGTTATTCTGTACTTATTTCAAGGGTTTATATGTGGGAAATAATTCACAAATTTGAATTATAATGCGGTTAAATTCGGAATAGTTTTCCGAAAACTTGCTTTCTGATGTATCGCAATGCAATATTTTAAAGAAATTGCAATTTTTTTAAAGAATTTCATTGACAATAATGTTATAATGTGATATAATATATTTGATTAGCGGTTAATACAAATCGTTTAAAGAGGTGTATTTATGATATTATCGGGTTCGGATATTATAGTGGAATGTCTGCTCGAACAGGGCGTTAATACGGTTTTCGGCTATCCTGGCGGCGCTGTGCTGAATATTTATGACAGCTTGTATAAATACAGCGATAAACTGCGCCACATCATTACTTCTCACGAACAGGGCGCGTGCCATGCCGCCGACGGGTTCGCGAGGGCTACGGGGAAAACGGGCGTGGTTATCGCGACAAGCGGTCCGGGCGCTACTAATCTTACAACGGGACTTGCTACGGCGAATATGGACTCCGTGCCGCTCGTTGCCATTACGGGAAACGTGTCCACCGACCTGCTCGGTCTGGACAGCTTTCAGGAAGTCGATATTACGGGCGTTACCATTCCGATAACCAAGCACAACTTTATTGTAAAAAACATCGCCGAACTTGCGGATACTCTGCGGCTGGCGTTTGACATCGCGAACAGCGGGCGAAAAGGTCCCGTGCTTGTCGATATTCCAAAGGATATTACCGCGGCAACGTATGAATACTCCCCTGCGGAAAGTATTAACAAAGCGGGACGGGAAACATATGATAGTAGTAATATAGATTACGCTTTGGAACTTATTGAGAAGTCGGAAAAGCCGTATATTTACGCGGGCGGCGGGATAATCTCTGCAAACGCGGAAGAAGAACTTAAAACGTTCGCCGAGTTATGCGACGCGCCTGTTTCCTGTTCGCTTATGGGTCAGGGCGCATACGACCAGACCGACAGAAGATACATAGGTATGCTCGGTATGCACGGCACGGTAAAAGCCGCCGCCGCTTTAAATTCCTGCGATTTGTTCATAGGAATGGGTACGCGGTTTTCGGACAGAGTTATAGGCGACGCGAAAGTATTCGGAAAAAACGCGAAATTCATTCACATTGACATTGACCCCGCCGAATTTAACAAAAACGTCGAAGTCGGCTGTACGATAAAGGGCGATATAAAGGAAGTTCTCAAAAACCTGTGCGGGAAAATTTCCCAAAAGAAATGCGGCTGGACGGACGAGATAATAAACGGAGATTTCGGCGAACCTGTTCAAAAAGGCACAAGCGAACTCCCCGTTACTCCGCAGGCGGTAATAGAAACGCTTGATAAACTGACAAACGGACAGGCTGTTGTCGCGACGGAGGTCGGACAAAATCAGATGTGGGCGGCGCAGTACTACAAGTTTAAAGAACCGCGAAGTTTCATTTCGTCGGGCGGTTTGGGGACTATGGGATTTGGCTTGGGCGCGGCTATCGGCGCGAAAGTCGGCAGACCCGACAAGACGGTCGTGAACATCGCGGGCGACGGCAGTTTCGCTATGAACTTGAACGAACTTATTACCGCGTCGTCACACAATATCCCGATAATAGAACTCGTGCTGAACAATAAGGTGCTGGGAATGGTTCGGCAATGGCAAAGGCTGTTCTATAACAAGCATTTTTCGCAGACTACTCTTGACGCGCGGCATATTGATTATGTGAAACTCGGCGAGAGTTTCGGGATACAGACGTTCGTTATTGAAAAATGCGAGGATATTGAACCCGTTCTCAAAAAAGCGCTTGACATCTCAAAATCCGCTCCCGTGATGATTGAAGTCCGCATTGACCGCGACATAAACGTCCTCCCGATGATACCCGCGGGAAAACCCGTCGTAAATCCGATAACCGAGATAGATTTGGAGGCGTGATTATGAACGAGCAAGAATATGTTTTATCCGTAAAGGTTTCAAACAACAACGGCGTTCTTCCTCGCGTCGGAGGGCTGTTCAGCAGACGGGGCTACAGTATTAAAAGCCTTAACGCCGCCGAAACAGAAGAACCCGATATTTCAAGGCTTACTATCGTAGTTTCAAGCGATTTGCGCGTTCTCGAACAGATAAAGAACCAGCTTATGAAACTTTATGATGTTCACGAAGTGAAAATACTCACCGACGCGGTTACGCGCGAACACATACTTATCCGCGCGGGAAACTCCGCCGAGGACAGACACAAGATAATCGAAATCGCTAACCTCTACCGCGCAAAGCCCGTTGACATATCGGCAAATTCGATTATGCTGGAACTTACGGGAGAACCCGCAAAGATAGACAGCTTTTTGAATTTACTAAAGCCTTTCGGCATTATCAAAATGGTGCGTTCGGGGATAACGGCGCTGGAACGCGACTAGCTTTTCACTTCCCCGCTGCGGATTTTAATTTAGCAATGCAAATAATTCGTGTTAAATGCAAATTTTACACGGTATCCCATTTATGAATATGTAAAGGAGATAATTATTATGAACCACAAGACAGTTGACAGCGCAAAGAGCTTTGACGCCGCGCTTGCCAAGGTTAGAGCGGCGCAGGCTGAATTCAGCGAATATTCGCAGGAGCAGGTAGATAAGATTTTCCTTGCCGCCGCGTCTGCCGCTAACAAAATGAGAATTCCGCTTGCCAAAATGGCTGTTGAGGAAACAGGTATGGGCATTATGGAAGATAAGGTCATTAAAAACAACTACGCCGCGGAACATATTTATAACGCGTATAAGAATGTTAAGACCTGCGGAGTTATCGAAACTGACGAAACTTTCGGCATAACAAAAATAGCGGAGCCTGTCGGAGTTATCGGCGCGGTTATTCCGACGACGAACCCCACGTCTACGGCTATTTTCAAGTGCCTTATCTGCCTTAAAACAAGAAACGGCATTATCATCAGCCCTCACCCCCGCGCAAAGAAATGCACAATCGAGGCGGCAAGGATAGTGCTGGAGGCGGCTGTCGAGGCGGGCGCGCCCGAAGGGATTATCGCGTGGATAGACGTTCCGTCGCTCGACCTTACGACAAGGCTTATGAAAGAGGTTGACTTGATACTCGCGACGGGCGGTTACGGAATGGTAAAGTCGGCGTATTCATCGGGTACGCCTGCGCTCGGCGTGGGTGCGGGAAACGCCTCCGCAATTATCGACCCGTCCGCCGACATACTCAACGCGGTAAGTTCCATAATGCACTCCAAAACATTTGACAACGGTATGATTTGCGCTACGGAGCAGACTGTTATCGCGGATAAGAAAATCTACAATAAAGTTAAGGAAGAGTTTATCAGACGCGGCGCTTACTTCTTAAACGACAAGGAGGCGCAGCTTATCAGAAACACAATGCTGATAAACGGCGCGTTAAACGCGAAAATCGTCGGTCAGCGCCCCGTAACTATCGCCAAAATGGCGGGCTTTGATATTCCCGATGATGTTAAGGTACTTATCGGCGAAACCTCGAACACCGACCCCGACGAGGCTTTCGGACACGAAAAGCTGACGACAATCTTAGGTATGTACAAGTCCGAAAACTTCGACAACGCGCTCGATATAGCGGATACACTTCTGCACAACAACGGCGGTTTGGGACATACGTCTGTTTTGTGGATAAATCCGAGCGAGAGAGAAAAGCTGTTAAAGTTCTCGCACAGAATGAAAACGTCCCGCCTTATTATCAACACTCCGTCCGCTTTGGGAGGAATTGGCGACCTCTACAACTTCAAGCTCGAACCCTCGCTTACGCTGGGCTGCGGCTCGTGGGGCGGAAACTCCGTTTCCGAAAATGTTGGGGTAAAGCACCTGCTGAACATCAAGACCGTTGCTGAGAGGAGAGAGAATATGCTGTGGTTCCGTGCGCCCGAAAAGGTTTACATTAAAAAAGGCTGTCTGCCTGTCGCTCTTAGAGAACTTAAAGAGGTTTTAGGCAAAAAGAGAGCGTTTATCGTTACAGACTCGTTTATGTTTAAGAGCGGGTTTACTTCCGTTATCACGGACAGACTTCACGAAATGGGCGTGACGTTCACGGTGTTCTCCGATGTTGAACCCGACCCGTCTTTGAAATCCGCACAAATGGGCGCGGAGGCTATGCGCAAGTTTGAGCCTGATGTTATCATCGCAATGGGCGGCGGCTCGGCAATGGACGCGGCTAAAATTATGTGGGTTCTGTACGAACACCCCGAAGCGGATTTCCAAGATATGGCAATGCGCTTTATAGATATTCGCAAGAGAGTTTACACATTCCCGAAAATGGGCGAAAAGGCTTACTTTATCGCAGTACCCACTTCCGCGGGTACGGGTTCGGAGGTTACTCCGTTCGCGGTAATAACCGATCAGGATACGGGAATTAAATATCCGCTCGCAGACTATCAGCTTATGCCGAATATGGCTATAGTTGACCCCGATGTTATGAAAACAGGACCTAAGAGCCTTACATCTGCGTCGGGTATAGACGCGGTAACGCACGACCTTGAGGCGCTCGTGTCCGTTATGGCAACGGATTTCACGGACGGTCTTGCGAAACAGTCGCTGAAAGTCATCTTTGATTATCTGCCGAGAGCGTATGATTCCGCGCCGTCCAAAGACGACGCAGGTCACGACGATGACGAGGCGCGCGAGAAAATGGCAAATGCCGCGACAATGGCGGGTATGGCGTTCGCGAACGCGTTCCTCGGCGTATGCCACTCTATGGCGCACAAACTCGGCGCGTTCCACCACCTCCCTCACGGCGTAGCGAACGCCTTGCTTATCGACGAGGTTATCCGTTTCAATTCGTCCGAAAAACCGCCGAAAATGGGGACATTCTCTCAATATCAGTATCCGAAAACCCTGCGCAAGTATGCCGAAGTTGCCGAATATCTCGGCTGCAAGGGCAAGACCGACGAAGATAAGGTCGAGGCGCTTATCGCTAAGATTGACGAACTTAAAAAGTATATCGGAATTAAGCCGTCTATCAAGGATTACGGCGTTGATGAAAAGTACTTCTTCGAGAAACTTGACGAGATGTGCGAGCAGGCGTTTGACGACCAATGCACGGGCGCAAACCCCCGCTATCCGCTTGTAAGCGAGATAAAGGAAATTTACACAAACGTTTATTACGGAAAACCTACAAGTTTGCTGAAAAAGTGATTTTCGGCATTACATCGGAATATCTATAAAATTAGGAGGAAAAAGCTATGGCTGATAAAATTATTGCCGTTCGTGCGCGCAAGACAATCTATCTTGAGGGCGACACCGCCGTTAAGGTGTTTGAACCCGATTACGCAAAGTATGACGTACTCAACGAGGCGCTTAATCAAGCGCGTGTTGAAAACATCGGAATTAATGTTCCGAAGATACTTGAAGTAAAAACGATAGACGGTAAATGGGCTATCGCGTATCAGTACATTCAGGGCGTATCTTTGGAACAGCTTATGAAAGAACACCCCGAAAAAATGGACGAATATCTTGAAATGTTCGTGGATTTGCAGATGAAAATTCACTCCTGCACCTGCCCTATGCTCAACAAGCTGAAAGACAAAATGGCCCGCAAGATAAGCGAGGCGGATATTGACGCTACGACGCGTTATGAACTTCACGCGCGCCTTGCGTCTATGCCCAAGCACACAAAGGTTTGCCACGGCGACTTCAACCCGTCGAATATCATCATAAAGGACGACGGAACACCGTTTGTCCTCGACTGGAGCCACGTTACACAAGGAAACGCCTCCGCGGACGTTGCGAGAACGTATTTGCTGTTTAAACTTGCGGGTGAGAATGAACTTGCCGAAAAGTATCTCAATCTGTTCTGCAGGAAGAGCGACACCGCAAAGCAGTATATTCAGAAGTGGATGCCGATTGTTGCCGCGTCTCAATCCGTAAAGGGCAAAAAGGAAGAACGCGATTTCCTTTTAGGCTGGGTAAATGTTGTGGAGTATGACTGATTACTCACACTAAACTTTAAAATTTGTGTAGAATACGGTTTTCCCGCTGCAAGCCTTGCAGCGGGAAATTCAAAGATTTACGGCATTTAAGGAGAGAAAATGCAAACTGCAATAGAAAAATCAAGCGAAAAACAGCATTATAAGTTTGACACCAAGGTGCAGTATCTGAAATACAAGGTTCTGCGCGAAGTGGCTCGCGAGGCGTGGGCGGGTACTCTGCTGGAGAACGTCCTCGATATTCCGAAGATGATAGTACCTGGAAAAGTGCCGACTATGCGATGCTGTGTATACAAGGAGCGCGCTATTCTCGGCGAACGCGTCAAAATCGCAATGGGCGGCGACAAAAACAATCCGAATGTAATTGAAGTCATCGAAACCGCCTGCGATGAATGTCCTATGGGCGGTTACGAGGTGACAAACGCGTGCCGCGGCTGTTTGTCGCACCGCTGTGAGGACGTCTGCCGTATGGGCGCGATTTCGTTCGACCACCAACAGAAAGCGCATATTGACAAGACCAAATGCGTAGAGTGCGGTCTGTGCGCGAAACATTGCCCTTACTCCGCTATTATGAACTTCAAGCGCCCGTGTATGAGCGCGTGCAAAGTAAACGCGATTTCAATGAACGAGGACAAGGCGGCGATAATCAACAACGACAAGTGCATTTCCTGCGGAGCGTGCGTTTATCAATGCCCGTTCGGCGCTATAACCGACAAATCGTTCATAATAAACGTAATAGATATTATTCAAAAGAGCGCGGACAATTCTAAATACAAGGTTTATGCGTTGGCGGCGCCCGCTATCGGGTGTCAGTTTTCGTATGCAAAATCTGGGCAAGTCGTGCATGGTATCAGGGAACTTGGGTTCTATAAAGTCGTCGAGGCGGCTTTGGGCGCGGATATGGTCGCGTGGACGGAGGCGGGAGAACTTGCCGAAAGCGAATTTCTCACATCAAGCTGTTGTCCCGCGTTTGTGGACTACATACACAAAAGTTTCCCGAATATCGCGGAACACATTTCAAAGAACCTCTCCCCCGCCGCGACTATCGCAAAGTTTATCAAATCGACAGACCCCGATTGCAAAATAGTTTTCATAGGTCCTTGCACCGCGAAAAAAATGGAGTTTCAAAAAGAAGAAGTGCGTCCCTATATCGACTGCGTTATTACGTTTGAGGAACTTCAGGCGCTGTTTGACAGCAAGGATATTGATATTACCGCGCTTTCGGAAGAAACGCTTGAGGGCGCGTCTTACTTCGGGAGGATTTTCGCGAGGAGCGGCGGCGTGTCCGACGCTATTGCGCAGGCTCTGACGGAACGTCAGCTTGATGTTGAACTAAAAGCGGTTTCGTGTAACGGCATTGAAGAATGTAAATCTGCCCTTTTGAGGAAAAGCAAGGGTCTGCTTGACGCGAACTTCATTGAGGGAATGGCGTGCGTAGGCGGTTGTATCGGCGGCGCGGGTTGTCTTACCCACGGCGAGAATTACAAGGCGAAAGCCGACAGATACGGCGAGGAATCCTCGGAAAAGACGATTGCGGGCGCTTTACGCGGAGTTCAGATTTCGGGAAATTAAAAAATCAGACAAAAGGAATGGGTTTCCGAGGGGGATCGGAAACCCAAAATAAGAAAAAAACGTATAAGAGGAAAAATTACTTGTTCTCCATTTTAAATAATGCTCTTTTACGAGCGTTTGCACGTTTAAAGTTATTCCTGTTCAGGCGAGCCGTATTTATTTCTTTCGGCTTTCACCCTCGCGATGATAACTTTTTCGTGCTTTTTTCTTACCCTTATCCGTAATAAAAACGCGCGTTCGCGGCGGTCGTTATCTTTTTTTCTCTTGACAAACGATACCATCGCGTTCCTTACCGCAGCGTTATAATACTGACAGCTGCCGTATTGAATTTGCGTTCGCAAATTCAATATCTGTAAGACTTCATCTTAAATTTATGGGGTATAACATACATTTAGAACTAAACTTGTATGTTGTCCTTGCAAAATATTTATTTTTGGTGATTACTTATATTATAGTCTATTTATTCCGATATGTCAAGGGCTTTGGAAATATTTTGTGTGAAAAATATGTGAAATTTTCCTGTGTTGCTAAATTATGGAAATTTAGGTGCGATATTGACTTTTTTGCTAAAATATTTTAAAATAAACATAGCAATTAATTTTGAGGAGTGATAGTATGAGTATGTTAAAATCAATACTTTCCCCCAATTCCTGCGCGGAATGCCGTGTTTGCTGCGGGTTTACGCGCGGGGACGTTTGGGAAATTCCGCTGATTTACGGCGAAAACTCCGCCGAAGTTACGCAAATGCTGGGCGCAAAGCTAATTCCGCGCGGAAAAGAGTTCGTTTTTGATATGGATTTCAGCAAAGGTGCAATATCATACTGCCCCGCCCTTTCAGAGAACGGCTGTATGCTCGGCAATTTAAAGCCGTTCGACTGCGCGGTCTGGCCGTTTCGCGTAAACAGCGTAGGCGGTATGCGCGTTATTACGGTTTCTCCCGTATGCGAAACGGTTTATTCTCTTCCGCTGAAAACGCTTGCCGAATTTGTCCGAAAGGACGGTTTTTCACAAATGCTGTTCGACGAGGCCGATAAGCACCCCGATATTGTAAAGCCGTACATAAAGGGGTATCCTATTCTTGATGTGGAAATTTGACGGAGGGTTACGCGATGAATTTGACATATAAAAAAGCAACGATTGAGGATATAGATATATTGACAGAAACAAGAATTGAAGTACTTAGAGCCGCCAATAAGCTGTCCGATGACATTGATATGAGTGAAGTAAAAAGGCAAACCTATGATTATTATAAAAAGGCTCTTTGCAACGGCACGCATATCGCATATTTAATATTTGAAGAAAATCGTTTTGTAGGAGCGGGCGGTGTCAGCTTTTTTCAAGTTATGCCGACATATCATAATCAAAGCGGAATGAAAGCGTACATTATGAATATGTTTACACATCCTGATTACAGACGGCAAGGGATTGCGTACAGAACACTAGATACGCTTATTAAAGACGCAAAACGTATGGGGATAACCGATATTTCTTTAGAGGCAACCGATATGGGACGTCCTTTGTATGAAAAATACGGCTTTATTAAAATGGATAATGAAATGGAACTGCCGAAATAACAACTTTTTTTGCACATAAAACCCCGCGCGGGAAATTCCGCGCGGGGTTTATTATTTGTTTTCAAATTACTTTTTGAATGTCGGAAGAACTTCCTTTAAAATCGTTCTTGCGATAACGCCCAACATTGAGGACGCGCTGGCAAGAAGGAAAATTGCCGCAACGATTATCGGAGCAGGCGAACCAGCCGTAAGCCAACTGCCCATAACGAAGTTAAATATGAACATAAGTACGCTTAATCCAGCGCAAACATACATTACATTAAACTTTTGCTTTGTCAATACGACAAAAACAACTCCCAAAACGCAGAACGAGAAACAAAGAATAGCTGTCACTCTCGCAAAACCGATAGCACCGGGAAGTCTTAAAACTGCCCCGAAACTACCGCTCATTACTGACCGGAACGCCGAACCCAATGTTCCCAAAACAACAATAGACGCTATAAACACCAAAAGCGCCAAAAGACCGATAACCCCGATAAGCCCGAGCTTTATGTAGTTTACAATCTTCGGGTCAAGGTTTAAAACTGCACCGCCGTTATTTACGCTAGGCGCTGACTGCTGAGGCTGTGCAGGCTGACTCTGCATTTCTTCAACAGGCGTACCGCAGAACGGACACTGCTTTGCGTTATCATCGATCACGTTTCCGCACTTTCCACAAAACATAATTTTTCCTCCCATAAACAATAAATCCAATCGAACACAATCTGTTTCTACAACAAATTATCTCAATTACTATTATAACATACAAAATTGTGTTTGGCTAGTCTGAATTTCTACCAAAAAATCATACACTTCTGCATTATTTTTTTAAGTATCTTACAATTTGTCTTGACAAGATAATCCTAAAATGTTATAATTTAATATAGAAAAATGTAACATTTGAAAGGAAAAAATCGTTTATGAAAACAAAATGTGTCAAAGGCACGCGCGATTATCTGCCAAGGGAAGCGGAACTGAGGGAATATATTCAGCAGACGATTGTCGAAATTTATCGTAAAAACGGCTTTGCGCGCATAATGACGCCTGCCGTTGAGGACGCGGAAAATCTTGATAAATCCGACGGCGGGGATAATCTCAATCTTATTTTTAAGATACTAAAGCGCGGTGAAAAGCTCCAAAAGGCTTTGGAAAGCGGAAAAGCGGACGAGTTGTGCGATTTGGGTTTAAGATACGACCTCACGTTGCCTCTTACAAGATATTTTGCCTCCAACCGCCAAAACCTCCCGTTTCCGTTAAAGGCTATTCAGACCGATAAGGTGTATCGTGCGGAAAACCCGCAAAAAGGCAGACTTCGCGAGTTTATGCAATGCGATATTGACGTTATCGGCGACCCCGAACCCGAATGTGAGACAGAACTTATCGCCGTGACCGCTAAGGCGCTTATGGCGCTGAACATCGGAGAATTTACCGTTCGGGTAAACGACCGCGCGGTATTAAACGGTATGCTGTCTGCTCTAGGATTTAAGGCGGAGGAACTTCCTTCCGTGTGCGTCAGCTTTGACAAACTCGACAAGATAGGCGCGGAGGGTGTGGCAGGCGAACTTATCGAAAAAGGATACGACCGAACAGCCGTTGATAAACTAAGCGATATTTTAAGCCGTCTTCCGCTTACGCTCGAAAAGGTGTCGGAAATTGTCGGCGAGGACGTGACCGCGCGGCTTTCTAAGATAATCAGCGACAGCAAAGCTATAGCGGACGGAAAATACGGCGTGGAATTTGATATTTCGCTCGTGCGCGGGCAAGGATATTACACGGGAACTGTTTTTGAAGTGCGTTCCGTGAACTTCGGCAGTTCTGTCGCGGGCGGCGGGCGTTATGACAAGCTGATCGGCAAGTTTATCGGCGAGGACATTCCCGCGTGCGGATTTTCAATCGGCTTTGAAAGAATATTCAGCATTTTGAGTGAAAACGGCTGTAAAGCATTGACGAAAAAGAAAATCGCGATATTCTACGACGAGAACTTCGGCGAGGTTTATTCCAAAGCGGAAGAACTGCGGACGGATTTTGACGTTGCGATATTCAAAAAGCCGAAAAAGCAGGGCGCGTTCCTAAACCGCCTGCAGGCGGGCGGTTTCGCGGGCTTTGCATACGCGGACGGAAATATAAAATTCTTTGATGTTTAACGAAATACGAGGTGCATAATATGGTACTTGTTTTGACATCTGACGGCGTAACAGAAAGTTCTGTGGCGAAAGGTCTGGAAAAACTTGATATTGATGTGGCTTGTTATGACAGCGAAAAAGACATCGGCGATTACACGAAATATGAGGCGGTGTTCTTTTCGGGGGATTTTGCCGTTTCTTCGGAGGAAAACGCACGGCTTGCAGATATGCTTTGCAAAAACTGCGCCGCGGCTGAAATTCCCGTGATATTCGACCCAAACATTGAGGCGCTGGGCGCTGACTGCTACGGGCTTATAAACGAACTCGCGGGAAAATGCGAGATATTTGTGCCAAGCGAGGAGGACTGTACGGCTCTTATTGGTAATGCAGAACCCGAACAGGTTGCCGAACATTATCTTGCGCTAGGAACTCGTAAGATAGTTATAACTCTTGAAAAGAAAGGCGCGTATTTTAAGAGCGCGAAAGAGAGCGGGTACGCTCCTACGTTCCGCGCGGACAAGGTGGTTGACACGGCGGGCGCGGGCGACGCGTTTGCCGCGGGACTGATAAGCGGAATTATTGAAGATATTCCGCTGGCTGAAGCTGTCGTCCGCGCAAATGCCTGCGGGTGCATTTCTATACAAACAAAAGGCGTACACTTCCCCGACAAGTCGGAAATGCGCGAGTATATGCTGAGTCACCGTTTTGTGGTTGACGGCTGTAAAGAATTTTAACGCGTTCGCGATTAGACCTCTTAAATTGGGAGGGGTATTTTATGACGCTTTATGTCACCGATTTGGACGGAACATTATTACGTTCCGACACGACTGTTTCCGAATACTCCGTAAATACGCTGAACCGACTTATCAATGAAAACGTGATGTTCACTTATGCGACGGCGCGCTCGTATTCAAGCGCGTCGCCGCTTGTAAAGAACCTTAATCTGCGCTGTCCCGCCGTTATTTTCAACGGCGTTTTCATTGTTGACCCGAAAACGGGACAGCACCTTAAAGAGAACATATTCCCCGAAAAAACGCGCAAACTCGCGTGCGAATTTTTCACCCGCGAAAACATAGCACCGCTTGTTTATTCGTACATTGACGGAAAACAGCGCGTGTCGTATCTCGAAAGCCGTTCGGAAAAGGCGCGGGGGTATCTGAATTCCCGAAAAAACGACAAAAGAATGCGCCCCGTAAGCGACTTTTGCGAGTTATTTAAAGGCAATGTATTCTACTTTACGCTGATAAGTCCCGACGATGTGAAACTCCTTGACAGCTTTTTCACGGCGCAGAACGGATTTTCGAGGAACGTTCAAGTTGATACTTATGACGGCTCTGTTTGGTATGAAATATTTGACATAAGCGCGTCAAAGGCGAACGCCGTTTTGCAGGTTAAAGAAATGCTGAACGCTGACAGGCTTGTTTGCTTTGGAGATAACATCAACGATATTTCAATGATAAGCGTTTCCGATTTGGGAGTAGCCGTGGAGAACGCAAACGAGGAACTTAAAAAGTGCGCGGGCGATATTACCGACAGCAACGACGATGACGGGGTGGCGAAATATATTGATAGACAGCCTAAGATTTGACGAGGCTCTGAACAAGGCTTTAAGCCGGGAAAAGGGCTTGCACGGTTCCGTGGGAACACAGAACGAGAAAGTTATCCATTCGGCGCTGAAAAACTACTACGCGCCGTTTTCCGATGAACAGGAAGTAAAGATAGGCGGATTTTTCGCCGACGCGGTTTGCGAGGACGGTATTTTTGAAATACAGACGCGTCAGCTTTACAAACTAAGAGAAAAGCTGAATGTGTTTCTTGAATTTTCCCGTGTGAACGTGGTTTTCCCCACGGCGTGCGTTTTGCAGACGCTTTACATAAACGAGGAAAGCGATGAAGTCGCAAAGGAAACTCCGCTCAAACGGAGCAATTCCCTGCTCAAAATATTCGAGGAACTGTATTCTATACGCGATTTTCTGAACAGCGAAAATCTTTGTGTTATATTGGCGCGGCTGAATGTTCAAAAGCGCGTTTATTTCCGCGGAAATGAACCGCCGAATTTGGCAAGCCGAAACGAGCGGAAAAAGTGCCGAATTGAGAAAATACCTCTGGAGTTTGCGGACGAGATAATTCTCGAAAACAAAAACGACTACGCCCGCTTTCTGCCCGATGATTTGCCCGATGAATTTACGAAAAAGGAGTTCGCGAAAACAGCGAAAGAAAGCGCGTCTTCCCTGCGCCTGGAGGTACTGCGGACTGTCGGGCTTATTGAACAGGCGGGAAAGCGCGGTCGAGCCTATTTATACAAAAGGAGTTAATAATGGTAAAGTTTATCGTTGGGAAAGCCGACGCGAATATTTCCTCCGCCGTGCGCGGGGAACTTATCTCTCTGCTTGAAAGCAGTAACGAAAAGCAGAACATAATCTGTATCACTCCCGACCAATTTGAATACGAAACGGAAAAATACGTTTACAGAACGCTTGATAAAAAGAACGCTCTTCACCGCTCTTACGAAATACGCATAACGACTTTTGAAAAGCTCTGCCGCGAGATACTGGAGCTTTGCGGCGAACGCCGACCGTTTGCCGACGATATTGTAAAAAACATCATTATGCACAAAGCCGTAAACGAAAACAGAAACTCTCTGTCTGCGCTTAGTAAAATCGCGTCCAGGGCGGGTTTTTGCGAGAGAATGGTAAAGACCGTTTCCGCGCTTAAAACTTCGGGAATTTCCGCGCGCGACCTCGAAATCAGCATAAATACGCTTGCGAAAACGGAGGATAGCTTTTCTGCCGACCGCCCGATAATGAAAAAACTGTCCGAAACGGATATGCTTTACTTAAACTACGAGGCTCTTTTGAGCGAATATGTTGACAAGCTGGATATTACCGCGATGGCGGCGGATTTTATCGCAAATAAAAAGTGCGGAGTATTTGACGGAGCCTGCGTATTTGTGAACGGTTTCAGCGACTTTACTCAAAGCCAGCTGATGTTTTTACGGCGGGTTATCGAAAATTCGGCGAACGTGACTTTCGGATTTATCACACAGCTGGACAGCGATTTGGACGTTTTCCGTGCGACGAACGCTTATATAGGAAAACTTCGGCAATATGCCGTTGACGAGGGAATAAGCACGGAATTTATAACTTACGGTATCGAAAGCAGATTTGCCGACAATTCACCGCTTTGCGGGCTTTCCAAATATCTGTTCCAAAATCTTCGGGGCAGAGATCCGCTAGGTAACTCCTGCGAACTTGTCACGGCGAAGAATGTTTACGAAGAACTCGACTTCACCGCCGCAAAGATAAAGGAACTGACGATAGACAAGAAAATGCGCTACAGCGAAATCGCGGTGCTTTGTCCCGATGTGCATACCTACGGAAAATACGTTGAAAGCGCCTTCAGGAAATACGATATTCCGATTTTCCTCGATACGCCCGAACCTATACTGTATCAGCCCCTTGTTAATCTCGTTATTTCTATTTTGAACGCACTCGACGATTATTCGGTCGATACTGTTTTGGGGTGTGTTAAGACTAACTTTTTTCAGAAACCGATAAGCGCGGATACTGATGATAATACGAAAACTAACGATGAAACTGCGGATATAGACGATAAGTTTACAAAACTCAGCGACAAGGACATCGACGATTTTGAAAGATATATCTTTGAATGGGATTTGAAAACCTCGCATTTGAAAAAGCCGTTCAGCTTTACAAGCGGAAATCCCGACTATACGCAAAAGGCGGCGGAAGAAGTAAGGCTCGCCGCTGCCGTGCCGCTGCTTGAACTTCAAAAAACGCTCCGAAAGCAAGGCAAAACTGTAAACGGAGGGTATATCACGGAGAGGATTTATGATTTTCTTATAAACAACGTCGGTATGGAGCGCGCGATGTTCAGCAGATGTAAGTATGATAACTTTGCGCCTGCCGATGATAAACCGCACGAAAGCCCGCTTGACCCCGAAAAGGTCGCGCTTTATCAAAGACTTTGGAACTCGCTTATCGACATCTTCAACAAACTTCACTCCGAACTTTCGGACAGTAACGTTACGATAGGCGAATACCGCGATATTTTCCGTGAAATATGCGCCGCGACTACGCTTGCCGACCCGCCGCAGCTTATCGACTGCGTTCTTGTCGGCGACATCGACCGCACCCGCGCGGACAACATAAAAGCCGCGTTTATCGTCGGAGCGTCCGACGACGCGTTCCCGACGCCGACTTCCGAAATCGGGATTTTCTCGCAATACGAGGTGGAACTGCTCCACGACAAGATTATGCACATTGAAAACGCGTCCGATGAAATTTCTTCGGCAATAGACGCCGTGTCGCATATCGGGGAAAATATAAGGCGCGAATACTGTTTGAAGTCGGTAAAGGAACAATACTGCATTTCGCTTTACCGCGCGTACAGAGCGGTTACTCTGCCGACGGAGTATCTCTGCATTAGCTGTCCGAGGTTCAGCGACGGAGGAGAGGAACTCTCGCTGTCCGAGATTTTCAAGGAAATTTCCACAACATTTAAGGACGTTGATATTATCCGTGCGGAAACAAAAGGCAACAGCTTTTACTGCCGAACGCTTAAATCCGCTAAAATGCGCTATGCCATGGGGCTTGAAAGCAGTTCGCGGGAAAACCGCGTGCTGCGCCGTGTTCTCGAAAACGAGGACGAGGGTTTTGTAAAGGCGCTTGACGAAATACAGAACATCAGAAGTGAGAAAGTAAAAGACAAGGACGACAAGGACTTTTCGGGGAAACATAGGATTTCCCGCGACACGGCGCGTCTTTTGTTCTCCCCCGCCGTCGGCACGACCGCTATTGAAAAGCTGAACATCTGCAAGTTCAGATATTTCTGCGAATACGGACTTAAAATAGACGAGCGCAGTAAGCGAAGTTTCACGATAAACAAGCGCGGGGAAAGCATACACTATGTTTTTCAAAAAGTTTTTGAGGAATACAAGGGCGATATGGACGCGTTTTTCAGACTTAAACGCGGAGAACTGCTTTCATTGGCGAAAAAATACCTCGCGGAATACCGCGCCTTAGAAACAAACAACGACAGCCCCGAGGACAGGAGAACGGAATATCTGTTCAACAACATAGCGAACTCCGCGGCGGACGTGCTTATAACAATGCAGACGGAGTTGTATGCACGGCGTTATCGCCCGAAGTTCTTTGAACTTAATATAAGCGACAACGAACCGCACCACCCGATTATTGACAACGAAAAGGAAGTAACGGCAAAACTTAATGACGCGGAGATATTCAGCGAAGAAACCGCCGTTCCTCCCGCGCCGAATACCGCTGATGTAAGCGGAGAAGAGCCGTTTCTTATCACCGCGCCGCTGGAACTTACTCTCGACGACGGGTCAAAGTTTACCGTACACGGAGTTATTGACCGCGTAGATATGTTCGGCGAGGGAAAAAACAGCGACGGCAAGCCTATAGCTTATGTAAGGGTCGTGGACTATAAAAGCTCCGTACACTCTTTTGATTTGCACAACGCGCAAAACGGCGTTAACATACAAATGCTCCTTTATCTGTTCGCTTTGCAAAACGCTAATGAAAAAAATCCGACCATAGAAATTCGTCCCGGCGGAGTAAGCTACATTCCGTCCAACAACGGCGGCGCACAAGAGGAGGAAACCGACCCTTACAGACTTCTGATAATGAACTATCACGAAAGCGGTTTGCTGATAAAAGACGAGGCTACCGAAAAAGACAATAAGAACTATACGGAGTTCATTTCAAAGCGATTGGACGAAGATACGACAATCGACCCAAAGGCGCTTGCAAACGTCAAAAACTCTTTCGAGCCCAACATACTGAACGTTGCCGACGCTCCCGCGTTTAAGGAGTTACAGAAAGACATCATCGACAAAGTAAAGGAAAACCTGAACGCGATTTTCAGCGGAACGATTGACGCTGTTCCCACGGTTTATTATCAGTCTTATGTGAAACCCGACGGGAAAAACGGCACTAAATTCAACAACACCTGCGAATACTGCCGTTTTAAGGAAATCTGCCAAAATGCGGGGAAAAACGTTAATACCGTTGAAAAGGCAGTTTTAAAGCCTAAGACCGTAAAGAAAGACGACGACCGCGAATTTTGGGAGAACAAATACATAAAGGAGGACGACTGAAATTGGGAAACGAGATAGAACTGAACGGCGCGCAAAATAACGCGGTTAATTTTCCGCACACCTCCCCCGCTGTCGTTACCGCGGCGGCGGGGAGCGGAAAGACCACTCTGCTGGTTCAGCGCGTTATACGGCTTATTTCGGATATGTCGCTTGACATTTCCGCGGATAAACTCGCTATTATGACGTTTACGCGAAACGCGACCAAAAATATGCGCGAAAAGCTGAACAAAGAACTCTCAAAGAAAATTGACGAACTCGCCGACAAGACTTCCTTGCAGGAACGCGAACAGTATGACTATCTGAAAAAACAGGTGTTTTCGCTAAAGCAAGCGACGATTTCCACAATAGACGCATTCTGCCTCAGAATGATAAAGGATAACGCGCAGGCGTTTGATTTACCGCTGAACTTCAGCATAGCGGACAGCGCGAAAAAAGCGGAACTTCAGTCGCAGGCGCTGAAAAACGCCATGCAGGAACTTTACGGCGATAACTTCACCGAAAAGGAGCGCGACGCGCTGTTCTTTTCGTTCAACTTTGAAAACGACAGCGCGCTTGAAAACGCGGTACTTGCCGTTGCTGAAAAGCTGTCCTGTTTCCCCGACCCCGATAAATGGATAGAAGATACTGTAAGTTCCTACAATGATATTAAAACGCTTGAACAGAATTATCTGCCTTTGCTCGGCGACAGTTTGGAACTGCTTGTAAAGGGCGCTGTGATGAACGCGGAAAAGTATTCCGCTAATCACGTCGCGGACAGCTTTTATTTTGAAATTCAGGAAGTGAAAGACAACGGCAACAGTTCGAGAAAAAAGACAGCCGAAAAAACGGAAAACGAGGTCTACCCTGCCGTCAAAGATTATATAGCGTTTGACGAAAGCAGAATTGCAAAACTAAAATCGGACTTTGAGGATTACAAGAAAAGTCCGTCCGTCAAGCTGTTATGCGAACTTGTCGATAATCTTGAGGAAAACTCAAAAAATCCGCCCGACAGATTTGCCCAAAGCGGGAAAAATTTTGAATACAAAAAGCTGTTCAACAAGATTGCAAAAAAAGTATCGGAATATACATCAAAGATACTTGATATGAAACTTGACCTAAACGGCGAGGAAAATTCGATTAAGTCGGTTCAAAGCACTATTAAAACATTTTTCAGGCTGTTAAAGATTTTTATGGAGTACTACGACCACGAAAAGAGAAATTCGGGATGCATAGATTTTTCGGACTGCGAAAGAGAACTCTATAACAAATTAAGCGAAAACGGCGGTGACAACGAGTTTCGCAAACAGCTGTCCGAAAGATTTTCGTGTATTATCGTTGACGAGTTTCAAGACTCCAACAACATTCAAGCGGAGATTTTTCGCTTATTGGGCGAGGGCAGGCTGTTTTATGTCGGCGATGTAAAGCAATCCATTTATGCGTTTCGCGGTGCAGACCCGTATATTATGGCACAGCTTTGCGAAGATAAAAGTTCCGGGTTCACACCGCTCCCGCTGAACACGAACTACCGCAGCAGAAAGGCGGTTATCGAAACGGTAAACGCCGCTTTTAGGGGACTGATGACCCCAAAATACGGCGGTGTTGAGTATTCCGACGGCAACGAACTGAATTTAGGCTGTCCCCTGCCCGAACCGCCCGAAAACAGAAAACAGCTTTACTCTTCCGAACTGTATTTGCTGTCGGGGTTAAATCAAAAAAATTCCGATGACGAGGACGACAAGGATATGTCAATGCCCCGCTTTGTCGCGAAAAGAATAAAGGAACTTCACGACGACCCGAACTTTCTTATATCGGACGGCAAGGACGAAAACAAAAACTTTATTTACAGGCGCGCGGATTATTCGGATTTTATTATACTTTTGCGTACGAAAACTAAGATAGACTGTTACCGCAGGGCGCTGTCGGAACTGAATATTTTATCTTCCGCGTCGAAAAGTTCAAACTTTTTTGAAACAGACGAAGTGCTTTTGGTGTACAATTATCTGAAGATAATCGACAATCCGCATCTGAAAGAAGAGGCGTTAAAGGTCTTGATGTCGCCGATTTATCGCTTTACCGCCGAAGAAACGGCGCAGATAAAGTTAGGGGTTTTCGGAATAGAGGGGAAAAGTTCCGATGAACTGAAAGAAATTTCAAGCACTTACAGAAAGCGCTCGTTTATCTCGTGCATAAACGACTGTATGACGCAGACGGCGAAATTCGGCAAGAAAACGATTGACGTAAAACGGCAAATCTCGCCGAAACTCGAAAAGTTCTATAACGACTATCACGCGTTCAGAAGTTTTATGAACTCAAACTCGCTTGACAATCTTATCCGCAAGATTTACGAGGACACCGACCTTATCGCCGTTGTGTCGGCTTTTGAGGACAGCGAGGGACGTGTGGAAAACATTCGCAGACTTCAAAAACTCGCTGTTGACTTTGAAACTCGCGGAGGCGGGGCTTTGAGTGATTTCCTGCGCTTTTGGGAACGCGCGCGGGAGAACTCCTCAAACGGCGTTGAGGAAACCTCGCGGACGGAGAGTTCCGCAAACGCCGTGCGAATAATGACGTTTCACGGCAGTAAAGGGCTTGAGGCGCCGATTTGCATACTCGCGGAACTGCAAAAGAATATGAACGGCAAAGACTTTTCGGGGAATTATCTCGTGAATTACAAGCATTTTATGGCGATAAAGCGCACCGATATTAAAACACGGCGCAAATACAAAACGCTTGCATATATGGGACTTAGCCGTTTTATCCGCGAACGCGCAATCGGCGACGAACTTCGGCTGTTGTATGTCGCAATGACGAGAGCGCAGGAAAAGCTGATTATGGTGTCGGGTTTAAGCAAGGACAACAGTGAGAAATTCGGCGAGTTCATTAATTCCGACCAGATTGACGAGGAAATGCACGATAATGTTTACGATACAACACAGCCGTTTATGTGCGTTTTAAAGACGCTTTTACAGTATGCTCCGATTATTGACGCTGATGAAAAGACGTTCTGTCTTAAAGATATTGATTGTAAAGTAAGCGCGGTAAACGTGTCGGAGGGCAAGGAAAAGGACGAGAATGTTGAAATAACCGACAACGTTTGCGACAGCGAACCCGAAGAAATCCCGCAAAGCGATATAGAACAGATAGCGGAACTTCTAAAACAGCGGTATGATTTTGAAGTCGATACGAAACAGCAGGCGAAGTTCACCGCAACGGAGCTTGCCCACAAGCACGCCGCAAAGCCGATTGCGCTTACAAAGCCCTCGTTTTTGTCGGTTCACACGGCTTTGTCGGGAGTTGAAACGGGAAACGCCTATCATCATTGCCTGCAGTATTTTCCGCTCGGCAAACTCCGCGCGGATATGGGTTTTGAGGATACGGAAAGCGCGGTGAAGTCTGCTCTTACGGAACTTTTAGAGCAGAACAAGATAACCGAAACGGAAAGAAACACCGTGAACACAAAGCACATAGCGCAGTTCTTCCAAAGCGAACTCGGACGGCGAATGCTGAAGGCGTATGAAAACTCACCGCAGAACGTTCAGCGCGAACGCTCGTTTTACGCGGAACTGAACGGGCGCGACGTCCGACAGGATTATGACGGCATAATCAGCGTTCAAGGGCAGATTGATATGTTTTTTGTCGAAAACGGGGAAATTGTTATTGTGGACTACAAAAGCGATACGGAAAAAAATCTCTCAAAGGAACTCGAAAACTACAAGTTTCAAGTGGAAATATATACGCGGGTTCTTAAAAAACTTACAGGGAAAAACGTAAAAGAGATGTTCCTATACGCTCTTACTGATGATAAGGAAATTAAAGTATAATGAAAAAACTTGTATTATGTATCACGTCTGCGGTTGTGTTTTGGCTTACAACATTCACCGCGTTTGCCGAAACTGCGGGGTTTGCATCGGAAAGCGACGCGGTGGTTTCGGCGCACACACCGTATGACAAAAAATATGTCGGCATAGACTGGCACACGTCAATCGGCGAAACGGTAGGCGTTCCGATAGCATACAAGGAATTTGTCCTCCTGCCGACGCTCAACAAGGTGAATAAACTCTCTGAAGAGGACGGGAGCGTTGTCGCGTCCGCTGAGTTTGACGAAAAAGTGTCCGAGGAATATAGCGGCGCTGTCGTAAACAATACGCTTGTTCAGCCGACAAAAACCTCCGTTTACGTTGTGAATACGGAGGATATGAATGTTGCTTGTTCAAGGAAATTCGGCGAAATCACAACGGATATTTCGGTTGATGACGCGTTCGCTTATTTCGGTTTTAAGGACGGCGACAAGTTCAAATTCTGCTGTGCGGATATTTCAAAAAACCTTGAAACGGTTTGGGAATACACTTCCGAAAACGCAGTCACTCCCGCCGCGAAAATTGGGGACGCGGTTGTATTCGGGACGGGAGATACTCTCGTAGCTGTAAAAAACGGCGAATTTATCGAAAATCCCGTCGGCGCGGAAATTTCCCGCATTTTCGCGGGAGATTACGCTGTGTTTATGTCGTGCAGGAACGGTGAACTGCGCAAGCTAAGGCTTGACGAGGACGGCAAAACGGAGGAGGGTTCGCTGTCGCAGGTCTTGCTCGGCGCGGAACTTACCGCGCCGACGGGCATTGACAACCACATCTATGTCGGTTCGGCGGACGGGTTCTTTGTCGTGGACGGGCTGAATATGGAAATCACGAAGAAATTCGAGGAACTCAAAAATTCCTCGCCGCCGTTTGTTACAGTCGGGAACGGCGTCCGCGCGTATATTGCCGTGCCTCACTCCGACAGCAGCGGCGACAGCTGGTATCTTTACAGTGTGCTTGACAGCGACGATGTGCAGAGCGCGTCGGAGATAATCAAGATACTCGACTACACAAACGGCAAAGCCGACGTTTCCGAAAGCGGAAAGATGTATTTTCGTGACGCAAAAGGGCAGGTCTGGACTATTTCCGAAACTAAGACGAATATATTTGTTATCGTTATGAAAATAGTGCTGATTATCGCTATTTTCGTTATGATTTTGCTGATACTGAAAACATGGGCGAAAAAAAGGCAGGAAAAAAAGCCGCCCGAATATTAATCTAGGAGGATATTATGGAAGTATTGCTTAAAAACGAAAACTGCTCCGCGAAACTCGTTTCAAAGGGCGCGGAACTGAAAAGCCTTGCGGTAAACGGGCGGGAAATTATGTGGCGCGCCGACCCCGCATTTTGGGGGAAAACCTCTCCCCTGCTGTTTCCGATGATAGGAACGCTCAAAGACGGGAAAACTCTTATAAACGGCAAGGAATACAGGATAACAAAGCACGGCTTTGCGCGCGACCTTGAACTTACTCCCGAATTAATTTCGGGAACGTCCGCGCTGTTTTCGCTCGAACAAAATGATTACACGAAAGAAATGTTCCCGTTTGATTTCAAGTTTACCGTAAGGTATACGCTGAAAACCGACGGCGTGACGGTCACTTATCGCGTAACGAACAATTCCGAAACGGAAATGCCGTTCTGTATCGGCGCTCACCCCGCGTTTGCCTGTGACGGCGAGTTTTCGGATTATCGGCTTGAGTTTCAAAAATTGGAGGACGCCGCCGTGCCGAACTACAACCTTGAAACAGGTCTGCACGAAGAAAACAACCGCCGTGAAATACTTAAAAACGACAATGTTGTTCATCTGAACCACGAGATGTTCTATAACGACGTTTGCTACTTTGACAAACTCAAATCCCGCTCTGTTATGCTCCTCGGAAAAGACGGCAAGGGCGTGCGCGTGGATTTCCCCGATTTCACAAGTCTTGGCGTTTGGCAGGCAAAGGACGCGCCGTTTCTTTGTATTGAGCCGTGGTGCGGTTCGGCGGATTTTGACGACTGTTCGGGGGTATTTGCCGAAAAGCGCGGTATCGTTATTCTAAAAGGCGGCGAGGAAAAGGCGTTCACATATTCTATAACTGCTGTCGGCGCATAAACCGCAGACATCATAAAATAAAAGCGAGGATTTCTCCTCGCTTTTTTATTTATTTAGGGGAACTCAGCGCCTCTTGACGCTGTTTAATGATGTCGCCTACGACTTCGTTAAACGCTTTCAGCACTTTGGGATTAAACAGTCCGCAGTCACCGTCATTTATCATAGCGATTGCCGTGTCATAATCAAACGCCGCCTTGTAAACTCTCGGTGAAGTCAGCGCGTCAAAAACGTCCGCTACAGCTACTACCTGCGCCCAAATGGGTATCTCGTCCTCTTTCAGTCCATCGGGATAACCGCGTCCGTCCCAGCGTTCGTGGTGGTGACGGCAAATATCGTAACTGTAACGATAAACTTCCTCGTCCATAATATCCGACGGCATTTGTGCGAGAATATCACAGCCCTTGACCGTGTGCTGTTTCATTATCTTGAACTCTTCGGGAGTGAGCATACCGGGCTTTTGCAATATACTGTCGGGGATCGCTATTTTGCCGACGTCGTGAAGAATTGACGCTTGGGCTATCTTGTCGATTGCCATTTTATCAAGATAGTATTCGGGATACATCTCGCATATTCTCGTAAGGAGCGAAAGCGTAATCGCGCGTATTCTCTTAACATGCTCGCCCGACTCGACATCGCGGAACTCGATAAGCGTTGCCAGCACTTCAACCATTTTATCGTTAAGCTGTGTAATTTTAGAAACGTTTTCGTTGACCATTTCGGCAAGTTCGTTTCTGTGACGATAAAGTTCTATTATGTTGCTGATACGCGACTTGATAAAGCACATACGAAACGGCTTTGAAATTACATCTACCGCGCCAAGACTGTATGCGCTTTGCAAAAGCTGCATATTGTCCGCCGCCGTGATGATAAACACGGGAATATGGTATATTTTCCCTGTGCGGTTCAGTTCAATCAGCACGGACATTCCGTCCATAACAGGCATAATCAAATCAAGCATAATAGCGATTATCGAATTATCGCTGTTTATTATCTTTAACGCCTGCTCTCCGTTTTCCGCCTGAATGACATTATAATCGTCCTTGAAAAGCTCCGCTAAGATAACGCGATTGATTTCCTGATCGTCTACTATCAAAATTGAATTCTTCACAACAACCATCCCACTTCAAATATATTTTTTTATAACATCCACAAATTTCTGCTGGACGTCTAGCGTTTCAGCTAAAAGCGCCGTTGCGTTTTCATTTTCGCCGCTGCGGTACATATCGACTATCGCCGTATAATTCGCGTAAAGCGGGTCAAGCGACAGATTTCCCGTTACGCCTTTCAGCGCGTGAGCGTTCGACGCGGCGGTTTCATAATCCCCCGACTGCGCGAAACTCATCACGGGCGAATCATCAATGACCTTTGGCAGTTTTTTTATCATTCTTTCGTAAAGTTCGGCGTTTCCCATAAATCTTGAAAGCGCGTCGTCGGTATTTGCGCCCAACGCCTTCACTTCATCAATTAAACTCAAACCATTCACCTCCGAGGTCCTACATTATATACGGCAAAAGCGTAAGTTCGTCATAATCATTTGAAAGTCTGAACGCGGTTTCGGGCAGATCGCAGTTCGGGTCGCGCAGAAGTTTTTCCGCCTCGCTGTACGGGCAGGAATATACGAGTTTGTGTCTGAACAGCGACAAGAAACCCGCTTCCATTTGAGCAATACTTCCCGAAACGAACATAAAGTGTACGCCCATTCTAGGACCGTTGACTAACGCGCGTTTCAGTACGGGGAGCATATCATCGGCGTTCATCGACGCTACCAGCAGATCTCCTCCTAAGATAATCTCGAAAGTGTCGGAACGCTCGCCGTCGTCAAGCGACATCGCAAGGTCCTTTATGCGATCCTCTGCCCTTGCGCCCTCAAATACCGAAACATTCTCAAGGTCGTCGGTCTTGATAAGTTCTTTGTATACAGGATTTCCTCTGCCTGCGAGGATTTCGGTTCTTATTCCCTGCTCCTCCAGCGAACGGAGCGCGGCTCTTATGACGAGAGCAACGCTGCTCTTGTCGCGCGTCGGCGCGATTGTAAGGATATTTTCACCGAAATCATCGAACAGCCGAACGGGATATTCGCCCATAAATCTGCAAGGTTCACCGAGGAACAGGATACACTCGTCGTCCTCGCGCGCCTTGATTTGCTCCTCACGGAACGAACGGCGGTCGTCGAACTTGTTCGCTGTTCTTCTGTCACCGATAAACGGCAATTTATCCACATATTCCTCGACATTCTCGGAATATTCGGAAACTTTCTTATAGGTGTGGGTATTCACGGCGTTTTCGCCCGAAATGCGCACGAGCGTAAGCCCGTCAGCACTATTCTCGTCCGCTGTGAACGCGCATCCTGCGGGAATGTTTTTAAGCGACTCTTTTTCGTTGTCGTACATTTTTATTCTGCTGAATATCATATGCGCGTGGCGGTCTCTTCCGCTTACCGCAACGGCGCTGTAAATCGGACAGCCGTCAAGACACGCAGGATATTCGCCGTTTTCGGAGAATTTATCGCCGACCAATACAAAATGTATACCGTAATTCAGACCTCTCTTGAAAATATTTGCAAGACGGTTACTGTAATTTCTGCCGAAATACTTCTTAGTGCCGAAGATATTTTCAGAGAACTTCGGGAACGCGTTTATCGCAACGACTATACGCGGCATATAAACGTCTGCGGGTACGTCGTCAAGGCTCGTGTAGCCGTTTTCCTCAAACTTCGCGCCGCGGTGTTCCATTTCCGCGGAGATTATATCCGCAACATCTGCCGCCGTGTCCGCGCCGATGTCGGGTACAAGGTACTTGATATGCTCGTCGGGGTTGTCGTTATACTCCGTGAACTCGCCCTCTCCGCAGTCGAACATCCACAATTCCACATCATCGGGGTGTGTTTTCGCGATTATTTCCGTTATCACACGGTCAACGATAGTTGAGCGCTCGTCGCTGCGGTTTCCGCAGATATAGGTGATACCGCCCGAAATATCAAGCGTTATCGGGTCGCCGTCAACGTTCTTGCCAATCGGAATATCGGGAAGAATACGCTTGCCTTTTTCAAATACTTCCTCTGCGGGCGGTGTTTCGATAACGGGTTCGGGCTTAGGTTCTTCCACGGGCGCGGACGCAGCAGGCGCAGGCGCACTATTTGAACTGTACGGATTGTACGAATTATTAGCATTATTTTCCGCAAATGCGGGAGTTGTATTTTCAATCGGCGGTTCGGGTGCGGGCTGTGCCGTCGCCGATTGTTCCGACCTTCTAGCAAAACTTTCCTTGCGGTTATCGACAAACGAGCCTATCTTTCTTCTGCCCGCGTCGATAACGCTCATAATGGTTGCGCGCGACTTTTCGGGTTCGGGAGCGGGAGCAGGTTCGGGCGCAGGTTTCGCGGCGGGTCGGTCTGTAATCCTGTATGTAAGTTCGGGGTCTAATTTCTCTGTGGGACGATAATCCACATAATCAAACGGATTTTCCATAACAGGTTCGGGTTCGGGAGGCGGAAGCTGGTCGCTGAGTTCCGACACGACTGTCATCGTAACGTCCTTTTGTTCGGGCTTGGGTCTGGGAACATTGAACAGAATATGCGCGGGAATGGGTTCGCCGTTTTCGTCGGTCTTTAAGTGTTCGAGGTCGTCCTTTTCCTCGGCATTATCCTCTGCGGTTTCCTCGAAATTCTCTGTCGGCTCGGTCATATCCGTTTCGGCGGGAGTTTCGGGAGTTTCTTCCTCGGCTGTTTCCTCGTTATCGGCGGGTGTTTCTTCTGCCGTGAGATCTTGCTCGTCCGCAGGTTCTTCGGCGGGTTCTTCCATATTCGCCGACATCAAATCTTCGGACATATCGGACATATCGAAATCCTGTTTTCTGTTGATATTATCGGCAACAGGATGTTCATCGGACGCGAACATATCGGACATATCCTGACTGTCAAGTTCAAGTTCGTCTTTCGGCTCGGAATTATCAGGCTCGCTGTCCATATCGAACATTGCGGGCGCTTTCGGTTCTTCGGGCGCGGGAGTACTTACCGCAACAGGCTGTTCGGGTGCTTTCTCGACCGCAGGCGCGGGAGTGGTTACGGGCGCGGGTTCGGGCGCTTTCTCTACAGGTTTTTCAAGTGTAGGCGCGGGAACTTCAGCAGGCGCGGGAGCGCTTGCCTCCGCCTCCTGAACTGCCTTTAATGCCTCTTGACGGCGTTGTTCCACATACTTTTGGCGTACTTCTTCGGAAATATCAGACGGCGCGGAGTACCAGAACAGGCTTTCGTGCAGGCGTTCGATCCAGAAACCGCCGTTCCTGCTGCGGATAACTTCCGCCATAGAGCGAATTTCCGATTCTTCGGGGCTCATATTCGTTGAAAAACCGTGCGTCAAAACAATAAGCGAACCCGTCTGCTCCGCGTTTTTGCAAAGTTCAACTACCTTTTGGACTATATCGGGAGAATACTTTTCGGGAAATTCCTGCAGGACGAGTATTCTCGAAACCATATTCGGCGTGGGCGCGGACTGCGCTTTTGCGGTGAATTTAGCGAGCTTGTCTGTCGCCTCTTCGAGCGTTTTCGGAACGGTTATCAGCGGATTAATGCCCTTTCCGAGTGCGGATATATTACCCAAACTTTCAACGCTGAAATGTTCGGGTTCGCAAAACATCACATACGAAAGATTATCGCCGAAATACTTAACGAAATTCAAAAGCAATCTCTGAACGCCGCCCAGCAGATACTGACCGTTTCTGTCGTCATGCTCCAAAAACAGCGTGCCGCCCTTTTTCGTGGAAACGTAATAAGGCGCGCCGATCGTTCGTGCGGCGGCGTTGTATTCGCCGTTGGAGTTCAGCGCAACGTCCTGTTCCACGTCCATAGGCACGGTAAGCCTTACGCGGCGCTGACCCAAAGTTACGTGGTCGTCGTCGCTGAGTTTAATAGTTCCGGGACTGTTAAACGCGGACTTGTCGTATACCAGCATTTTCAGATAATCCGAAAACTCATTCGACTGCACATAGCGGCGCACTTTGTCTAAATGCCCCTCTTTCGTGCTGTTCAGCTTTGCAACATCGCTGTCGTATTGACGCTTTGCCTGAACTTTACTTCCCTCAATAAGTTTGCGGGTACGGTCGATTTCAGCCTCATAGTACAGCTTTTTGCCCGTTGCTTTCGTGTAAAGAGTTTCGGCGTTGGGGTCGTCGTGAGAATCCAGCTTTATCGTCTGGCGAATGCTTTCCAAAGTACCGTCGGGCGTATCGAACGGTTCAACCGCCGCCTCAAGGTCGTCGCCGTGAGCGTGTGTACGCGCGTAATCAATATAATAATCGAGTTTTTCGATTTTCTTATTTATTTCCTCGATTTTCTTGTTCAAATCCGCCTCGGAATCGGCGCAGTAATCGGTATACTCCTTATGCGCGGCGTCAATAGACAGCGCGATGCGCTTTTCCTCCAAAGACAGTTCAATAAGGTTACCTAGTAATCCGTTGACATATTCAGACATAGCAAAAACTCCTTTACGATTTCGGGCCGACGAGGGCACAATTATCCCGCGTCAATCATCTAAAATAATTATAACTGAAAATGCGCTCTATGTCAATAGTTTTTGTTTAATTTCTACAAATGTATAAAAAACAGTCTGTGGTTTTTGTACACAAATTCTTTGTAAACGAATGTAAACGTTTTCTTTTCGTGCGCTGACGGCTGATTTTGATAAAAACGGCTCTCCGTTTTGGAGAGCCTGAGATATTCTAATCAATAACAGTCTTGCCGCCCTCAACGTTTAGAAATTCTTCGAGCGTCAAACCGCTGTCGTAAACGAGTTTTGCCGTGCTTTTGCCTAAGTAGCGGACGTGCCACGGCTCGTAAGTATACCCCGTGATGTCGTCTTTTCCCTTAGGATAGCGGATTATAAAGCCGAAACGCCAGCAATTTTCCGCAAGCCATTGCCCTTCGGGAGTGTCGGCGTAGCTTTCTTCAAACGCGTCAAGATCCATTGTAAGTCCCGTCTGGTGTTCGCTGTGACCTGCCTGCGAGGAAAACGTATCAGCCTCGTCATAGCCGTAAATATCGCAGTAGTTTTGGAAAATCGCCTGTTGGTCGTAATACGAGCGATAGCCCGACACATTTATGTACTGATGTTCGGACATCGAATTCATCTCGTCGAGTGCGGCATTAACCTCGGGTTCTACCTCGTCAAGCGAAAGATGACTTCCAAATTCGGGCGGGAGTTTTATCGCCTTGTTTGCGATTACAATTCCTCCGACTGTAGTCACGCCGTCGGTCACCTTGCGTTCGGGCGGGATTATGCGGGAATTTACCGTGCCCATTTCGCAGGACAGGCTGTCAAAATCCGTGTTTACCGTGACCGAACCGCCGTTTATTTCCGCGCTGTCGGCGTCCATTACGAGTTTTCCGCCGTCCTCTATTATCAGCTTGCCGTTGTCGGACATTTCGACAGCGCCGCTGACGTACAGAGTTTTCCCGTTTCCAACGACAACGGTTCCGCCGTCTTTTATCGTGAGTATGCCGTCAACATATAAATCCTCGGACAGAGCGTATTCCTCCGTAACCTCCATATTGCCCCCCGACGATGCGGACATTCCTTCGGAAGTGACGGGCGCAGAGGTTTCGCTCGTTTCGGAGGTGCTTTGAAAATTCGGCGCTATGACCGTGGGCGCACCGCTTTTTTCAGAACTCGACTGCTCTGCGCCCTGCGAAGCGGTTTGCGCTGACGAAACAGATTGTGCGGTACTGCTCCCGCCCGCAGTTCTGTCCGAACACCCGCACAAAAGCACCGTCAAGGCAAGAACCGCCATAGTCGGCTTTATTTTCATATATATTCCCCCATTTCTCTTTCTTCAACAATTATATCACAACAAATCCGTTTTGTCAAGACTTGACTTCTTACGATTTTCTGAACAATTATCCGACAAAAAAATCGCCCCGCATTTACGGGGCGATTATGAAAATGCGCGTTTTAACCGCAGATTTCCGCGATAGTATGCGCGAACAGAACGGCGTCTTTTAACAGTTCCTCTGCCGTGATAAACTCGTTGTCGCCGTGCATATGATAGTCCGTGTCGCCGCGTTCCGCGCCGAACGCCACTCCTCCCTCGATATTGTGAACGTAAGTTCCCCCGCCTATCGCAACGCAGTATCCGCGTTCGCCCTCGACTTTTTCGTAAACAGAAAGCAGTTTTTTCACAAAATCGCTGTCGGGCGAAACGATATGCGGTTCGTCGCCTAATGTAACTTCAAAACCGAAACCGTTTTCCGAAAATATTTCACGGCATTTTTCCGCGACTTCGGACAGTTTCATACAAGCGGGAAAGCGAATGTCAAACTGACCGACTGCCGAACTGCGCGTTAGTGTGAATTTGCTGAACACGCAGGTAAGCGCGCCGCTTTCGTCGGAGCATTTCAGTCCGAGCGAACCGCCGTCCGTTTCTCCGAACGGGAACAGCTTTTCAATTCCGCGCAGGACATCGCGCTGTCTGCAATCGGAAACGGGAAGTTTCCCGCTGTCGAAAAGTCTGTTTATCAAGGAAACCAGCGCCGTCAGCGCGTTTTTTCCTCCGTCGGGAGCGGACGCGTGCGCCGCCTTCCCTGTCGCCGTTATCGTGATAAACCTGTTGTCGTCGGGTTCTTGCCCGACCGCGAACTTAACGCCCGTGCTGTCGCGGGAAATTTCCTCAAGCAGTTCCTCGCGCGTTACGGATTGCAATGTCGCCGCGGCACAGTCGGGAACGGCGTTTATCACCGTGCCGCCGCCCATTGACATAATGTTCCCGCGCTCCGAAAGATTGCTGATAAAACAGCCGCGTATCATTCCCTTTTCTATATTGATTACGGGGAAACTGCCGTCGGGTGTGAACACGTTCGGCGGGAATTTGTCGTGCTTTTTGTAGATTTCCAAATCTTCCGAGCCGTTTTCCTCGTTGGTTCCGAAAATAAGCCGAACGCCCTTTTTTAGCGGAACACCCAATTCCTTAACGCATAACAGCGCGTAAAGCGCCGCGACAGCGGGACCTTTGTCGTCAATAACTCCTCTGCCGTACAAAATCCCGTCCTTGTCGGCGAGTTTAAAAGGGTCTGTGTTCCAGCCCGTGCCGTCGGCGGGAACTACGTCCAAATGCGCGAGTATTCCGAGCGTTGTTTCCGCGCCTTGCGGATTATAGTCCGCGCAGAGAACGGCGTTTTCGTAATTCGTTACTTCAAATCCCTTCTCACGGCAGACTTTTTCAAGATATAAGAGCGCGTTTTTCGGCTCTTCGCCGAAAGGCGCGTTTTCGAAAAATTTTCCCATAACGCTGGGTATCTGCACCAAATCACCGAGCAGTTTTTTCAGTTCGTTTTCGTGCGAAAAAATATAATCGTGAAATTTATCGTACATATCTAGCCCCGCGTTTTCATAATCTCTATCATCATATCCGCGACTTTGTAAACGTCGCCGCAGCTTGTTGTTATCACAAGGTCGCCCTCGCGCACGTTATCGGTCACATATTCCGCGACTTCCTCAAACGTCGGAAACCATACGCAGCCGTCTATTTTTTCCGCGAGGTCTTTCGCGTAAATATTATAGGTGTTCTTTTCGCGCCCGCCCATTATTTCGGTAAGAACAACTTTATCGGCAATAGACAGCGCTTTTGCAAATTCATCTAAAAGCATTGCCGTTCGTGAATAAGTAAACGGCTGATGAACGCACCAAACGCGCTTGAAACTCATTTCCTTTGCGGTTTTAAGGGTAGCGCCGATTTCGGCGGGGTGGTGTCCGTAATCGTCAACGAACGTCACGCCGTTTATCTCCGCCAATTTTTCAAAGCGCCGCATTGCGCCCGTAAACTCGGAAAGCCCCTTTTGCAGAGCGTCCGCGGGTATTCCCGCGGAATACGCCGCCGCGCAGGCGGCAAGGGCGTTATAAACGTTGTGTTCGCCAGGAACGTGAACGTCTATCCCGCAAAGTCTTTTCCCGTTGTTCATCAAATCAAAACGCCTATGGAAATCGGAAATCTGCGTAATGTTTTCCGCGTAGAAATCGCAGTCCGACGTTTTGCCGAAAGTGACAATTTTCGCTTTTGAACTGCATTTTCTTACGACCTCCATCGTGTTCGCGTCAGAACCGTTCGCGACGATAATATCCGTTGTCATATCGCAGAATTTTAAAAAAGAGCGTTTCAGATTTTCCATATTTTTGAAATAATCCATATGGTCCTCGTCGATGTTCAGGATAACGGAAATATTCGGGAACAGATGAAGAAACGTATCCTTAAATTCGCACGCCTCGCACACCATATATTCGGATTTCCCCGCTCTGCCGCTGCCGCTTATCGCGCGGAGTTTCCCGCCTATAACAGCGGACGCGTCTATTCCCGCCGCAAGCAAAATCATCGTGAGCATAGAACTTGTCGTGGTCTTTCCGTGAGTGCCCGAAACGCACATCGCTTTTGAAAACTGCTCGGTCACTAACCCTAAGAGTTCACTTCTTTCAGCGAGTTTTACACCGCGCTTTGCCGCCTCGCGGGCGGCAATCAGTTCGGGATTATCCTCCATAATCGCGGCGGAAAAGACTATACAGTCCGCGCCCTCGATATTTTCAGCGCGCTGTCCCAACGTCACGGGGATACCCATAGCGCGGACAGCCTGCAAAGTAGCCGTTTCGTTGTTGTCCGAACCAGTGAGGTAATACCCTTTTGTGTGGAGTATCTGCGCGAGCGGATACATTCCGCTCCCGCCTATTCCTATAAAATGTATGTGTTTTTTGCCTTTAAGAAAATTCTCCATTTAAACACGCCCCTTTATTCAGCGTTCATTCAAAAAATATATGCCGCCGCGAATATTTTTATGAATATTCGCGCCCTTTCTCCTAAAAATAACCTTGTAAGAAAGACGCGCGCAGTTTCAGCGCCGTCTTAGACATTTTAACGGAGGAATATTATGGAAATCAGCGACATCAAGATAAGAAAAACTATGCACGAGGGCAGACTGCGGGCGGTGGTGTCTATTACCATTGACAACGCTTTCGCAATCCACGACATTAAACTTGTTCAAGGCGACGAACGCCTGTTTGTCGCAATGCCCAGCCGACGCGAAGAAAACGGAGTTTTTCGCGACATCATTCATCCCATATCCGCGGACGTCCGCGATATAATGGAAAAGAAGATACTTGACGCTTATAACGAATACATTCAGTGATTATCTGTTTAACAGAAGTTTTGTTTTAAGCAGAGCCGCCTGAGTTTTCGCGTCCTCTATCTCGCCTTTCATTATCATTTCTACCGCTTTTTGGAGCGGTATTTTCTTTACCTCCAGAAATTCGTCGTCGTCCAGATCCTGTGTACCGCCGTGAAGTCCCGCTGCAAGATACATATGGATTATCTCGCTGTCATAAGCGGGCGTTGGGAGCAGTCTGCCCAAAGACACAAAGCTGTCGCAGGTACAGCCTGTTTCCTCGCGGAGTTCGCGCAGACCACATTCTTCTGGGTTTTCGCCGAACTCCATTTTTCCCGCGGGAATTTCTAACAGCACTTTTTGAAACGGATAGCGAAACTGCCGAACCATAAGCACGTTATCCTCGCTGTCCAGCGGAACGATACATACTCCGCCGGGGTGCTTTATCACTTCGCGGGATACGATTTCGCCGTTTTCAAGTTCCGCTTTATCCGTAAACAGTTTTACTACCCTGCCGTCGAAAATCATTTCGCTTGACAGCGTTTTTTCTTCAAGGTGCATAATTACTCCTCATCGTCTTTCTTGTCAAGTTCTTCCATAACGCGGTATGCCTCGTCGTCCTCCGTGATGTGAGAATTTCGTTTCTTTGGCACGAGTTTTGAGAAATCGTATTTTTTCTTGTCCATAAAACTCTCGTCAACATCGGGGAACTCGATTACCTGTTCATCGGAACTTATTCTCCCGCCGCGCTCGTGACAGTTGTATATTCTTTCGGAAAGCTGGTCGATATACGACTTATGCGCCTTAACATCTGTAATGCCCTCCGTCGTGTACATATGCGCATATGAACGTCCGTTTCTGCGCTTGAACAGCGGGAAATACAGCATATAAACAGCGAACATCAGCACGCCGCCTATCGACATAATGATACCTATTTTAAGTCCGGGAGTGGTGTAGGTGAACGAGATTTCTGTATCTCCCGCAGGTACGCGGACAGCGCACATACCGCCGTTTATTTTGTCAACCTCTGCGGGCTTGCCGTTCACGGTCGCAGACCAGCCCTTGCACCACGGAACGCTGAAAACCACGAGTTTTTCGGAGGTGTAGTGCGTTACTGCGGTAAATCCCTTTTTATTTATCGCAAAGTCCTCAACGCCCTCGGCAATACGCGCCTGCGCGTCCTGTTTAAACTCTTCAAGAGAAACATCGCCCGTTGTGTTCGCGTCAAGGGGATTTAAAATATCGGAATACTTCGACGCTTGTTCTTCGGTGAGAACCGCGGCGCGAACCATAAGATTATCGACCTTTACATTATCCTTGACATCTTTTGTCAGGTAGTAATCATCGTAAGCAAATCCCATAGGCAGAGCGTAATCCGTTTTATAAATATCATATATTCCCTGCTTGTCAATCTTGTCATAAATTTCCAGCTTATCTATCGCCGACGCCGAACTCACCATATCTTCGGGAACCATAATGTATTTGACGCGGGCGAACGCTCTGAGCGCGTAGCGGTCATAGTCGGGCGCGGAATTTACCGTGCGTTCTATTCCGAGCAAGTCGTAAAACTCAAAGGTAGAACCGGGGATAATGCTTGTAAAACTCTTTAAGGAACTCATTCCCCAGAACATATTCACGTTGTTTATCTCGTCAAGACCCTCTATTCTGTAAAATTCGGGGTCGTCTATCGAAAACTTCGACGATACCATTTTATTAAACCGTCCGACATACGGTCCTATCGAACGTCCCGAACCTACGAAATAAAAGCCGAGCAGCATAGAGAACGCAATTGTTACGGTTGACGCGCGTTTCATAAAATCTTTCTGCAGTACTTTTTCGCGGTACTTCGTCAAGAATACCATAGCGCACAAAGCCATAACCGCAAGCGCTATCGCTATCCACAAAATTACATAGTCGATGTTCATAAAGCGCGGAACGACAATTTTCTTTGTTTCGCCGTTTTCCGTGACAGTCTTTGTAAACGGAGCGAGCAAGGCAAGACCGCCTATAATGCCCGTGGCGATAGCCGTCACACGAACGCCGTACTTGAAATCAAATTCCGCGTTTTCCAAAGCGAGCGCAGTCGCAAGACAGCAGATAAGCGTGGGCATATAAAACCAACGTGTGTAGTAATTATTATTGAACAGCGTAAACGACGAATTAAGCCCCGGAACAAACGCAAACAGCAGGCAGATAAGCAACAGCGGCTTTATCCAATGCTTTTTCGCGCTCTTGAAGAACGCTATTACTCCCGACATCGAGAACAGCGGAAGATACAGCGCGACGCTCGACCATTTGGCGTTCGCGTTTTCAAACATCTTGTTTCTCGCGGCGATTTCGGGCGGGAAGAAGAAACTCTCAAACAGCAGTCCGTAACGCTGTTCGTCGCCGAAGAACAGGAAACTCCAATTCGCGAGAGTGTTCTTTGAGCGCGGAACGTCAAGCACCTGATAAATCGACGGTATGAACAGTATCCCGGCGATAAACACGCCGACAATGCACTCGAACGCCATGCAGAAGAAATCCTTTGCCTTGATTGAGAATTTCACGTCTACGGCTAGTCTTACAAGGAAATATATTAATAAAAAGATACATTCCTGAATAAAGAAGAAGTAGTTTGCAAGGCAGTTTATCGCGACGGCAAGCGCCAATACTCCCCTGCGCTTGTTTACGACAGCCTCCTCCACGGCAATAAGCAGGAGCGGAAACCAGATAAACGCGTCTTGAAACTGGAAGAAGATGTTGTAGAGGTTGAACGACGAGAACGCGTAGAGTATCCCGCCTATCAGCGCGCTTTGAGGTTTTGCTGTGAAACGTCTGATATAGATAAACGCAAACAAGCCGAACAGCCCGAATTTTACGGAAAGCAGAGGCATCATCAGATACGGCGCCCAGCTTGCGGGAAACAGGCACATAAACCAGAAAAACGGACTGCCTAATGTGTAATAGGTATAACTGCCCATAAAATTCGCGCCGAGGTCGGTTTTCCAATCCCAGCCCAGCGTGCCGTTGTGAACAGCCTCCACACATTGTTTAAAGAACGGTATTTGCTGTGCGTTGTAATCTCCGTAGAAAATGAAATATCCCTTGTCAAAAATCACATACGGCAAAAACATTGCAAACGCCATTATCATTGTAACCAAAAAGGCTTTGCGATAATACTTTTTCTCTTGCTTAAACATTGAATTCGTCCTCCGAAATTCGGTCTGAAATGAAAGTTTATCTATAAATCTATGCTCACATTTTTTCGGGAGCATCTATTTTTAACATTGCGAGTACGTTTGCAATAACCGTCTTTACCGCCGCGCAAAGACCGAGCCTTGAGGTTCTTACAAGTTCTTCCGCGTCCTTTATCGAACAGCTGTCGTAGAACTTATGGAACACCTGCGCCAACTCGTATACATATTTTGTCATTTTAAACGGACTGTATTCGCTTGCCGCCTCGTTCACGAGTTCGGGAAGTTCGGCAAGTTTGCGTATCAGGGCAATCTCCTGTTCCTCGGAAAACTCCATTTCACCGCCGTCGTATTTAACGCCGTTTTCCGCCATTTTTTCAAGCAGACGGCATATTCTTGCGTGGGCGTACTGAACATAAAACACGGGGTTTTTGGAACTTTCCTCAACGGCAAGGTCCAAGTCAAAATCAAGGTGAGTATCCGCACTGCGCAGATTAAAGAAGAACCTCGCCTCGTCTATCGGCACTTCATCTAGCAAGGTTGACAGCGTTATCGCCTTTCCCGAACGCTTTGACAGCTTTACGACTTCTCCGTCGCGCACGAGGTTTACCATCTGGCACATAACCACGTCAAGGCGTTTTTCGTCTATTCCCATTGCTTTCAGGCAAACGCGCATACGCTTTACATAACCGTGGTGATCCGCGCCTAAGACGTCTATCGCTTTATCATAGCCCCTTGTGACTAATTTATTATAATGATAGGCAATATCGGGCACTATGTATGTAGGAAAGCCGTTGGAGCGCACGAGAACAAAATCCTGCTCTCCCCCTAAGTCGGCAGCTTTCAGCCATAAAGCGCCGTCCTGTTCGTAAGTGTGACCGCCCGCTTTCAAATGCTCTATCACTTCGTTCACCGCGCCGCTTTTATGAAGTGTGCTTTCCTTGAACCAATTGTCATACTTTATGCGATATTTCAGCAAGTCCGTTTCAAGGGTTTGTTCGTTCAGCGGAAGAGCGTAGTCGGACAGAGCCTTTGCGCGTTCCTCTTCGGGCTTGTCCGCTAAACAAGCGCCGTTTATATCATAATAATTCTTCGCGTGTTCTATAATATCCTGTCCCAGATACACATCATCGGGCATAGCGAAATTATCGTCGTTTTGAGTATTGCTGTATATTTCGGACGTTATTTTTTCGTTGTCAGAACCGTATTTTTCTATAAGTTCCTGCCCCGCCTTACTGCATATCTGCATATAACGGAGCGACAGCGATTTCCCGAACTTCGCTACTTGATTTCCCGCGTCGTTGATATAGAACTCGCGGTCCGCCTGATAGCCCGCCGTTTGGAGCAGAGAGGCGAGGCAGTCGCCTATCGCGCCGCCCCTGGCATTGCCTATATGCATAGGTCCCGTGGGGTTTGCAGATACAAACTCAACGAGTACGCGTTTTCCCTTGCCCAAATCTGTTTTTCCGTATTCCGCGCCTAAAGCGAGTATTTTCCGAACTATGCCCGAAAACCAGTTGCGTCCGAGATAAAAATTCAAAAATCCCGGACCCGCAAGTTCAAGTTTATCAAAACTTGTCCCGTCCAAAACAGCCTCGTCCACTATCTGCTGAGCCAGCGCGCGCGGGTTAGTTTTAAGCGACTTTGCGCACACGAGCGCGGCATTCGCCGAAAAATCGCCGTGGGCGCTGTCGTTCGGTATCGTTACTTGAAACGCGGGGAGCGGCTCTGCGGGCAATGCCCCCTTGCTCACCAATACGCCCATAGCGTTCATAATTATCTCTTTTATTTCCGATTTTGCCTCGTTCACCGCATTAAAGCCCATATTCTGTCCCTCACATTTTTACTCTGATTGTTATATCATTTTCGGTCATCAGACCCGAATTAACGTCTACGGTATATTTCAAGTGAATAGTCCCGCCCGTTTCTCCGAGCGAATGGCGAAGTTCCTGCGTCGTTATGCCGACCATACAGTCGCCGTATTCCGTGCCGTAATGGCAATAATGCCGTGTTCCGTCCTCAAACACGAGATTTGAAAACGTAGTTCCTGTGCGCGTCATTGTCATTTTGCCGTGGTCTATACAAAGCTGTGCGTGACTGCCCTCAAATCCCGTAGCCTCGCTTTCATCATAATCAATGAAATATTGCCCTTTATGCAGGCGAAATTCCCCGCGCGTATAGAGTTCGGATTCGTCCGTTATTCCGTCCGCGGTTTGCTTTATATTCAGTACTATCGCACAATTTTCCATATTATCTCCTTTATTTATCAGCGTCCAGCCGTTCAATCGCAAGCTGTATAAGCCTGTCTAGCAAAGCGGGATATGTAATGCCCATATTCTCCATAAGTTTAGGATACATACTTATCGGAGTAAAGCCCGGTATCGTGTTGATTTCATTCAGGACAATGCCGTTTTCCGTCACAAAGAAGTCCACTCTCGCCATTCCTCCGCACCCGCACGCCTTATACGCCTTTCCCGCAGTTTCGCGCAGGACGCGCATTTCATCATCGCTTATCTTTGCGGGAATATCAAGCACGGACGTGTTCTTTTTATACTTCGCGTCGTAATCGTAAAATCCCTCCTCCGTGGTTATCTGCCCCGGTACGCTTGCTATTATATCCTTGCCGTTGCCCAAAACGGCGCACTCGACTTCTTTGCCGATTATTTCCTGCTCAGCTACAACCTTATCGCCGTGCGCAAACGCCTTTTTCAAGCCGTCTTTCAGTTCCGCGCGGTTCGCGGCTCTCGAAACTCCGACCGACGAGCCCGCGCTTGACGGCTTTACATAAACGGGATATGAAAGCGCGGTTTCGATATTTTCGCATATCTCGTCAAAATCTCCGAGCGAATGGCGCATAATCGTCAAGTATTTTGCCGTTTTTATGCCCGCCGCGTCCAGAACAGTATGCGTCAGGGATTTGTCCATACATACCGCCGAAGAAGTCATATCACAGCCGACGCACGGAAGTCCCGCAAGCTGACACAGCCCCTGCACAGAACCGTCCTCGCCGTTAGCGCCGTGGAGTACGGGGAAAACTACGTCTATCTTCCTCAAATAAACTTCGTCCTCGCCTATCACCATAATTCCCTTGTGAACTCTGTCGGGGCTTATCACGGCGGTGGAACAGTCGGGGTCGTTTTCCCACGTTCCGTCCTTGATGTTTTCGTACTCGCCCGGATAGTACATCCAATGCCCTTTTTTGGTTATGCCGATACACACAACGTCGTATAAATCCTTAGGTATATTCGTTAATACCGAATAAGCCGAAACAAGTGAAATTTCATGCTCGCTGGATACGCCGCCAAAAATAACGGCAACTTTAAGTTTAGCCATATTCTGCACCTCTCGCCAAAAGCGTCCTTTCTTTACCTTTTGAATTTATCGTATTCTATGTGCGTTTGCAAAGCAAAATCACTAAATGCCCGTTTTGGGGTACTATTTCTCTTATACACAACTATTACAATTATACCACAATACGGCTCTGATTTCAAGGGGTATTTTGCTATATAAACGGCAAAATTTTCCGCGGGCGGCGATAAACGCAATATTTTATCAAAATTTGCGGAAAAAGCAATTGACAAACGGCGTTTTTTGTGGTAAAATAATTGTATATTCACTTTTTTAGAGCATTTTTTGCAAATCGGTTAATATAATTTAACTCAAATTCTTATCGGAGGTGAACACTATGGCTGTTTTGGTAAACGGCGGAGCAGGTTTTATCGGTTCGCACACCTGCGTTGAACTTCTTAACGCAGGCGAGGATATTGTCGTATTTGATAATTTCTACAACTCAAATCCGCAGGTGTTGGACGGTATCCGTAAGATAACAGGCAGGGATTTCAAGTTCTATGAGGCGGATATGCTTGAAATGTCAAGCATTGACGATATTTTTGACGAGAACGACATTGAACAGGTGATACACTTTGCGGGGTACAAATCCGTTCCCGAAAGCGTAAAGCACCCGCTGAAATACTATTCCAACAATCTGCGCGGAACGTTCAATATTCTGGAAACAATGAAGAAGTACGGCTGTACGAAATTCATTTTCAGTTCTTCGGCGACCGTTTACGGTATTCCCGAAACAGTACCCGTAAAGGAGGATTTCCCGCTGTCCGCTATTAATCCTTACGGCTCTACAAAGCTGATTATAGAGAACCTTTGCCGCGAAATGTACACGGCGAACAACGCGTGGACGTTTATTTTACTGCGGTACTTCAACCCCGTGGGCGCGCATAAAAGCGGGCTTATCGGAGAGGACCCCGGCAATCAGCCGAATAATCTTATGCCGCTGGTGCTTGACAAAGCGACGGGAAAGCGCGATGTTTTGCAGATAACGGGCGACGATTACCCGACGCGCGACGGCACTTGCATACGCGATTACATTCACGTTGTTGACCTCGCAAAGGGTCATGTTTCGGCTGTTAAAAAGGCAAGGGAACTTGAAAACGGCTGTAAGGCGTATAATCTCGGCACGGGACGCGGATATTCCGTCAAAGAAATACTCGATACATTCCAGCGCGTGAACAACATAGACCTTGGATACACGATAGGTCCGCGCCGCGAAGGCGACGCGGCGGAGTGCTATTCCGACCCCTCGCTTGCCGAAAAGGAACTTGGGTGGAAAGCCGAACTCGGCATAGAGGATATGTGCCGCGACGCGTGGAATTTCCGCAGGAATAAATTAATATGAAAATAATCATAAAGCAGAAAATAAGTTTTTCTGAAATACAGAAGTTTCTTCCCGCATATTACAGGGAACTTCTTCCGAAAAATGCTCCTTGTGACGACCCTATAAATATTGCGGTGTTCCCGTTGAGCGCAAAGGTGATTTTCGGGCGGCAAGCCTCAAAAGCCATAGAAAAAATCGACAACGACCTGAAAACTCTGTTTTTCTCGTATAACTTCACCCGCGAGGCTATGGAACACATTCACGAGCATGGAGGGCTGATATTTACAACGAGCAATTTCGACTGGTCTGACGACGATCGGCAAAAATATAAAAACGGCGATTATTAAAAATTATCCCCCGCGCGGAAATCAATCCGTGCGGGGGTATTTTTCGTTTCGCTTATTTTACAACGCTCTTTACTACGTTCACGATATTTTCAGCGCAAAGTCCGTATTCCTTCAGCAAATCCTTTGCGGGACCGCTGTGACCGAACGTGTCCTTAACGCCTATTTTAACAACAGGCACGGGACATTCCTCCAGCACAACATCGCCGACCGCAGAACCCAAACCGCCTATAATGCTGTGTTCCTCTACGGTAACTATCTTGCCCGTTTCCTTTGCCGATTTTATTATTATATCGCGGTCGATAGGCTTTATCGTGTGAATATTGATTACACGGGCGTCTATTCCCTGCTCGTGAAGAGCATTCGCCGCCTCGACAGCCTCGGCAACCATAAGACCCGTGGCGATAATCGTTACGTCTTTGCCGTCTTTGAGCGTAATTCCCTTGCCTACCTCAAACTTATATGTCGCCTCGTCGTTGTAAATCGGCACGGCAAGACGACCGAAACGCATATATGTCGGTCCGACGAAATCCGCCATTGCAAGCACGGCGGCTTTTGCCTCAACAAAGTCTGCGGGATTGATGACCGTCATATTCGGGATAGCCCGCATAAGCGCAATATCTTCGTTGCACTGATGCGTCGCGCCGTCCTCGCCTACGGATATTCCCGCGTGAGTAGCGCCGATTTTTACGTTAAGATTGGGGTAGCAAATAGAGTTTCTGATGATTTCAAACGCTCTCCCCGCCGCGAACATCGCAAAACTGCTTGCGAACACTAACTTTCCCGTTGACGCGATACCCGCCGCAACGCCCATCATATTCGCTTCGGCAATACCGCAGTCATAATGCTTTTCGGGGTATTTTTTCTTAAATATATTCGTCTTAGTCGCCGCCGCAAGGTCGGCGTCAAGAACCAAAAGGTCGGGTCTTACTTCGGCAAGTGCGCACAAGCCCTCGCCGTAGCCCTCACGAGTTGCTCTCTTTTCCATACTGTAATATTCACTCCTCTCACTTCTCAAGTTCGGCAAGGTTAGCTTTAAGTTCGCTTATCGCCGCGGCGTACTCGTCGTCGTTGGGGGCTTTTCCGTGCCAATCAACGCCGTTTTCCATATAGGATACGCCCTTGCCCTTGGTGGTGCGCATAACAATCAAAGTGGGCTTTTGCATAACTGTTTCAGCCTCGTTGAACGCCTTTTCCATTTCATTGAAATCGTGACCGTTTATATTGATAACGTGCCAGCCGAACGCGCTGAACTTTTCGTCAATCGGATACGGCGACATAACTTCCGACACCTTGCCGTCTATCTGCAGTCCGTTGTTATCGACTATCGCCACGAGATTATCAAGCTGATAATGCGCCGCGAACATCGCCGCCTCCCATACTTCGCCCTCTTGTATCTCTCCGTCGCCTAACAGAGCGTAAACCTTGTAGTGGTCGCAGGATATTTTTGCGGAAAGCGCCATTCCGCACGCCGCAGAAATTCCTTGCCCCAAAGACCCCGTACTCATATCAACGCCCGGCGTTTTAATATCGGGATGACCTTGCAGTTTTGAACCAATCTTGCGCAGGGTTTTCATCTGCTCCATAGGGAAAAATCCACGGAGCGCCAGAGCGGCGTAAAGCGCGGGAGCGGCGTGTCCCTTAGAAAGCACCAAACGATCCCGCTTAGGGTCATCGGGGTTTTTAGGGTCTACGTTCAAACGGTGCGTATACAGATACGTCAGCAAATCCGCGCACGAAAGCGAACCGCCGGGGTGTCCCGCTTTGGCGGAGTAAATTCCCTCTACTATTCCTATTCTGACTTTGGCGGCGTCTGTTTCAAGCTGCCTTACAAGCTGTTTGTCCATAACTTCCTCCTGTTTTCTTTTGTTCTTTTTTATTTACCTGCAAATATAACCTATTCCCTTGGGATAATCCTTTGCGGAAAAGCTGGGGTCAATTCCCCATGCGGACGATATTCCCAAAACGTACTCTTCATCGGGGGTAACGTAATTCGACCAATCCGCGTTGTCGTCGGGCAAAAGATTTGTAAAGCCGAGTTCGACTTCTTCGGGGGTAGGTTCTCCCCTGTTTAAGAACACCGTGCCGTCGCACCCGCACCAACCGTAGCCGCGGAGCATTTCTCCGTTTACATATTTTACCCACGCGTGATAATCCGAAACGCGCTGTGTTACAAAAAACTGAAGTTCGGAAAACTCCTTTGCCTTATCGTCAAGGAGTTCGGGCGCGAGTGTCAGTGTATCCATTCCGAAATTTACGACAAGAACATATCCGTCAAGCACGGGCGATACGAAACGATAGCCGTTATACGCCATTTCAATGCCCTTGTCCCAATTGGACGGCTCCGCGTTCTGCAGACCTAACTTTTCAATGACTTCAAGCGGATTATCCGATTTCACACAAAGCCAATTGGACTTATATCCGAACGGCACGGGGAAATCGGGGTCTTTCCCTGTTTCAGGGGTCAGGACAGGCTCCGGCTTTTTCTCCGCTTTCCCCGAAACTTCGGAATGTTTTTCATTAAGATACTTACTGTTACCGAACAGCTGGTCTAAAAATCCCATAACATATACTCCTTTACACATTATAATAAACTTAATTTAACAACATAATCACAATTTCTCGATATAGCCGATTATTTCCGATAAAGCGCCGCTGTTGTTGTCGCAGACAATCAAGTCCGCCGCCTGCTTTACGCTATCCTGCGCGGAAGATACCGCGCAGCCGAGGTCGGCTTTTTCTATCATCGCGGTGTCGTTCATATAATCCCCCGCTGCGGCGGAAAATCTGTTTTCCGCGCCGAGTATCCGTATAAGTTCCGCAAACCCGCGCGATTTGTCAACGCCTTTTGGCAGGCACTCAAAATAATGCGGCGCGGAACGCACCCACTGCGCGTTTTCAAATCCGCCTTTTTCAACCGTTTTCTGAACCTCGTCCACAATCGGCGGTTCTGCCGCTATGACTATTTTCAGCCAACCGCCTTCGGGAATGTCGCCGAGCGCGCGTCGGTCGGGAATTACACATTCCATATCGAGATGTTCCTGCTCCGTTTTATTGATAAACGGCACATAGACAGTTTGTTTATGAAGAACCTCAAACCCCAGCTTATTCGGGAAAGCGTCGTTCAGTCTGCGTATGTAATCCCGCGCCCAACCGCCTATCTCGCATTGCCAGAGGAATTTATTCTGCTTGAAATCGAAAACGCCCGCGCCGTTGAACAGAACGCTCGGCACATCGAGGTGCAGGACGTCCTCGACAATTCGCCTTGCCATTGAATAGCCTCGTCCCGTCGCCGTTGAGAAAATCCCGCCGCCTTTGCGAAAACGCTCTATTGCCGAAAGGTCTTTGTCGATTATCCGCTTGTCGTCGGTAAGCAAAGTGCCGTCAAGGTCTGTCACCAATATCACATTATGAAAATCCATAAAAACCTCCGCATTTTTATGATATTCGGCGAAATTACGCTATTCTATGCTTTTGAGAAACTTCACAAAATAATCGGGAAGAGGCGAACTGAACTCCATATACTCGCCTGTCGCGGGGTGGACAAAACCGATTTTTTGGGCGTGCAGGCATTGCCCGCAAAGCCACTTCGGCTTGCCGTTTCCATACACTTCATCGCCCGCAACTGCGTGACCGATGTAGCTTAAATGCACCCTTATCTGATGCGTCCGCCCTGTTTCAAGGCGGATATTCAGGTGAGTGTAGCCCGCGTAATTTCGTATCACAAAATAATGCGTTACAGCCTCGCGGGAATTATCCATAGTCACACACATCTTTTTGCGGTCGGTCTTGTGCCTGCCTATCGGGGCGTTTACCACACCGTCCTCTTTTATTGAACCCGTCACGACCGCCTGATATTCGCGCGTGAACGAGTGGTCTTTTATCTGCTCCGAAAGTTTAAGGTGCGCCGCGTCGTTCTTTGCGACCATAAGCAGTCCGCTCGTGTCTTTATCTATGCGGTGAACGATACCGGGGCGAAGTTCGCCGTTTATTCCCGATAACCTATCCTTGCAATGATACATCAGCGCATTTACGAGCGTACCCGTATAATGCCCCGCGGCGGGGTGAACTACCATTCCTTTGGGTTTGTTGACAACAAGAACGTCGTCGTCCTCGTAAACTATCTCTAGCGGGATATTTTCGGGGACTATATCGACAGCGCGGGGTTCGGGGAGAGTTATCACAATTTCCGCGCCGTATGCGGGTATGTCCTTTTTTCCCGCCGCGCCGCCGTCAACCGTCACTAAGCCTTGCTCTAAAAGTTTTACCGCCGCGCTCCGCGTAAGCGGGGAGTTATCGGCTATCTGCTTATCAAGGCGATTTTCGCCGTCGGAAGTAAAGTTCAGCGTATTCATCATTTCTTTGCGTTATCTTCTTCGGGCGCGGAAACGCCGTTTTTATTGTTCATATCCGCGCGCCCTTCGGCCGGCGCTTTCCTTTGCCTGCGCTCTTTTACTTCGTCAATTATCAGCGTAAGTATCAGCAGACCCGCGCCGCACACCGCGCAAATATCGGCGAAATTGAATATCGGGAAATTAATAAACCGCACGTCAATAAAGTCTATGACCTTACCGCCGTTAAATATGCGGTCTATAAGATTTCCAACTCCTCCGCCTATCATCAGCGAAACCGCGCAAAGCGTAACCTTGCGCTGAATACGCTTTGTAAACACAAGAACGAGCAAGCCTATGATAACAAGCGAGGTTATCACGATAAGGAAAATCGTTTTCCCCGAAAGACGGCTGAACGCCGCGCCGCTGTTTTGGCAGTAATATAAATTAAGCACTTCGGTGTCGCCTATCTTGATTAAATTAATGCTTTGACTTAACTGCATATTGGAATAAACGAGGAATTTCGTGAGCCTGTCTATGCCCACAAGCCCCGCCGCCAGCAACAACCACAAATAATACAACCTATCTCACCTTTTTTACAATTAAAATACCGAAGTAAATCCCGTGCGGAAAATCCTCCGCAAACTCACACACAAAATGTAGGAGGGAAGAATTTCCCCTCCTAATTTTGTTATTCAAAATTAAGTTTTATTACATCGGCGCAGCGCTTGCAGAGCATGGGGTACTTTTCATCTGTACCAACGGTGTCGTCAAACTTCCAGCAGCGTTCGCACGCGCAGCCCGATTTTTTCGTAACCGCAGCCGAACATACCGCGCCTTTGTATTCGCCCTCGCCGCCTATTGTCACCTTAACGCCTGATACAATGCAAGCGTCGGCGAGTTCGCTTTCAAGAGCCTTGACGCTTTCATCGTCGGTGAATATCTCCACCATAGCCTCCAGAGATTTACCTATGACCTTATCACTTCTCTTGAGTTCCAGCGCCGCGAGTACGTCGTCGCGAATGGCGTGTATCTTGTTCCACTTCTCGTTATCAGCCGATACTCCCGTTTTTTCAGGCATTTGATTGAACACCACGGAACGCAGGTCGTCCTCCTTTTTGTGAGGCATAAACTGCCATATCTCGTCCGCAGTAAAGCACAGGATAGGTGCGATAAGGCGCACGAAAGCGTCCAGAATGATATACATAGCCGTCTGTACGGAACGTCTTGCGGGAGAATTTTCAGCCTCGCAGTAAAGCACGTCTTTAACAATATCGAGGTAGAAGTTCGACATATCCACAACGCAGAAACCGATAAGCGCGTGATAAGCGAGATAGTAGTCGAACGCCTCATACGCCGCCTTTACCTTGTCGATAAGTTCGTCAAGGCGCGACAGCGCCCACTTGTCAACATCACGGAGTTTGTCTGTAGCAACCAAATCGGTGTTCGGGTCAAAGCCCTTGCCGTCGCCCAAATTGCCCAGGATATAGCGCGCGGTGTTGCGTATCTTGCGATAGCTTTCCGAAAGCTGTTTTAACATATCCTTAGATACACGAATATCGTTGTGATAATCAAGCGACGCTACCCACAAGCGCAGAACGTCCGCGCCGAAATCTTTTATTACCTCTTCGGGGAGTATAACATTCCCTTTGGATTTGTGCATTTGCTGACCGTTTCCGTCCACTACCCAGCCGTGAGTGCAGACCGCCTTATACGGCGCTCTGCCCGTTGTCGCTACGGACGTGAGCAAACTCGACTGAAACCACCCTCTGTACTGGTCGCAGCCCTCAAGGTACATATCCGCAGGCCACGAAAGTTCGGGGCGCTCCTTTAAAACAGCGGCGTGCGTACATCCGCTGTCAAACCACACATCGAAAATATCCATTTCCTTGCGGAACTTTCCGCACCCACATTCGCACTTGACGTCGGACGGGATAAACTCGGACGCGTCCTTTGCGTACCACGCGTCGGAACTTTCCCTGCGGAACAAGTCGGAAATGGCTTTTATAGTCGTATCGTTTACGATAGTTTTTCCGCAGTTCTCACAATAAAGTATCGGAATAGGCACGCCCCAGCGTCTTTGACGGGAAATGCACCAGTCTGTACGCATATTCACCATATTCTTTATGCGTTCCTCGCCCCATTCGGGTATCCATTTTACTTCCTCTATTGCCTTTATTGTTTCGGGCTTGAACATTTCAACGTTGCAGAACCACTGGTCGGTCGCACGATATATAATAGGCTCGTGACAGCGCCAGCAATGCGGATACGGGTGAACTATCTTCTGCATAGCAAGCAAAGTGTTGTCGTCCTCAAGACGCTGAGCAATTGCCTTGTTTGCGTCGGAAGTCTTTAGTCCCTTAAAATCGCCCGCCTCGTCGGTAAGTATACCCTTTTCGTCCACGGGTACGATTATTTTGAACATTCCTTTATATTCGGGCTTTAAGCATACCTCAAAGTCCTCCACGCCAAATCCCGGCGCGGTATGAACACAACCCGTACCGCTGTCAAGCGTAACGTGATTTCCGACGATAAGCGGAGATTTTCTGCCCATAAACGGGTGGTCAGTTTCCACAAATTCCAGTTCCTGTCCCTTGAAAGAGCCTATGGTACTGTACTTTTTTATACCGACCGTATTCATCACGGTATCGACAAGTTCGGTTGCCATAAGGAGATATTCCCCGCACGAACGGCTTTCCTCGTCCTCGACCTTGACGAACGTATAATCATAGTTTGGTCCTAAGCAAACAGCGAGGTTTCCGGGGAGCGTCCAAGTAGTGGTAGTCCAGATAACTACATACGCCTTTTTGAGGTCAATTCCGAGGTCGGCGAATTTTCCCTTATCATCGGCGACAGGGAATTTCACATATATAGAATAACACGGGTCGTCCTGATACTCGATTTCCGCCTCCGCCAGTGCGGTGTTGCAGTCAGCGCACCAGTAAACGGGTTTAAGCCCCTTATAGATATAGCCTTTCTTGTATATCTCGCCGAATACTTCTACCTGCTTTGCCTCAAATTCGGGCTTTATTGTAAGGTACGGGTCATCGAAATCTCCCCAAACTCCAAGGCGCTTGAACTGCTGTTTTTGCTCGTCAAGGCAGGACAGCGCGAACTGTCTGCAAGACTTGCGAAGCGCCACGGGGTCAGCCGCGCCGCTGTCAACGCCTAACTGCTTTATCGCTTTAAGTTCGATAGGCAGACCGTGGCAGTCCCAGCCGGGAACATAATTTGAATTATATCCCGTCATCGCCTTATATTTTACAATAATATCTTTCAGCACCTTGTTAAGAGCCGTTCCGAGGTGGATATTTCCGTTTGCGTACGGAGGACCGTCATGGAGAGTGTACGACGGCTTGCCTTTGTTCTTTTCAGCTAGGGCATAATAAAGCCGTTCCTGCTCCCATTTTGCGAGCATATCGGGTTCTCTTTTCGGAAGATTGCCGCGCATAGGAAAATCCGTCTGCGGAAGATTAACGGTGTTGTTAAGGTCAATCGACATAAAAGTTATCTCCTCTAAAGTTTTCTGTATTTAATTATTTCTTGTCATTATTCTTGCCGAACTGAAGATTTTCATGCTTAGTTATCGTCTGCGTATCGGAATTGAAGAACGGCAGATTGTTTTCCGCTGTTCTTTCGGGAACAATTGCGGGTTCGGCAGGTCTTGCCTTTTGAACGCCCGCCGCCTTTTCGGGAGTTTTCTGGGCGGGCTTTTTCATCGGCTGTTCGGGCTTTGCCATACCGTCGGACATCTTCGGCTTTGCGGGACTTACCGCCTCTTTCGCGGCAGCCTCGGCCTTAGCGGCGGCGGCAGCCTCTGCTTTCGCGGCGGCGGCAGCCTCTTTTACTTTTTGCTGCGCTGCGGCGTTCTTCTCCGCCTTTGCCTTTGCGGCTCTCTGTTCTTCGGCTTTCTTGCGTTCCTGCTCGCGCTTTTCAACTTCCTCGGAAATTCTCTTCACAAAATCGGTTTCGCACTTTTCGGGCATATTTTCAATAAGAGCCTTTTGCGCGTCATAAGCGGCAAGGAGTTTATCCATAAAGTCGTGAGCCTCTTTCCTTGTCTGCTGAATGATACTTTCCTGAATTGCCTGCTGTTTATCCATAGCCGCTTTTATCTCGGCGGCTTTGTTGTTTGCGTCGTTTATTGTCTTTTCCGCAGCCGCGTCAGCGTCGGCGCGCGTCTTGGCGGAATACTCGTTCGCGTCGTTTATCATACGCTCGGACTTTGCCTTGGATTCTGCAAGCAGCTTTTCGACTTTCTCGCGCGTTTCTCTCGTAATATTTTCGGCGGACGCCTTTGATTCCGCAACTATTGCGTTACCCTGCTTTTGAGCTATCAGCAACGCGTCTTTAAGAGCCTCCTCGTCGTCGCGGTATTCGCGGATTTTATCCGCCAACACCTCAAGTTTTCTCTCCAACTCGCTGTTGCTTTTCTGCAGCTGGGCGAACTCCTCGGATACCTCTTTGAGGTAATCGTCAACGTCCTCCATTTTGTAACCGCCCAGCTTTGCCTTGTCAAACTGCTTGTTTAAGATTTCCTTAGCAACCATTTTATCAAATCCCTTTCATACCTCTCGGCAGCCGCCTGCCGTATTATAAAACGCGCCGAACTTTGTAAAGAACAACACATTTAACGCTATTTTCACGGGGAAATAATCAGACATATTTTTCTATAAGAATATGCAGTTTTCCCTTTTTGGTTTCGCCGATAATTCGGGCAAGTTTAAACCTGCCGTATCCGCGTATCGAAATCACGGTGTTTTCCCTCACAACGCCGCTTACATTCAGACACACCGAAAAATCCGCACTCACCTGTCCCGATTTAATAAGCAACGCGGATCTCTGACCGGATATATTTATACATGCCGAAACCACACGGTCTAATCTCAATGATGAAACCGTTCGTTCCAGCGTTTCAAACTTTAACTTGGGAAGTTCTCCCGCGACACCTTTTTCGCATTTTACGCCTACTTTGCCTATTTTCGTCAAGCCGAGAACAATCTCGACCGCCGTTTCAAGGCAAAAAATCACCGCGTAACCCTCAGCCACCAAAATGTCGCCCAGCATTGAACGCTCCGCGCCCGCCGCCAGAACCGCTCCCAAAAAATCACGATGTGAAAGTTTATCGCATTTTCTAAAAGAAAACGTAACAGCCCTCACGGAAAATAACGATTGTTTATCGCCCGGCGGCCATTCCTCGGCGTAAGTGCCTTCAAAAAAGCCGCATACCGTCCTTGCCGCGCCGTCATACCCGCCGTAAAAGTACGGCTTTGTTTTCTCGCCCAAAGCGGCGTTTTGCGCTATGACAGCCTCCCGTTCATTGAGAAACCGTGTGAAACGCACAACGCCCGTCTTGCGGCTGTTCGCCGCAAGATTGGCAATATGCGCGGACAAAAAACGCTCGTCATCACTTAATTCCAAAGCACAAATCAATCAGTCGTCGATTGTGTTCAGCCACTCAACATTCTTAGGCGCAACCGCATAACAGCAGGTGTCAACCTTTTTAATTCTTCCCTCAAACGCCGCCGCAACGCCTGTCATAAAGTCAACGATGCGCGTTCCGACTTCCTTGTCTATGCCGTTGAGGTTAAGGAAGATGATTGTTCCCTCGCGGAGCATATCAACCGCGCCGTTCATAACCTCGTCATAGCCCGACGGTTTCATAACGTAGAGTTTGGGGGAATCTACCCCATTGTGCATACTGAGGATTTTTGACGAATTACTGCTGTAGGAATAATCGGAGTCATTGCCGTAATCATAGCCTGCCTCCGTTTCCGTTACAGCCGAAGACGACTGGTCAACATAATCCGGTTCCGAGCCGTAAAAGCCCTCGTTATCGTCTGCCGTCCCAAAGATGCTCTTAAAGAAATTTCTTGCCATTGTTATTTCCTCCCAATTATTTATATTTCCTGTATCCGAATAGTGCTGAGCCTATTCGGACAATTGTGGCCCCATACTTTACCGCCGTCTTGTAATCCCCCGACATACCCATTGAGAGCGTGTCGATCTCGGCATTTTCTCTGTCGCCGATTTCGGATTTCAAGTTCTCGAAAAGCTCCTGCATTTGCGCGTAAATACTTTCCGAACACTGCGGCGGCGGAATACACATCAAGCCTTTCAGCCTAATGTTCCCGAACTGTGTCAGTTCCCTGCAAAACGCCATAGCGTCCTGCGGTGAAACACCGCTTTTTGTTTCTTCCCCGCCTATATTTATCTCGGCGAGTATATCCATAGTCCCCCCGTGCTGTCCTGCCCTGCGGTCGATTTCTCCCGCCAAATGCAAGTTATCCACGGAATGGATCATTGATACCTTATCAATAATATATTTTACTTTATTGGACTGGAGCGAACCTATGAAATGAACTTCTGCGGGAGAATAACTCCCGCGCTTTTCCATAAACTCCTGAACCCTGTTCTCGCCCAACAGTCCAATCCCCAGCCCTATCGCGAAATTCACGCGGTCGGGAGATACCGTTTTCGTAACAGCCATAATCTGCGGTTTATCCTTTCGCCCCGCCTGTGAGCAGGCTTCGGATATATCATCGCAGATTTTCAGATAATTCTCTCGAATATCCTCAAACGACGTATGTTCATTATCCGATAAAATATCCATCGTGCAAATCTTTACCCTCTGTAACAATAATATCGTATAGTTTGAGATAATCCTCGTCTATCTGCTGTTCGGCGTCATCGCCTTCGGTTTTCTTATATACATTCTGTCTGCATATCACATAATCGTCAGCCCAGTATATAACGTCCACCTTTTTGAACACTATCGTCTGACCGCGTTCAACAAAGACGCCGCGCTCGCCGTTATCGTTGTAGCGCAAAGCCTTTCTCGGAACTCTAAGCCCGCCGTAGCTGTTTATTATCAGCTTAAATCGCGCCGTTCTGCCCATTACGACAGTAGAATTCAGCTTGTCGCACTCGAATATGAAAATCTTCTTGTTATCATCACAAGGCGTGACCGAAACGACCTTGACATCGAGTTTTTTTCCGTCAGAACCTACGCGAAGTTCCGCGTCGTCGCCCTCTCCTATCCCGACAAGCTCCTCGCTGTCAATCACGGCGGCTATTCGCCAATGGTAATCGGAAATCAGCTTTCCGACCGCCCCGCTCGAATTGACTTTCTTCGGGCTGTTAATGACCTCGTTTATTTTATCCTCAGTCATCTTGTCAATATCGGAGTAGCTTATCTCGCCCTCGTATCCGTCGACATTGCTTACAAAATATCCCGCGCTGTTCGCCGTGATGTCGTAAACATTTCCCGAAATCAGCGACTGAAGTCTTTCCATTTCAGCACCCAGCGCAAGTTTCTTTTCTGCGTAGCCCTGCGACTGCTCAAGCGTTATTTCGCGCTTGCACATCGCCTCAAGCAATGTGTTCTGCTTTGCGGCGGCGTCGGAATAATCCCCTCTCAGCACCGCGGAAACCATATCGGAATGGCTTTCGTTTATCTGCGCAGAAATCGCCTCTAATTGAGAATTGTCCGTTCCGACCAGCTTTTCAGCGCTGTCAAGCACGTCAATTTGCTTTTGCAGTTTCTCTATCTCGCGCAGATAAGCGGAATCGTTCTCGCTTTTGTATCTTCTCGCGATAACCGAACTTTTCCCGACCTTTGTCCCGTCCTCGCACTCGAAACTCAGCACTCCCGTTCCGCTGTCGTAAATAAGCGTTTCATCGCGCATATAAACACCCTCGAACGGAATATTGACCTCGTGGTCATACGAATACGCGACTTCGGTTGAAATTTGCGTTCCCCGCGCGAAGAACAGCTGACCTATCGCCACCAGAATTATAAATAAAGAAACTATCGCAACGACAACAGTCGTCCAAGGCGATTTCATTATTCTTCCTCGCTCTTTTCGTAAGCGTCAAGAATAGAAACCGGCTTAAACGGCGTTATAGTTGAGATAGCGTGTTTATAAATAAGGTTCTGCTTTCCGTCCGTGTCAAGAATGACGGTATAATTATCAAAGCCCTTTACGATCCCCTTGAATTGAAAACCGTTCGTGATGTAGATAGTAACGGGTATCTTATCCTTTCTTGCCTGATTAAGAAAAACATCCTGCAAATTAATGTCCTTTGCCATATTTATCACCTTTTCTCTCTGTAAAACATATCTGAACCTTTGTGCGAAAATGCACATAAGCACAAATATCCCCAACTATATGATTATAGTATAACATACTTTTAAAAAAAATGCTACTGTTTTTTGAAAAAAAATCTAATTTTTTTAGAAAAATTTTAAATAAATCCTTAAAAAATTCCAATTATTTACAGTTTTGTATAAATCTGTATGCAAAATTCCTAAATTTTACTGTTTATAATAGCGACAGCTTTTTTGACCACATCGGCGAGTTCGTCATTTTCGCTAATTTTTATCCGCTCAATTTGTTTATCACGACGAAGCCACGTCATCTGTCTTTTTGCATACTGCCGTGTGCGGAGTTTAATTTCCTCAATACATTCTTCGAGAGAACGCTCGCCCCTGAAATATGGATACAGTTCCTTGCACCCAATAGCCTGCGCGGCGGTGGGTCTGTCGGGTTGCTCAAAACATTTTCGCGCCTCATCGACAAGTCCGCGGCGCACCATTTCGTCAACGCGCCTGTTTATGCGGTCATACAGCAGATTTCTGTCCTCAAATTCAAGCGAAAGCGTTATAAAATCATACGGCGAGGGCTTTTCGCGCGATAACGCCTTTGCCTGCGACATCGTATGACCTGTCGTGTGATAAACTTCCAATGCGCGGATAATTCTTCCTACATTGTTTGCGTGGAGTGAATTTGCCGTTTCGCTGTCAACCTCGCACAGTTTTTCGAGGAGCGCCGAATTGCCGTGTTCTTCGGCGAACTTTTGCATTTCACGTCTAAATTCAAAATCCTGTCTGCTGTCGTCAAACGTTATATTATCCTTAAAAGAACTGATATAAAGCCCCGTGCCTCCGCATATTATAGGAATTTTCCCGCGCGATATAATATCACGAACGCAATTATCGCAAAGTTTTACATAATCCGCGACCGAAAAGCTCTGTTTCGGGTCAAGAAATCCTATCAGGTGATGCGGTATGCCCTGCATTTCCTCCGCTGTCGGCTTTGCGGACGCTATGTCCATATCCGTGTATATCTGCATACTGTCCGCTGAAACGACTTCTCCTCCGTATATTTTGGCAAGTTCCGCCGAAAGGGCGGTCTTACCCGACGCGGTAGGTCCGCAGACCACTATTATCTTGTTCATTTTCTATCCTTTTTGTGATTTTTAAATCCCTTAACCGCCGAACATCTTTTCGACGGCATATCAAACTATCCTCCCGAAATATTTTTCAATCTGGCGTTTTGATATTTGCGTCAAAACGGGTCTGCCGTGCGGACAAAATCTTATATTGTTGTCGCGCAGGACTATGTTCGCAAGGTACGCGAGTTCCGAAATATCCTGATTTTCATTTGCGCGTATGCTCGCCTTGCACGCCATTGTGTGGAGAACGTCATCAAACAATACGCCCTCTGTATTCGTGTTGTTCTGCGCTAAGGTTTCGGCAACGCTTTGCAGTAAATCTTCGGGGTCACATTCGGCGAGCATTTCGGGCAGTCCGTCTACGATTACTTTTCCGTCGCTCTCAAATCTTAAAGATATTCCGACGCTTTCAAGACTGCTTTTAAAACTGCTCACGGCGTCGTATTCTTCGGGGAGCAGGAATACCGTTTTAGGCTCTAAAAGAAACTGCACGTTACTGCTCCGCTCTCTTTTCAAACGCTCGAAGTTAATTCGTTCGTGCGCGGCGTGTTTGTCGATAAGAATAAGTGTTTTTTCGCTCTCGCACAATATGTATGTCTTAAAAAGTTCGCCGATTATGCGGACATCGCCGTAATCCTCGCCCGTGTCGGCGGGAGTATCTTCGGGTTGACTGTCAGCGGGCGGTTCGTCTTTTCTTTCCTCAAACGACTTTTTGGAAAGGTAAGCAAACCCCGGCAGTTCTTCCAAAGGCACTTCATCGGATTTATGGGGTTCGTTTTTAACAAGGAGCGGTTCACATTCGGGCAATACCGTCTGCTCCGCTTTCTCGTCAGCGTTTGGAAACATAAACGGCACGGATTTGCGGTAAAAGTTCTCCGCGTCGGGGCGCGTGGGACTTAGCGAAACGTCAACGCTCCCGCCCGTGGGTATCGGCACGGTAAGGGGCTTTGGTTCGCTTTGTACATCATCGGCGGGTGTTTCGGCGGTTTCTGCATTCGCTTTCGGGAGGATTATCTCCCTGCTTTCGTCAAATCCCATAAGACAGCTTTTGACGGCGTAATACACCGCGTCAAAGACGGCTTTTTCATTTGAAAACCTTACCTCCGTTTTTGCGGGGGAGATATTCGCGTCAAGAAGCGCGGGGTCAAGATTGACATTCAGCACACACGCGGGGAATTTTCCCACCATTATGCTGTTTCTGAACGCCTCTTCGAGCGCGGCGCAGCACACGGGATTTTTCACACTTCTGCCGTTTACGAAGAAATTCTGCATAGTTCGGTTAGAGCGCGTAAACAGCGGAGAACTTACATAGCCCGTTACTCCTATATCGCGGTAGATATTGTCAACGGCTATCATTCCCGCGGCGAACTGCCGTCCGAAAACCGCGCGGATTGCGTTGAAATAGTCTGCGTCGCCCGGAGTAAACAGCACCTGCTTTCCCTCTCGTATAAAGCGGAACGAAATATCGGGGTGCGAGAGCGCAAGTTTTTCGATAACGTTCGCGCAGTAATTTCCCTCGGTAACGTCTTTTTTTAGGAACTTCAGTCTTGCGGGCGTATTGTAGAACAGTTCGCGGATAATAAGCGTCGTGCCGTCGGCGCAGCCTATATGGTCGTATTCGGCGGGAACTGTACCCTCAATGCGATAGCACGTCCCCAACTCGTCCTCGGCGCGCTTTGTCACAAGTTCAATGCGCGAAACCGCCGCGACCGACGCCAGCGCCTCGCCGCGAAAACCTAATGTGTTTATGTTTTCCAAGTCCTGCGCGGTGGTTATCTTGCTTGTAGCATGGCGCTGAAAAGCAAGAGGCACGTCCTCGTAAGAAATTCCGCAGCCGTTGTCGGTAACCCGCATATAGGTTATCCCGCCGCGCCTTATTTCCACGGTAATAATATGCGCGCCCGCGTCTATAGCGTTTTCCGCAAGTTCTTTTATAACGGAGGCGGGGCGTTCTATGACCTCGCCCGCCGCTATAAGTTCGTAAATGCTTTTGTCAAGCTGATTAATCTTAGGCATTTTTTCATAACTGACAACGGGCAAACGGACGTTTGCCCCTTATCAATTCTCCTCCAAAGTTTCTTTCATATCCTTTATCATCATAAGCGCGTCAAGCGGGCTTAGGGAGTTTATATCCACCGCGCGTATTCTGGCTATCGTGTTCTGCTCGTTTACCGCCGAAAAGCTGAACTGACTGTCACGGCTGTTTTCAATTGCCTGCGCTAAGCGCACCTTTCCGCTGATTTCAAGGTCTTTGAGTTCCTCTTTGGCGCGTTTTATAACTGTGTTCGGCAGACCCGCAAGTTTTGCGACTTCTATTCCGTAGCTGTCGTCCGTACCGCCCGCAATTATCTTGTGGAGGAATTTAATATCATCTCCGTGCCGCGACACGGCAACGCTGAAATTCCTCACACCTTCCATTTCGTTTTCCATCGTGATAAGTTCGTGATAATGCGTTGCGAAAAGGGTCTTGCACCCGATTTTCTTGCAGATATGCTCCGCTACGGACTTTGCTATTGAAATTCCGTCGAACGTGGACGTTCCGCGTCCTATCTCGTCGAGTATCACAAGACTGTTTTTTGTCGCGTTTTTAAGTATTTCGGCAACCTCGTTCATCTCAACCATAAATGTAGACTGCCCCGCCGTCAAATCATCGGACGCGCCGACGCGCGTGAATATCTGATCGACAACGCCTATTTTCGCGTATTTCGCGGGAACAAAGCACCCCATTTGCGCCATAAGCACAATTATCGCCGTCTGGCGCATAAACGTGGATTTTCCCGACATATTCGGACCTGTAATGATAAGCAGTTTGTTTTCATTATTATCAAGCAGAACATCATTCGGCGTGAACATATGGTCCTGCATAATTTTTTCTATAACGGGGTGTCTGCCGTCTTTTATCTCAATAACGGGGTCAAGCGTTATTTCGGGCTTTACATAGCCGTATTCCAGCGATACCTGCGCGAACGAACACAGCGCGTCCAATGTTGACACCGCGCTTGCCGTTTGCTGTATCAGGGCTAGTTTTGTCGCAATGAAATCCAGCACTTCGCGGAAAACCGCCTGTTCAAGTCCTATAATACGGTCGTTTGCGCCTAATATCTCGCCCTCGACCTTTTTCAGTTCTTCGGTTATGTAACGTTCGCCGTTTGTAAGCGTTTGCTTGCGGATATAGTGCGGGGGGACCTGACCCATAAAACTCTTTGATACCTCTATGTAATAACCGAAAACACGATTATAGCCGACTTTCAATGTGCGGATATTTGTCGCCTCGCGTTCGCGCTGTTCAATCTGCTGTAAAACGTCTTTTCCCCCGCCCGATATTTTTCGCAGGCGGTCTATTTCCTCGTTGAACCCCGCTTTTATAACTCCGCCGTCCTTTAGGGTCATCGGCGGGTCGTCTGTTATCGCGTTCTTAATAAGTTGAGCTGCGTCGCCGAGTTCAAAAATGCTTTCGTTTATCTCCGTCATCATACGCGAACTCAAATCGGCAAGCGTTTGTTTCAGAGCGGGAAGTTTCACGAAAGTCTGCCCCAGCGCGTAAATATCTTTCGGGGTTGCCGAATAATACATAACGCGCGACATAAGGCGCTCCAAATCGTAAACGCCTTTTAGTTCTTCCCTTATATCGGCGAGTACCGAGGGATTTTTTACAAGTTCTTCCACCGCGTCAAGCCTTGACAGTATGCGCGTGTGCGAGATAAGCGGAGATTCCGTCCACGAGCGAAGTTTGCGCCGTCCCATTGCCGTGACGGTTTTGTCAAGCACCCAGAGGAGCGAACCTCGTTTTTCTTTGGAACGCATAGTTTCACAAAGTTCAAGATTTCTGCGCGCGGTAAGCGACAATCCCATAAACTCCGCGCCGCTGTGAACTGACAGGGTCACAAAGCGTTTAACTGTGGCTTTCTGTGCGTCGCAGACGTAACGAAACAGCGCGCACAAGGATTTCTGCACAAGCGGGAGCATTGTAATGCCGAGTTCCCCCGCCGTGACTTCTTTGTCAAACTGCGATGTTATAACGGAAATATCCGAATTGTCGAATTGTTCGTCGTCGGTCATTTCAACAGAACAGCGATACAGGCGGTTCTTTACAAACCCGTCGAGTTCTTTATAGTCAAGAAAACCGCCGTTTATCAGCATTTCAACGGGAGCATAGCGCGAAAGTTCCGATATGGCGTCCTGTTCGCGGTTTTTGCCGAGTTTCTCGTAAACGTGTACTTCTCCCGTGGATATATCCGCGAAAGATATGCCTATCCCGTCTTTTTCGGCGAAAACAGACGCTATGAAGTTATTGCTGTCCTCTGACAGCATAGACTGCTCCGTCACCGTGCCTGCCGTCACCAGACGGACAACTCCGCGCTCTACTAATCCCTTGGTGAGTTTCGGGTCTTGGAGCTGTTCGCAGATAGCTACTCTAAAGCCCTTGTCAATCAGCTTTTTGATATAGATTTCGGAACTGTGAAACGGCACTCCGCACATAGGCGAACCCGCGCGGGAAGTCAGAGCAAGCTCCAATTCCTTAGACACCGTTATAGCGTCGTCAAAGAACATCTCGTAAAAATCGCCTAAGCGAAAGAACAGGATATAATTGCCGTAGAGCTTTTTTATATCAAGATACTGCTTTAGCATCGGAGATACTTTTTCTTTTTGCGCCTGTCCGTTTTCCTGTGCCATTTCATCACCGCCTAAAACTAAACTTAAAGTAAATTATACATCAGCCGCAGCCGCCGCAAGTGCCGCAGCTGCCCGAACAATCAGCCGTCGGCGGTTCGGACGGGCAGGTTTTGGGGTCCTCTCCCTCAACGGAATATGTGAGAATTGTGTTTATCTCGCTCATCAGCTTATCCATACCCTGCTTTGCCATCGTGAAAAGCGCCATATTCTCGTTCGACATAACGTCCTCGTATGCCTTGTGCATTTTCGCGGTGAGTTCCTTTACCTTTTCATCGTTTCGCTCGCCGTCAGGCTTGTCGGATTCCATCGCGAGATTTTGCCGAACCAGATTAAATTCGCCTATAAGGTTCTGCAACGTTTCATCGTTATCGTTAGCATTCTTGCACTTTACATACTCCTTGTAGCGTTCGTCCGCCTGAACGACTTCGCCTAATGCTCTTGCAGCCTCAATAACTGTCATAATGTTTTCCTCCCTTAAATCAAACTAATTTTCCTATAAGAGCCCAATTTAAGGCTCTTATTATCTTTACGTCAGCAAATTTTCCGATAAGCGAACTGTCGCCCTCGAAATCTACAATAACGTCCTGCGGTGTTTTGCCCGTGAGCAAATTATCGTCGGTTCTGCCTTTGCCCTCGCACAATACCCGAAAAGTCTGCCCGACATAGCGGTTATAAGCATTCCCGCCGATTTTCCCTTGAACGTCAAGCAATTCGCGAAACCATTTCCCCTTTTCTTCAGCGGATATGGGGTCGGGCATTTCGGCGGCTTTCGTTCCCTTTCGCGGACTGTAGATAAACGTGAAAAGCGAATCGAACTTTACGCGCTCCACAAGTGACAGCGTTTGCAAAAAGTCCTCGCGCTCCTCGCCCGGAAAGCCGACGATTATATCAGATGTTACTGCGGCGTTCGGGACTTTTTTGCGGATATAGTCTATCATCTCAAAGTAATCCTCCCGCCCGTAATGACGGTTCATAAGTTTCAGTATGCGGTCCGAACCGCTTTGCACGGGCAGATGAAAATGACGCGTTACTTTTTCACATTCCGCCACGGCGTCGATAAGCGGTTTGGTAAAATCCTTTGGGTGGCTCGACATATAGCATATCCGAAACTCTCCGTCAAGGGCGTTTATCCTCCGAATAAGTTCCGCGAACGAAGTGCCGAGTTCCTTGCCGTAGCTGTTTACATTCTGACCCAAAAGCAGGATTTCCCTTGCACCGTCGGCTAGTGCCGATTTTACCTCCGCTATAATATCCGACATTTCGCGGGAACGCTCTCTGCCGCGCACATACGGCACAATGCAGTAACTGCAGAAATTATTACAGCCGTACATTATCGGCACGCTCGCTTTCAGCTTGCTTTCGCGGCGCAGAGGAACGCCCTCGGCGATTACGCCGTCGCCCTGCGGTACGCACACGCACCGCTTACGCTCGCTTAATTGCTCGTATAACAACTGCGGAAAAGTGTGGAGCGCGTTCACGCCGAATATCATATCGACGAACGGGAAACTCGAACGGATTTTCTCGGTAATATGTTCCTGCTGGGTCATACACCCGCACACGCCGATAATCATATCGGGGTTATTCTGCTTTTCGTGCTTTAGCGCGCCTAAATTTCCGAAAACCCTGTTCTCGGCGTTTTCACGGACGGCGCAGGTGTTTAAAATCACCAAATCCGCTCCGTTTGGCTCGTCTTTAATAGAATACCCCATTTTTTCGAGCATACCCTTTATTTTCTCGCCGTCCGTCACGTTCTGCTGACAGCCGAACGTGTGAACGTGCGCTGTCGGCGGGGATTTTTTGCTGTTTATCTCGGCGACTTTGTATATAAAGTCGCGCTGAACTGCCATTTCTTCACGGCTTATCCTGGTTGTCATATCTCAATTTCCCTTAAATTTAATTTGCCTTAATCATTTATTATACCGTTTATCTTGAAAGATAAACGCTTACTATATTATATTATAACACAAAGAGGCTTTGCCCCATACCAATATTACGCCCCTTTGAAGTATACCGTTTATCCTGTTAAAGATAATACGCTGACTATATTATAACACAAAGAGGCTTTGCCCCATACCAATATTATGCCCCTTTGAAGTATACCGTTTATCCTGTTAAAGATAATACGCTGACTATATTATAACACAAAGAGGCTTTGCCCCA
>CANRAS010000003.1 GCA_947628655.1 uncultured Clostridia bacterium | reverse complement strand
CGTTCTATATCCTCCCAAGTCACATAACCCTCAAACGCGCAGTAATCGTCACAGCAGGCAAACCAATCCTCCTGCTGATAGGCTTGATAGCACGGGGTTCGGTGGATAAGCTCGTCGAGTTTCGCGGGGTCGGAAACCTCGTCCACGCACGCGTCGTCCACAAACTGCCCGTCGAACACCTCCGCCGCGAAACCGCTCGAAATACATTCGGGGCAAAGGAAATCGACGTTTTCCGCCGAGTAGAACGGTCCGCTGTAATACACGGGGGTCTGCTCTTTACAGCAATAGCACTGAACGGTCTTGTCGTTCTTGAACGCTCCCGTTTTCAGCGGGTCGGGGTGGTATTTGAAATAGATTTTTTCCATACTCCCTCACTTGTTCTTATTGACAATTCGGCTCTCGTATTTGCCCGTTTCTATGTCGATATACCTCGTGAAGAGCGACACTTTATTATCCGCGTTGAGATTGCTCCACACTAAATCTGTGAACTCGTCAAGCGTCAAATCGGGGATAACAACGTCTTTCGGCTCGCCCTCGAAACTCGGAAGTCTGCCGTTTGTTTCGTCGCCTGAATATGTATGAATGAAAGAACCCGTTCCGCTCTTTGGGTTCCCATAAGCGAATGTATATCTTCGGCAGGAATCGGGGTCGCCGTTCGCGGATTTCAGAATAGACATCGCGTAATTCATACCGCCGTTTTCAAGGTGGATAATACCAGAAATGCGCGGTGTGAAGTTCGGCTTATCGTCCTCAAACTCGCGCGTTCTCAGCGACTGCTCGAATGTAAGCTGTTTGTCCATTCCGTCAAAAATCGTGTCGGTCTGGTCGCCGTTCGTGACAATCGTCTTGTTTCCCAAAACGCGCACGGGAGCGTAGATTATAAGGTGCGGGTCGGTCATTTTGCTCTCGTCAAACGCCTGTGTGCGAATACCCTCGCCGTCCTCGACGAATACGCGGTTACGGCTGTTTTCACTGCGCCCCATGATGAAGTAAGCGATGACCGCTTTTTTGCCGTCCGCGCTCTTTCCGATAACAATTCCCCTGCCGTGATACGCCAAGGAATTTAGTTCCCTTTCAAGTTCAATCATACTTTTATCCTCCATTATATTATTCTGTATTACGCCTTGCATTTTCCTGCAAAGCGGAATTTAACCGTTTACCAGCACTTGTCGCACGGTGAATATCCGTCTTTCAAAGCCTCGTTTGCCGTTATTCCCATAACGTTCTTTACATTACCGCAATAGGGGCTTGAATGAAACTTACCCGTCTTTTTATTAATATCCGATATGGCAATATACACAACTCCGTCAAAATTATAGGGGTCTTTGAAAATACTGCCGGATGTAAATTCCGAAGAAACTTCGGGCGCGGTGCCTGCGCTTGAAACGCTTTCCTCGCTTGAAGTCACGGGCGCGGAAATTTCCGCCGAAGAAACGGAAGTGCCTGAAACCGTGCTTTGTACCGTATTCGGCGCTTTCGTGCTTGTTGTGCCGTTTGTGCTTTGCGTACTTTCAGCGCTTTTAACACTTGACGAAAACGGCGGTGCGCTTTCAGGACGGCTTGAAACAGCGCTTTGCGAACTCGTCACCGACGCGGGCGCTGAACTGCTTGTCGTCGATTGAACCTCAACAGGCGGTTCTTCCGTATGTGAAACCGACGCCGAAACGACGCTTGACGAACTTTCCGCGCTCTGTTGACTGCTTGAAGAACTGCCGACCGAAGAACCGTCTTGGAACGTCCGAACACTTCTGCTTTCAATGCTTTGCCGTGTAACGGGTATCGGCGTATGGCTTGTACCCGAACCGTCACAACCTCCGAGCAATGCCGCGCAAAGTATTACTATTGGCACGAATATTCCGCGTTTCAAGACGAGTGTCCTTTCAGATAGTTGTATTTCTTCTTTGCCAGATTTTCATTCCACGGGCTTACTTTGCGGTAACTTCCCGCGTATACAGGCTCGTCGCCGTGAAGGGCGATTTCCATTATTTCATCGGGAACAGGTTTAAAAATGAACTTCATACTGTACGCCGCGGGACATTCCTCGTCGGAGAGATACTTAAACCGCTCGAACGTAATCTGTTCGGGTTCTATTAGTTTAATCAGTTCGGAAACGTCCGAATAGCTGTCAAAAAACACGTCACCCAAGTCAAAATCGTTTTCCTCAATTAAATCCGCGACGTATTCGCAAAGAGCCTCCAGGCAGGAATAAAGCGCCGTGTGGTCTTTGAGATTTGCGGGCGTTATCTTTTCAAAATGCTCCGCGCAGCGTTCCGCATAGAGTTCCTCGCAGTTTTTCGCCGCGAACGGTATCTTCATACCGAAAAGTTCTGACTTTAAAATGCCCTCAAGGCTGTTGAAGTATTTTTCGCTTACGCGAAGTGAATAGTCGTTCATACCGCTTCCTTATCTTCCCTTTCCAAAACTCCCGCCGCCGCGATAGGTATTGCAGCAGCAGGAAAACTCCTGCTTGCAGTTTTCGCAGCGAATTAAATGATAAATTATATCGTCAGCCCAATGCCCGTCGGCGTCCTTTACCCCGTCAAGCGGGCAATTTCCCGAAACGAGCGTGAAATCGCCGCCTGCGATAAGCGCCTTTATATATTCCACCGTCTGCGTATACTCCATCGGCGAACGGAACAATTTTACAAGCTTAATATCCGAACACTTTTCACACATCTACATAAGCCTTTCCGCCGCGAATGGTGATCCTGTCCTCGCAAAACAGCGAAACCGCTTTCGGAAGAAGTTTCCACTCTACGTTTTCCATAATCTTTCTCTGTAAAGTTTCGGGCGTTTCGCCGTTTGCCACCTCGACTGTTCCTTGAAGAATAATCGCGCCAGCGTCCGCTTGTTCGTTCACAAAATGAATAGTAGCGCCAGAAACCTTAACTCCGTACGCAAGCGCCGCCTCGTGGACTTTAAGCCCGTAGAAACCCTCTCCGCAGAAACTCGGTATCAGCGCAGGGTGAACATTTATTATCTTATACGGGTACGCTTTTGTAACGCACTCGTCGAGTATCGTCATAAATCCCGCGAGGACAACCAAATCAGCCTTTTGGTTATTAAGTTCGCGGAGAATTTCCTCACTGTAGGTCTTACTGTCGGGAAAATCCTTTCGCGGGAGCGTTACGGCGGGTATACCCGCGTTCTTTGCTCTTTCCAAAGCATACGCGCCCTCTTTTGACGAGATAACGCAGGTTATCTTTCCGCCTTTTATTTCGCCGCGGTTTTGCGCGTCTATAAGGGCTTGCAGGTTCGTACCCCCGCCCGACACCAATACCACTATGTTCTTCATAACGTTCACCTCAATTTTTTAAGCTGAATTTCCACTATCATATACCCCTTTTCGGGGGAATTTTTGTCAATGTAACCGCCGTTCGCGGCGTATATTCCCAAATCCAGCCTTTTAAAAACAGCGTTCGGCTCTCCGTAATACGGAAGTGTTTTAAACGCGTCCTCCCACGGCATTCCGCTGATTTTAAGAATACCGTCGAAAAAACAGTTCGGAAAGTGCCGCGGGCGCACATATCCGCCGTTCATTCTTATCCCAAATGTGTTCACTACTGCGCCGTTGCTCGTCAGGCAATAAACGCCCAAACTGTCCCACGAGTAATTCACACGCTTTGACGAAAGCGCATTATCGGGGCGGGATTTCCTTTCATCGGGATAGGTGGTTTTTCGCGGTTTGCCGAGGATTTTCACGAAAGCGTCTATGTGCGACGGAACGTCAATATTCGAGCCGTTTATCAGTATTCTGTCCTCGTCAAAGGCAATATCAAGCGATATGGGAGGTGTTTTTTTCGCAAAAGACATCGCTAGTCCTCTTTAAGCTGAACCGACACGGTTGTGAAATCCTTTTCGGTGCGTGTGTTTTCGTCCTGCATAAAATCCACATACTCCGCGACGGCGCTGTTGTTTCCGAGCGTAATCTCACGGAAAAATTCAGGTTCTCCGGGAGCAATCGGCGTAGGCGGGGCGGTCTTTACCGCGTCTAGCCACGGCATACCGTTTATAAGTAGCTTGCCCTTGAAAAATTCGGCGGGATAGTGTTTAGGGCAAATCTCGCCCGCGTTCAGCCTTATCTCAAGGCAATACACGACCGCGCCGTTATGGGTATAACAGCATATTCCGAGTTCGTCCCACGAGAAATTTATGTTATTCTTTCCCTTATAGACGGTCTTGCGCGGCTTGCCAAAGCGCTTAGTAAGCGCGTCGATATGCGTTGGAATATCGACGGGCAGACCGTTTATGACAATGCTGTCATCTGCGAGTTCGACTTTTAAATCTGCGGGCGCAATAAGGCTTTTCGGTTTTGAGAAGTTAAACAGTCCCATTATGCGAAAATCACCCCGTCATCAGATTTGACTGTTTCGCCGATGATGTAAGCCTTTTCGCCGTTCTGCTCGAGAATGTCAACGGCTTTTTCGGCGTTCTCCTTATCAACGGCTATTGCCATTCCTATGCCCATATTGAACGTATTGAACATATCGTGTTCTGAAATGTTTCCCTCTTTTTGAATAAGCGAGAAAATCGGCAGGACGGGGAAACTGCCCTTGTTTATCTTCGCCGAAACGCCGTCGGGGAGCATACGCGGGATATTCTCGTAAAATCCCCCGCCCGTTATGTGGGAAATTCCCTTTACGGGGAGTTTGGATATTAAATCAAGCACGGGTTTTACATAAATTCTTGTCGGGGTGAGCAGATCCTCGCCTAATGACTTTCCAAGTTCGGGAATGAACGTCTTGACTTTCTGTTCGTTTATGTTGAAAACCTTTCTGACAAGCGAAAAACCGTTTGAATGAACACCGCTTGACGCAATGCCTATTATCGCGTCGCCCTCTTTTATCGTGTTGTTGTCGATGATTTTAGACTTATCGACGATACCCGTTGAATAGCCCGCGATGTCGTATTCATCTTCCGCCATCATTCCGGGGTGTTCCGCCGTTTCTCCGCCGACAAGCGCACAGCCCGCCATAACGCAGCCGTCCGCCACGCCCTTGACTATCTGCGCTACCTTTTCGGGAAAGTTCTTCCCTATCGCGATATAGTCGAGGAAATAAAGCGGTCTTGCGCCGCAGCAGATAATGTCGTTTACGCACATCGCAACGCAGTCTATTCCTATGGTATCGTGCTTATCAAGCAGCATAGCGATTTTCAGCTTAGTACCCACGCCGTCCGTACCCGACACAAGCACGGGTTCTTTCATACCGCTTAAATCAAGCTGAAACAATCCCCCAAAACCGCCTATGCCCGAAATACAGCCCGGTATCTTCGTGCGCTCTACATCGTTCTTCATCAGGCGTACGCTCTCATAACCTGCCGTTACATCAACGCCCGCCGCCTTATAACTCTCACTGTAACTTTTCATCTCATACTCCTTTTGGCTTTGTTATAACGTTTTTGACGTTATGAAACGTTCTTTTGCAAAAATTACTCTTCAAACTTCATCTCAAACTTGTCTTTCGGGAACTCCTTCGGCACTTCTATCGGATATTTTCCCGTAAAACAGCCGCAGCAGAAACCGCAGTCTGCGTTCTCGGCAATTCTCACAACGCCGTCCGTACTCAAAAATCCCAAACTGTCCACACCGATTATCTTCGCTATCTCATCTACGGTGTGTTTATTCGCGATCAGCTTGTCCTTGCTGTCTATATCCGTGCCGAAATAACACTCGCTGATAAACGGAGGCGCGGAAATTCTCATATGTATCTCCTTTGCTCCCGCGTTTCTGAGCAGTTTTACGACCTTTGCGGAAGTAGTACCGCGCACAATGCTGTCGTCTACTAATACCACCCGCTTGCCCGCGACGGTTTCCTTGATTACATTCAGCTTTATCTTAACGGCGTTGTCGCGCATAATCTGCGTCGGCTGAATGAACGTTCTGCCGATATAGCGGTTTTTGATAAATCCTACGCCGTACGGGATACCGCTCTCCTGCGAAAATCCCAGCGCCGCGTCAAGCCCGCTGTCGGGACAGCCGATAACAACATCGGCGTCTACAGGGTGTTCTTTGGCAAGAAAATGCCCCGCGCGAAGTCTGGCGTTATGAACGCTCGCACCTTGTATTACGCTGTCGGGACGCGCAAAATACACAAATTCAAACACACACATTGTATGTTCCTGCCCGCAATGCGTCTTTATGCTTTCAATGCCGTTTTCGTCTATTACGACTATCTCGCCGGGTTCGACATCGCGCAGGAATTTTGCGCCGATACTGTCCAAAGCGCAGGTTTCACTCGAAACGACATACCCCGCCCCGTTCGGAAGTTCGCCCAAACAAAGGGGTCTAAAGCCGTGCGGGTCACGCGCCGCAAGCAGTTTTTTCGGCGACATCAGCACGAGCGAATATGCGCCCTTTATCTTATACATCGCCTTTTCAAGCGCCTCTTGTATCGAACCGCTTTCAAGACGTTCGCGCGTAATCGCGTAGGAGATGACCTCCGTGTCGCTTGTCGAATGGAAAATCGCGCCGTTCATCTCAAACTCGCGCCGCAGGTCAAGCGCGTTTATCAGGTTGCCGTTATGCGCTATCGCAAGCGCGCCCTTGATATGCCGAACAGTCATCGGCTGACAGTTTGCGGTGTTGACATCGCCCGTTGTGGAATAGCGAACATGACCGATCGCCGCCCTGCCCTGTTCAAACTCTCTCAAAACGCGTTCCGAAAACACTTCGTTTACAAGTCCCAAGCCCTTATGCGTTCTAAACACTCCGCGGTCGTTTACGACAATGCCGCAGCTTTCCTGCCCGCGGTGCTGAAGCGCATACAGCGCGAAATATGTCATACTCGCGACATTTTCTTTATCGTTCGTGTAAACGCCGAAAACGCCGCATTCTTCATGAATATTATTGAACATCAGAATTCACCTTAATTCAAGCAAATAAGTTTAACCGAAAATACGCCGCATCATCTCGTTGTAAGCGTCCTCAACGCCGCCCATATCACGGCGGAAACGGTCTTTGTCAAGTTTCTCGTGCGTTGTGGAATCCCAAAATCTGCATGTGTCGGGCGAAATTTCATCAGCAAGCAGTATTTTCCCGTGGAAACGCCCGAACTCGATTTTAAAGTCGATAAGGTCAACATTTATATCCTTAAAGAATTTGAGCATAAACGAGTTCACTTTAAACGCGTATTCCGCTATTGTATCAAGCTCTTCCTTTGTTGCAAGGTCAAGCGCTAATGCATAGTAGCTGTTAATGAACGGGTCGCCCAAGTCGTCGTTCTTATAGCTGAACTCCAATGTCGGGCAGGACAGCTTTCTGCCCTCCTCTATTCCGAGTTTCTTTGAGAAACTGCCCGCGGCAACATTGCGCACGATTACCTCAAGCGGTACAATCTCCACTTTCTTCACAAGAGTTTCGCGGTCGGAAAGTTCCTCGACCAAATGCGTCGGAACGCCCTCTTGCTCCAGCAATTTGAACATATAGTTCGTCATTTTGTTGTTGATAACGCCCTTGCCCGTTATCGTGCCTTTTTTCTCGCCGTTGAACGCGGTAGCGTCGTCCTTGTAATCGACAATTACAAGGTCGGGGTCGCTCGTCGCAAAGACTTTCTTTGCCTTTCCCTCGTAAAGCTGTTCGCCTTTTGTTACGTTTGCCATTTTCTTTATCCTCCTAAAATATTTTTCAAAGTTTCGCGTAAAACCGCGATTTAGATTTCCTCCTGCAATTTTCTGTCCTTTTCCTCTATCTGCGCCGCCATTGCTTGTTTTGCAAGTTTCAGTTTTTCGGCAAGGACTTCATCGGACAGCGCCAGCATCTGCACCGCAAGTATCGCGGCGTTCTTTGCGCCGTCCACCGCCACAGTCGCGACGGGTATTCCCGACGGCATCTGAACAGTTGCCAACAGCGCGTCCATACCGTCAAAGTTTTTGGAACTGCACGGTATGCCGATTACGGGCAGGGTCGTGTAAGCGGCAATTACGCCCGCCAAATGCGCCGCCATTCCCGCCGCGCAGATTATAACGCCAAAGCCGTTTTCCTTTGCCTTTGAAGAAAACTCGGCGGCGGCGGCAGGCGTTCTGTGCGCAGACATAATGTGACATTCGTACGGCACGCCGTAGCTTTTCAGTTCGTCAACCGCTTTCTTTACGGTGGGCAGATCGCTGTCGCTTCCCATAATTACCGCAACTTTCTTTTCAGCCATAAACATTCTTCCTTTCAAATAAAAATTAGCCGTACAAATATACAGCTAATCCCGAAATTTATTTTTTTGTGCAAAAATGCCGTAAAAATCCGCCAAACGTCTGAACGAAACCCGTAAATCTGTTCATCATCGCCATCTCCTGTCAGAAACTTGGATATTATACGGCAAAGCAACCATCTATAATTTATTTTACACCATATTTTGATGAAATGCAAGCATTTTTTTTATTTTTAACAAAATATATAGTTTTTGGCAGAAAAACAAAAAAAAACTAGTCATTTTGCCGTTACTCCGAAAATGTACCGCGAACAAACGGCGGTTTTATCACATTTCCGAACAAAAGTGAATATTACGGGGCGGTACGACGGCAAAATATGTTATATTGTACAAAATTGCCAAATAACTTGACATTGTAAAAAAATTATGATAAAATATAATCACAGACATAAATTTATTTTCTTCACGGGATTTATTAGTGAAAGGGTGTTTTTATCTATGAAATCAAACAGATTGCTGTCCGTTTGTTTGGGCGCGGCGATATTGGCTCTGAGCCTTTCGGGCTGCGCGCAGAGAGAGGAATACTACGGCGTTTCAAGTGAAAGCGCGGCGGTATCCTCGGATATAAGCGAAGTTTCCGAAAGCACAAGCACCGAAAACGGCGCGGGCGCGAACGGTTCAAACAGTAATTCAAGTACAAGCGTTTCGGGCGGGACGTCCGACAAGAATACGTCAAGCGCAAACGGTTCATCAAGCGCGAACAGTTCAAACGGCACTTCTAAACCAACGACTTCTTCCGCACATCAGCATACATACTCTGAAAAAATAGTTGCTCCGACTTGTACACAATCGGGATATACCCTGCATTTCTGCGAATGCGGGGAGCAGTATACAAGCGATGTTATTAATTCGCTCGGTCACAACTACGACACTAACACCGTTGCTCCCACCTGCACGGCAAGCGGATATACACAGTACACCTGCAAGACGTGCGGTTTCAGCTGCAATGACGATTACACCGCGGCTTTGGGACATAAGTATACCGCAGCGACAGTAAAACCCACTTGTGAAAAGAACGGCTATACTCTCAACACCTGCGAACGCTGCGGATATGAAACCGCAAGCGACTACACGAGCGCGCTCGGTCACAGCTGGGGCGAATGGGAAACGACGAAAACAGCCACAGCGTCCTCAGACGGTGAACAAATCCGCAGATGTTCCGTATGCGGAAAAACCGAAAGCAAATCCATTCCTAAGACAATGAACGCGTCCTCTTATACTGACGAGGTTGTAAGGCTTGTCAATATCGAACGCGCAAAATACGGGCTAAGTCCGCTTACGAGCAACAGCACTCTTGCGGAGTATGCACATCTGCGCTCTACCGAAATAGTAAGCAACTTTGACCACGTTCGCCCCGACGGTTCTTCACCGCTTGACTATGTGATGTCATTGCGCGGAATATACACATCCGGCGAAAATATCGCTTACGGTCAACGTTCTCCGGAAAGAGTTGTAACGGCTTGGATGAATTCACCGGGACACCGTGCGAATATCCTTAACGGTAAATTTACAATGATAGGCGTTGGCTGTTATGAATCGGGCGGTACATTGTACTGGACGCAGATATTTGCGGGATAATATGTCCGAACAGACTGCCGAATTGCCGAGGAATGCTTCAAAATGCCTTTGATTTTAGTATTAAGCCTTATAGTATCGGGGATATTCACCGCGTTTAAAGCGGTTTCGCTGTCGTGGCTCCGGATTTTTCCGCTGAGCTTTATCGTGTGTTTTATTGCGCTTTCCCTGCTGTTCTGGCTCGTGATTTATTTGTCTTGCTTTTATATTCCCGTCGGTCGGGAGTACGACAAGCCGTCAAAATTTCATCTCGCGATGATAAACGCGGGTTATTGGTTTGTGTGTTCGTATGCGGGAATACGGGTCAAAGCAACGGGGCTTGATAAAGTACCGAAAAGCGGGCGGTTTCTGTTCGTTTCAAATCATCTGTCAAGGTTTGACAATATGATACAATGCCTGAAACTCAGAAAAACGCCGATTGCGTTTATTTCAAAGCCGTCTAACTTCAAAATACCGATAGCACGGCATTTGATGACGCGGTGCTGTTACATCGCGATTGACCGCGAAAGTCCGAAAAACGCGGCGAAATCCATAGCGCGCGCCGAAAAGCTGATTGCAGATGATATAGTGTCAATCGGCGTGTTCCCGCAAGGACATAGGGGCACGGGTTACGACATAGGCGATTTCAAGGCGGGGTGCTTTAAAATAGCCGTGAAAACGGGCTGTCCTATTGTTGTTGCGACGATATGCGGAACGGAAAAGGTTCACAAAAACTTCCCGTTTCGCCGCACGGCCGTGAATTTCGATATACTCGAAATTATCGAAAATCCAAGCGGAAAAACAGTTGACATAGCTAAAACGGTAAAGGAAATAATACAGGAAAATCTAAATAAATATAAGGAGAGTTGAAAATGACCGTCATATTATTTAATCCCCTGTCGGACAATCGGCACGGCGAGCAGAACGCCAAAAAGATAACGGAACATTTAAAGGACGAGGAACTGAAGTTCGTTGATATAACGACGCTTGACATCGGCGAATACCTAAGTTCCGCGCCCGCCGAGGACAAAATCATCATCGCGGGCGGCGACGGTACTGTTCACCGCATTATAAACGAACTCGACGGGAAAGCGCCGTTACATTCGCTTTACTATTTCCCGACAGGGTGCGGAAACGACTTCAAAACCGACATCAAGGACCAAAACAGCGACGATATAATTCTTCTTAATGACTACATAAAAGACCTGCCTGTTGTTTCCGTTGACGGCGGGCGCAGGATACGCTTTTTTAACGGTATCGGTTTCGGCATTGACGGCTACTGCTGCGAGGAGGGCGACAAGCTGAAAAAGCAGACCGACAAGCCGATAAACTATGCGGCAATCGCAATCAAGGGTATGCTGAAATATTTCAAGCCGCGAAACGCGGTTGTTACCGTTGACGGCGAAAAGCGCGAGTATAAATATGTATGGCTTGCCGCCTCAATGAACGGCAGATTTTACGGCGGAGGTATGAATATCGCGCCCGTACAAGACCGACTGAACGCCGAGCGAAAGCTGACGGTCGTTGTGTTCCATTGCAAGAGCAAACTCCGTACGCTTATGGTGTTCCCGTCTATTTTCAAGGGAAAGCATATTGAACACAAGAAAATGGTTGACGTCATTCAGGGAGGCAATATAACCGTAGAATTTGACCGCCCAACACCTCTGCAAGTTGACGGAGAAACTTATCTGAATATCAAGTCATATTCCGTATTATCCGCAAGGGAACTTGACAAAGCGCAGGAAACGATAAAAAGCGCCGAATAAAAATAAAAAGGGTATTTTCTAAAATACCCTTTCTTTTTTTAAACTATTCTTCCATCTGCTTGCCGAAATACATTGCCGCCGCCTGCACGAGAGCGGACTGTTCGGCGGTCGCGGTGTCGTCGCCGTTGTCGGAACTCAGCATTATAACCGCGCCGTTCACATCTCCCGCGGAAAGTATCGGCGAACACGCCACGGCGTATCTGTCTACGCCCTCAATCGGATTAAAGCGCTTTTGCTCCCCGCTTTTGAGAACGTAGGATTTCCGCTGTTCGATAAGGTCCTCAAGCGAACCCGAAACGCGCCGTTCGATAACTTCCTTTTTGCTCATTCCCGATACCGCGATTACGTGGTCGCGGTCGCAGATAACGGCGGGTCTGCCGCCCACCTTTGACAGAACGTCGGCGTACTGCGACGCGGTAGAGCTTATCTCGCCGATAGGAGAATATTTTTTAAAGATGACCTCTCCGTCGGGACTGGTATAAATTTCCAGCGGGTCGCCCTCCCTTATCCGCATAGTACGGCGAATTTCTTTAGGGATTACAATTCTTCCCAAATCGTCTATCCTGCGGACTATACCTGTTGCTTTCATATATCAATTCCTCCAAAATATAATCAACCAAGACAGCAATTTTTGCAAGGCTGTCTGTTGGGCAGTAAAGTCTGCTGTAGGTATTGTCTGCTATTTTGTGAAAAATATTCATTCTTTCGACAAATTTTGCGTGTCGCAAAAGTCAAATCATTAACTGAATTAAACATTTCCTCTTTAAATCATAAAACTATTGACAAAACAGTAAAATTATGGTATAATTATAGATAGTGCAATATCTTTAACAGGATAAACGGTATATTTCAAATGGGCGTTATATTGGTATGGGGCAAAGCCTCTTTGTGGTATAATAAACGAATAATAATGTTGTGGAGGTAATTTTTATGAAATACGGCGAGGTAGATTTTGATACATATTTTAAGACCCACCCCGATAAAAACGGGTATTTCGGCAAATACGGCGGTGCTTACGTTCCCGACGAACTAAAAGTTGCTATGGATGAAATAACCGAGGCTTACTTTACGATATGCAAATCCTCGAAATTTATAAGCGAACTTCGCAGAATACGCAGAGAATTTCAAGGCAGACCGACGCCTATATCTTATCTTGAACGCCTGTCGGCTAAAACAGGAAATGTTCAGCTTTATGTAAAGCGCGAGGACCTTAACCACACGGGCGCGCACAAGCTGAACCATTGTATGGGAGAGGCTTTGCTCGCGAAATATATGGGCAAAAAGAAGATAATCGCTGAAACGGGCGCGGGTCAGCACGGAGTAGCCCTCGCTACCGCCGCGGCATACTTCGGTCTGGAATGTGACATATATATGGGCGCGGTAGATATTAAGAAACAAGCGCCGAATGTTGCGAGAATGAAGATACTCGGTGCGAATGTCGTTGAAGTAACCGACGGTCTGCAAACCCTCAAAGAGGCGGTAGACGCGGCGTTTGCGGCGTATATTAACGATTACAAGAACTGCATTTACTGTATCGGTTCTGTTGTAGGACCTCACCCGTTCCCGATGATGGTGCGAGATTTCCAGAGCGTTGTCGGGATAGAGGCGCGTGAACAGTTCCTTGAAATGACAGGCGAACTCCCCGATGCTATCGTGGCGTGCGTTGGCGGGGGTTCTAACTCAATGGGACTTTTCGCGGGCTTTTTGAACGACCCCGTGGAAATATACGGCGTTGAACCGCTCGGACGCGGTCCGAAACTCGGCGACCACGCGGCGTCCCTCACTTACGGCTCGGAGGGCATTATGCACGGGTTTAATTCAATTATGCTTAAAGATGAAAACGGCAACCCCGCGCCTGTTTATTCGGTTGCAAGCGGACTTGATTATCCGTCGTCGGGACCCGAACACGCATACCTGCGCGACATCGGGCGCGTTAAATACGGCGTTGTAGACGACAAGGAAACAATAGACGCGTTCTTTGAACTTTCGCGTCTTGAGGGCATAATCCCCGCTATAGAAAGTTCGCACGCGGTAGCATACGCGCTGAAACTCGCCAAAGAAATGGACACAGGAAGTATATTAATCAACCTGTCGGGACGCGGCGATAAGGATATGGACTACATTATTGAGAAGTATGGGATTAGATAAACGCGTAATGCGTAACATTAACATAAAAAACAGCCCCGCTATGCGGGGCTGTTTTTTTGGGCTGTCTAACCTTTGCGAAAATGATTTCGTTAAAGTCGAGCGAAAAGAAAACGTCCCGCAGGAGCCTGCGGGACGAACTTGCTGCCGGTCACACCGGCGCTGGCGGAGAGGATGGGATTCGAACCCATGTGAGGTTGCCCTCAAACGGTTTTCAAGACCGCCTCGTTATGACCACTTCGATACCTCTCCGAACATTACTATACTATTATACAATAAATAAGGCGATTTGTCAAGGGGTAGTTTGAAATTTTCCCGAAAAGCATTTACAAAGCGATTTCCCGCCCGCAGGCGGGATTTTTTTCGTTTTGGACTTGACATTTCGCAGGGGGTGTGGTATAATAGACTTGCTACACAATATAATACTCTTGAATGAAGTGTACACTTTTGCCATATGGTAAAAGTGCATGCTCTTTTTCGTGTATCTTCATTCAAGGGAGCGATATTGTGTAGCAGCAATCGGAGCTTGCATTTTTCAGTGCGTAGTTTCGACTGCGCACTTTTTTTATTTACGAAAAGGAGAGAAAAACAATGAATGTTAAGAAAATCACAGCTGCACTGACAGCCACGGTGTTGGCGGTAAGCCTTAGCGGGTGCGCGAGCAAGAGCGAACAGGACGCATTGAACTCGCTGTTCAATCAATCTTCGAGCAAGCCTACAAGCACATCTAGTGCGCCGAAGAGTTCAAGCGCGCCTAAGAGTTCGAGTACACCTCAATCCTCGTCCGCGCCTGTTTCGTCAAGTACGGCAAGCACCGCGCCTAGTTCAAGCACGGCAAGCACAACGACCTCCGCGCCGACAAGTCAGCCTACCGTTGAATTTGTTACGCCTGCTGAAGATGAATTTGATTATGAATTTAACGCAGAATTGGGCGGGAATTTTATAACAAATTATACCGGCGAAAATAGGGATATTATCATACCGGACACCTTAAACGGCGATAAGGTTATAGGTGTAAGTTTAGGTGGAAATTCGTTCATCAAAAATCTTCGTTTGCCTAAGGGCATAACCCAAATTGACGCGAACGCTTTTTATTCTTGCCATAATCTTGAAAGCGTAGAAATCCCCGAAGGGGTGACCACAATATGTGACGGTGCATTTATTGATTGTGAAAAACTTAAAAACGTAACTCTACCAAACGGTTTGACTGCGATTGGCTATAGTTCTGAATCGGCTTATGGCGGCGCTTTCCAAGGGTGTTCAAGCCTTGAAAGCATAAAAATTCCTGAAAGTGTGACAACAATTGCGTGGGGTGCTTTCCGTGAATGCACAAACCTTAAAAGCATAAATATTCCAGACAGCGTAACGGAAATCAGCGGGGCTGTTTTCGCTGAATGCGCAAGTCTTAAAAACATAACAATTCCAAAAGGCATAACTATAATCCATAGAGCTACTTTCAGTGGTTGCACAAGCCTTGAAAGCGTAGACATTCCCGATAGTGTGACAACAATCCACGGTTGGGCTTTCAAAAACTGCAAAAGTCTTAAAAACATAACTATTCCACAAAGTGTTATTGAACTTGGTGGTGACGATAAAGAAACATCTTACATGGGCGATGTTTTTGCTGGTTGTACCAGCCTTGAAAGCATAACCATTCCTAACGGAGTGACCAAAATCTACGAAAATAGTTTCAATGGTTGCACCAATCTTAAAGAAGTGACAATCCCCAACAGCGTGACAAAAATCGGCGAGGGTGTTTTCGCAAATTGCACAAGTCTTACAAGCATAACTATTCCCGATGGTGTGACAGAAATCGGCGCTGAATCTTTCAAAGATTGCACCAGTCTTAAAAGCGTAACAATTCCCGACAGTGTGACCGAACTAGGAGTTGCCGTTTTCGCAAATAGCACAAAGGCAAAAATCACTTATAAAGGACAAGTTTACGACTGGAAGAGCATATATGACGTGATACCTTGGCATTAATTTAATATTACTCGCGCCAACCGCCCCCGCCAATCGCGGGGGCGTTCTTCTTACCTCCTACTTCTAACATCTTACATCTACCCGCACCGTCCGCGCGGGTTTTGCATAAACTGCTCTAGAAAGGAGCGATATTATGTGCGGAATTGCAGGAGAAGTCAATTTTAAAAGGGAGATTGACAGGAATGTTATGAACGAAATGAGCCGAATGCTCACTCCGAGAGGCCCTGACGCGGACGGAATAATGGAGAGCGACTGCGTGTGCCTTGTCCACAGACGGCTTATCGTAATTGACCCCGAAAACGGAAAACAGCCGATGACAGAGGGCGGTTATACGCTCGTCTATAACGGCGAACTTTACAACACCGAAGAAATACGCGCTGAATTAGCCGAAAGGGGCGTGCGGTTTTTCGGACATTCGGACACGGAAGTTGTGCTGAAAGCGTATATCGAATTCGGCGAGAAGTGCGTGGAGATGTTCAACGGGATATTCGCGTTTGCCGTGTGGAACTCAAAAACAAGAACGCTGTTTATGGCGCGCGACAGAATAGGCGTAAAACCGCTGTTCTACGCGCTGACGGACGGCGGGATAGTTTTTGCGTCGGAAATCAAGGCTCTGTTATGTCATCACGAAATAAAGCCCGTTATCACGAAAGAGGGCGCGGCGCAGATAATGCTTATCGGTCCTGCGAGAACAGTCGGCGACGGCGTTTTCCGCGATATACGCGACCTGCCCGCCGCGTACTGCGGAGTATTCAGCGACAGCGGACTGCAAATCAAACCTTACTGGAAACTTACCGCTCACCCGCATACCGAAACGTTTGACGAAACGGTTCATCACCTGCGCGAATTGATATTCGACGCGGTAAAGCGACAGCTTGTAAGCGATGTGGGAATTTGTACTTTCCTTTCGGGAGGACTTGACAGTTCGGTTATCTCGGCGATAGCCGCGCACGAGTTCGAAAAAGAGGGCAAAGTCCTTGACACCTACTCAATCGACTATCGCGACAACCACAAGAACTTTAAAGCCTCGTCTTTCCAGCCCGACGAGGACGCGCCGTATGTCGTTGAAATGGCTCAGTTCCTTAAAACGCGCCACCACGACATCGTGCTTGAAACGCCCGCGCTTGCCGACGCGCTGGAGGACGCCGTATACGCGCGCGACCTGCCGGGAATGGCGGATGTGGACAGTTCGCTTTATCTGTTCTGCCGTGAGATAAAGAAAGACTTTTCCGTCGCGGTAAGCGGAGAATGTGCCGATGAAATATTCGGCGGTTATCCGTGGTATCACCGCCCCGAAGTGCTGAACTATGACGGCTTTCCGTGGGCGACAAGCGTTCCCGAACGCGGCGCGCTTATGAAAGAACCGCTTTCGGGAAAAGAGGCGGAGGATTTTGTGAGAAAGTCCTACAACAAGTGCTTATCCTGCGTGTCGTATCTTGACGGCGAGAGCGCCGAGGATCACCGTATGCGCGAGATGTTCGTGATGAATTTGCAATATTTTATGGCAACTCTTCTCGACCGCAAGGACAGAATGAGTATGGCGCACGGGTTGGAGGTGCGCGTTCCGTTCTGCGATTACAGGCTTGTCGAATACGCGTACAATATCCCGACGGAGTTCAAAAACTATCGCGGGCGTGAAAAGGGGCTTGTGCGCAAGGCAATGGAGGGCGTTTTGCCTGAACACGTCCTTTGGCGCAAAAAATCCCCGTACCCGAAAACTCACGACCCGAATTATCTTAAACTGTTAAGCGGCAGACTGCGCGAGGCGATGAAAAAAGACGATTGCCGCGTTTTAGATATAGTAAACGCCGACGCTTTGCGGGAAATGCTCGACACGGACGGCGCGTCGTTCACAAAGAACTGGTACGGTCAGCTTATGACTGCCCCGCAGATATTCGCGTATTTCCTGCAAATTGACGCGTGGCTTAAAAAATACAATGTTATTGTAGAGGAATAGTTTTGACGATTGACAATTATCACCGTTTGTGATAGAATAATAAAGAGGTGATAATTATGCCGTTCGTTGCAACAAGCGCCGAAATGCGTTCTGCCGAGGCGGAATGTGCCGTGCGTTCCCTTTCCTACTCGGAAATGATGTATAATGCGGGCTGTGCCGCCGCAGGGCGCATTATCGAAGAATATCCCCCCTGCCCCGCCGTAGTTTTATGCGGTGCGGGCAATAACGGCGGCGACGGGTTTGTAATCGCGCAAAAGCTGTATGAAAAGGGTTATAAAATACGCGTAATTCTCGCGGACGGCGTTCCTAAAACGGATATTGCGCGGGAATATTTTGAAACGCTCCCGAAAAAAATCGTTTACGATTACACAAAAGACGAGCAAATCTGCGACGGTATTTTAAAAAATGCGGATATGGCGGTTGACTGCGTTTTCGGGACGGGCTTTCACGGAAGTCTGCCGTCACGCGCCTCTAAGCTGTTAAGCTCTGCGAACAGCGTTCCCGCGCGTATTGCGATTGATATTCCGAGCGGAATGAACTCCGACACGGGCGAATGTGACCCGTTTTGTTTCAAGCCGACACGAACTCTTGTTATCGCGGCGCTCAAAAAGGGAATGTTAGTGCCGCAGGCTTTAGAAACGCTCGGCGAATTTGAATTGCTCGACATTGGCATAACAGACGATTGTTTCAAGGAATATGAGGCGATATTGCTCGGCGATGAAATGCGCGAAATCCTTCCGAAACGCGGGATTACCGCACACAAGGGGAGTTTCGGCAGACTTCTTAATATTGCGGGAAGTCTTTGCTGTTCGGGGGCGGCGGTTATGAGTACTCGCGCGGCTTTGCGCAGCGGAACGGGGCTTTGCACTCTCGCCGCGCCTATTTCCACGGTAAAGGCGCTCGCGGGTTCTTTGGTTGAGAACACGTTTCTCCCTCTGCCCGAAACGGAAAGCGGAAGTATCGGCGGCGACTGTAAAGCTATAGCCGAAGTTCTCCCGAAGATGACCGCCGTATCTGTCGGCTGTGGTTTGGGAAACAGCGAAAACACCCGAAAAATAACGGAATTTGTCATAAAGCACGCAAATTGTCCAATAATTATTGACGCGGACGGAATAAATTCCATTGCCGAAAATATAAATGTATTGAAGGAACGGACAGGCGATACCGTAATTACTCCGCACCCGCTTGAATTTTCGCGCATAAGCGGACTTTCAGTCGCCGAAATACAAGCCGACAGAATAAGCGCGGCTAGGCGTTTCGCTCGTGAATATGGCGTTACGGTATTGCTTAAAGGCGCGTATACCGTGATATGCGACCCCAAAGGAAACGCCGCCGTGAACACGACGGGCAACGGCTCGCTTTCTAAAGGCGGGAGCGGGGACGTTCTCACGGGAATTATAGGGGCAATGTCAGCGCAGGGGATACCCGCGTATGACGCGGCAAAAGCGGGCGCGTACTGCCACGGATACGCCGCGGATTTACTTGTAAAAACATCTTCGCCCGCCTGTGTTGTTGCAAGCGATATAATAGAAGTACTGCCCCGCGTTTACAAATAACGCCGAGTTCCTTCGGAGTGTGTTGTTTTGCATACTCTATCACATTTTTGGAGGAATTTGCCTTGTCACTAAAGAAAATAACAACAGCAGGCGCTATACTTGCGGGAACGCTTTTATTGGCGGGGTGCGGCGGGAAACTGCCGTTTTCACAGCAAAAGCCGAATTTCGACACGACCTACACGGTAAATGCCGAAATAACCTATGATAAAGTAAGCGCGAAAGCCGAAGTAACACGGGTGAGCGGCGAAGAGTGGAATATGACGTTTACAGAACCGAAAAACCTTAAAGGGCTTACGGTCAAGCTGAACGACAAAAAGTATTCCGCAACTCTGGACGGATTGTCATTCAGTTCCGAGAACAGCGACGTTTACGCTACCGCTCCGCATATCATCGCGGGTGCGGTTGGAGAACTAATCAGTACAGACGCTGAGAACAGCACCGCGTCCGACGGCGTTCTCACTTACAAAACCGAACTTGACGGCGCGAGCGTTACTATTACGGCGAACGAAAAGACAGGCGAGCTTATCTCGCTGAAATGCCCGCAGAACAGGCTGTCGGTAAACTTTTCGGGACAAAAGCCGTTCACATTGCAATTGCCCGACGAGGATAAAGCGACTATAAGCTGAAAACAGCCCCCGCTGAACGGGGGCTGTATTACTTTAAACGTTTCAAGAGTTCGCTCTGCGCGGCGAGTTCTTCTGCGGTCGGCTGAATATCGGCGTATCTTACCTTGTTGTACGTTTCGGAAAGTCCGTGAAACTCCTCTCCGAAAGCCCTCTCCCCTTTTTCAATATGCGCCTCGGCAGTATCGGAGGGCTTTGGCGGGTATTGTGTGCGGGAAAGTTTCATAAGGAACAGTTCATACCCCAGCCTAAACTTGAGCGACGGTGAGGTTTCACGGGAATATCTGCGCTCCATTGCGCGTTCTTCTTTTCGCTCCATTCGCTTTGTGGGCGGTTTTATTTTGCTTTTCGTTATCTCGTCCGCAAAAGGAGTGCTGTTTTGGTTTGCTTTCTTTCTGAACAAAAACGAAATAACGTTCTTAATCCCCGCTGTAATCGGCTTTATGAAGATTATTATGAATATAATCAGCACTATAGCAAAAAATGCGACAACGGTATCGGAGAACGCTCCGCCCATACCGAACATACCCGCGTCGCCCGTTTCGTTTACGGAAAAACCGTCAGTTTCGTGCGGGTCTGACTGCGGTAAATGGTCGATTATATAGATAAATCCTCGGACAAATACGCCCGCTATGTTTCTGAATAATACGGCTATTGGACGCGCGAATGCGAAAAGCACAAACACTAACGCGAATATCCCGACGCCTAAAAGCGCGTTATAACGCCTTAAACCGTTCGGCAGGACGGTCTTTCCGCGGTCGCGCTGATTTGTGCACGCGTCAATGTTCGCTTGATTTATAATCACCGCCGAGAGCATTACCATAACGGCGAAACCTATGCAGAGCATAAGCCTGCCCAGAGATACGGCGGGGCTTTCGGTTGTAACGGCGAACATCGCCATAAGCACGATAGACGAAATCGTGTATAACACAAGCCACGCTTTGGAAAAAATATCGGAATAACTCTTCCCGACAGTCATACAACCGCCGAAATAGATGATTATTCCGCCGACAACGGAGAAAAAGCACAAATAAACGCTGAGCCGAATATTAATTCCGATAACGAGAAAAATCGCAGAGGGTACGACAAACCCCGCTTTCATAAGGAAATACAAAAGCGCGAGAACCTTTTTCGGCGGTTTTCTTCGGCGTTCCAAACGATTTATCATAACTCCGACAAACGTCCCGAACCCGCGAAACAGTATCCAAACACCGTAAAGCAAAAAGAAATGCCATACGGTGAAACTTCCCGCGCCGAGGACTTCCGCCGCTACGGCAAGCGGAAACAGCGCTGTAAGTACGCCGACATAAGCCAATATTTTCAGAAACGAATGGTAGGATTTTTCATTCACGATCTGTCACCTCCCGCACCGCGCGGTATCACCAGCAGTTCCACACCGCGCGGAATATTTTCCGCGCCGTCTTTAAGCCCCGCCGTGAATATCTTACAGCACTTGCCTTTTGCCGTGAGGTCATTGAGGAGCGCGCCTGTTCGGGCGCAGACATACGAGGTTATCACAATCACATCCGTCGCCTCGTTGAAGTCCAAAACGGCGGTCATTTCGTCGAAACGCTCTCCGCACTCCGCATTTAATTCAGCCAGACATCTTAAAGCGCTGACCGCGTATTCTCCTCCGACGGGTATCGGCATAAATACCCGAACGCCCGAATTTATCACAAGAACGCTTTCCGCGCTTATTTCCTGACACATACGAAGTACATAAGCCGCGCCTTTTATCTGAAGTTCCAAAGATGTATCGGAAAGCGTTCCGCTGTTAAATTCATTGCGCTGTAAATTAAACAGTATCATCACACGGCGTTCGGTTGTAAATTCATTGTTGTAGACCATAAGCCGTCCCATACGGGCGGTCTGCTGCCAATGAATACGGTTCATCGGTTCTCTGCCCGTGTATTCTCTCGCGCCGCTTATCACAAACGGGTCGGGAAGAACAAATCTCTGGACGGCGATGTTTCCTATAAATTTATCGCCCGAAAACGTTACATTTTCCATTTCGGCGGGCGTAGGGAGAACGCGCACGCTTTCCGAAAAAGTGAACATTCTCGCCTTTTTTGTCATACCGAAAAGGTCGCAGATAGTAAGCGCCGCGTTTTCTATCGAGAGTATTCCGCGCTTTTCGCACTTTACTTTCCATACACGACGGCACTTGTGATAGCCCCGCAGGACGAATACTCCCGAAACAAGTCCGCGCTGAACGCCCTGCGCCGTTTCGGTCTGCTGTCCTTTAAACGTAAGATACGGCGAACAGCTTATCTCACTTCTTGCCCACACAAGCGGCAGGCGCTTTGCGTTGTCAATTTCTTCGACTATTTCTATCTCGTCGTTTTCGTATACTTCGGGGGCGCTTATGCTTATCTTGTAAGTAACGTTTTTAAATCCGTACTTGTCGTATATGAAGAACTGAACGATAACCACCGCCGCGATGATTACCACCATTGCAACAAGCTCCATAAATTACCTCGCCGAAATATTTTCCGTGGGTACGGGAACGCCGTCAAGAACGCGCTCCAATATAGCCGTTCTGTCGGTATCCTGCGAATAGCCCTTGTAAATCAGCCTGTGCGGTACGACATAGAGCGACGCGCGTTTCACGTCCTGCGGGGTCGCGTGTTTACGCCCGTCTATCGCCGCGAGAGCGCAGCTCATACGTTTAAGCGCCGCCGCTCCTCTGGTGGACAGTCCTAATCTGATTGCGGGGTCATTGCGCGTGGCGGCGGCAATATCCGCGATGTAACCGCAGACAACGTCGTTTGCCGTGCATATATCGACTTCCTTTTGCGCGGAGATTATCTCTTCACCCGTGCAGACCGCCGACAGCCCCTCCTCCGCGCCTTGCGAAACCGCGCCGCCGATTACTTTGAGTTCTTCCGCTCTGTCGGGATAGCCTAGGGCAAGCCTTATCATAAATCGGTCAAGCTGCGCCTCAGGCAAAGGATATGTTCCCTGTATCTCGATAGGGTTCTGCGTAGCTATAACGAAAAACGGTTTCGGTAAAGCGAGCGTTTCCCCGTCAATCGTCGTGCGCCGTTCTTCCATACATTCGAGCAGAGCGGACTGCGTTCTCGGCGTGGCGCGGTTTACTTCGTCCGCCAAAAGAATATTCGTGAAAACAGGACCTTTCCGCAAAACGAACTCCTGTTCTTTCATATTGTAGAAATTTATCCCCGTAATATCGGAGGGCAGGAGGTCGGGGGTAAACTGTATGCGCTTGAATTCCCCGCCGACAGACCGCGCAAGGGCGCGCGCCATAAGCGTTTTCCCCGTTCCGGGAACATCTTCAAGCAAGACGTGTCCGCCCGCGAACATCGCCGCGCACACGAGTTCTATTTTGTCGTTCTTTCCCCTTACGGCTTTGGAAATGTTCGCCGTAATCCTTTCGGTGAGTTCCTTTACCATTGATTACCTCCCAATTTTTATTAACGAAAAAATGCTGTGTTATGCGGTTTGTGTTTCCTCCGCGTCCTCTTTCGGCATTCTTTTCAGAGTAACGAACGCTATTATGCCGATTATGACCGCGCAGACAGTCCACACAATCGGTTCCGAGATAACAACGCCGAAATACCCGCCGATTTCCTTTATTGAACCGCCCACATCGCCGTTCGTCCCGCCGAACAGCGGTACCATAACAAGCACGGTGACTATCTTCCACGAAAGTTCAATAATACTGCATATAATAGGCACAAGGCTCTTTCCCATTCCTTGCAATGCACTTCTAAGACCTAACAGAATAGACAGCGGGAAATAGAACGGACAAGCCCACTTCATATACAACACTCCCGTTTCGATTATCGCGGGAGAATTATCTCCGTCCGCGCTTACAAGCATACCGATAAGCGCGTGTCCTGCGAGGTAAATCATCGCGAACGCCAAAACAGCCCAGATAAACATTATAATAAGTCCATCGAGTATTCCGCGCCGTATGCGGGAATATTTCCCCGCGCCGCGGTTTTGCGAACAGTATGTAACAAGCGTTGAACTTATCGACGAAAACGGCATCATCGTAAGGCTGAAGATTTTCCTTGCCGCCGTGTGCGCCGTTATTATGTCACTTCCGAAACTGTTAATCGCGTTTTGCAGGACAATAGAACCAATGTCCACTATCGAATACATCAGCGCCATTCCAAGTCCCGACGCGAGCAGTTCTTTCGAGGACGCTGATGTAAACACGAAGTCCTTTTTCTTGATAACAAGCATTGGGCGGCGTTTGATAAGGTAAACAAGGCACACGACCGCCGAAATAGCCTGCGCCGCGACAGTCGCCAGCGCCGCGCCCATAACTCCCGCTTTAACGACGCACACCATAAGCAAATCGAAACCGACATTAAGTATGGTGGAGATTATAAGAATGATAAGCGGAATAACGCTGTCGCCTACCGCGCGGAGTATGCCCGCCTCGAAATTGTAAAGCAGAGTTACCGAAAGACCGAGCGCCACTATGAAAAGATAACTTCTCGCCTCGTCGATAATGTCGTCCGTTACGCCTATAAGCCGCATTACGGGGTCGATAAACACCGTAAGCACCACTATCATAACAACCGTTGCGGCGGCGGCGAACACGAGCATACGCGCGATTGTGCGCCGCATTTCATCAAGGTCGCCCGCGCCGAAGTGATTTGCCACTACAATCGCAAAGCCCGTTACAAGTCCGTTGATAAGGCTGAACATCAGCGAAACAAGCGGCGCGGTAGCGCCCACCGCCGCTATCGACTCGTTTCCCAAATTCTGCCCGATTATCATAATATCCGAAATACTGTATACCTGCTGAAAAAGCATACCTAATAAAATAGGCAATGTAAAAGCCGCTATCAGCTTTAAAGGCTTTCCTTTTGTTAAATCTTTCATAATGCCCCGTCTCCTTTTTCGGGACTGCCGTTTTATTTCTGTATCGGCAGACCTGCGCCCTTTTTTGCTTTAATATTATAGCACTTAAATTTTTAAAATACAAGTATCTTTTAATATATTTTTTTGGAAGTACTTGCATTTTTCGGAATAATGTAGTATAATGTAATTGTTAAGAACAATATATTGTGTATTTCTTACAAACGGGTTCTCCGAAAACGGTCTGAACGGGCGGTTTCGGCGGGCGGGCGCGGGTGGAAAAACCGCGCGAAGTCTGCTTTTACTCGCCTTAAACTTGCCGTACAAGCAGGAGCTGTCCGTAATTTAAGGAGGAAGAAAATGTCTGTTAATCTTCAAAAGGGGCAAAAGGTTGACCTTACGAAAGACCGCGCGGGTCTGAAATCGCTTGTTGTCGGACTGGGCTGGGACGAAGCGCCCAAAAAGTTCGCGCTGTTTTCAAAACAGGCTGACATCGACTGCGACGCGTCCGCTCTGCTTATCGACGCGCAGTCGGGCAGGCTCAAAGGTCCTATCGACGTTGTTTACTACGGTCAATTAAGACACCGCAGCGATTCTGTAAGGCACTGCGGAGATAACCTCACGGGCGAGGGCGAGGGCGACGACGAACAGATTATCGTAGAGCTTGATAAAGTCCCTCAGGAATTTTCTAAAATCGTTTTCGTTGTCACTATCTATCAGGCAAGAGAACGCAAACAGCAGTTCGGTATGATAAGAAACGCGTTTATCAGAATTGTCAACGCCGATACGGGAGAGGAACTTTGCAAATATAACCTCTCGGAGAATTACGAGGGCAAAACCGCTATGGTGTTCGGCGAGGTATACCGCTATAACGGCGAGTGGAAATTCGGCGCTATCGGAGAACCTACGAACGATAACGGTATAGGCGAGATGGCGGCGAGATTTCAGTAAATCGGAGGAGTAGAATAGTATGTCTAAAAAGTTTGCAATCATCGCGGGCATTATCAGTCTGGCGGCTCTTGCGGCGGCGGCTGTCGCGTTATTCTTCTTAAAAAAGCCCGAAGTTATCGAAACGCTTGTCCTTGACGACGACGAAGAGTTTTAAATAACCGCTTTTAAGATTTTAAACAGACCACCGCTCCGACGGCACAATCGGGGCGGGGTTTGGTGTGCTTGATGTCTGCGGAGGATTTAAATGTCTAAAGAAACCAAAACAAACGCTATGCGTATACTTGATAAACTGAAGATACCGTATGAACTGCTCTCTTACGACTGCGATAAGTTTGAAAGCGGGCAGAAATCCGCCGAGATACTCGGCTTAGACCCCGAAACAACATTCAAGACGATTGTAACGGTCGGGAAAAATTCGGCGCATTATGTTTTTGTACTGCCCGTAAACCTTGAAATGGATATGAAGAAATGCGCGAAAGCCGTCGGCGAGAAAACTGTTGAAACTATACATGTAAAGGATATTCAAGCCGTCACGGGATATATTCGCGGCGGGTGTTCGCCTATCGGAATGAAAAAGCAGTTCCGTACAGTCGTTCACGAAAGCGCGAAAACGCTTTCCGCGATTGCGGTAAGCGGAGGCAGACCCGGCGTTCATCTATTGCTCTCCCCTGCCGACCTTATTGACGCTTGCGCCGGGGAATATGCCGACATCGCCGCCCTTAGGGAAATTACAAAAAAGTAGTGCCGCGACCGTATAGCCGCGGCACATTTTTTCGGCTTACGCCACGTCAAGCGCAGCAGCTTTATCAGCAGCCACAGCCGCAGCCGTTGTTGTTGCCGCAGCCACAACCGCAGTCGTTCTGAGCGCTGATGCCGTTGTTGCCGCCGCAGCAGCTGCAAAGCAAAAGAACAAGGATGATAATCCAGCAGCTATTGCCGTTATTCATTCCGCACATAGTCATTTCCTCCTTATGGAAACTCTGATGAACTTTCCGCTCCCCTGCGGAGCTTCCGTTTCACAATACATATTATGCCGTGAGGAAAAAACGGTTACAAAATCGGACGGCGGGGTCTTAAACAAAAGCGGACGCCGTTCGGGGAATGAACGGCGCCCTCGGTATGACTTGGAGGATTTGATTTCCTTCGTTGTATATATTGTATCACACGGCACGGAATTATTCAATATTTATGACAATATTGTAACCGTTTCTTTTGCAATTGTAATCTTTTGTAAGTTTTTTGTAACCGAATTGTAACTTTCTTATGTTTTCCCCGAAATAATATGAAATAAATATGAAAAATATAAAAAAATACTAGCCAAATCAAGATTTTTGTGTTATAATAATAGATAGTATGGAGTTGTTTGTTTAAATAGGTAAAATAACACCTCATATTTATAATGATAAAGCGGTCGGTGATTAGTGAAAACGCATTGCCAAGCGCTTTATACTCAATTTGTTATGTTTATCGGGTGATTTGATGATATATCTTGACAACGCCGCGACGACAAAGCCGTGCGCCGAATGTATAAACGCGGTAAACGCGGCAATGGAACAGTCGTTCGGGAATGCGAGTTCGCTCCACAAACTGGGAACGGCGTCAATTGAGATTATAGCAAGGGCAAAGAAAACATTGCTCGGTGCGCTGTCGGGGACGAAAACTCCGCTTGACGGGAACATTATCTTCACTTCGGGCGCAACGGAAAGCAACAACACCGCCTTGCTCGGCGTTATGCAAAAAGCACGCGGTAAACGGATTGTCACGACCGCTGTCGAACACCCGTCTGTGGCGAGGGTTCTGGCGCGGTTAGAGGAAAACGGCTTTGAGGCAGTAAAAATCGCGCCCCGTGACTATGCGGACTTCACCGAGGCTTTGGCTGACGCCGTTGACGAAAACACCGCGCTCGTGTCGGCAATGGCTGTGAACAACGAAACGGGGTTTAAAATCGACGTTGTGCGGTTGTATGAAAATGTCAAGCGGAAAAATCCGAAAACGCTCGTTCACATTGACGCGGTGCAGGGATTTTTGAAAGTTCCTCTCGCGGGCGACCTTATCAGCGTATCTGGGCATAAGATACATTCTACAAAGGGAATAGGCGCGTTATTTATCAAAAAAGGGATAAACATTCCCCCGCTGATTTTGGGCGGAGGTCAGCAGAACAATATGCGTTCGGGAACTGAGCCTGTCGAACTTATTGCGGGATTTGACGCGGCTGTCCGCGCATACAGGGGAAGCGAGGAGCATTTTACTCGCCTTAAAGGCTATCTGCTCGAAAAACTCGCGCAGATGAATGACATCGCCGTTAATTCAAGCGGCAACTGCGTTCCGAACATCGTAAATTTCAGCGTTCGCGGGGTTCGCAGTGAGATAATGTTACATTCTCTTGAGGAAAACGGGATTTACGTTTCAAGCGGTTCGGCTTGCTCCAAGGGAAAGAAAAGCGAGGTTCTGCCCGCGTTCGGCATTTCGGACAAGGACATCGACTGCGCCGTGAGAGTATCGTTTTGCGCGGAGAACACGACAGACGACATAGACGTTCTTTGCGACGGTATCTCGAAAACAATCGAAAGGGTCAGAAGATAACGGAATGAAAGAAATTATAATGGTAAAGTATGGAGAAATTGCCTTGAAAGGGATCAATAAAAAGACCTTTGAGGATATGCTCCAGAGCAATATAAAGCGCAGGCTGAAAAAAATCGGGCAGTTCGGGTACGAACGTATGCAGTCCACGATATACATAGAACCGTGTGATGAAAATGCGGACGCTGACGCGGCTGTCGAGGCGCTGAAAAAGGTTTTCGGGATCGGCGCTATTCAAAAGTGCAGGGTATTCCCAAAGGATATTGAAACAGTAAAGGCGAATTTGGGAGATTGTTTAAAGGACGCGTTCCAAGGCTCTGACGTAAAAACGTTCAAGGTCGAGGCAAAGCGCGCCGACAAAACGTTCCCGCTCACTTCACCCGAAATACAACAACAACTTGGCGACGCTGTTCTGGACGCTTTCCCGAATTTGGGGGTGGACGTTCACAATCCCGATGTGACCGTAAGGCTCGAAATACGCGATAACGGAGCGTATCTGTCGGCGAAACGGATAACGGGCGCGGGCGGTATGCCCGTCGGGAGCAGCGGCAAGGCGCTTTTAATGCTGTCGGGCGGGATAGATTCCCCCGCCGCAGGCTATATGATGGCAAAGCGCGGTCTTATAGTGGACTGTATACACTATATCAGTCCGCCGTACACGTCGGACAGGGCGCTTGCAAAGGTGCGCAAACTCTGCGAGGAAATGACGGACTACTGCGGAGATATAATGTTCTATTGCGTTCCGTTTACTGAGATACAGGAGGCTATACGCGACCATTGTCCCGAAGAATACTTTACTGTGATAATGCGCCGCCTTATGGTGAAAATAGCGAACCGCGTCTGCAAAAAGGACGGTTACGGCGCTATCATCACGGGCGAAAGTCTGGCGCAGGTCGCAAGCCAGACTCTGTATGCGCTGGGCTGTACAAACGCGGCGGCGGAATACCCCGTGTTTCGCCCGCTTATCGGAATGGACAAGATAGAAATAACGGATATTGCCCGCAGGATAGGTACGTTTGAAACATCAATACTGCCCTACGAGGATTGCTGTACGGTGTTTTCGCCAAAGCACCCGCGCACTAAACCGCATCTTGATGATGTGCTTAAAGCGGAGGCGGTGTGGGATTTCGACAGTATGATCGAAAAGGCAGTCGAGGGAACGAGCGTAACGCGCTATAAATACGGAGAGGAAACGGTGTTCATAGAATAATGGATAACTTTGAAAACATACAAAGATTGGCGCGCAGATTGGTTGAGGTCTGCACCGAACGCGGCGTTAAAATAACGACTGCGGAAAGCTGCACGGGCGGAATGGTGTCCGCCGCGATTACGGGCGTTGCGGGGAGCAGCTCGGTGATAGAACTCGGCGTCGCGTCATATTCCAACAAGATAAAGCGGGAACTGTTAGGCGTTGCTGAAAATACGCTGAAAGTATTTTCCGAATACAGTCCTGAATGCGTCGAGGAAATGGCAAAAGGCGCGATAAAACTGTCCGGAGCGGATTACGCCGTCGCAATAAGCGGCGTTGCGGGTCCTACGGGCGGTACGGAAGAAAATCCCGTGGGCACGGTGTATATATGCGCGTGCGGAGAGGGTCGCGATAAATGCGAAAAGTTCAAATTTCCCGATACGGGAAGAAACAATATAAGATTGACGGCGACAGAAAAGGCGCTTTCAATGTTACTGGAAATAATTATTTAAACGAAAGGAAATCATCATGGCAAACAAAAACGAAAAAAACCTCAAAAAGACAAGCGAGAAGAAAGAAAAGCAAAGGGACGTTGCTCTTGATAAATTTGACGTAGATGTGACAGCAACTTCAAGCAAGAAATCAAGCAAGACCCCTCAGAAGAAAAAGAAGAACCCGTTTAAGAGGTTCTTTGAATTCATAATCCCTCAGCCGGGAGATACTAAGGGCGAAATTGCGAGAAAGGTGCTTTTGCTCCTTGCTATCTGTATTCTTATCGGTACGCTCGTGTTCCTGATAAGACAGCTTGTCGGAATGTCCAATACGGGCAAGGAAAGCGATAAACTCGCGTCGTCGGCAGGCGTTCCGAACAGTTCTATCAACTATATAGAACCTGACAGACTTACAAACCCCGACGCTTTCATACCCACAACGGCGGGTACGGAAGAACCCGAATACATCGACTTAACGCCCGTTGTAAACTATCCGCTGAACGTTGATTTTGACTATCTGCGCGGAATTAACCCCGACACCCGCGCATGGATACAAATATCGGGTACGCTGTTAAATCATGCGGTCGTTCAGAGAAAGGGAGATTTCCAATATTACGTTGACCATAATTTTGAGGGCGAATACGAGGAGTTTTCAAGCGAAGTGTTCTCAGGTCCTAACAACGCCTGGGACGGCACGGACGACAACATTATCCTTTACGGTCACAACTTGAGTTCGGGTTACGGGTTTGCGTATGTAAATCACTACGTTCCGTACGACGCGTCGATAGAACCGCTCGCGTTCTACAAGGTTCACCCGACTATCCTGTTCCAGCAGGACGGCGGACAAAGCGAAACCTACAAGATATTCGCGGGTATTGTCGTAAACACCGAAGAGAAATACGGCGAAGTGTTTGATTATACTTCAAAGACAAAGTTTAACAGCGCGGAGGAATTTAACGACTATATCATACAGGTAATGGACAGAAGTTGGTTCTATACGGACGTTGACCTTGAATACGGCGATAAGCTCCTGACCCTTTCTACTTGTTACTGGCCGCTCGGCAGAGATAAGGAAACGCGCTTTGTTCTGCTTGCGAGAAAAGTAAGACCCGGCGAGAGCGAATATGTGGATACTTCCGTTGCGCAAAGAAACTACGGCGCGAAACTCTGGGATTATTACTATCAGCTTATAGGCGGGCAATGGTACGGCAGTAACTGGGATACCTCGAAACTCAAAGGCTACGGCGGTTAACTGCGCGTATTAATATAGAAAATTTTGCAAGGGGGAAATAGAAAGATGAGCAAATCAGACAAAAAAGAAAACGTTTTTAAACGCATTGCAAAATACCTTATCCCGTGGAAAGGCGATAAAAGGTCGGAAATCATACGGAAGATATGCTTTCTGACGGCGGCGTGCGTTCTGATTGTCGCGGTAAGCCTTATGGTAAACGACGCTGTTCAGCGGGCGAAAACAAAGAAACTCGACGATGACCGCGCAAGCGAGTTTCATGCGGGGGCAGACGTTTCAAGCAACGTTTCGTCACAAACGAGTTCGCAGCCCGAAAGTTCCGCGCCCGAAGAACCGAAAGGGTTCGGTCCGATTTCCTATCCGCAGCGAACCGTGCAGAGCCGATTTGAACCGCTGTTGGAACAAAATCCCGAAACTATAGGCTGGCTTACTATTAAAGGCACAAACGAAAGCTACAATTGGATAGATTATGTCGTAATGCAGACAATTGACAACGACAAATACCTCGACACCGATTTTGACGGCAACAAGGTGAAGTCGGGCGCGCTTTTCGCGGACTACCGCGGCTTGATTACTCCGACGAGCGAACCCGCAAATATCGTTATATACGGGCATAATATGCAGTCGGGCGAATATTTCGGACGTCTGCCCTACTATTTCAATTGGGGCGTGTCCAATCCCGACCACAACGACATCAGCTTTTATAAGGAACACCCGACCGTTGAATTCAGTACTCTTTATAAAACTTCGACCTACAAGATATTCGCGGCGATAATGCTGAATACCGAATCCGACGCGGGCGAGGTGTTCTATTACCACAACAAGCAGAATTTCAAGAGCGAGAAAGACTTTAACAATTATGTCGCGGAAATTCTCGACCGCTCGACATTCTATAATCCCGATGTAAACGTACAGTACGGCGACCAGCTTCTTACATTGTCAACCTGTATGTTCGGCTATGGCAATACTGATTTGCGTTTTGTGGTTTTCGCGCGCGAAACACGCCCCGGCGAAAGCCCGACGGTAGACGTCGAAAAAGCCTACGCGAACCCCAATCCCAAATTCTATGATTTGTACTATAAACAGTATGATTACGTTTGGGAGGGCAGAAAGTGGGACAAAAAACTTCTTGTCGGATATGAAGATGATGAATAAAGGAACAGGATATGAAACATTTGTCATTGGTTAAAATCTTTGTGGCTTTGTTGATATGCAGTGTGTATATCTTCTGCTGTGCCGTCACGGGTACTGTGAAGAGCATAGACAACGACGTTTCCCCGCAGACAAGCGCGCCGTCATCCGATAACGCCGACAAGCTGGGCGGCACGGTGGATTTTATCGTGGACGCGGGAACGCAGGGCGACGTTTCATCAGCCACTTCAACCGAAAGCACACCTACAAGTTCCGTGGCTATCGAAAATCTCCATTTCGCAAGACCGAATTTTGCCGATAACAGAGTAGCATCGTCCTATCGCCCGACATCTGCCGTTCTGGAACTTACGAACAAATCATCTTCGTCAAGTTCGGAAACTTCAAGCGAGGACGAACCGACATACAGCGAACAATCTTCATCGTCAAGACCCGCAGAGAGCAGTTCTTCGAGTTCTTCAAGTTCATCGAGTTCATCGTCAACTGTCGAGAGTTCTTCAAGCACTTCCTCGACGACTTCGGAGGAAACAAGTTCAACGACTTCCGACGGCGAAACAAGCGAACCCGCGGAACTTCCGAACGACGACCCGAACGGCGAGATACTTCGCGTAACGAACGGCGATACTGAGGTTTCGGGGAATGCGGTAGATATTATTACGCAGATAGTCGAAAACGAAATAGGCAGTACATTCGCACCCGAGGCAATAAAAGCGCAGGCGGTCACGGCTTATACATATGTAAAATACAGCAATCTTCACGGGAAAGCACCGTACTGTATTTTAAAGGAAAGCACGAACGATTCTGTCCGTACGCTCGTAAAATCGGTTATCGGCGAGGGTATTTACTATCAAGGCGAACTTATTCAGGCGGTTTATTCGGCGTCGTCGGCGGGATGTACCGCGTCGAGCAAGAACGTATGGGGCGGGAATATCCCGTATCTGCAAAGCGTTTATTGTGAACTTGACGAAAAATACGACCCGAATTACGGCATAAAGAAAACGTTCTCCCTAAGCGAAATGAAAGATTACATCAAGAATAACGCGAACATAGAGCTTTCGGGCGACCCCTCCGAATGGTTTGTCATTCAAAATCACCTTGAGGGGAAATACGTCGGCGATATGATGATCGGCGGGAACGAATACTTTGTCGATAACGACGGCGATAAGCTGAGAATTACGGGCAGACGTTTCCGAGAGATAATTATGGACTACGACATACGTTCATCTGCGTTTGATATTGAATATGACGCTGAAAAGGAACAGTTTACGGTGACTACATACGGTTACGGTCACGGCGTCGGGCTTAGCCAGAACGGCGCAAACAACCTCGCAAAATACTGGGGTTGGGACTACAAACAAATACTTACGTTCTATTTTCAAGGAACTGATGTTTACTAAAAATTTACGCTCCGTAACTGTTACGGAGCGTGCTTTTTTGTTGCTTTATTTAAAGTATCTTCCAGAACGTCGGCAACTGAATATCCTCAAATATCTCTATCTGTACCTGCGCCCTGTCGCAGGCGGCGTAAAGTTCCTCGTTGTTAAGCTGTGCGAACGAGTATATCTCCGCGATTGAGGACGTTATTTCGAGCGCGTGTCCCAAATCGTTTACTAAAACCGAATGGTTCATAAAATCGCGCCATTCGTCCTCCAACTCCCCCGCCGCCTTAACGCACGTTTCACGGTCGCTTTGGCTGAAAGCCTCCTCCACTTGCTCTATCTTGGATTTAAGGTCTGCGACTTTTCCGCGGACAGTAAAGACCGCCCAACCGCACAAGCACACGAGCAATGCGAGTATCACAATACTTACTATTATCCTGTTCATAAATTAACCCGCCTTTTTAATAATCGTATACTTTCCCCCGCTTTCAGAGGTGAGTAAAAACACGTTCTTTTCGGTAATTCCGTTCTCGCGGAGCGTCTTTTTTAACCAGCCCTCGCCTAACCCTAACAGTTTAAGCTGTTCTTTGTCGATAACGCCGTCGCGGATAATTACGCTCGGCGGGTTGCTTGTAGAACCGCCCGCGTTTACGTCCTGTTTCTCCGCGCTTTGAAAATCTTTCTTTTGCAGGAAATTTATCTTTCCGTTTGTTTCCACTATCGCATAATGCACTTGTGTTATATCAAATATCTGCTGTTGGCGCATTGCCTCTGTAAGGTCGTCCACCGTATAGCGCAGGCGTTTCATCTCCTTTTGGAGAATTTCTCCCTCGCTGATTATAATGCGCGGGGAGCCTATCATCAGCTTTCGCACCCTTGCGGATTTCATCATTATGCCCGACATTACGACATCAATACACACGAGCGTTAAAATAGGCACAATGCCCATTATCATCGGGACGGAGCTGTCCTCAACAGGGATAGCCGCTATGTTGGAAATAAGGATAGTGACTACAAGTTCCGACGGCTGAAGTTCTCCCAACTGCCGTTTTCCCATAAGCCGCAGGGAAAACGCAAGTACTATATACAAAATAACTGCTCTGATTAAAACGATTGACAAAATCATCACTCCTTTTTTGTTATTATAAAGAAATTTTACAAAATTATTCAATATATAAAAATCCCGCTCCCGCAAAGTGCGGGAAACGGGACTTGATTATTATGTTATCGTTTATTTCAGCTTATCCACTATTTCCGACATAGTATCAACACATCGGCGCAAATCGCCGAACTCGCCGTAATTATCACGGTAAAGTTCGATTATAAACGCGCCGTCATAGCCGTTGGAGAACAGCGCTTTCGTGAACTTCGTAAAATCATAATCGCCGTCCCCTATCGGCAGGCAATCACTTTCGGCGTTCGCATCGGAGATGTGGCAATGGATTATGCTGTCCTTTAATTCGCTTACAAATTCAAGCGGGTCTTTTCCGCTTCGGCGCGCTTGTTTCAAGTCGAGTACGAACTTCGCCTGTTCGCCGAGTTCGCGTTTCATAATTTTTAAGAACTCTATATCGCCCGACATACAATAGTTTACATTCTCCTGCGCGACAGTAACTTTATACCGCTTTGCTACGTCGCTTAACAGCCGAAACTGTTCAAGATAATGCCCGACGGTGCATTTTCTGCTTAATATCGCGCCGTGAAGTACAAATATCTTTGCGCCGATTTTATTCATTGCCGCGAAAAACTCCTCGTAAAGCGTCATCATCTCCTCAATGCGGCGGTCGTATGCCGAGAACAGGAAAACGCTCTCCATAGGGCTTGAAAACGGGTGGAACGAGGTAATTGTCATATCGTTTTTTTCGCGGATTTCCTCTATCTTTGAAAGTATCGGTTCTCTTGCCTCAACGGTCGCATTCGGGAATACCTCCGCCGTTTTTACGCCGAGTTCGGCAAGCACCGCGAATGCGTCCTCTACATGGAGCGGGTAGAGGGAGGCTGTGGATACGCCTATTTTCATTGTATTCATTCCTTTTGAGTTGAGTTTCTTTTGGGTAATTTTGGATTAACTATATTATAACACAACTGCCGTATTTTTGCAAGAGTATTCCGCAAACAGTTTTCGATTAAATTTTTACTTGACAAATTCTTTAAAATATGTTATAATAAACGCAAATGTTCAGAGAGGAAAATGGTTATGAAAATCCTTTGTGTAGACTACGGCGACGCGCGCACGGGGCTGGCGATTAGCGATGCGGACGAAATTCTCGCGTCGCCGCTTGAAACAATCTATATGCACGACTTTGACCGCTGTGCCGAAATGATTGCCGAGGCGGCTGTGAAATACAAGGCGGAAATGGTTGTCGTCGGCGACCCTATCAATATGAACAATACGCGCGGCGAACGTTCGCGGAAATGCCACGCGCTTGCGGACAAACTGCGCGAACTATTAGAACTGCCCGTTACAATGTGGGACGAGCGTTCGTCTACCGTTACGGCTATAGGATATATGAACGAAATAAACAAGCGCGGGAAAAAGCGCAAGGCGGTTCTCGACCAAGCGGCGGCGGCTGTTATACTGAGTTCCTATTTGGATTACCGCAGACTGCACCCGGAAACTAAAGAAACGTGACCGGGAACTGTACGAGAGGAAAGCACTTTATGTATGATGTAATTGTCATCGGCGCAGAACTTCGGGACGAAACGGCGGTATTGTCCTGCAAAGAGGAAAACGATACTGTCACGGTGACATTCAAGGGGAAAAGCGTTTATACCGAACAGGCAAAATTCGTCCTTGACTGTGAGGGCGTTGTCGGAGCGGTAAAGCGAAAACTGCTTAACAATACCCCGAAGTACATATTGATTTTCTAGGCAAAATCGCTTATAATAACAGTGTTCGGAGGAATAATATGTACAGTATTTCTTTTACGGGTCATAGACCCGATAAACTGCCGTTTTTCGGAGAGGACGACGATTTGTGTATTGACCTGAAAGCACGGCTTTACAATCAGATAAAGGAACTCGCCGAAAGGGGCGCTTTGGAATTTTATTCGGGAATGGCATTGGGCGTGGACACTTGGGCGGCGGAGGCTGTTTTGGAAGTAAAGAAAGAATTTCCGCAGATTAGCTTGAACGCGGTTATTCCCTGCCCCGAACAAGCCGACAGGTGGAGCGCCGAGGACAAGGCGCGGTATCAAAAATTACTCACTCAATGCTCAAAGAAGTTCACGATTTCACCGCACTACGCCAAAGGCTGTATGATGAAACGAAACAAGGCGCTCGTACAGTTTTGCGATTTGCTTATCGCCGTGTTTGACGGGCATAGCGGCGGGACGATGCAGACGGTAAATCTCGCGCGGGCGGTGCGCAAGGATATTATTATCATACCGCCGATATTATAAAAAATCGAGTTATCCTGTTCGGATAACTCGAATTTTTGTTAAATGTGTTCTTTATGGTTTTCGTTGCTTTCGGTATTATCGTCGCTTTCGGTGTCTTTGGTAATTTCGCTGTTTTCGGGGTTCTCGTTGGCTTTCATAGCCTCGGCTACTGTCTGCGGAGTGTGGGATTTGCTTTTCCATGCAAGAACGCTGTCAAGTTTGCCCTCGCGGATAATTTCCAAGAACACCGCGGTCATTTCGCTGTTTAGCTGTGTACCTGAAATTTTCGTCATTTCGTCTATAATATCTTCGGCGTACATCTGCTGACGGTAAGGTCGCGTGGAGTTCATCGCGTCGAACGTGTCCGCTACGGCTATCATCTGCGCTATTTCGGGTATCTCGTCGCCTTTTTTGCCGAACGGATAGCCCGTGCCGTCGATATGCTCGTGGTGGAAACCCGCGCCTATCGCAAGTTCGGGACGAATAATAATCTCCTTTAGTATTTCATAACCGTTAAGCGCGTGCTGGCTGATTATCTCAAACTCCTCTTTCGTAAGGCGCGCGGGTTTGCTTAGTATCCTGTCGGGAACGGCTATCTTTCCTATGTCGTGGAGAAGTCCTATGTTGTAAATATCCGTGACGCGCTGTTCGTCAAATCCCATTTTCTGCGCAATAAGTTCAGCATACTTCGCAACTCTAAACGAGTGACCGTTTGTGTATTTGTCTTTTAAGTCGATACACTTCGCAAACGCTTTGATTATCTGATTTACAAATTCTTGATTTTCCTTTTCCTTTTGGAGCAGTCGGCGGGTCTTTATCTTGTTTATGATAAGCATTACAAGCAGTACGCCCGCTAATACTATCGCCGCGACTATCCACCAAAACCACAATTCTTCAAAAAACGCGCGCTTTTTTATCAGCTTTATGCTTACCGTTTCGGTATCCTCGCCCGTCATCGGGTCTACTATCGAGAATTTAAACGTATACGTCCCCGCTTTAAGGTTTGTATAGCTTATCGGCTGCATTTCCTGTTTCGTGAACGTGATTTTTTCATCGTCAAAGCCGTCGAGATAATACGAAAGCCGCGGGCAGGTAAGCAGAAACGTCGGCGCGAACGCGTGTATCGTAAGACGCTTGCAGTCCGCGGGGATAGTTACGGTTTCACCGTCGTTTATTATTATTCGCTCGTCGTCTACTTCTATGTAAGGTACGCTCAGTTTAATTCCGCCCTCGATTTCGTCCTCGGCGTTTATATTTATCGACGAAACGCCCGTCACGCCCGCGATATACAGCGTGCCGTCATTATCAACATAACTGTAGGAATTGGCGGTCGCAACGCACGGCAAACCGCAGTTCACGTCATAGAACGAATACTCAAGTCCGTTATCGGCTATCATACTGTCGCGGTTTACGGTATAAATTCCGTTACTGCTTAAAATCCATATTCTGCCGAAATTGTCAAAGACCATATCGAAGTTGTTTGAATACGGAAAACTGTTTATCGTGCGGATTTTTTCGTTTTCAAGATACGCTATCGAATTTCCCGTTATTATCCATATCGCGCCCGTTTCGGGGTCGGTTTTAAGGCGCAGGATTATTTCCGATTTCAAGCCGTCGTCAAAGCCGTATTGCCCTACTACCTTTTCGCGGTCGGTGACTACTATTCCTCCGCCGTCGCTCCCCATATAGATAAGACCGTCGCTGCCCTCGCAGAGCGTGAGTATCTCGGTGTTGCCCAAGCCGTTGTTTTCGTCAAATGTTTTCACGACCGCGCCGTCTTTGATAAGAGATACGCCGCCTGTAGCGGTGACTGCTACCGTGCCGTCGGACAGCATTTCCACCGTGCGGGCTTTATCTGATTTCAGTCCGTTTGTCTTATTAAAACAATCGCACTTCCCTGTTTTGCCGTCGTAGCATATCAAACCGTTTTCACTATAGGTGCAGAGCCAAAGGCGTTCGCCGCTTAAATCCGTCTTGATACAGCGTATACGCACACCGTCAAGCATTGATGTGAGTTCGTTTGTCTTTTTCTGTCTGTTTTTATCAAGCAGTATAAGCCCGTTATCCGTGCCGATGTAGAGTTCATCGTTATAGATACATGTGGCGTTTACTACAGTATCTTCCAAATCCGCGTTTAGGCTGACGTTCGTAAAATCGCTGCGAACGACTTTCATTACTCCCTGTCTTGAGGAAACGAACCAAAGGTTGCCCTCGTAATCGACTATCATTTTTTCAACGGAATTATTCAGCGGGAAATTCTCGTATGTTTCATACGTTCCGTCCGCGTTCAGTCTGCCGACGCCGTTATCGGAGCATATCCACAGCGAGCCGTCGTCCATCGGGTAAACGGAATTTATACTGATGTTGGGTGCTACGGAATAAACCGTGCTGTTTTTCATATTGCTGAACATATCGCCGCACATAACTTCGGATTCGTCCGAACCTATCCAGACCCTGCCTTTTACCGTGGGGTCTGCTACTATGCAGTTTGCCATTCCGATATTAATATCGGCGCTTGTGAACGAATTTGTTATCTTCAAGTCCTCTAAGCTGAAACATTCGCCCTCAATCGTAATGCCGTATATTACTCCCTCTACACATTCGGTAAGCTGCATTAAATACTTACCGTCTACCGCGGGGTCGTTTATCGGGATTACGGTCTTGCTTTCTTCATCGACGCGGAAAAGACCCTCCGTTGTCGCGAAGATTATGCGCCCGCTGTCGTCCTGCGTTATAGAGCGCACCGACATTGACGTTAAACCCGCGTCGCGACCGTAATATGTGTAATTGCCGTTTTCGTACAAAACAAGTCCGCTGTCGTTTGTGCCGACCCACAATCTGTCGTCCTTATCCAAAAACAGACTTACCGTGCTTGTTATTCCCGTCTGAGAACTGAAACGCTCGAACGAAACTCCGTCATAAAACGTGAGTCCGCTGTAACTTCCAATAAATATATAGCCGTCCTCCGACTGCACAATATCGTTCGCCTCCGAAGTCGGCAGACCGTTGGCGTTGTTGTACAGGAAAGTCGAATAGCTGTTCATCTGATATGCGTTTTCCTGCGCCCGTGCGTTTTTCGGGAACGCGAACAAACAGCACCCCAGAGCCACTGCAACTGTCACAAACATCGCGGTAAGTTTTGAACACCTCGCGGTCATTTACTTCACTCCTTTAACGTGGGAAAAGGTTTAAATTACACCACTTTATTATATTATAACCGATACTTCGCAAAATGTCAACCACTAAAAAGCCAAAAAGAACCGCGCGGTAATTCTGCCGTGCGGTTCTCTTGTGAATTAAATTTGTTACGAATTATCCGTTATCGGCGGGCGGTCAAACTGCTCCGTAATCGCGGGGCTTACGTTTTCAACGCAAAGTTCAACCATTTCGCCCGCAAGTTCCGCGGCTCTTTCAATCGGACAGCCGTTGGGGTGGTAATGCCATTCGAGATACATATTGAAAAAACCGCCGACGATGAACGACGAAATCACCGCTACGCCCTCGCCGTGGCGCTTGCTTAACCGATCTAACAGCATATCGGTCATTCCCTTTATGACGCTTTTCAGGCGGGACATCAACATTCCGCGGGTGTCTACGCGCACGATATGAAAGTAATAATCGAACTCGACCGTGATAAGCTCGTCAAGACCTATGAACAGTTCGTATGCGCTTTTTCGGAACGCCGACGGGTCTATGCTTTTCACGAGCCTTGCAAGAGCCGCGACAAGGTCGCTTTCTACCTCGTCAAGAATATCCGTTATGCCGTGATAATGTGTGTAGAACGTTCTGCGGTTGACGTTTGCAGCTTTCGTAAGCTCGCTTACGCTGATTTTATCGACGCTCTTTTGTTCCATCAGCTTGAACAGCGCCGATTTTATCGCCTTTTTCGTCCGAATGACCCGTTTATCGCTGTCATGCTTTGAATTATTGTCGCCCATGACGAACCAACCTTTCATAAAAATATCCGTCATTTCCGTGCGTAAAACCGCTCGGACGGGAGGTTTGCGGTTTTCAGTCAAACAGCACTATTTTGTTTAACCGCTTTGTTTCCTTAACGTCAATTACGCGCTGATTTGCACTGCCTTTCCAATGCAGTTTAGGGTCGCTTTGCGCGTCTATGTACTCGCCGTCTACTATCACATCGCAGAAATCTACGACTTCAAGACCGCGTATTTCCTCGTAAGTATAGCCCGTGTAAAGCCACACCGTCTTTTTCGGGAACATCTCGCGGAACTTTTTCGCAAGGCGCGTCACTTCCGCGCGGTTCTGCGGGTGGAGCGGGTCGCCGCCGCTGAACGTTATTCCGCTGATATGGTCATAGGCGAGTTTTTGGAAAAGTTCTTCCTCCGCCGCCTCGTCAAACTCTATGCCGCCGTCTATATCCCACGTTATCGGGTTCTGGCATTTTTCGCAATGGTGCGTACAGCCCGCAACCCAAAGTACCGTGCGCAGTCCGTCGCCGTTTAACATATCATCCGTGGTTATATTGTGATAACGCATTACATACTCTTTCTGTCGCGTATTTCCGCCATTTTCGCGGCGTTAAGGCGCGTATCGCCCTTTACCCGCGAATAGCTGAGATAACCGTTCATTCTGTCTATCTTTGTAAGGTTGCGGCTTCCGCACTTAGGACAAACGTCCATTTCAAGCTGTTCGTAACCGCAGTCATCGCAATACGCAAGCGACAGGTTCACTCCCTCGTAAAAGCCCTTTTTCATCGCGCGGCGCACAAGACTTTTTACCGCGCCTTTGTTGTAATCAATCGGGTAACGGACGTACTGTATTTTACCGCCGTTGAACAAATCCCAAAATCTCTTTTCGGCGTCCTGTTTTTCTATCGGGGTGATGTCCTCGGAAACGTGGCAATGGAAAGAGTTCGACACATACTCTCTGTCGGAAACGTTCTCGACGATACCGTATTTTTTACGGAACTGTTGTATCTGCAAGCCGCAGAGGTTTTCGGCGGGCGTGCCGTATACGGCGTAGAGGTGTCCGTCCTCTTTCTTAAATTCCGCGATACGCTTATTTATAAACTCCATTGTTTTAAGCGCGAAACTGCCGTCTTTGGCGATAGACTGTTTGTCGGCTATCTGCTCTAATTCATTAAGAGCGGTTATGCCGAAACTTGCGGTCGCGGACTTCAAAAGCGGTTTTATCTTGTCGTGTATGCCCAGATGTCCGCCCAAGAAACCGCCCTCGCAGTATGCGAGCGGGTTTGTCGAGGCTTTCATTTCGCCCAGGTAATCATATGTCTTGCAATGGATTTTTCTGATTAGATTTAGGTAATAATCCAAAACTTCAAAGAAATCCTTGCTTTCCTGTATGGATTTTGCGTATATCATCGGCAGGTGGAGCGACACCGCGCCTATGTTAAAGCGACCGATGAATACGGGTTTATCGTCCTCGTCGGCGGGTTCCATACCGCCGCGCTCGTACCACGGGCTTAGGAACGCCCTGCAGCCCATCGGACTTATTATCTTGCCGTATTTCTTATAAATGGACGCTACATAGCCCTCTCCCGTGAGCGAAAGCCAATCGGGGTACATCGCTTTCTGCGAACATTCTATGCCCGCCTCGAACACGTCCTCAAGCTCACAGCCCTCTCCGTGGAGGTTTTCATCATAGAGGAATACTATTTTCGGGAAAAGCACAGGCTTTTTGCAGGTTTTCTTGCCCTGACCGTTCTTTCTTACGTCAAGCATTATCTTGCACGCCATTTTAGCGAATTTTCCCCTGCCGACGCCCGCCGTCATTGTAATGAACGGGTAATCTCCGCGCGAGGAACTTACCGAATTGAACTTATACTCCCACCCTTGAAAGCCTTGACGGAAATCCGTTTCAACGTCTTTCATCGCCTCGCGGTCGGCTGTTTCATCGGATACGCCCATTTCCTTATAGCGCGCGAACTGCTTGTCGTAGGTTTTCTGCGCATACGGTTCTAGGAGTTCATCGACGCTGGCGACGGTAAACCCACCGTACTGCTGCGACGCGGCGGCAAGCGTAACATCGCCGATTACATCAAACGCGACTGCGAGAGTTTTCGGCTCGTTATACCAGAGGTTGCCCATTTCAAAACCGCCCTCCATAACGCTTTTCATATCGAAAAGACAGCAGTTCATCGTATCGCGGCGGGCGCTCATATCGTGAACGTAGATATATCCGTCACGGCACGCCTGAAGTTCCTCCGCCGTCATAAAGAACTTTTGATAGAGCGACTTATTAAGTTCATTAAATATAAGAGAACGCTTTGTTGACACGAGTGCGGAGTCGGAGTTGGAATTTTCCTTGTCGCCTATATACATTATCGACTGCGACTTCACATACACTTCATCGAGCATATGAACAAAATCCTGCTTGTAATTGCGGTAATCCTTATAGCTTTTGGCTACCGCGGGACTTGTTTCCTCAAGCGCGCTTTCGACTATGTTGTGCATCTGCGCTATTGAGATTTCCTCTTTGTTCTCCTTTTCGCTTATCATCTGCGCCTTGTCGGTTACGAACTTGCAGATGAACGCGAGTTCTTCCGATGTGAAATTATACATCACGCGCGCCGCGGACTTATTCACCGCGTTTACGACCTTTTGTACGTCAAAATCCTCTAATGTGTTATCTTTCTTTACTATCCTTAACATTACCGAACCTGTCCCCTTTTATTAATTTACAAAGCGAGCTTTGTAAAATCGGCGCTCCCATGGGGATTTAAGGGAGAAAAAGAGAAGTGCCTTATTCACAACAGCTTGTACTTACTTTTATATTGTACCACATTCTGTTGTTTAATTCAAGGGGGTTTTTAATTATATTTTTTTGGCAGTTTGAACAAATTTTACTATGAAAATTCTTTACGTCCGAGCGTTAAGGTAACTGGTAATTTCTTCCACAAAAACTTTGCCAAACTGCTGGGCTTTTCGCGTACCTACTCCCGACACGGCTAAAAACTCGTCCTGTGTTTTCGGCAGGAGCGCGCACATACTCCAGAGTGACGCGTCCGTAAAGACAACATAGGGCGGGACATGAAGTTCCCCCGCGAGTTTTCGGCGAAGTCCCCTTAGCCGTTCAAACAATTCGGGGTTGCTGTGCGGGGTTTCCGTGTTATACCGCGCTTTTTCATTGACAACAACGGGTTTCTTCGCCTGTTTTCTGAATTTCATTAAAATACGACCGTTTGACTTTATAAAATCGTCCGCTTTCGGCAAAAGGACGCACACATTTTTAGGGTTGTCCGTCGTGAAATAGTCCTGCGTTTCAAGGTATTCGATAATATCGCGCAGGCGGAAACGGTCCTCGCCGTTCATTATTCCGTATGTGGAAAGCGACGAAAGACCCCATTCGAGCAGTTTTTTGTCCTTACTGCCCAGAAGTATCTGGCTTACTCTTAGCTTTCCTAAAGGAAATCTGCGCTGTTTTAAGCGGAATATGCAGGAGAGTATCTTCTGTGCCTCCAACGTAATATCGACGGTTTCAAAATCTGCAAGGCAATTTCCGCAGTTTCCGCAATCCTTGTCGGTATGTTCGCCGAAGTAATTCAGTATATATCGGCGCAGGCACGTTGTTGTATTTGCATAGCCCTGCATTTTACGCAAACGCGCTTTATCGCGCCTTATAAGTTCTTCGCGCTCCTGCTCGGACAGTTGGATTTCCTCGTGTCCTGCGTTTATCATATATTCGGCGAGCTTTACATCTTCATAGCGATAGAACAATATACAGCGGGCGGGTTCGCCGTCGCGCCCTGCCCTGCCCGCCTCCTGATAATAGCTTTCAATGTCTTTGGGCATATTGTAATGCACGACAAGCGAAACGTTGGATTTGTCAATACCCATTCCGAACGCGTTTGTCGCGGCTATCACGTCTAGGCGGTCATAGATGAAATCGTTCTGCACGCGGGCGCGTTCTTCCTTTGACATTCCCGCGTGGTATGCTCCCGCGCGGATTTCATTGCGCTGTAAAAGGTCGGCGACTTTTTCAACGTTCCTGCGCGTTGAGCAATAGACTATCGCACTTCCCGTGTGTTCTTTAAGTATATCCAAAAGTTCAACATCGGGCTGCGTGGGCGTTCGGACTTCAAAGCTGAGGTTTGGGCGGTCAAAGCCCGTTGTCAGTACAAGCGGGTCGCGAAGTCCCAAAAGTTCCACAATATCGCGCTTTACCGTTTCGGTAGCCGTGGCGGTGAACGCCGCTACTACGGGACGGCGGCGCAATTCTTCGACAAACCTTTGTATTTTAAGATATGACGGGCGAAAATCCTGTCCCCAATGGGAAACGCAATGCGCCTCGTCAACGGCGACAAGCGGTATTTCAAGTTCCGAACACAATCCTGCGAAACCCTCCGTTTCAAGGCGTTCGGGAGCGACGTAAAGCAGTTTTAATCTGCCTTGCTGTGCCATACCGCAAACCGCGAAATACTCTTCGGAGGTTATCGCGCTGTTAATACACGCCGCCTCTATGCCATTCTGCACGAGAGCGTTCACCTGATCCTGCATAAGCGAGATAAGCGGGGAGATGACGATAGTCGTGCCGGGGAGCATAAGCGCGGGGACTTGAAAGCAGACCGATTTTCCCGCGCCTGTCGGCATTACGCCAAGGCAATCGCCGCCGCTTAATATTCTGTCCGCTAACTGTTCCTGACCGCCGCGAAACGCTTTATGTCCGAAATATTTCCTTAGTACCTCTGTTTTCGTCATTTATGTACCACCCAGATTAAACAAAACAAATGACCGCAACAAGTTGTGGTCATTTGCTGTATTACGCAATATAACCTATTTGATTATATCACGTTTTTTTAGCGTTGTCAATACCTAGCGGATTTGGGCGATTTTGCCTTTGTCCGCAAGGGCAGTCACTTTGTACCGAAAAGTCTGTCGCCGCCATCGCCTATGCCGGGGACGATGTACAATTCCTCGTTAAGTCCTTTATCCACCGCTCCGCAGATTATCTGAACATCGGGGTGAACTTTATGCAGAGCGGAAACACCGTCGGGGCAAGTCAGAACGCACATAAACTTAACGCTTTTCGCGCCCGCGTTCTTCACGATGTCAACCGCTTTTATTGCCGAAACGCCCGTCGCGAGCATAAGGTCAAGGACGACGACCTCGCGGTTTGCTATGTCAAACGGGAGTTTGCAATAATAATCGGCGGCGGTGTTGCCGTTTTGCTTATCGCGGTATATTCCGACGTGACCTACTTTTGCCGTCGGGACGAGCGCCAGCGCGCCGTCTACCATTCCAAGCCCCGCGCGCATTATCGGCACGAACGCCAGCTTTCTTCCGCTTATCACCTTTGACTCCGCGAGAACGCCGAGCGGGGTTTGTATCTGCACGTCCTTTAACGGCAGGTCGCGCGTTGCCTCGTAGCACATAAACATAGAAATCTCGTGTACAAGTTCCCTAAACTCTTTTGAGCCTGTATTCTTGTCGCGCAAAAGCGTTATTTTATGCTGAACAAGCGGGTGGTCGCAGACTATTACATTCTCTAAATCGGACATTTTACTTTACCTCCATATTCTTCATTTTTTCAAGGCGGGCTGTGTGTCTGCCGCCCTCAAATTCGTTGTCAAGAAATTCGCGGACTATTTCCAAAGCTAAGCCTTTTCCCGTGACGCGTCCGCCCAGACAAAGGACGTTTGCGTCGTTATGCCGCCGCGTGAACTTTGCAGAAAACGTATCGCCGCAGACCGCCGCGCGTATTCCCGCGGCTTTATTCGCGCACATAGACATTCCGATACCCGTACCGCAGATAAGGATACCCTTTTCACATTCTCCGCTCGTGATTTTCTTGCAGACTTTTTCGGCGATGTCGGGATAATCAACTGTTTCACCGTTACATCCGCAGTCCGAAAACTCCTGTTTTCTGTTTGTCAAATACTCCTCAACGGCGAGTTTCAATTCATAACCGCCGTGGTCACACCCTATTGCTATCATAATATTCTCAACCTTTCTGTTCATTTACTTCGCTGTTATTTTTCGCAAGCCTTTCGCGCTCTGCCTGCGGTATTCTCAAATATCGCGGCATAAGCGCGTCGGGCGAGATACACGGAGCGTTTATCGTCGCGTAACACACTCCGCTGCCGCGCGGGTAACGCATCTGCGGTGGCGACAGCGTGTATTTTTCCTCCGTCAGCTTATGCGCGAGTTCTGCGCCGTCGCCTGCGAGTATAATATTTTCGGAAAGCCGTGCAAGTTCTGCCGACAAGTCCTCTGCGCTTATCGCTCTGTCGTCGCACAGGCGCGTTATAACGCCGTTTTCCGACCTGAACAGCGCGTTGTAGAACTGACTGCGCCGCGCGTCCATACATACGCAAATTATTCCGCTTGTAAAAACGAAATTGTATGCGACAGCCTCCAAGGAGGACACGGCTGTGCAAGGTTTATGCGCCGCGTTGGCAAGTCCTTTGGCGGTTGAAATGCCTATTCGCAGACCCGTAAACGAACCCGGTCCTGCGGTCACGGCGATTTTATCAACTTCGGATAAAGCGACGCGCGCATTTTTCAGCATACCGCTTATCATCGGCAAAAGCGTTTCGGAATGTGTGTGGCGCGTATTCAAAAACTGCTCCGCTACTAACTTGTTCTCGGACACGAGAGCGCACCCTGCCGATATGGCGGAGGAATCTATTCCCAAAATCACTGCTTACCACCTCAAGTTATATTCTTCCCCGAAACAGTTATTCGGCGCTCGTTTTCGGAGAGTTTTTCGATGTTTATGTAAACTTTGTTATCAAGTTCTTCGGCGAGTTCGGGGATATTTTCGCTCCACTCGACGGCTAAGATACCGCCGCGGTCGAGATAATCGAAAAAACCTATCGCGTAAAGTTCGTCAATATCGGATATTCTATAGAGGTCAAAGTGGAAGATAGGAACTTTGCCGAAATATTCGTTTATCAAAGCGAACGTGGGACTTGTGACTTCTTCTTTAGTTTCAAAGTACTCCGCTATGCCTTTTGTGAACGCAGTCTTGCCCGCGCCCATTTCTCCGCTGTAGAGTATAACGTCGCCCGCTTTTAGTTTTTCGGCGATTTCCCGCGCGGTCTTTCGCGTTTCCTCCTCGCTTTTTGTGACAAATTCCATTAGAAAAGCCCCGATATTACGCCGTTTTCATCGACGTCTATTTTCTCCGCGGACGGAACTTTCGGAAGTCCCGGCATCGTCATAATATCGCCCGTATAGATTACTACAAATCCCGCGCCCGAACTTGCGCGAACGTCGCTTACCGTTATCTTGAAACCCGTAGGCTTGCCGAGCATTGTCGGGTTATCCGACAGAGAATACTGCGTTTTCGCTACGCAGATAGGCACTCTGTCAAGACCGAGTTCTTCTATCTCGCGTATTGCCTTATCCGCTTTGGCGGTATAGACAACGCCGTCGGCGCGGTATATCTTTGTGGCGACTATCTCAAGTTTTTCTTTGATAGTCAGCTTTTCGTCGTAAATCGGCGCGAAACTGCTCATCTCGTCGTCAATCGCGCTGACTACTTCCTCCGCGAGTTCAACTGCGCCTTCTCCTCCCTTTGCGAAAACGTCGGAGAACGCGACTTTTACGACCATCTTCTGGCAGAATTTACGGACAAGTTCTATTTCCGCGTCCGTATCCGTTGCAAAATGGTTGATTGCGACAACGACAGGAACGCCGAAAGCGCGCATATTTTCAATATGTACGCCGAGATTTACAATTCCCTTTTGGAGAGCCTCGACATTCTCTTTCGCAAGGTCGGCTTTCGCGACGCCGCCGTTGTATTTCAGCGCTCTGATGGTAGCTACAAGTACAACGCAGTCGGGTTTCAGACCCGCCGTACGGCATTTGATGTCAAAGAACTTTTCCGCGCCGAGGTCGCTGCCAAATCCCGCCTCCGTGACTACATAATCCGAAAGTTTAAGCGCGAGTTTGGTCGCTCTTACGGAATTGCAGCCGTGCGCGATATTCGCGAAAGGTCCGCCGTGGATTATCGCGGGGTTATTTTCAAGCGTCTGCACAAGGTTCGGATTTATCGCGTCGCGCAGCAATGCGGTCATTGCTCCGACGGCTTTCAAATCCCTTGCGAACAGAGGTTTATTGTCATTCGTATAGCCTATCAGAATATTTCCCAAACGGCGTTTTAAATCGTTCAAATCGGTCGCAAGGCAGAGAATTGCCATTATCTCGCTTGCAACGGTTATCTGGAAATGGTCCTCGCGCGGAACGCCGTTCGCCTTTCCTCCCATTCCGACTACGCAGTTTCTGAGCGCGCGGTCGTTCATATCAAGACAGCGCTTGAAAAGAATACGGCGAACGTCTATATTAAGTTCGTTTCCCTGCTGAATGTGGTTGTCAATCATTGCGGCTAAGAGATTATTCGCCGCCGTTATCGCGTGCATATCCCCCGTAAAATGCAGGTTTATATCCTCCATAGGCACGACCTGCGAATAACCTCCGCCTGCCGCGCCGCCCTTTATTCCGAACACGGGACCTAACGACGGTTCGCGCAGGGCTACGCACGTTTTCTTGCCTATCTTATTCATACCCTCGCAAAGTCCGACGGAAGTCGTCGTTTTGCCCTCGCCCGCGGGAGTGGGGTTAATTGCCGTTACAAGTATAAGTTTGCCGTCCTTGTTATCCTTTACACGGTCGAACAGTTTTTGCGACAGTTTCGCTTTATAATGTCCGTAAGGCTCTAACTCGTCCTCCGAAATTCCGAGTTTTTCGGCAATCTGCCCTATCTTCATCATCTTTGCCTGCTGTGCAATCTCAATATCGGTAAGCATAATTTAATTCCTCCGTTTGTTTTTATTTTCCGCGTTTTCACGCTAATCTTATCTGGTCAATATCGCCGTCGGACATTATTCCCGCGGCGGGAACGTTTTTAATTCTGAACTGCTCGATGTTTTCAACCTCAACGCTGTCCGCTGAATACGCGCAGGCGAGTTCGGCTTTCGTCAGGCGCATTACTTGTACTCCCTGCGTATCGCGCGCTGACTTCGCAAGAATAAGCGCGGTGTTGAACAGAATGACCTTGCCCGCTGTTGATTTCAGCACGAAGTCGCAGTCGTTTGCAATCGTAAACATCGCCACAACGGGCGACAAATCGGAATACGCGTTTAAAAGCAATTTGCGCTTTGTTTTCGTTTCATACGACGAAAGCGGAATTTTGGCGCACTTTCCGTTTTTGAAGAAAATTACGAGCGTTTCGGAAAAGTTTTCTGTAACCGCCATATATATCGGTGTTTCGCCGTCCTCCATTCCCAATTTCGCGGGAACGTAATCGCCCATAACGGACGCTTTTGTTTCGGGAAAATCCGCGCACCGTGATTTATAACACTTGAATTTATCGGTAAAGAACAACAGTTCGCTGTTGCTGGAAACTTCCGCGGTGAAGATTATCTCGTCGTTTTCTTTAAGTTTCTGCTCGCTTGACATTCTAAGCGACTTCGGGGTTATCTGTTTAAAATAGCCCTCGCGCGTGAAGAATACGTTTACGGGGTAGCTTTCGGGCTGTTCCTCCTCCAAAACCGCGTCCTCTGCAACGTCATACAGGAATTGCGTTCGGCGCGGCGCGGAGTACTTTTCGGAAACCTCTTTGAGTTCTTTTATTATTATGTTATCTATCTTCTTCGGAGAACTCAGCACATCTTCCATTTGCGCTATTTCCTCTGTCAGCTTATCGGTTTCTTCGGTGCGCTTTAGGATATACTCGCGGTTGATGTGGCGCAGTTTTATCTCCGCGACGTATTCCGCCTGCTGTTCGTCAATTCCGAAACCTATCATAAGGTTTGGAACGACCTCCGCCTCTTCTTCCGTTTCGCGGATTATCACTATCGCCTTGTCTATATCAAGCAGGATTTTTTTAAGTCCCAACAGCAGGTGAAGTTTTTCCTTGTTCTTGCCGAGTTCAAAGTAAATTCGGCGTTTTATGCACTCGCGGCGAAAGTCCGTCCACTCGCTTAATATTTCGTAAACGCCCATAACGCGCGGCGTACCCGCTATCAGTACATTAAAGTTACAGTTGAAATTCTCCTGCAATGGCGTGAGTTTAAACAGCTTTGCCATAACCGCGTCGGGGTCATAGCCTTTTTTTATGTCGATTGTAAGGCGCAGTCCCGAAATATCCGTTTCGTCGCGCGCGTCCGAGATTTCCTTTATCTTGCCGTCCTTGCCCAAATCAACAATACGGTCGATTATCGCCTCAACCGACGTTGTGGGAGGAATTTCCGTTACCTCTATGCAGCGGGCGTCTTTATCAAAATTATACTTTGCGCGGACTTTCACCGCGCCTACACCCGTTCTGTAGATTTTCTCCATTTCCCCCTCGTCGTAAACGATGTACCCGCCGCCGGGAAAATCGGGACCCTTTAGGGTTGAAAGCGCGTTATGTTCGGGATTTTTAATAAGCGCCGCCGTTGTTTCGCATATTTCCGCGAGATTAAACGAACATATACTGCTTGCCATTGAAACGGCAAGACCGAAGTTTGAGTTTACCAAAATCGCGGGGAAACGCACGGGAAACAGGCTCGGTTCGGTCATTGTGTTGTCGTAATTCGGCACCATATCAACGGCGTCCTTGTCTATTTCCGCGAAAAGCTCCGTGCTTATTTCGGCGAGTTTCGCCTCTGTATAACGGCTCGCGGCGAACTTCATATCTCGGCTGTACGCTTTGCCGAAGTTGCCTTTGCTGTCCACATACGGGTGAAGAAGAGCCTCGTTTCCGCTTGCAAGGCGCACCATTGTTTCATAAATCGCCTGGTCGCCGTGCGGGTTCAGGCGCATTGTCTGACCGACTATGTTCGCGGACTTCGTGCGTTCGCCTTTTAAAAGCCCCATTTTATACATCGTATAAAGCAATTTCCTATGCGAGGGCTTGAAACCGTCTATTTCGGGGAGAGCGCGGGACACGATAACGCTCATCGCGTAGGGCATATAATTCTCCTCAAGCGTACTCGCAATGTCGGTTTCTATGACCTTTCCCGAATTTTCAATATACGCGTTCGGAGCGGACCGCTCGGTCTTTTTTACTGTCTTTTTCTTCATAATCTCCTCTGTTTTTGAGAAATTCGCCGTTTGGCGGTGAATTTATATATTACATAATGTCCGCCGTATCAAGATAACGGCTGCCGTTTTCGCAGATAAACTCCTTGCGCCCGTCAAGGTCGTTGCCTAACAGCAAGTCGAACATCTTTCTTGTCTTTTCCGCGTCGGCAAGAGTTACCTTGATAAGCCGCCGCGTTTTGGGGTTCATCGTTGTAAGGCTCATCATATCGGGGTCGTTTTCGCCCAAACCTTTTGAACGCTGTATCTTGTATTTCTTATCGCCGATTTTTTCCATAATCCGCATTTTTTCGGGTTCGGTATACGCAAAATAGGTATCCTGTCCGCAGTTTATTTCATAAAGCGGAGATTCCGCGATATAAACATATCCGCGTTCAATAAGCGTAGGACACAGCACCTGTATCATCGTCAGTATCAGCGTGCGTATCTGATAGCCGTCCACATCGGCATCCGTGCAGATTATGACCTTGCTCCAGCGCAGGTTTTCTATATTAAACGAATTGAGGTTTTTATTCAGCTTTGACTTGACTTCAACCCCGCAGCCCAAGACTTTTATCAAGTTCGTAATTATTTCGGACTTGAAAATCTTATCATAGCTTGCTTTAAGGCAGTTTAAGATTTTCCCGCGGACGGGAATTACCGCTTGAAAATCTGCGTCGCGCGCGAGTTTTACAGAACCGAGTGCCGAATCTCCCTCGACGATATATACCTCGCGGCGCGAAACATCGCGGCTTCGGCAATCGACAAACTTATCTATGCGGTTTGTGAGGTCGATTTTCGCGGAGAGGTTCGCTATGCTTGCCGAGCGGACTTTCTCGGCGTTTTCGCGCGAACGCTTGTTCACGAGAACGCGCTCCGCTATTTTAACCGCCTCATCGGGATTTTCAAGGAAATATACCTCAATCTGATGTTTAAGCCAATCTGTCATCGCGTCCTTTATGAAAACGTTCGTTATCGCTTTCTTCGTCTGGTTGGCGTAGCTTGCCTGCGTCGAGAAATTCGAGGATATAAACACAAGGCAGTCCGAAATATCGTCCCATTTTACGGACTTTTCGCCCTTGTTATACTTGTTGTTCGTTTTCAGATAGCTGTCTATCTGCGACAGAAACGCGCGTTTCATCGCGTCATCGGGACTTCCGCCGTGTTCAAGCCACGAGGAATTGTGATAATGCTCTATGAAGTGCAGTTCTTTGGAAAACGTGAACGCAACGTTCATTTTCAGTTTATACTCTTCCTTGTCTTCGCGGTCGCGCCCTTGGCGCTGAGCCTGCCAATACTGAGGCGTGGTTATGGAACTGTCGCCGACTGTTTCCTTTAAATAATCAAATATGCCGTCGTTATAAAGAAACGTCTTTTCGTCAAACTCGCCATCGTCGTTTTCCGCGCGGCGCAGAAACTCCACTCCGCCGTTTACGACAGCCTGTCGGCGGAGCATATCGTCGAGATATTCCGTGCCGATTTCTATGTCTGTAAAAACTTCAAGGTCGGGTTTCCAATGTATCTTAGTACCGCTGTTCGTGCATTTTGAACGAGTAAACCCCTTGTCGCTGTCGGAAACGTTAAATCCCTTTTCAAAGCGGAGCGTGTATTTCCACGTTCCGTTGCAGCTTTCAACGTCCATATACTCGCTTGCAAACTGCGTTGCGCACAACCCTAAGCCGTTTAACCCTAATGCGTAGGTGTAGTTTTCACCGCTGTTATTGTCGTACTTTCCGCCCGCGTACAGCGTGCAGAACGCAAGTTCCCAATTGTATTTTCCTTCGGTTTTATTATAATCTATCGGTATTCCTCTGCCGAAATCTTCCACTTCAACGGAGCCGTCCCTGAAAAGCGTAATGATTATCTTCTTTCCAAAGCCCTCGCGCGCCTCGTCTATCGAATTTGAGATTATCTCAAAGACCGAATGACGGCAGCCCTCTACGCTGTCCGAACCGAATATTACCGCAGGGCGCAGGCGAACCTGATCGGGTCCTTTAAGCGCCTTTAAATCGTTATAGTTATTTTCTTTTGCCATTTGTTCACCTTAATTTAATATAATGCAAAAGGCAAGAATACTTATAATTAATTACGGCGCGAAATGGTTTCGCGCTCTTTCCTACCTTATTTTCTATTATACCATATATTGTTGAAAAAATCAAGTACTATCACAAAATTTATGATAAACGCAAAAATGCGCCCCAAAGCGGGGCGCTTATCGGCGCTTTATTTATCATACGGTATGTTTTCCGCTTATTCTCTGTTTCCCGACGCATACTCTCCGCAATTGATGTCAAGCACGGTGCGAATGGGCTGAATAAGCGCGTCCTCGTACCTTGCGCTCCATTGTATCGCTTGGCTTATATCGCCGTTTTCGTCAAGTCCGTCTACCGTGTCGTACGGCTTAACGGGAAATTCCCCGTCAAACTGATAACTTGCAATGCTGTAAACGTAACTTACAACGCTGTTCGGTTCAAGTCCGTGGAAGTGCATTTGCACTTCGGGCGCTCCGAGCGCGAAAAATCCTAAAGTATCTACGACAAAATCGTCCGTATCCTCCGCTCTGAAAAAACGCGCGTTCACCGCCGTGCGGATAAATCTCACCGCAAGACTTTCCCCAATTCCCGCTTTGAAATGCTCTATGCTTGTCAGCTTTCCGCTATGGGGTATGTAAATACACTCCGCTGTTGGAAAGCATTTCACGGCGACTTCTATTTCTTTCAGGAAAAGTTCAGCCTCTTTTTTATATCCCATTGAACCCGACAACATTCCGAAAACGGACGTGTGATATTTAAACTCGTTAATATCGCCCGTGTAGTCCCAAAACTGGCTTGTTATCATCGGGTCGTCAATGGGCTTGAACTCCTCGCAGAGTATGAAATTCGCCAAAATCGGAACGGACACGGTGCCGTCGCCGTTGTCAACGTCGCTGTTATACTCCCGCCCCTCCTCCTTTTGGAAAGCCGCGCGGTAATCTTTCAGCGCGAAAAACGGAGCATTCGGCGAGTCATACACGAGTTCCGTTTCGCCTATGATTTCCTCGACCGCCTTTTTAAGTTCCTCCACGGAAACTTCGGCGGGCTTTTCGCGAAACAGCAGCTGCGCTATAAGCAATGTACGTTCGGGCGCTTTTTGGCTCGTATCCTGCTTTAATTCTTCGTTCATATGTCCTCCTGTCACTTGCGCGGGTCTATGCACTCTCTGTAATCGTAAATATACTTTACGCCCGAAATAACGGTAAGCGCCAACGTAATATACATAAGAATATCGCTTACTATCGTTATCGGGAACGCGAAACCCGCCGTCCCGCCTAAGTCGCAGATAAACCCGAAATCGGCGAAAATGTGCAACAGCAGTATAGCGATTATCGCGGTCATTGTAAATGCGGTTTTCAGCTTGCCCCATATATTCGCGGGGATAACCGCTTTTTTCTCGCTTGAAACAGCGGCAAGCCGAACGCCCGACACCGTGAACTCTCTCATCATAATCACCGCGACTATCCATGCTCTTGTCCAGCCGAGTTCGACAAAGCATATCAACGCCGCCGCTACGAGAATTTTATCCGCAAGCGGGTCTAAAAACTTCCCGAAATTCGTCACCATATTGTTTTTTCTGGCTATTTTCCCGTCAAGCATATCCGTTATACTTGCGATAACGAAAATCACGAGCGCCCACAAAAACCGCATGGGGATTTGCGGGATACTCACAGCGACTATGAAAAACGGCACAAGCACAACGCGGAACATTGTCAGCTTATTCGCCAAATTCAAATCTATCACCCCATTTAAACCGCTTACAGCAATTCTCCCAAAAGGTTATTATCAAGCACATCTGTAAAACGTATCATAACAAAATCGCCTATCGAAAGCCGTTTGTCCTTTGGCGCGGTAAAGTATATCATACCGTCTATTTCGGGAGCGAACATTGCGCTCCTGCCGAAATAATGCTCAAGATACCTGTCGTAACCCTCAACAACTACTTCGCTTTCCGTGCCGACCATACCATCGTACAGTTCGGCTACTCGCGTATCCTGCTGTTCTTCGAGGATTTCCTTGCGGTGTTCGCGGACTTCTTCATCGACCTGATTTTCCATTTTCGCGGCTATCGTGCCCTCCTCTTCGGAATACGCGAAACAGCCCATACGCTCGAAATGCATTTTCTCAGCAAATTCTCCTAAGCGATTAAACTGTTCTTCGGTTTCGCCTGGAAAGCCCGTGATAAATGTTGTGCGCAGTGTAATGTTCGGTATCCGCGCACGGAGTTTTTCGATAAGCGCGGCAAGCGACGTTTCATCGCCTTTGCGGTTCATCTTTTTGAGCAGCTCGCCGTCGCAGTGCTGGAGCGGAATATCAAGATATTTCACGATTTTGTCCTGCTTTGCTATCACGTCTATAAGTTCATCGGTGATGCGTTCGGGATAGGCGTACAGAATGCGTATCCATTTAAGCGACGGTATTTGACACAGCTTTTCGAGCAATTCGGGCAGGGCGAGTTTATTGTAGAGGTCAAGTCCGTAGCGCGTTGTGTCCTGCGCGATTACGACCAATTCCTTTACGCCGTCCGCGGCGAGTTTTTCAGCCTCGGTTATTATATTCTCCATAGGACGCGAACGAAAGCGACCGCGTATCTGCGGAATAGCGCAATAGGTACAGCAATTGTCACAGCCGTCTGCTATGCGGAGATACGCATAATGCGGCAGGGTGGAGATTATCCGACTGCCCTCCATTGAGTGCTTTTCCTTTTCGCCGAACACATATACTTTCTCGCCGTTTATCATTCGCTCGAAAATGCCTGTAATATTCCCGTATTCGGAAATTCCGACAACCGCGTCAACTTCGGGGAACTCGTTTACAAACTCCTCGCGGTAACGCTCGGACAGGCAGCCCGTGACGGCTATGTATTTTATCGTACCCTCGTTTTTCAGTGTAATAAGTTCATTAAGCCACTCGATAGCCTCTTCCTTTGCCGCGGTTATAAAACCGCAGGTGTTCAGCAAAACTATGTCGGACATTCCCGGTTCCGCGACAAACGCATAGCCCGCTTTGGCAAGGCTTGCCATAAGCTGTTCCGCGTCAACTTGATTTTTCGCGCAGCCTAATGACACTACAACGACTTTCATTTTCTTTTGTTCCATTTGGTTCTCCTCTTTAAGTTTAAAAAACGTCGTCAAAATCTCCGCTGTCGTCAATGTTTTCCGCGGCGGTTTCTATGCAGCGTTTTATTGCTCCGAAATCATAACCGCGCCGCGCTAATGCCGCGATTGTGCGGCGGCGGTCGTCCTGATTTTGGATTTTTTGCGAATATTTCTTTTTGATAAGCGCGAGCAGTTCCTCGTCAAGTTCATCATCGGAGATACCGTCGAGCGTGTTTTCCACGAGTTCGCGCTCCAATCCTCGGCGGAGCATTTCCAAACGCACTCGCCGAACTCCCAAATGCTTGCGCTTGATAAGATAGTCCGCGAGTTTCGGGGCGTATTCTTCATCGTTGATGTAGCCTAGTTCGCAAATGTAATTTACAGCCTCGGCGGCGGTCTGTTCGCCGTAGGTTCTAGTAAGTTTTGCGAGAAGTTCCTTTTTGCACATCATACGTTCGCCGAGCAGGTATAGGGCGCGTTTTTTCGCTTTTCGGAGAATATCCGCGCCTGTGAGCGCCGAGAGTTCCGCGCTCGTTATTTCCGCATTCTGTTCAATGCCGAACTTTGCGAGGGTTTCCCCGTTTACATAAATTTTTTGCGCGCCGTCAAGTTCTATAAGCCATGTATCGCCCTTATATTCACATAGCTTTGTAATCTTCATTACTCAATATCCTCGGTGTTAAACTCGGAATAGTCGTCCTCTTTGGCGGTGCTTTGAGCCGTGCTGTCGGACGGTTCTCCCGTTTCTTCGGGGATAAGGTCGCTGTTTTTGGCGAACACATCGCGCACCTTGCTTTCTATTTCACTGCACATCTCGGTGTTCTCTTTGAGGAACTCTTTCACTTTGTCCTTGCCCTGACCTATCTTCATATCGTCATAGCTGAACCACGAACCGCTTTTTTTGATTATGTCAAATTCCACCGCACAGTCGATGATTTCGCCTAACTTTGAAATTCCCTCTCCGAAAAGCATATCAAATTCCGCTGTTTTGAACGGAGGAGCGACTTTGTTTTTCACTACCTTGCACTTGACGCGGTTGCCGATTATCTCCGAACCGTTTTTCAGCGGTTCGCCTTTGCGAACCTCTATGCGCACCGACGCGTAGAATTTCAATGCGCGTCCTCCGGGGGTGGTTTCGGGATTGCCGTAAAGCACGCCTATTTTTTCGCGTATCTGATTTATGAATATGCAAACGCAGTTGGTCTTGCTGATTGCGGCTGTGAGTTTTCGCATTGCCTGCGACATCAGACGCGCCTGTACTCCGACGTGCGCGTCGCCCATTTCGCCGTCTATTTCAGCTTTCGTCGCCATTGCGGCAACGGAGTCTAAGACCACTATGTCGATAGCGCCCGAACGCACAAGCGTTTCGATTATCTCCAGCGCCTGCTCTCCCGTATCGGGCTGTGACACGAGAAGATTATCCACATCAACGCCGAGTTTCTTTGCGTATATGGGGTCTAGGGCGTGTTCTACGTCAATGTACGCGGCTGTACCGCCCGCTTTCTGCACCTCCGCTACGGAATGCAGGCAAAGCGTGGTTTTGCCCGAACTTTCCGTGCCGTATATCTCGATTATTCTGCCCTTAGGCAAACCGCCTATTCCCAAAGCCAAATCGAGCATAAGCGAACCTGTGGACGAATGTTCCACGTCCATTTTGCGGTTTTCGCCCATAAACATAATAGTCCCCTCGCCGAACTGTTTCTCTATTTGAGAAATGGCGGTCTGGAGCGCTTTCTTGCGGTCGCTCGGATCTACCACCTTATCTGCCGATTTTGCGGGTGCTTTGTCCTGCTTTTTTGCCATTGCCATTTGTTGTACCTCCATTATTTAACTGCGTAAATTACCCTGTATACGCCGCACAAGTCCTTTTTTGCCTGCGGCGACAGTCCGTTTTCGCGGAATATTTCACTTACCGCTTTTTCCTGTGAAATGCCTATTTCCACCGCGAACATACCGCCTTTTTTCAGTATCCGCGGATAAAAGCCCAAAAGTTTTCTGTAAAAATCAAGTCCGTCCGTGCCGCCGAACAACGCGAGTTTCGGTTCGTGAGCGACTTCGCGGCTTACCGCCGAAAGGTCGCTTTCGGTAAGGTACGGAGGGTTGGACACGATAACATCGTACTCGCCGAGATTGCTTAAATTATCAAAATCAAGCGCGTCACCCAAAACCGCGTTTACACGGACACTATTCAGCGTTATGTTCTCTTTAAGATAGCCGAACGCGTCGGGAGAACGCTCAACGCACGTCACGTCCGCGCGGGCGGTTTTTGCAAGCGCTATGCCGATACATCCCGTGCCCGCGCACAAATCAAGCGTGCGGCGGGAAGTTTCAGAGCGTTCTTTTAAAAACCGTTCCGCCGTTTCGACAAGCGTTTCCGTGTCTTGGCGCGGTATCAGTACGCCGCGTCCGACCTTGAACGGCAATCCGTAAAACTCCCACTCGCCGATTATATACTGGAGCGGTTCGCCGCTTATTCGGCGATTGATTTTTTCGCAAAGTTCATAAAACACATCGTCGGGAACGGCGGTCTGCGGTTCGGAAAGCAGAGCTAGCCTTTCAATTCCGACGCTTTGCAAAAGCTGTGCGGCGTCAAACTGAGCGTTTTCTACACCTCCGCTTTCTAAGGCTTTGCGGGTGTATTGATAAATTTCCTGCCGCGTCACCAATTATCGTCCTCGCCGTCTTTGGGCAGACAGGGTTTTACGGCGGCAATCGCGCACTCTATCTGCTTGTCGTCGGGTTCTCTGGTCGTAAGGCGCTGCATCCAAAGTCCCGGCGCGCTGAAAAACTTCGTTACGGGATTTGTGTACCGCCCCGCAAGCCGAATAAGTTCGTAGGATATTCCCACTACAAACGGCAACAGCGGGAGTTTTAAAAGCACACGGAGCAATGCCGACAGCGGTTTGCTGTTAATCGCCCACCATTCGGCGGGATTTATCGGCACCAGAGAATATACGAGTATGCTGACAAGCAATGTTATGATGATGAAACTCGTCCCGCATCTTGGGTGAAAACGACACATCGGGCGAATGTTCTCAACGGTAAGTTCCTTTCCCTGCTCGTAGCAGGCTATTGTTTTATGTTCCGCGCCGTGGTATTCATAAACGCGTTTCATCATTTTCATTTGGGCGATTATCGCCATATACGCTATAAACAGCGCGAGTTTCAGCACTCCCTCGAAAGCGGATTTCCACGGGGAAATGACTTCTCCTACCGCTCCCTCCAAAAGCTGAAACAAGAATGTCGGCACGAAGAAAAAAACGCAAAGCATTACCGCTATAAGCAAAAACGCCAGCACTCCCGCTATAACCTCAACGCCTTTTTCGCCTAAGTGCTTTTCCGCCCACAAGTCGAACTTTGACGGCGGGTCGTCTTCGTCGTCCTCCGCCATTCCGCTTATATCTATAGACTTGTTCATACAAACGTAGCCCTCGCGCAAGGTTTGCACAAAGTTGAAACACCCGCGTATAAACGGCGCTTTATTGAACCATTTTCGTTTTTTGAGTTCCCATTCCTCAACGTGTATTTCGCCGTCCTTTTTTCGCACTGCCATAGCGCCCACGGACACGCCTTTCATCATAACGCCCTCAATAAGCGCCTGCCCGCCGACCGTGGTTTTCTTTTCGGTCGGGGTTTCTTTGTTTTTGTCCATATCTGCTCCTTTTTTCGGGGAACTGTTTATCCTGTTTTCAGCGGAAGAGTTATCGTGACGGTAGTTCCCTTGCCGAGTTCGCTGTCTATCTCCAATGTGCCGCCGTGCCGTGTGATTATCTCGTCCGCGACCGCTAAGCCTATTCCCGAACCGTGCTTTGTTTTGTTCGCCTTATAGAACTTCTGCTTTACTTTCGGCAGGTCGTCGGGGGCTATGCCCGCGCCCGTATCGCTTACCGATACCGTCACCGCGCTGTCTGTTTTCTGCGCCTCAACTTCTATTGAACCGCCCGCCTCCGTGTATTTCAGCGCGTTGTCTATTATGTTTATGAACACCTGCCGCAGACGGTTTTTATCGCCCACGACCGCGCACATAAATTCGGGTTCGTTATAAGACAGCGAGATGTTCTCTTTCTTTGCCTTGTCAATATAAATCAAGATAGCGTCCTCAAGTTCCGCTATAAGGTCAATCGTCGTAAGCTGAAGCGTGAAGTGTCCGCTTTGTATTCTTGAAAAGTCGAGCAAATCCTCCACCATTTGCTCTAAGCGTTTCGTTTCGCCCGTTATCACTTTCATTCCCTTTTTGAATGTTTCGGGGTCGTATCCGCTTTCAAGCGTTTCGCTCCAGCCTTTTATCGCCGTGAGCGGAGTGCGCAGTTCGTGAGATACGGAACTTATAAAGTCGTTCTTTATCTGCTCCGAGTTTTCAAGTTCGTCAGCCATTTCATTGAACGCGCGGGAAAGCTGACCTATCTCGTCGCCGCTTACTACGGGTATTCTTTCCGAAAAATCGCCTTTGGCGAGTTTTTTCGCCGTACTGCCTATTTTGCCGAGCGGCACACATATGGATTTCACGAAATAAACACCCATAAACGTCACGACAAGCAATATGAACACACTTACCGTAAGCGATACCGCCATAACGCCGTTTATCTGGTCGTCTATAAGTTCCAGCGACGCTACAAAGCGCAGGGCGCTGTAATTACTGCTCGGCTTTGCTATTATCGTGGTCACGGCAAGGATTTTTTCGCCGTTGTCCTCTCCCCTGTATATCCCTAATCCGTCCTCGCTTTTAAGGGCGAGTTCATAATCGGGCATAAAGTATTCCGCGTCGGGAGAAAATCCGCTTGAACTTAGTGAAACCTTGCCGTCTACATTTATCGACATCAGTTCCATCTGCTCTTTCTTGCCGAAACTTTCAACCATATTGCGCACTTCCGATGAATAGTTCGCCGACAAATCATCGTAAAGGCGCGCTAAAATCGTCTGCGACGCGTTCGCCTCGGACACGATATAGCTTTCCGCAGAGCCGTAATAATAACGCCGTGTGAAATAGTATATACAGATATTCGCAACTACCAGCAAAACCGCCGCCACGGAGAGCGTGTTTACCATCCACCGCGCGGAAATAGAACGATGACGCAGACCGCGGCGGGACGGCAAAGACTTGATGTTTTCGTTCATACTACTTTATCCGTTCCATTTATAGCCAAATCCCCAAACCGTTTGTATATACTTGGGCGTGGAGGGGTCTTCCTCTATTTTCATACGCAGACGTCTGATATTTACGTCTATCACCTTATCTTCTCCGACATAGCTGTCGCCCCAGATGTGCTTTAACAGCGTAGTTCTGTCAACGGGAGAATTGCGGTTCTTCATAAGAAATTCCAGTATATGGTATTCTATTTGAGTAAGATCTATCGGCTTTCCGCGGTTATACAACATTCTGCTTTGATAATCCAGCGTGAAAGGTCCCGATGTTATCGCTTTCGGTTCTTCACGGTGAGAGCGGTTTATGCTGACTCTGCGGTAGATAGCGTCCACCCGCGCGACAAGTTCGGACGGGGAGAAAGGCTTTGTGACGTAATCGTCCGCGCCTATCATAAGGCAATTGACTTTATCCATTTCCTGACTTTTCGCGGACAGCATTATTATCCCTATCTCGCTTGACTGCTCCCGTATCCAGCGGCACAGCGAAAAACCGTCCATACCCGGCATCATTATATCCAACAGCGCGATGTCAAAATTACCGCCCTGTTTTCCGTATTCCGCGACCGCCTCTTCCCCGCTTGCGACGTCGGTAACGTCATATCCCGCGCGGCGCAGATTTATCACGACGAAATCGCGTATCGAATTTTCGTCCTCTACCACCAAAATTCTTTTCATAGCATACCTCTTTATTATGAATTAAATTCAGATTACAGAATTACAAAGCTGTCTTTCAGTTCGCTGTCGGTAAGCGACAGCATATCGCCGTCGCTGTTATTCTTTTTGACGCAATAGAACAAAAGTTCGTCGCTTTCGCCTATCTTCTGCATACCGTCTGCGACTGTTGCCGAAGTGTCGCTTTTTTCAACGGTATGAATACGCATTATCTCGTTATCCTCCGTGACGGTAAGACCCACTTCGGGGTTATATGAAATAAAGATTATATCGTTGTTTGCAAGGTCGGGAACAGCCGTCACAACGCCCGTCCAGCGGTTTGGAAACAACAGCGCAAAGCGGAATTTCCCCGAAAAATAACTGTTATGCTCTAATGTGAAGTTATCGCTGCTGACGGTATACCATTGCACCGTGTAAAGCTGTTCGGGCTTTGTGAGAGTTTCGTAGCCCGGCAGAGGGGTCGTGGACGGTATTTCCATAAAGCCGTCGCCGTCTATGTCGAAACTGTATATCTCGGCGGTGTAGTTGTTTACCTGCCGTGAAATCATTCCCGCGGCGGGATTGCTCCCTATTACGCTGTCGGGGCAGAACAGCCGACTGCCGTAGCAATAAAGCACATCAGTCCCCGACTGTCCTCCGCCTTTGGAATAATCAAGAAACAGTGCGGGCGTGTTTTCGTCAAGTTTTCCCTCGCTGACGCGGATATAATCTACCGCCCCGCCGTAAAGCGGAGTATTTGAAAGGAGTTCAAGACCGCTGCCGTTGTCCGTATACATCGAGGCTGACGAGGTGTTGAGTTCCTTATTTACGCTGACTATAACAAGTTCGTTTTGTTCGTCTTTGTTAAGGTCGGCTATCTGCATACACGAATATGACGAGGACAGAAGTTCCGTGGGCTTTTTATCCTTATATTTCAGCACCATAAACATCTTGTCCGTCTGATTTAAGAGCGTACAGCTTACTATGATATTTACCGAACCTAATTCCGTATCGGCGCTTTTAGTGTCTTTGGGCGTAAATGCGCCTAATTGCGCGAACGTTACGCTGTCCACCTCGTTGCCGGGGCAGGCTAGGTCGAACACCGCCTCCCATTTGCCGTTCGGTTTATCGAAGAACTTCATTCTGAGTGCGCTTTCACCCGAACGAATGTCCTTGCTTTCATAGAAAACAAACGCCTCGTCGCCGGGTTCATCGTCTATATTTTTCAGCACGAACGCGGAACGGTATTCTCCGCTTTTCGGGTATTTCAGCTTGACGCCTTTTCCGACGCTGTTGATAAGTTCCTGATATATTTCGTTCTGCTCCCCCGACAGTTTCGGCGGCGCTAACAGGTTTTCCGTTGACGCGGACATCGAACATCCGCTGAATAATATGCACATCAAGATTAACGGGACAAGCAATAATTTCTTTGTTTTCACGTTTCCTCCAAAATTTATGCAAAACCGCCGTTTAACGCTGTTCGGCGCGTTCTTCCTTTGCTTTCATAAAAACCACAGCGAGCGACGCGAGCGTTACTATTCCCATAAAAAACTCAACCCACGGAGCGGCGGTCAGCATATAATATTCCACGCCCGCGCTTGCCTGCTTGAAACTTTCCGCCTCGTAGGCGGAAAACACTATTCTGCGGCGTATCTCTTCGGGAGCGGCAAATGACGCGATAATCGTGCCGAGTGCCGACGAGAGCATAAGCGCGCACGCGCCGACGCCCCAAAAGCACAAGGCGGGTTTTGTACTCTTCGAGCCGAACCCCGCAAGATATTTCGCAAGGAGTGCGAAGAACACCGCCATTACTATCATACTTAGGCTCTCTATAAGATATTCGGGAACGGTTATTATCACCATTCTGTTCATAAAGTTGTACAGACATCTGCAAATGCAGAACATACTGAAAACGATATACAAAAAGCCCAAATATGCGGTAACGCGCCGTTTAATAAGCATTATAATTCCCATAACAACCGCGAACGCGCCGAATATATAATCCATAAGCAACAAAAAGCCCGACGGCGATACGGCTTTTGGTTCTATTGCGCCCTCGTAAACCGCGAAAACTCCCGTTATGATATTTAAAAGTCCTAAAACAACCGCTCTGCCGTCCGTAATATCGGCGGGGGTGCGCTTTATGTCGGTACGCTTTTCATCGGCAACAGCCGTGAATACGGCGATTATCATAGCTATCGCAATTATGCCGAAATAGAGGGCGTTGCAGAATATTTCATCGCCGTGATACAAAAAGCCCGTTTTCATATCCGTGTGTTTCACGATAATGAAAATCCGCGCCGCCAGACTTAAAATCACGCCTGCCGTCAGAACCGCAAGCGTTGTTTTGCTGTTTTTCTTCATTGCAATGTGTCACCTTTTCTTTATTCATTTAACTTAATAAACCTGTTAGGTATATCGCTTATAAACAAAACTCCATTTTCTATTATAACACAAAGAGACTTTGCCCTAAACCAATATTACGCCCCTTTGAATTATATACTTTATCCTGTTAAAGATGTTGCGCTTTCTATATTATAACATATATTGTCAAGTTTTTCAATAGGCAAATTTGAAATTTGGGGGAAAATTGTTGAATTAATCTACTTGACAAAACGCGGAAAACGTGATATAATAACTTCGTAAATTAATATTCTAAAGCTATGACAAGGAATAGTAGGCATTTTGCGGACTTTAAGAGATGCGGCGGTCGGTGCGAGCCGCGAGTTTCCGAATGCCGAACCCGCCTTGGAGCCTGCCGCGAAAACTCGATTAAACGGCGGCGTTTGCCCGCGTTAAGGGCGTTTGAGATGTGCGGAGCGGTTTTTGGCTCCGTGAATTTGGGTGGTAACGCGGGTGCTTTCGCTCGTCCCTTAACGTTTGTTAAGGGGCTTTTTTAGTTTCCGCCCGAAAATTATACTAGGAGGTCTATTCAAAATGAAACTTGAGAAACTTGTTGGCGACAGATTTAAAGAACGTCCGTCGGATTGTCAGATAGACAGCCACGCGCTGATGGTGCGCGGCGGGTACATCAAATATGTGGCAAACGGCATTTTTTCAAACTTCCCGCCGCTGAAACGCATTACACGGAAGATAGAGCAGATAATCCGCGAGGAAATGGACGCTATTGACGGGCAGGAGGTTATGTTCCCCGTCGTAATGCCAGCGTCAATATGGGAAGAAAGCGGACGCTATACGTCTATCGGAACCGAATTACTGCGCTTTAAGGACAGAAACCGCCAGCCGATGGTGCTTGGTATGACGCACGAGGAGGCGGCTGTTCAGCTTGTTCGGGAATATGCGAATACTTATACAAAATATCCGTTTATGATATATCAAATTCAGACGAAATTCCGCGACGAGGCGCGTCCGCGCGGAGGACTTATCAGAGTACGCGAGTTTACGATGAAAGACGCGTATTCGTTCCACACGTCGCAGGAGGATTTGGAGAAGTATTACGCGCGCGTTCATAAGGCATACGAAAACGTTTACCGCCGCTGCGGGTGTAAGAACGTTATCTCCGTGAAGTCTGACAGCGGTGTGATGGGCGGGGCTATTTCCCACGAGTTTATGATGCTTACTCCCGTGGGCGAGGACAGCATAGCTATCTGCAAAAAATGCGGATACACCGCGAATGTCGAGGCTGCGCCGTCCGTTATCGAAAACACTCGCGACGAAGTATCTCAGCCTCTCGCGGAAGTTAATACTCCCGCTTGCCATACGATTGAAGAAGTGTGCGATTTTCTGAAAGCGCCGAAAGAAAAATCGCTGAAAGCCGTGGTTTACCAGAAAAACGCTGACGACAGCTTTGTGGTGCTGTTTATACGCGGCGACCTTGATGTGAACGAAACAAAACTTACTAACTTCCTAGGGGGCGAAATTCACCCCGCTGTTATTGATGAAGAATGCGGATTGCAGGCAGGATTTATAGGTCCTGTCAATCTCAAAATCAACGGGGAGCATATAGTGCTGTTTGACGAGAGCCTTAAAAACACCAATAACCTTGTATGCGGCGCGAATAAAACGGATTATCACCTGACGGGGCTTGATTTGGAGCGCGACTGTCCGAATATCGAATATCACGATTTCGCAAAGGCTATTGAGGGCGGTATCTGCCCGGAATGCGGCGAACACTCGCTTACCGTGTCGCGCGGGATAGAAGTCGGCAACATATTCCAGCTTGGAACGAAGTATACAAAGTCTATGGGTATGACGTTTCTTGACAAGGACGGAAAGGAGCAGACTCCGATAATGGGATGCTACGGAATCGGCGTAGGACGGCTTGCGGCGTCGGTATGCGAGGCGTCGCACGACGAATTTGGTCCGATATGGCCGATGGCGATAGCGCCGTGGCAGGTACATCTATGCGCGGTGCGCTCCGATGATGAAAACGTAAAAGCGGCGGCGGACAATCTTTACGAGGAACTTCAATCCGCAGGTGTGGAAGTAATATACGACGACCGCAATGTTCGCGCGGGCGTGATGTTCTCCGACGCGGATTTGATAGGCGTGCCTCTGCGCGTTATCATATCGCCGCGCAACCTTGACGAGGGCATTTACGAATTAAAATCGCGCGATAAAACGATAGAGGAAAAACTCGACCCGAAAAATGCGGTTTCGCGCTTAAAAGAACTGATTGCTTTTATGATTGACAATTAATGCAAAAACGGCAAAAAAATGAAAATCGACCTCGTGAATAACTTAAAGAATGTTATCCATAATATCCTTACAGACGTTTTTCGCGTTCTGCATACAAAACGAAAGGAAGTACTGTTATGGGAACTGAATTTGCCAACAAGCACATTGGATGCACCATTCACAATTGTGAAAACCACTGCAGCTGTGACGATTATTGCTCGCTCGATAAAATCGAGATAGGCACTCACGAGGCTGACCCTACGCAAGTAGCCTGCACCGACTGCCTCTCTTTCAAGGCTAAGCCGGGCTGCGACTGCAAGTAAGCCGAGGATTTTTTAGAAAACAATTCCCCTGCCGAACATTCGGCGGGGGAATTTTGCGTTATTTTAATCTATTAGTTTTCGTTGTTGGAGGTAACAGAAGTTGAGGTTGTTGCCGAAACATCATCAGGGTCTTGATAGCCGTGCGGGAAATAACCGTAGGGGGAAGTAGGGAGCATTACGGGGCGTATTACCCTGTGGTCAAGCCGAATTTCCGCGTCGCATATCAGAAAATAATCGTGGCGAAGCTGTGCCGTGCCGTCATCGGTCTGCGGGTCGTCCCACGTCACATCGACATTGTACCACGAATTGCCGATTTTTACCATATTCCACATATGGTCCTCCATATTTGCAACTCCGACGGAGCATATGCACGGATAGCCCATTGACTGCGCTAAATACATAAACGCCTTTGAATAGCCCTCGCACAACGCCTGTCCGTAAAGCAAGGGTCCGTCCGCCTCGCTGATATACGGCTCGCCCTCTTTGGTATATTCCGTGCTGTCGATTATCGCGTCGTGAATGTACTTCAGCTTTTCATAATCGGTTTCAAGCTCCTCAGCCTCGGAAATGATTTCCTCCGCGGCGTTTGCTAAATCATCGGCTGATACCTCGCTTGCAAGTCTTGAATAGTTTATATTGATTGTTTTCACTTTGTTGGAAATGCGCCCGTCTATGTACTCCAGTTCATAGCCGTTGCCCAAAGCGGGAAACTGCGGGTTTTCATAATCAAACGCCCAAAACGCCTCGTAAACGTCCACGTCCGAAACGTTCAAATCCGATACGTCGCACGAAGACTCGTTGTTTTTCGCGCACTCGTAAAGCCGAGCGTATATTCTTTGGCGAATGTCGGAAATGTGGTTATAATACCACTTGCCGTAATAATAATCAACAGGGTCTATCGGTTCGGTGTCGTCGTCTGTCGGAGTTATCGGCGTTGTATCGGAGGAAATCGTGTAGGTTGTCGAGGTTGATGTATTGTCTATCGTAAAACCGTAGCCGTTTTCGCCGCTTGCCGTCGTGGAATACGACGATGAAACCTTGCCTTTTACAGGGTCGGCGGGCAGATAAACGTTTGCGGAAGTGTCGTCGTCCCCGAAAAGCGAACACCCGCAAAGTCCTGTAACACATATAACCGCGCAAATCGCGGCGCAAATTTTCTTTATCATCTAAACGACCCCCTGTCTACTATATTATAGCAGTTAAATGTGAGGGTGTCAAGTGAAAATTCGTAAATTTTCGCGAAATGTTAATTAAGCGCGGCGGGCGGGTCGGAGGACTTTATTTTCTTTACGGCAATCTTCGGCTTGCAATAATCTTTTGTGACGGCTACTACTTTCCTTGATAAGCACAGCACGGCGAAAAGGTTCGGTATCGCCATAAGACCGTTCAGCAGGTCGGCTATTCCCCATGCAAGCTGCATATTTACGCAGGCGCCGACGATTGAAAACGCGATAAATAATACGCAAAAAACTTTACGGCTGCCCTCGCCGAACAGAAAAGACGTACATTCTCCGCCGAAATAGCACCAGCCGATTACCGTGGAAAACGCGAACATCGCAACGAGTATCGCAAGCACCGCGCCCGCGGGTTTCCCGAAACGCGCGGAAAACGCACATTCGGTGAGCGCAACGCCGCGCAATGGCTCTATTCGCGCGGAAACAATTCGCCCGCCGATTTCTTCGCCCTGAATTACCATTATGTTGGAGTAGGTAAGTTCCTGCGGGAGCGGAACTTCAAGCACTTCGCCGTGAATACCGAAAGCGGTGACGGAGGGCGGGAGCGTTTCGCCGTCCGTGATAATCGCGTTATTGTCGCGCAGGCGAAAGTACTGCGTACCAGCGGTCACAGGCGGTATTTCCGCGGGAATATCCGCGCGGACATCGGACACGAGCAGAACAAGCGCCGTCAAGGTACACATAATTATCGTATCGAAAAAAATCTCGAAAACGCTCCACATACCGCAGACTACAGGGTGTTTCATTTGACTTTGGGAATGGGCGAAAACGCTTGTTCCAAGTCCTGCCTCGTTGGAGAACACTCCGCGTTTAAATCCCATAGAAACGGCGGATTTTACCGCCGCGCCCGCGATCCCGCCGCCTATTTGGCGCAATCCGAAAGCAGACGTGAATATCATACCGAACGCGTCGGGCAGTTTATCGGCGTTTGCAAAAAGTATGTAAACACAGCCGATAATGTAAAATCCCGACATCAGCGGTACAAGCTTTGACGAAACCGCAGAAATTCTCTTTGCACCGCCGAACACGATAACCGCGGCAAGAGCCGCCAAAACAACGCCCGTGACGATAGGCGGAAGTCCGAAACCCGCGAGGAGCGCCTCAGACGCGGAATTCATCTGCGCGGCGTTTCCCATTCCAAAACCCGCCGCCACGCATAACAGCGCGTAAATAACAGACAACGGCTTTGCAAGCGGTCTTGTCTTTGGGCTTTCGGAAAGTCCGTTTCTTATGTACTGCATAGCGCCGCCTTTATATTTTTCGCCGTCTTTTTTTCGGTAGAGTATGCCTAAAACGTTCTCCGCATAGCCTGTCATCATACCGAAAAACGCGCTTATCCACATCCAAAATACCGCGCCCGCGCCGCCGATACTCAGCGCGGTGGCTACTCCCGCGATATTGCCCGTGCCTAAAGTTGCCGCGAGCGCCTGACACATCGCCGCAAACGGTGAAATCCCGTCGGCGCTGTTCTTCTCGCGCGAGAACACGGTGCTTTTTAAAATGTGCGGGAACTTACGCAATTGAAAAAATCCCGTCCGCACCGTGAGGCTTACTCCCGTAAACAACATAAGACACAACATCGGCGCGCCCCAAACAAAATTGTCGTTTATCGCCGCGATAATCTCCAAACTTATCACCTCTTGTCCTTAGTTTATGCGGGGTCGGACAAAAAAATCCCCGTCCCATAAGCGGAACGGGGTTTGTTTATGATTTCCCTATCTTTTCACAATCGCTTGCAAACGGCGCCAGACTTCTGCCTTTAAGCACCAATCCTAATAGTTCGGGGAGTTTTTGCGGACTGCACGCAAAGCACGGTATGCCGAGCGAGGAGATTTTCCCTGCCATATTCGCGTCATAATACGGCTTTCCGCTGTCCGCGAGAGCTAACAGACACACGACTGTTACTCCCGACTGTTTTAGGTTCTCAATTCTCCGCAATAACGCGGCGCGGTTTCCGCCCTCCTCAAGGTCGGAAATCAGGAAAAACAGCGTCTTTTTCGGGTCGTCTATAAACTGCTCGCAATAGGCGACGGATTTGTCGATGTCAGTGCCGCCGCCAAGCTGAAAGCCGTACAGCAAATCAACAGGGTCGGAACACTTGTCGGTAAGGTCGATTATATTTGTATCAAACGCCACAACGCGCGTTTTAAGCGAACTCATACTCGCTAAGATACAGCTTACTACCGATGAAAAGATAACACTCTCTCCCATTGAACCGCTTTGGTCAATGTCAAGGATAATTGTCCATTTTTTGGCGGCGGAACTTTGCGAACGCTCGAAAAAGTAGAAATGTTCGGGAACTATCGTTTTAAGTTCTTTTGAATAGTGTTTTAAATTCCTGCGTATCGTCATTTTATAATCAAGCGCAGACGCGGACGGGATAGGCGAATGTTCGCGCTTATTTACGGCGGCGGTGACGGCGCGGATTATATCCTGTTCAAGATTTCTGTTTATTTCGTCAACTATCTTTTTAATAAACGCTCTTACGCTTTCTTTAGAACGTTCGGGTATCATTTCTTTAAGCGTTAAAATAGCCGACGCAAGAGAAATATCGGGTTCGACATTTTCGAGGATTTCAGGCTCGAAAATAAGCTGTTTAAGCCCGCACCGCGTCATCGCGTCGTTTTGAATTACCTTGACTATCTCGGTATCGAAAAGCGTTCTTACGTCGCCCAGCCAGCGGGAGATTTGCGGGTTGGACGGTCCTTTCCCGCCGCCCGAACCAAAACCGCCCTGCCCGCTTTTGCTGTAAATGGACGCGAGGGCGCTGTCCATAAGCATTTGTTCATCGGAAAGCGCGGGCATATTCATAAGTTCAAAGCGGTTTTCGCTCTCTTGTCCCAATATCAAGCGCCAGCGCTGCATTTGTTCTGTTGTATCCATAAATTCACCTAAATCTAAAAATCAAAATCAAAGTCCGAAAGTTCGTTTAAAGCCTGTTGTGACGCGGCGTCCAGCGGAGCGTTTAACACTTCGCTTACCTCTTCCCCGTTAAGACCCCAGATTTCTCCGAGATTTTCCGCTATAGCGTCCTTTTCCGCAGAAGAAAAATCCGCGAACGCTCTGCGCAGGAACACAAGCGCACGTTTAAATTCCTCGCCGTCAAGGTCTTTAAGATAATCGTCCAGACTTTCCCACAACGACAGCCGAGCCGTCAAAGCAGGGCGGTTCTTCATCGTAAGTCCCTCGAACCACCCCGCGCCCAAATCCGCGGGAACTCCTTTTGAAAGTCTGCGGGACACTTCCGTCTTTAGTTCGTCGTTCGTCATTACGTTCCGTTCAAGGAGAATTGCCGTGCAAAGTCCCGAAAGTTTCGTGTTCAAATCATCGCGGGAGGAAACTTCGGACAGCGCCTTTATCCATTTTTCCGTTTCAAGGCAATTTTGCGCGAGTTCCACGGAGTTTATCATATTAACAGCGTTTGCAATCTCCTGCGACGCGTCGTCATTGCACACGCAGGAATTGCCCATAATCAGGCACGCGCGGTAGAATAACTGCGTTAAAATCGGCTTTACGGCGGTGACGTCCGCTTTTCGTATATCGCCGTAGCTTATTACATTTGAAAGTCGGAACATAGTCTTTGCTATGTCCTCAAACGGAATATTATCCGCAGCCGCGGCTTGAAGTGCGCTTACCGCATAGCTTGCGGCTTTGGACATTCCGCAGCAGAACGCGTCCTCAACAGCCTGTGCGATAACAGAAATATCCCCCGTGTTTTCTACGGTTTCTTTAATCTGATACGCCGCCGCAAGTTCTACGGTATCGCCTTTCAAGGCGCTTTCAACGAGAACTATTTCACATTCGGTCGTCCACTGAACCTGCCACATTTCCGCCCATGTCGCGTTGTCCTGCTTTGAGGGGGCAAGGTACGCGAACTTTACTCCCAAAACGCGGAGTTTATGCAGGAAGTACGAACGGTTAAGGTCGAGAAACGCCGATTTTTCGGAACTCGCCCTCAGATTTTCACGCAAATCGAGTTTCAAGTCCTGCGACGTAACGGAGCGGTATTTTTCGAGTTTCAAACTTTTAAGCAAGCGGTAAAAATCGTCCTGTATACTCGTTCTCGAAACGCCTTCGGGTATCTCGCCGATAGCCGTGCCTATTTCGGTATCGGCGACGGCTGTGCTTATCGCGGCAAAACTTCCCTCGCCTATGCAGGTAGTTGCCGCGTCGCGAATGTCGCGCAATGTCGGGATTTCCCCGCCGTGCAATTGCGCTAAAGATTTTGCAAGCCTCAGCGCCTCAATCACCTGCGCGGACGAGGCGGAAAATCCGTTTTCCCGCATTTTCTCCGCGATTTTTGAAAGATACGCGTTCGCCGCGTAAAAACGGTCGTTTTGGCAAAGCCCTTTCCAGATAAGTTCATAATACGCGGGGGCTTTATTTCCCGCGCCGTAGCCCGAACGCGTTGAAAGTCTGTAATACGAATACGGCATAAGCGTATGTAATGACGGCAGTTTCGGTAACGTTGGGAGTTCCTCGTCGTTATCCCACGTTTTCAGACCCTCGACGTGATACGCGCCCGTGACTACAACGATCTTTTCGGGAGCAATACCGCCCCTTACGGCGTTTCTTATCACACTTCGCATATAAATCTCGCGCAGGGCGGTTTCTTCCTCGTCAACGCGGTCTTTTTCCGATAATGCGCGTATATTCGCGCCGAAAAGGTTCGCGCCCTCGCGGTAAGCCGAAAAATCGGCGCAATGTTCTAAAGTTCGCTCCCAAAACGTTTCATGCGAACCGTCCTCGCTTTGTTCGGAGAGAAGTTCATAAACATCGGGTTTGCGGTCGGTAACTGTTTCGGGGGCGTCCGTTTCATCGAATAACCCGTTGGCTTTTTTAATTCTTTCGTCCGCAAGCGCCAGGAAAGTTTCGGTCGGCAAGTCCATAAACCGCACGGGAACGCCGTTTTCCCTGCTCCACCTTATCGCCTGATATTCGGGGGAATATTCCGCGAACGGATAGAGTATCGTCCGCACGGGAACGCTCCCGGTATACGCGAGAACGGCGAACGGCGGGCGGGTTTCACAGCGCATTATATCGGGCACGGTATCCTCAAAATCGGACGGGGCTTCGACTATAACAAGCGCGGGCTGTTTTTCATTCAGATACTGCGTTAGGAAAAACGCGCCTGCGGGTGATAAATGCCGTATGCCGAAGAAGTTTACACCGTTCATTCGTTAAGCTCCCTGCACGCTCTGTAAAGCCCGCTCCACTCCGAACCGCGCTTTTTCATAATGTTTTCGAGATACTCTTTCCATGCAACGGTATCTTTGTCGTCCTTGACTACCGCGCCTTGAAGTCCCGCCGCTATATCGTCGTCGGATATATCGCCGTTTCCGAAACTGCCAGCGAGCGCCATACTGTTGCACAAAAGCGAGATTGCCTCGGCGGTCGAAAGAACGCCCGCGGGAGGTTTTACTTTCTGCTTTTTGTCGAGCGTTTCGCCGCCGCGAAGTTCACGGAAAATCGTGCATATCTTTTCGATTACCTTGTCTTTCGGCAAGGCGGCGTTGAGGTCAAGACTGCCCGACAGCTGTTCTACGCGCGTTTTTACGATGTTCATTTCCTCTTCGAGAGTTTCGGGCGCGGGCAGGACTACGATGTTGAAACGCCGTTTAAGCGCCGCCGACATATCGTTTACGCCCTTGTCGCGGGTGTTGGCGGTCGCGATTATCGAAAACCCCTTTTTCGCGGGAACTTCAAGCGACAATTCGGGAACGCTTATCCGCTTTTCGGAAAGCAGGGAAATTAACGTGTCCTGAACTTCCGACGCGCACCTTGAAATTTCCTCGACGCGCGCAATTGCGCCGTCCTCCATAGCCGTGAACACGGGGCTTTTCAGCATTGCCCCCTCGGACGGTCCGTTTGCAATAAGCATCGCATAGTTCCACGAATAGCGTATCTGCTCTTCCGTCGTGCCTGCCGTGCCTTGGATAACTCGGGAGGAATTGCCGTTTATTGCCGCCGTCAGATGTTCGGAGAGCCAGCTTTTCGCCGTTCCCGGTTCGCCTATCAGCAATAACGCGCGGTCGGTGACGAGCGTTGCAATAGCTATTTCAACTAAGCGTTCGTGACCGATATATTTCGGCGTAATGACGGTTTTCCCGACTTTTCCTCCGCATATGTAGGTCTTGACCGATTTCGGCGACATTCTCCAGCCTTCGGGAACGGGGTCGGTTTCCGCTTTGATAAGCGCGTTCAGTTCCTCCTCGAAAAGCTGTTCGGCGGGAAGTCTGAGTATTGAATTGTCCATAATTTTCTCCTTTAATGCTTTTAATATTGGGGAGCCCAGAAATGATAAATATCTGCCCTTAAATCCTCCAAATCAAGGTTCAGCGTTATATTGTTAGCCTCGGCATAGTTTTCGAGGTCGTCCATTTCCTTGCAAAGATATTCATAATCGCTCGGAACAAACCGCAGGAATTTAAACGCGTCGTTGTATTTGTCCTTGAACTTCATGTGGTTTTCCTTGAGATATTCAAAGACAAGCCCCTCGATATTTGTATAGCCCATACCTTTCAGAATTAAAAGATAGTTTATATAATCCTCGCTGTAAACTACCTTATTGAAGAAATACTGCTTTAATTTCTCGCGCATTTCTTCGTCGTTTTTGTCGTATAGTTCGCTTGCAAAATATTCCGGCATATACCAGTCGCAGCTTAAAAACATATCGAACCATTTTTCCTTTACGGGCTGGCGAATGGGAACGGTGTAGGTTTCGCACACTTCGGCTGTAGCTGTATGGCTGTCAAACACTTTATACTGAATGTAATACTTCCCGTCAATGCACGTTATGTACTTAACGCAGGACATCGCGGGCGAGTAGAATACGCTCTTGTTGCTTTGAGTCTGAGCGCGTTCCTTTGCCTCAAGGATCTTCTTTTTGAAATAGTCGGTGCAGTCGTCTTTGCCCAGAATATGCGCGAAAAACGCGCTTTCTTCAAACTGCTTTGGATATTTCTTCTCAAACTCCAGCGCGAGAGCGCACATATCGGGGTCGCCCGTTGTTGCGACAGTTGCCGAAAGGGGGTTGTTTATAAGCTCTCTTATGCGTGAGCGGAGGACCTTTTTGTCGTCATAGTCAGCGGAAACTACCTTTCTGAAGAAATCTATAACGTCTTTGCCTGTCTTGCCTTGAAACGCATAATAATCAATGTCCACAAGCCCCAAGCCGTTCATCTTGTAATTCCCGCCGTCGTTGTTGTCGAAAAGGCGGTTGCCTATCTTCACGGCAAGCCTGCACGCCCACGGGGTACGGCTGTATGTTAAGTATCCGAGCGTATCCTGCGGTTTTTTCTTCTCCATTTCCTCGAAATATTCCCGCGCCTTGTCGCAGTCCAGCTTTGCAAGAGTATTGAGCGCCTCGGTCTTTATCGCGCCTTTTTCGGTATGAATAAGTTCAATCAGCTTTTCTGCGTTGTTTACGTCATGGCGCAGGGCGCGGATAAGCAGTTTTTTCACGTCTTTTTCGGAAAGCGGGATATTTTCCAGATAGAAGTCGTTTTCATCTGCACCGCCGAGTTCGTCTATAAGCAAAATGCGATGTATAGTTGCCTTTTTGCCCTTTGGGTCAAAGCCGTATTTCAACAGCGGGACGATAGATTTCCCCATTTTCTTTATTGCGGGGATTACAAGGGTTGCCGTTTCGCCGTGGGACGAACCCAAGCACTCGACAAGCGCGGGCTTTACGCGGTAATCATCTAACAGTTCGGATTTTTCCTGCAAGGCGTTCAATATTATTTTGTGATTTCCGCTCCCCGAAGTCGTGAGCGCGTCGATAAGCTTTGACAGGCGCGAATACGGCGCGTTTACTATTTTTGACGGAACGCCGTAAACGGGGAGTTTTTCGGCGGCGCCGTCAACATCTACGGACGCTAAAGTCGTCATTACCGAATCGGACAGCGACAGCGCGTCAAGGAGCGTTCCCGCCGCGTCCTCGCAGTTTCCAGAAACAAGCGCGCTTGAAAGTTCGTATATTTTCCCGAAAACGGGCGACGCGTCTTTCATTCCTGCAAACGCATCAACAGCCCTTTTCAGTCGGAAGTTCTCCGACAAAAGATTTGCCCCCGCGACAGCCGCCGAACGCAGTTGTGCGCGAAGTTCATACAAAGACGATATTTCCATAAATTACCTCCGTCAATAAAGCAGTCTTACAACAGCGTTTTCGCTGTCGGGAATAATGCACATCGGCTGTGCGCAAATTCTGTTTTCGGCGTTGTTATAATGAAATCCACAGAGCATAACGCCGTTTTCGAGAAGTTTCTGATAGGGGAGCATTTGCAGGCGGTCTGTCATCTTGTCGGCGTCGCCGAAGTCCTTTAGTTCTACCGTGTCGCCGTCTTTGGATTTCAGCACGATTTTATCGCCGATTTTATCTATTTCAGCAAAAGAAATCAGTTTGTAGATAATCGGGCTTGACATCGCGTTCTGCAAAAAGTTCTTTACGGCTTTAATCTCCGCTTTTACGGAATTTGAGGATAACGAACGCAGTTTCTTGAAATCATCGTCTGTGAGTTCGTCAAACTCCGCGCTGTCCCAACGCACTCTGACGTTTCCCTCTCCGGGGTAGACCGCCATCGACGGAATTTTAACCGCGCCGAACACGGTATCGTCAGCTTTTATATGCTTTAACGACTTTAGCGGGCGGAAATTCTTTGTAAGATAAATCATTCCGCTGTTAAGTTCTATCCACGCGCCCGTTTCTATGTATTCCTTTCGTGCGTCGTCGAGGATTACCCAAAACGCAAGCTGTACCATTCGCGCGTTTTTCACACACTTGCCTATGCTTTCAAGTTCGGTGAGTTTCCAATTACCGCCGAGTTCCTCGTAGAGCGCGGTATCGTCCGCGGCGGGGTCGTCGTTGGCGATTTTTTCCGTGATGTACTTTCTCGATTTTTTGATAAGCGAATTTAAATTTTCGAGAGTGTCAATCGCATTGTCGTAATGCACTTCGAGATTATCCGTCTGATACTCTGTGATTTCAATGATAAGGCGGTTGAAAAGGCGTTGTATTCCTATAAGGTAATAATCGCCGAACTGTTTGGATAACTCCTGATACTGCGACAGCGACGCGCCGCCCATTGTTCCCAAACCCGCAGAAATCAGTTCTTTTACCGCCTTTTCGCAAAGTTCAAGACCCTCAAGCTGTTTTTTGAGCTTTTTCTTTTTAGCGGAACTTGTCGTTTTCTTTGCGGCGGCTTTCTTCTTTTCGGCTTGTTCGGGATTTTCTTCCGCAACATCGCCGTCCGCTTTTGAGGCTTTCGCCGCGAGTTTAGCGCGTTTTGCTATAATATCTTCGGGAATTTCGCAAACCGCAAACTCCTTGTCCGACATCATCTCGTACATCAGCGCGAGCGAATGTTTGCAAGGGAACTGCCTGCTCGGACACGAGCAGCGGAACACGGGGTGTTCCTCGTCGATGTAGTCGGCGCTTGTGATGTAGGGTTTTTGTCCGCTCCCCTTGCACTCGCCGATAAAGAACGTGCCGTCCTCGGAGCGGGCGCGTTTTATGAAACCTCCGCTTTGAGAAATTTTCCGACCGTTCGCCGCCGCCGCGGAGTTCGGCGCGAGCGACAGTATCAGCTGTTCTGTGATATTTTTCATAACTGCTCTCCTTATGTTAAAATAATAGATTAGTTTCATTATACCACAAAGAGGCTTTGCCCCAAACCAATGTTACGCCCCTTTGAGTTATAAACTTTATCCTGTTAAAGATATTGCGTTACCTAATATTATAACATAATTATTAGGAACTTGCAAGGGATTTTTTGGCAAGAAACAAAAATCTCTCCCCCTGCGGGGAGAGAATAACGCGCTTTATTATTTTGCAAGGCAATCCTTTAAGAATTTCAGCAATTCGGGGAAATCCTCAAACGCGGGAATTTGCGGGTAGTCTTTTTTGATTTGCTCTGTAGAGCGGAACAGAAAACCGTATTTTGACGCCTGTATCATTCCCAGATCATTGAAAGAATCGCCGCCCGCTATTGTTTCAAATCCTATAGACTGCAAAGCCTTTACAGTCGTGAGTTTCGATTTTTCGCAGCGCATTTTATAGCCGATTATATCGCCGTTCGGAGCAACATCAAGCGAGTTGCAGAAAATAGTCGGCATACCGAGTTTCTCCATAAGCGGACCCGCAAACTGCGAAAAAGTATCGCTGATGATAATAGTTTGAGAAACCGAACGCAATTCGTCCAAAAAGTCTTTCGCGCCGGGGAGCGGGTCAATCTTCGCGATTGTCGCCTGAATTTCTTTAAGACCTAAGCCGTGTTCTTTAAGAATACCCAAACGCCACTTCATCAGCTTGTCATAATCGGGTTCGTCGCGGGTCGTGCGGCAAAGTTCGGGAATACCGCTCTCTTTTGAGAAAGCGATCCATATTTCGGGCACTAAAACGCCCTCAAGGTCTAAGCAGGTTATGTACATAATATTCTCCTTTTTATCCGCTGATAACAAGCGGATCTTCGCAGTTTCGCGCGGAAATTGTCCGCATAACATTACACAAATATTCTACCACTTTTATAAGCGTTTGTCAATCTGTTTTCGGAAAAATTCTTTTGTTTCCGAAAACGCGGGGCGTTTTTACGACACCGCCAAAAATTCCTTTTCAAACTCGCTTACTATAAATTTATCGAGGTCGCCTTTGTCCGCCATTTCGTGCATAATCGAAAGCGCTCTCGAACGCGGCATTCCCTCTTTGTACGGGCGGGGTTCAATCAAGGCTTGGTAGATGTCAACGCACGCCATAAGCCGTTCTTCAAAGCCCAATCGGCTTTCGTCAAGCCCCTGCGGATAGCCCGTGCCGTTCAGTTTTTCGTGGTGGTTGGACGCCCATTCTATTATGTCGGGAATGTCCTTTATTTCGGAAAGAATTTCGCGGGTTGCGACAACGTGCTGTTTCATCTGCTCAAATTCCTCGCCCGTAAGTCTGCCGTTCTTTTCGAGAATGGTATTCGGTACCGTGAGTTTGCCTATATCGTGGAATGCTCCCGCAAAATAGAACCGCAGACGCTTTTCATCGTCAAAATTAAATCTTCTCGCCATACGTTCGGCTATCCTTGCAACGCCCATCGAATGACGTTCTGTGAACTCCGATTTATAATCGACTATCTGCGCGAAAAGTTCCGCTATGCCGCGAATTTCTGTTTCGGTGTAGTCGTGCGGGATTTCGGGCAAATTTTCTCGCAGAAACCGTTTTGCGGACGTTTGCTGTATCTCGCGGATTTTCTCGAAAGTAACATATTCGGAAAACAACTCCGCCGCCTCTTTGGAAAACAGCTTTCCCGAAAGCGACTGCACTCTCGCGCGGATTTTTTGGAAATCGTCCTCGGTGATTTTAGTTAAGCGCGAGGTCATATCCACTTCATCGGCAAGGCGCAGGATTTGGGATTTTAACGGCGTTTCCGCTGAAGTTTTCCCCATATTGCCCGTGCCGTCGGCGTTTTCGTGATGATAAAGGACAATCCCCGAAACATCGGTTTTAAACGGGATAAAGCGAATGTTGGTTTCGCCGATAACGCTGTGACGGCTGTTTATCGTCATAAACTCGCCCGGTTCGGCGTGGGCGTCGGTTTTCACAAAATTGCGGACGACTTCGGCAAACTCCTCCGAACGCTCCAACTCCTCGTGAATAAACTCCGTTAAGGCATTGTCGTGCAGAATACAACAGCCGACGAAATCGGAAAGTTCCTCATCGGCAAAGCCCGCGCCTTTGCCCATAAGCAAAGACAGGCTTGCAACTCTTCTGCCGTGTCCCGTATCCATACCGAGCAGTTCAATTTCGACAGAATCCAAGGCTGTGGAAACGGCGCAAAACAGGTCAATCAGATTTAATCTCATAGTGGGGGTCGCCTCCTTAATTTTTACGGCAAGCAAGAGCGCTTGCGAGGGATTATGGCGCGTTACCGCGAGGGGTGTTTTTGCGGGTACTCCGCGAGAGTTTGTGCGATTTCTCCCCGCTCCGCGGGGAGAAAAGGCGGGGGTAATGCGTGTTTTTTCGGTCGCTCCGCGAGGGAATTTTTTACGGGTACTCCGCGCGGTTTTTGCGTTTGCTCCCCGCCCCGCAAGGAGCAAAGGCGGGGGTTAATGCGTGGTTTTTTCGGTCGCTCCGCGAGGGGATTTTTTACGGGTACTCCGCGCGGTTTTTGCGTTTGCTCCCCGCTCCGCAAGGAGCAAAGGCGGGGGTTAATGCGTGGTTTTTTCGGTCGCTCCGCGCGGGGATTTTTGCTTTGCTCCCCGCCCCGCGTTTTTTTGGCATATTCTCCCCATAGGGGGAGAATATATCTGTTTTCCGTGTTTGCTCCCCCGTAGGGGGAAAACACGAGGGGTTAATTCGCGGGAGTTCAGTCGCTCCGCGCGTTTTTATGTCTGCTCCCCCTACGAGCGAGAAAACGCAGAAGATTATTGCGCGGGGAATTACGGTCTTTGATATTTTGATTTCAGCTCTGTCATTATCTGCTGAAAACTCGCCTGACCGCCAAAGTATCTGTCAAGGTTTCGTCTGCTGGATTCACTCAACGTGAACCCCTCAATCGCCATTGTTCCTGCAACGCTTCGCACCCGCCGATTATGGATTTTATCCGTATCGGTCTTTATATGTTCCTGCGGTTTCATAATTACGCCTCCTTGCGCGGCTTAATTTTTAATTATCTTAACGAATGTTTTCTTCCCCTTGCGCAGGATTATTTGGTCTTTTATTTCAATCTGCGCCGTGGGTTCTTCTATTATTACATCGTCAACGGCTATTCCCTTGCCCGCTACGAGGTTTCTCGCCTCGCGCTTGGAGGGGGCTAGTTTCGCTGTGACAAGCAAGTCAAGTATGCCGATTTTGCCGTCTGCGGTATCAACCGAAACAGTCGGCATATTATCCGTATTTCCCGTACCTCCGAACAGGGATTTTGCGCCGTCCAGAGCCTTTTTCGCCTCGTCCTCGCCGTGAACTAACTTTGTAAGTTCGTAAGCTAGGGTTTCCTTTGCCTTGTTAAGCTGTGCGCCCTCCCACTTCTCCATTTCCCTTATTTCCTCAAGAGGCAGGAAAGTCAGCATTTTCAGGCACTTGATAACGTCCGCGTCCGCTACGTTCCTCCAATACTGGAAGAACTCGTACGGCGACGTCTTGTCGGGGTCAAGCCAAACCGCGCCTTTTTCGGTTTTGCCCATTTTCTTGCCCTCGGAATTTAACAGCAGAGTTATCGTCATCGCGTGAGCGTCCTTGCCGAGTTTCTTTCTTATCAGTTCCGTACCGCCGAGCATATTCGCCCACTGGTCGTCACCGCCGAACTGCATATTACAGCCGTATTTCTGATAGAGCATATAAAAATCGTAGCTTTGCATTATCATATAGTTGAACTCAAGGAACGTCAGTCCTCTTTCCCAGCGCTGTTTATAGCACTCGAACGAGAGCATTTTATTTACCGAAAAGCACGCGCCGACTTCTCTCAAAACGTCAATGTAATTCAGTTTCATAAGCCAATCGGCGTTGTTTACCATAAGCGCCTTATCCTCTGAAAAGTCGATAAATCGGCTCATCTGCTTTTTAAAGCACGCGATGTTGTGGTCGATGTCCTCTTTTGTCAGCATTTTGCGCATATCGCTTTTTCCCGACGGGTCGCCTATCATTCCCGTACCTCCGCCGAGGAGCGCTATCGGCTTGTTGCCCGCCATTTGCAGGCGTTTCATAAGGCACAGCGCCATAAAATGCCCGACGTGCAGGCTGTCGGCGGTAGGGTCAAAGCCGATGTAAAACGTAGCCTTTCCCGCGTTTATCATTCGGCTTATCTCGTCCTTGTCCGTTACCTGCGCTATCAGTCCGCGCGCCGTAAGTTCATCGTATAGTTCCATTTTTATTTCCTCCGAATATTTCTGTTATTTTAAAACCGAAGTTCCATTTGTACCGTCCTCGGCAAAAGTCCCTGCTTTTCATAAAAAGCGACCGCGCCGCGATTACACGCCGAAACTCCAAGCTGAACGCTTGTACAGCCGTTTTCAATTCCGAATTTTTTTACGGCGCCGAAAATCTCTGTGCCTATCCCTTTTCTTCGGCAGTTTTCAGCTACCGCAAAGCAGTCGATATAGCAAACTTTTCTCGGAAATTGCTCCTCGCTGTTTATATCCATAATTTTTACGACCGCGTAACCGTCAATATCGTCACCGTTATCGTGAACAAAAACTTTAAGCTCGCCGTCGTCGAGAATTTCCGAAATGCGCCGCGAAAACCATTCTCTTTCGGGCATTCTGAACGTTTCCGGCTTTATCTCAACGTGATGTCTGTGAAGCTCTGTAAACAGCGCTGTAAGCCTTTTGCAGTCGCAATTATTTGCAATTCTTATCATAAAATCCTCCTTTAATTATTTAAATATTAAAGCGAGAATTTCACATAACCTGCGAGATTATTACATCTCACGTTTAACACCTGCTTTCAACAAAAAAGCCCTCTATGAAAATCATAGAGGGCGAATTATCGCGGTACCACCTCGGTTTACGGCGAATATACGCCGCCTTTGAAAGCTGTAACGGGCTTTCCCGTGCCTGCTATTTGGAACGCGCGTTCCGTTCGCAAAGCCGCTCCGAGAGGTAATTCGCCTGCGGAGGTCTGCCGTTTTGCACCCGCCAACGGCTCTCTGAAAGAAATTCCCCGCAAACTACTGATTTCTCATCAACGTTTTAACTATTTATTCAATTATAGCACAAACGACAAATTTTGTCAAGAGTTTTTTACAGCTGGTCGGCAATTCCCAAAATCAGCCTTTCGCTCTTTTCCCAGCCAAGACACGGGTCTGTAATGGATTTGCCGTAAGTTCCCTCGTCTATCTTCTGCGCGCCGTCCTCTATGTAGCTTTCTATCATAAGCCCCTTTACCGTATTGCGGATTTCCTGCGAATGGCGCATCGAATGGAGAACTTCGTTTGATATTCTCACCTGTTCAAGATACTGCTTTCCGCTGTTGGAATGGTTTGTATCCACGATTATCGCGGGGTTTGCAAGACCTTTTTCCATATACAGGTCATAGCAGAGTTTCAAATCCTCGTAGTGATAGTTCGGGAGGGTCTGTCCGTGCTTATTCTGCGCTCCGCGAAGAATAGCGTGCGCGTGGGGGTTGCCGTCGGAAACGACTTCCCATCCTCTGTAAATAAACGTATGCGACGCCTGCGCCGCCTGTATGGAATTAAACATTACCGAAAGAGTACCCGAAGTGGGGTTTTTCATTCCGACGGGACATTCCATTCCGCTGGCTACAAGCCGGTGGTGCTGGTCCTCAACGGAACGCGCGCCCACCGCGACATATGACAGAAGATCGCTCAAATAGCGGTAATTTTCGGGATAAAGCATTTCATCGGCGCAGGTAAGGTGCGTTTCCGCGATTGCGCGCGCGTGAAGTTTTCTTACCTCGATAATTCCCTGTAACATATCCTCTTCCTTTGTCGGGTCGGGCTGGTGGATAAGTCCTTTATAGCCCGTGCCTGTCGTGCGGGGCTTGCCCGTGTATATTCTCGGAATGATAAGTATTTTATCCTTAACTTTTTCCTGCACCTTTGCAAGGCGGTTTACATAATCCATTACGGAATCTTCGTTATCCGCTGAACACGGACCTATGATAAGCAGGAACTTATCCGACTTTCCCTCAAGCACGTCCGCTATTTCTTTATCGCGGGCGGCTTTTACGGTCTTGATTTCCTCGCTTATCGGGTGCATTTCCTTTACCTCTTTCGGTATAGGCAGCTTTCTTTTGAACGTCATTGACATAATCGTTTTCTCCAATACTTTGATTTTAAAGGAAAGCGTAACTTTCCTGCCAAATTTTAATTATATCACATTTCCGCGGAATTGTCAACCCCCGCACGGGTTTTCAAGGGCGTTTATCTATCGGTATGTACTGTTTATTGATGTTTATCGCCTTATATGCGGGGCGAATTATACGCTTGCCGTTTATCATTTCTTCCATACGGTGAGCGCACCAGCCCGCCATTCTCGCGCAGGCGAACAATGCGGTGTACATCTCCACGGGGATTTTCAGCATTTTATAAACAAGTCCCGAATACATATCGACATTCGCGCACATATTCTTTATATCGCCGCGCTCCTCCGCGAAAATCTGCGGGGTCAGGCGTTCTATCGAACTTAGCAGGTTAAATTCCTTTTCAAGTTCCGTGCCTTTGGCGAGTTTCACGGCGTTGGATTTAAGAATAACGGCTCTGGGGTCGGATAGCGTATAGACGGCGTGACCCATTCCGTAAATCAGCCCCGACTTGTCCCCCGCCTCTTTTCGGAGAAGTTTGCGTAAAAACGACGCGACTTCTTCATCGTCCTCCCAATTCTTAACGCCCGCTTTGACGTATTCGAGCATTTCCATAACCTTGATATTCGCTCCGCCGTGACGCGGTCCTTTCAGAGAACCTATCGCCGCCGCGTATGCGGAATATGCGTCCGTGCCCGAACTCGACACCGTGCGGCAGGTAAACGCGGAGTTGTTTCCTCCGCCGTGTTCCGCGTGGAGCATAAGGCACAAATCGAGCAGTTTCGCCTCTTCGGGAGTATAGGCGCGGTCGTCGCGCAGGGTGGAGAGTATGCTTTCGGCAAGGCTTTCGTCCTTATTTATGCGGTGCATTACCATTGAATCGTTATTGTAAAACCGCCTTAGCGCCTGGTATGAATCCACCATAATCGCGGGAAGTTTTGATATGACCGAGATTGCTTTAAGCATTTCACTTTCGACAGACTTGTTTTCGGGGTCGCTGTCGTAGCTGTACAGGCAAAGCACCGCCTGCTGCATTTTGTTCATTATATTCGGCGACGGGTTGCGCATTATAACGTCCTCGCTGAAATATCGGGGAAGTTCGCGGAAATCCGCTATAAGCCGCGCAAAATCGGAAAGTTCCCGCTCGTTCGGCAAAACTCCGAACAGCAGAAGATACGCTATCTCCTCGTAACCGTAACGGCGGTCGTTCAGCGCACCGCTCACTAAATCGGCAACGTTATAGCCACGATATATAAGTTCGCCCTCGATAGGCTTTTTCTCGCCCTCCGACATAACGTAGCCGTGAACGCAGCAGACGTTCGTTATTCCCGCCACTACGCCCGAACCGTCGGAATTGCGAAGTCCGCGCTTTACGCCGAATTTACTGTAAAGCGCGGAATCTATGACGCTGTTATTGCAAAATTCCTCGCACATATGACGAAGTCTGTCGGTAGACTTCAAACGGTCTAATTTATCCATATTCTCACACCCTATTGCAGTTATGAAAGTTTAGAAAATGTAATATTCCCGAAAATGAACTATCATTTATCGGAAACATTCATCATATAAATATTATACACCACTTTATTCGTAAAGTCAAGTAGATATTTGAATATTTTGAAATTCGATAATTCATAATACGCAAGTGAGAATTATCATAGAAAACTGTTAAAAGGACGGAGATAAAATGCCTAAAAAGATAACGATAGTATCCGCTGTTTCTCTTGTATTGCTTGTCGGCGTTATAATGCTGGCGGTGAAACTCAGCGAAAAGACAGCGCCCGCCAATGCGCCGAAAAAGGTGAGCATTTACGACAAGGAAGAAAGCGTGATATATACCCCCGATTATGAAGATTTGCTGTGCGGGTGCGTGGAGGGTATGCTGATAAAGGGCGTGGAATTTGAGCCTGAGGCGCTGAAAGCTATCGCCATAGCCGAAAATGCGCGGATAAACTATTTTTTGGAAATAAAAGACGGATTTGACGGCTTAGGCGCTGACCTTACGGTCTGCGAGGAGATACCGTATACCCCCGCCAAACCAAATACCGCCGTAAGGACGGCGGTAAGCGACGCGCTGAAACTGTCGCTCGTGTATAATGACGAGCCGTTCGACGCGCCCATATGCAAAATATCCGCGGGCAGGACTGATGAACTTCTGCCCTATTCGCCGTCGGTGGGTCTGCCGTGCGACATTGACGCGCCGTATTTTTTGAGCAGTACGGAGATAAGCGCGGAGGAAGTGAGCGCGGCTCTCGGCGGAAACAATTTGCCGTGGGACGGCACGGAATGGTTCAAAGACCCCGTATACAACGACAACGGGACGTTGATGTTCATAAAATTCAACGGCGAAAGAGTGTCGGGGGAAAATCTGCGGAAAGCGCTTAATCTGCGAAGTACCGCCATTTCTGCGGAATACACGGAGGGAAAGTTCGTGTTTAAGTGTCAGGGCTGGGGGGAAAACTGCGGAATGAGCATATACGCCGCGAACTACCTCGCCCAAAAGGGCAAGACCGCCGAGGAGATTTTAGATATTTTCTACCCCAATGCAAAGCTGAAATCTGCGGGATAAATCCAAAAAACGCTATTGCAGGACGGCGTCTTTCTTCCCGCCCCATTCCGTATCGGCAAGGTCGCTTGAAAGCAGAAGAGCCGACATCTGTTCCATAAATTCAATCGAACCTTTAATGCTGAAACCGTCCTCGCTGAACATATACATTCCCGCGCCTAAGATAAGCGAAATCATATACTCCTCCCAGCTTTGGAACATCTTTTTCGCAAGGTCGGAAAGCGATAACATTCCGCTGACGTAATCGGAGTTATCGAACAAGCCACATCGGAACGCGTGACGGGCGTAGCCGATTTTTTCGCCGAGGTCCCACGCGAGAACTCCGCCTTTGGGCAGAAATTCGCCTATGTGGTCGACATACATCACCATATTCCCGAAAAAGAACTTCCCGCCTTTGTTAAGTTCGTTTACGTCGAAATGCGGTTTGCCGTTCAGAAACGCGGCGACGTCGCCCAAAAGGCGGGAGCTGTTGCAGGCGCTGTCGTTTTGAATAAACTTGAAAAAGCTGTCTTTGTCGGTAATTCCGAAAAAATCCTCGAACCACTTGAGCGTCATTTGCTTATCCCCGCCCGAAAGAACGGTGAAATAATTATCAAAGCCCATAGGGCGTTCAAAGCCGGGAAGTTTGCGTATCGCAGGGAAAAAGCCCAAACGCGTCTGGAACTCCTCGTCGGTGAGTTCTATTTTATCGGGGTTTTCCTGACAGCGGGTTTTGATTTGCTCTGACAATTTCCCGCAGAATTTGTTGAGTTCGTCAAGTTCCTGCGAGATTTGCGCGTCGCAGTCGCTGATGTCGCTTGCTATATCTATTTCCGCGCCGTATTCGGGGTCGATTTCCAAAACATCGGAATAAAACTGTCTTGCGGCGGCGCTTTTTCCCGTTTCGGTAAGCAGATACCCGCGCTGATAGCAATATCTCGCCCTATCGTTCGCGGTTTTGCAAAGCGGCGCGATTTCGTCCAGCTCCTTTTCGGAATTGTCGTAATCCTTTAGGTTATTATACGCGCAGATAAGCAGAAATCTTAACTTGTTGCTCCATTTATCGCGGGGTATTGACATAATGCCCTCGACAGCCTCGCTGTATTTTTCATCGTCAATAAGCGAGTTCAGCGTATCGAACGCCTTGTCATTATCGTCAATCAACCCGTTTTCGTTCTCCGTGAATTTAAGTTCCATTGTATATTTCCTCTCTTGCGGTAAGTAACGTTTTTTTTTATTATACCATATATTGGGGAAAATTGCAAGGCAAAAATTAGATTTATACGCTTTCCCCGCCTGTCAACAGTTCATAGTTAAGAGGGCTGAGTGAATAGTAAAAGCGCTTTCCTCGCCTACGGCGGGGAAAGCGTATGTGTAAAATCAGCCTACGGCGGGACGATATTGCGGGTTAAGAGAGCGTATACGGATTTTCAAACATTTTTCTGCACGGAGAAAGCGCATAGCAATGCGGGTTCGGACAGGTTACAGGCTGTTCGGACAGGTTACGGACAGGTTGTCGGACAGGTTAGTTGGCTTAACAATGCGCCTTCGGACAGGTTATAACATATTTTATATATTCTAAGTACGTTTTTATATAATTCACATAATACACACATAATAAATGAAAAAGACTGCAAGCAAAAAAGTGCTAAGGATTTCCCAAAAATCCCGACAACCTGTCCGAACCCGCACTACTATGCGATTTAACCTGTCCGCCAACCTGTCCGAAACCCGTCCGAAAACCTGTCCGGCTAGTAGCTGGTTTTATAGATGCTAGTAGCTAGAATGTGCCGTCTAAACCAAACACCCCCGCGACCTGCGGGGGCGTTGTATTCCCTAGTGTATCAACGTTTTAATTCAGCGGTCTTACCTCTTACCTCTTACCTCTTACCTCTTACCTCTTACCTCTTACCTCTTACCTCTTACCTCTTACCTCTAGCAACTAGCCCGCCATCATTTTCTCCAAACGGCTGTTAATCTCGTTCAAGAATGTTTCCGTGTCAACAACGCGCTTTTCGGGAAGTTTGCTCATCGCCGCGAGGTTCTTGTCCATAATTCCCTCTTCCATTGTCTTTATGGACGCTCTTTCGAGTTTGTCGGCGTAATCGCACAGGGCGGGAATATTATCGAGTTCCCCGCGCTTTCTCAAAGCGCCGCTCCACGCGAAAATCGTCGCTATCGGGTTCGTGGACGTTTTCTCGCCTTTGAGGTAGTTATAATAATGGCGGGTGACAGTTCCGTGAGCCGCCTCGTATTCGTATTTGCCGTCAGGAGATACGAGAACGCTCGTCATAAGCCCCAAAGAACCGAACGCAGTCGCGAGCATATCGCTCATAACATCGCCGTCATAGTTCTTGCAAGCCCAGATAAACCCGCCCTCGGAGCGGATAACTCTCGCTACAACATCGTCTATAAGCGTATAGAAGTACTCTATCCCCGCTTTTTCAAACTTCTGCCTGTATTCGTTTTCGTAAATTTCGGCAAATATGTCCTTAAAGCGGTGGTCGTATATTTTGGAGATAGTGTCCTTAGAGGCGAACCACAAGGTTTCTTTCGCGTCAAGCGCGTAATTAAAGCAGGCTCTTGCAAAACTTGCTATCGAATTATCGAGATTGTGAACGCCCTGGACGATACCGTCGGAGTTCTTGAAGTCGTTTATCAGGGCGCGGGTTTCCGTGCCGTCGGGATTGGTAACGACAAGTTCCGCTTTCGCGCCTTTTTGGACTTTCAGTTCCGTGTTCTTATAAATGTCGCCGTAAGCGTGACGCGCTATCGTAATGGGCTTTGTCCACGTCGGAATATACGGGGTTATTCCCTTTACGAGTATCGGCTTTCTGAAAACAGTACCGTCCATTATCGCCCTTATAGTGCCGTTCGGGGACTTCCACATCTCCTTTAGCTTATACTCCTCAACGCGCTGTGCGTTCGGCGTGATAGTCGCGCACTTTACCGCTACTCCGTACTTTAACGCGGCGTTTGCGCTGTCTATCGTCACTTGATCGTCGGTTTCATTTCTGTGGACTAACCCTAAGTCGTAATAATCCGTTTTGAGGTCGATATACGGAGTTATAAGTATCTCCTTTATCCACTTCCAGATAATACGCGTCATTTCGTCGCCGTCCATTTCAACAAGCGGCGTCGTCATTTGAATTTTTGCCATACAAGTTACCTCCTTTAAAATTCTACGGTATCGCGAATATGTATTCTTTATCCCCGCCGAAACGGGTTATCGCGTTTTCAAACATCGGGAGTATGTCCTCCCGCCTGTTGCGGAACACCCCGCATCCGAACGCGCCGAAAATGACAAGCTCGGCTTTGGTTTCCGCAGAAAATGACACTATCTTTTCTATTCTGCGCTCCATTGTGCGGTTTGTCTGCTCTAACGGCAAACCGTGCGCCTTGTTTCGGTTGACTGCGGGAGAAGTGAGGAAATCGCACGTTATAGGGGGCTGGAGCGCGTTTCCGAAATCATCGCGCACGACGGGGACATTTTCGGAGAAAATCATTCCGTCCGTGTATTCAAGCCCGCCCTCGCGCTTGTTTATCTCGTAAAACTTCGTTACTTCGCGGAGAGTATAATACAGTCCGCTTGCTCTGCAAAGGCTCTCCTCCTGCGCCCTCGCGCCCGTCAGATAACCGCCGCCGGGGTGATAGGCGCTTGCGAAATTCAGCGCTAAACAATGCTTGCCGCGGTTTGCGATTATGCACGCGATCGTCGTTTGCTGTACTAAATTATCCGCTAAAACGAACGGTTCTTTTCGCGGGCGTTCGGTCGGGGCATAGTCCTTGGTTATATACTTAGACTTCATACCGCTGAACCTGCCCTCTTTGAACATACGCTCGTTTTCGGCGTTTATCTGTCTAAAGTCCATACAGTCCTGCTTTCATCAGTTCAAGACGTTGTTCATAATCTCCATAAACTGCGCCTCTAACTTCTTTTTGTATGTGAAAACAAACCCCGTCAGCACAATCGGGTCTTTCGGGTCGCCGCATACTATCTGTTGATTTAAATCGAGCGCGACGCAATGAATGTGATTTAGTCCCTTGCCCTCGTCGACAATGCGACAGCTGACGACATCTTCGGGAACGTCTATAGTCCAGACTCCCCTGCCGTTATCGGCAATCAGGCGCTTGTTCGTCAGCGTTACTTTGGTTTCATAGCCTAAAGCGCGCATCGTTTCCGTGCCGAAAATTACGTTTTTCGCGAGGAAAACGACCTTTTCGCCGTCCTCTAAGTCTACTTTGAATTTGTTCTTCAGTTCGGGAAGAGAATTCAGGTATTCCTTATTCATTGCGTCCTCCGTTCATTGGGTGTTATTTTTTCGCAAAACGTCCGAAAAGACCGCGCTTTTCGCCTTTCTTTTCAGCATTCTGCGGTTGTCCTGTCGCTATGGAAATAATCTCCGCTTTCGTAAGTGCGCGGATAAGTCTGTAATCATCGCCAGACGCGATAAAATACGGTTCAAGGCGTTTCATTGCCTCGTGATATTCAACCATACCCTCAACGTTTCCCGTGGGGTTTTTCTTATCGGGGAGCGTCACGAACGAGATTACCCACTCGCTTATCGTTTTATCGGAAATCGCCCATTGCTTTTCGGGGTAAAGCGGGAACAGCGAATCTGTGTCCTCCGTCAGCGCAAACCCCGCAAGCAATGTGCCGTCGGGCTTTGTATAGACCTTTGGGTTCGCTTTATATGCCTCGCTCCAGCGCTTTTGAATTTCCTCGTCCATATAAATTAGTTCTCCTTAGTGAAGTTCAGAAGTCCGCCCGCAAGCATCATACCGCGTCCGCGTTCGGAAAGTTCGCACTTCACCTCAAACGAAAAGCCCTTTGTTTTATCGTCGACGATGATTTTACCGCCGTTCTTTACAATTTCGCGGATATTCGCGATAACTATTTCATCGCCTTGCTCTATCTTGTCATAATCGCTTTCATTTACAAATTCAAGCGGCAGGATACCGTTGTTTATAAGGTTCTGACGGTGGATACGCGCGAAACTCTTGCAGATTATCGCCTTTACTCCGAGATAAAGCGGAGCCAGCGCGGCGTGTTCTCTTGACGAACCTTGTCCGTAGTTCGTACCGCCTACGATAATCGAAGTTCCCGCGTCCTTTGCGCGTTTGGGGAACGTTTCATCGCATACCGTGAAACAATACTCCGAAATCGCGGGGATATTTGAACGCAGAGGGAGTATTTTCGCGCCCGCGGGCATAATGTGGTCGGTTGTGATATTATCGCCGACTTTCAGCGTTACGGAACTTTCGATACTCTCGCCCAAAGGCTTGTTTACGGGGAACGGCTTGATGTTCGGTCCGCGCAGTATCTCGACGTTCGGCGCGTCCTCAACCGACGCGGGAGGCACGACCATATTGTCGTTAATTAAGAAACGTTCGGGCATTACATACGGAGGCATTTCGCCTACGGTTCGCGGGTCGGTGAATACGCCCGTAAGAGCGGAAACAGCGGCGGTTTCGGGAGATACGAGGTAGACTTCAGCGTCCTTTGTACCGCTCCTTCCTAAGAAGTTGCGGTTGAATGTACGCAGAGAAACGCCCTTTGAGTTTGGCGACTGTCCCATACCGATACACGGACCGCACGCGCTTTCAAGTATTCTCGCGCCTGCCTCAATCAAAATCGAGAGCGTACCCTCTTCGGCTATCTGATTGAACACCTGCTTAGACCCAGGCGCTATGCTTAGCGAAACATCGGGGTGAACGGTCTTGCCTTTGAGAATATGCGCGACTTTGCGCATATCCTGCAAAGAACTGTTTGTACACGAGCCTATGCAGACTTGATCTATCTTTATTTTGCCGATTTCCTCGACGGACTTTACATTATCTGGCGAATGGGGACACGCCGCCAGCGGTACGAGCGCCGAAAGGTCAATGTCAACTTCTTCATCGTAAACAGCGTCCGCGTCTGCGGAGAGTTCGACATAATCCTCTTCCCTGCCCTGCGCCTTGAGGAACTGCAGGGTCGTTTCATCGGACGGGAAAATCGAAGTGGTAGCGCCAAGTTCCGCGCCCATATTCGTGATTGTCGCGCGTTCGGGAACTGACAGGCTCTTTATTCCCTCGCCGCAGTATTCCATTACTTTTCCAACGCCGCCCTTTACGGAAAGTCGGCGCAGTACTTCAAGAATAACGTCCTTTGCGCTTACCCAGTCATTCAGCTTGCCCGTAAGGTTTATTTTTACGACCTTAGGCATTGTTATGTAGTAAGCGCCGCCGCCCATTGCAACGGCAACGTCAAGTCCGCCCGCGCCCATTGCGAGCATACCGATACCGCCGCCCGTGGGGGTGTGGCTGTCAGAGCCTATCAGCGTCTTGCCGGGCTTTCCGAAACGTTCAAGATGAACCTGATGACAAATACCGTTTCCGGGGCGCGAGAACCAAATCCCGTGCTTTTTCGCGACAGAACCGATGAAACGGTGGTCGTCGGCGTTCTCAAAACCGCTTTGCAGTGTGTTGTGGTCGATATACGCCACCGAACGCTCCGTCTTTACGCGGTCAACGCCCATAGCCTCGAACTGCAGATACGCCATTGTGCCTGTCGCGTCCTGAGTGAGCGTCTGGTCGATACGAAGTCCGATTTCACTGCCCTTTTTCATTTCGCCGTCCACAATATGCGCCTTGATTATCTTTTCTGTTAGTGTAAGTCCCATAGCTGTTCTCCTTTCGGGATATATTTCTACACTCTTATTATACTACATATTGATTTAATTGTCAAGAATTTAACAAAAAATATTAAAAAGGCGGTAAAATGCGAAATTTTGAGATTTTCTTCTATTATCAAACAAATTTTGGGGTATATTTAAGTTTAGATGTGAACTATTATTCAACTTGGTTTAGTTCACAGATGATATAATTGTTTCACTTCACATAATAAGGGAGGATAAATGTGAACATCGGCGAAAGACTTAGAATTTTGCGTGAAAAACACAATTTCACACAAAGAAACGTTGCGGAATATCTGAAAACTACTCAAAGCTACTACGCACAATACGAAAACAACCGCCGTCCTATACCGCTTGAACGCGCGGCGGAACTTGCGCGGCTTTACAACGTTTCTATTGACTATATCGCGGGATTAAGTGACGATATTACGAGAAAACCTAAATAAATGCGCGGTGAATGACAACGAAAAGACCCGACGGAATTAAGCCGACGGGTCTGTATTCGGGTTGTTTTTTGACGTGCCGCGCGTTTGTTCCCAAACGTCGTTTGCCGAAAGGCTTGCTTTTTCGGTAAAATTCGGGAAAACTCTTTTTATCAGCAAATACAACAAGTAACCCAAGACTGTGCCTAGGGTGTTGCAGAGGAAATCGTCAATATTACCGTCACGTCCGATAAACGCTTGAATAAATTCAACAAGGAAAGAGCAAGACGCGCCCAAAAGAATAATCTTTATAAAGGATTTTTTCTTCCATAAAAATGACAGCCCCAAACCAATAGGAACAAAAAAGATTATGTTCTCAACAGTATTGATAACCTCGCCCAACAGCGCAACACCGCCAAGGTAATGTCCCGAATATTTAATAAAGTGCGTCCACCAAACAGAAACAAATCTCCATTTTTCAAACTTTATCGGCGTCATTGAACCTTGTTGAAAAAGAATGATGTCCCACAACTTTCCCCAAAAACCTGTAGGGGTAAGGGTCATACATATCACAACAACCGACCAACACACAAGCAACAAACGAATTACTTCATTTGCTCTAGATTTTCTTCGTATGCTTTTGAAGTCTTGACCAAACAGCTTTTTTTGCTTTGCTCTGCGTACTAACCAATATATTAACGCCGCAAGGAGCATGATTGGCAACACTTCAAGCACGGAATTAATGCCTAAAGCACTTAACAAACGTTTCATACGACACCTGCTTTTTCGTTTGCCGAAAGGCTTGCTTTTTCTGTGAAATTCGGGAAAACTCTTTTTATCAGCAAATACAACAAGTAACCCAAGACTGTGCCTAGGGTGTTGCATAGGAAATCGTCAATATTACCGTCACGTCCGATAAATGGCTGAACTACCGCCTCAATCAGCAACGAGTACAACAAGCCGAAAAGTATCGTGCGTTTTTTGTGTGATTTTTTCAGCACAAACGGCAATGCCGCGCCCAATGGCAGGAAAAAAACCACATTCATTATCACATACGGCATATTACGCAAATTCCATGCCAAATCTTCTAAAAAAATTCGCGGAATAGGGTTGAAGAAATGGAAACCGTACAGATGAAAATTCCACTCGTTCCCGCCAACCCACGACCAGAAGTAAACCCAGAAATTTGTCGGCGACAGCGCCATCGCGGCTATTGCGGATATTTCGCACACCAACAGCACACGGATTATTTCATTTGTCCTGCATTGCGAACGGACGGTTTTGAACATATCGCCAAACCGATGTTTTTGAACGCATCGGCGTATGATGAAGTAAATGACGGCGGTAAGCAATACAAAGGGAATAACCTCAATAACGCTGTTCCAATGTCCCGTTTTGTCTTCCAGCCAACTTCTGATAGCATTAAATGTGTTCATAATTATAAATTTCCCATAAAATATACTGTTCGCCGTGTTTCAGCGGGCAAGCGACGACAATTTCTTTCCTAAAAATATACCCGCAAGACAGCACAACAAATCCATTGCTCCTCCGATTTTTCGCGTTAAATTCAAGCACCGCACAAAACCTCGTGCGGTGCTTTCTCCATATGTACTAGTCCGCGCTTTTCACAATCAAAAGCGTCTGCGCTACGGGAATGGCGGTGACGATTATATCGCCGACAGTCATTTTGTGACCCAGCAGAGCCGCTATTAGGGAAACTATCGCCAAAACCGACGTTATCGCCGACCAGATAAGAGCGTCGCGCTTTCTGTCCGCAAGCGTATTTAATCCCGCAAGCCCGTAGCAAACCACGGTGAACACGATTATTGCAAGATTGCCGACAAAACCCATAACGCCGCCGCTTTTGACAACGCCGAACAGCGCGTATCCCATAAAGAACGAGCGGTTTGTTATTCTAAAGCCCAATATTCCGAATACGATTGCCGCAAGCGACATCAGCAGGCAGAGCCACGCGGTTATTTTCAATGCTTTTTTCATTCTGCATCACTCCTTATGAATAGTATACCACAAAGAGGCTTTGCCCCAAACCAATATTACGCCCCTTTGAATTTTACACTTTATCCTGTTAAAGATGTTGCGTTTTCTATATTTTAACACAAAGAGGCTTTGCCCCAAACCAATATGACGCCCCTTTGAATTTTACACTTTATCCTGTTAAAGATGTTGCGTTTTCTATATTTTAACACAAAGAGACTTTGCCCCATACCAATATTATGCCCCTTTGAATTTTACACTTTATCCTGTTAAAGATGCTGCGTTTTCTATATTATAGCATATAATTCCCAATATGTCAATACTCTTTATTTCTTCGGAGCAAATATCTGATATATCTAAACGTTTCCTCCTCGCCTTTTACGGACAACATTCTGAGCAGTTTTTCGAGCAAACGCGAGGTTTCGGGGTGGATTTTTCTGTGGGTTTTGCCGTGCAGGAAGTAATTCAGCGCGCTGTCGGGCTTGTAATTCTCCCCTTGATATATCTTGCTGGCGGCTACGCGGTCGCAGAACATCTCCACTACATAACGCAAAGGCATTTTTACGGGCTTTACCGTTTTGGTTTTCGGGTCGTAATCCGTCCAATATTCAAAGTGATGACGGTTTCTGCCTTTATGGTGCATCCACGCCTCGGAATAACCCCGCGCCTCGCGCTCTCCCTCGTTCGCAGAACGGTCGCCCGTGCAGAACTTTGCGCCCTGTATAAATTCCGTCGGGGAATATTTGGACAAATCGTGGCGCAAACCTTGCAGGAGTATTCCCGCCTTTGCACAATGCGCTATTACTTTATGGCGGTGTTTCGTTATTGTTTTAAAATGCAATACCGCACCTTTTAAAGACATCGTTATCACTTCTTTTCTTGTGGATTATCGGTTTAACTTAAAACCCCTTGGGGGAATAAGTGTTTGTTATAATCTTCCTGCCCTCCGCGGGCAGGAAGATTGGTGTTTAGTGTTCCCATTACAGCCCCCGCAATGGTGTTCAGTTTACATTTACACGGTAAATCGAGTTGAACACGGGGCGGAGTTTTTTATACAATACTACCGACAGAATACTCGCCACTAGTCCTTTTACGAAAGTAAACGGAACGTTGAACACGAGCAGGCACTCAGCAAGCCCCGAAACATTCGGGTTTATTGCCTGATACGCCGCGACTATCTGGTCTACGGGCATAAACTTTTCATAAAACGGGTACATAATGAAGTAGTTTGACGGAAAGCTGACAGCCGCCATTACTGCGCATCCTGCAAGCGAACCCCATACGGCGCGCGAGAATTTCGGCGTGTTCCGCGCGATAAGTCCCGCAGGAATAACAAGGCTTACGCCGAGAATGAAGTTCGACAGTTCGCCTATGTAGGCGGTCTGCGATGTGAAAAGTCCCCAGATGTTCTTGATTAAGCACACGAACACTCCCGATACGGGTCCCATAGTAAGCGCGGCAAGCATTTCGGGCGCGTCTGAAAAATCGAACGTGATAAAGCTCGGCATAAGCATAGTCGGCTCGAATTTCAGAAACTCCGACAGCAAGATTGCAATCGCACCCATAAGCGCCGTAAACACTAAGCGCCTTACGTCTAATTTCTTCGTTGATTTTGTGGTTTCCATAAAAGCTCCTTTTCCTCGGGGGAAATCGGAAAACCCCGCCAAAACCGCCGTGCGGTTTGGGTGGGGCGACAAATACTCGCATATTTGCTCTGATTCTTTCATCCGGACTATACCGTCGGTATCGGAATTTCACCGATTCAGCCGAAGACACCAAACCTCGCCGAAGAAATGCGGGGTTATGCGCAACATTCGGTTCGCGGACTGCGGGACTTGCCCTCACCGCCGGTGGGGAATTTCACCCCGCCCCGAAACAGATTAAAATTATTTGTGATTGCTCACAACTCTATTATATTACATCTGTTCCGATTTGTCAATAGGTTTTTGAGGAATTTTATCGGCGGTTTCTTTTTGGATTATCTTTATCGCGTGAAACTGCGGGTAGCCCGATATTCCGCGAAGTTTCGTGATTTTCAGCGTATAAACGACCGTCAGAACGACGTTCACCGCCGTTATGAAAATACAGCGCACGTCCATTAAAACAAGCGGCGCGGAAAATAACGTCAGCGCGATGAAGTTGCGCTTTCTTAGTCCGAAGTAAATATACCCCGCGATAAAGAGCAAGAGTACCGCTGTTTCAAGCCATTCAATGCGCGGAGAAATCAAGAACTTTCCGCCGATTTTCATACCCAACGCGCCGACGGAGATAAGCATTATTATATTCAGCGATAAAATCACCGAGCCGAAAAATGTAAGACGGCGCATTTTTATGCGGTTATCGTTCATTCGGCTGTTGTAGAGCGCTATGGACATAAGAAGTTCCTTGTCCGTATCGGCGGACGGCTCAAATATTCGGCTGTCAATTATTTCCTGCGGGATTATCATAATTCAACCTCTTTTATTCTAGCGCAATACGAAAAGCACCGCCGCTATGCAGGCGCACGTCAGCACACCGCCTATTACCGCGCGGACTTTCGCGCCCAATGTGAATTTCCTGCCGACAAACGCCGATATAATAAGACCAACGCCCAAAAGTCCCGTGCCGAATACGCAAAGAATAATAACGAAAAAAGCTGTTTCTCTGTTCAAAACTTACCTCTCTTTTATTCGATATTCTGAATTTGTTCGCGTATTTTCTCGATTTCGCTCTTTTGGTCTACGACAAGTTTTGTAACTTCAATATCCTGTATCTTTGAGCCTATCGTGTTTGTTTCACGGTTCATTTCCTGCACGAGAAAATCCAGCTTGCGCCCTATCTGTTCATCGCTTTCTAACATTTCGCGGAACTGCGCGATATGCGAGTGAAGTCGCACGGTTTCTTCATCTACGGCGGTTTTCTCGGAGAAAATCCCCGCCTCAAGAAGTATGCGGTTTTCGTCTATCTCCTTGCCCTCAAGTACCTCGCACATTCTGTCATAAAGCCGTTTGCGGTATGCCTCAACGAGCATCGGAGAACGCTGTTCGATTTTGCCGACTATATCTTCAATAGTGCAAAGTCTGCCCGCTATGTCTGCCTTCATACGCGCGCCCTCGGTTTCGCGCATTTTTATGAAGTTGTCGAGAGCCTCCTCGGCAACGGTTTTCAGATCCTGCCACATCTGCTCCTCGTCCGTTTCCTGTTTTACAACTGTGAACGCGTCGGGAAGTTCAAGAACTGAGGACAGCGCGAGGTCGTCTTTCAGGGAAAATTCCTCTTGTATTTCCCGCAGAGCCGTTATGTAATCCTTTATGACTTCCTTATTCGCTGTGATTTTTTCGGAAACCGCCGTGAGGTTTTGTATAATTACCGCGACCTCGACTTTACCGCGTGCTATTCTGCCCTGCAAAAGCGACTTCAGCTTTTCCTCCGCGAACGAATACGAACGCGGCAGTCTGCACGAAAATTCATAGTATCTGTGATTTACCGCGCGTATCTCCACGGTTATATCATAGCCGTTTAATACTCCGTGACCTCTGCCAAAGCCTGTCATACTCTTTATCATCGTTTATCTTCCTTTCAGCTTGTATTGATAGCAATACCAATGTGTATCGTACAGATACGTTTCTCCGCATTTTTCAAAACCCGCTTTTTCGTAAAGCGCCATTGCCCTCTGATTTTCCGTACCCACCAAAAGCGCAACGCCGTCATAATCGGCTGTTTTGGCTAGGAGAATTAAATTGCTTATAAGCCTTAATGCCATTCCTTGTCGCTGATATTGTCTGCGAACGGCAACGCGCGAAAGTTCGCCCAGACGTGAAAGTTCCTTGTCAAAACATTCGGGGCGGGAGATTTCCTCAAACTCTCCCAAATATGCCGACGCGGTTATAACGCCGTCCTGCGTCAGCTTATAGAGCGATTTTTCCGCTATGTTTCGCTGTATCAAATCAAGCGTGGGATAGCTGTCGTCCCATGTACACCCCGCCGAACCTTTAAGCGACGTATATATCGCGAAAAGTTCGTCTGCGTCGCTTTCCTGCGCCTTAGAAAATCTGATAATCGTTCGGGAAATTTCGTCGGCTTTAAGAAAACGCGCGCGGTTGTATCGTTGTATGAAAACTAATGCAATATCAATTACCGCGCCGATTATTCCCGTCACCAAGAACACGGCAAGCCGTCCGAACCACACCGAAAAGCATAATGACACAAGGCTTGCCGCCGCGCATAAGAGGTGTGCGGTTTCATATCGGCACGTTACGCGGGCGATTTCCGCGAAAGAACGCGTCGTGAAATCCTGCTTTTCGTAGTTCGGAGCGAGCCTTTTCCACTTTTTTATGCGGAGTTTCCTGTAGAAATTAAGTTCAAAACTCCTTATCCGAAAACGCTTTGCAAAGGGGTTGAAGTTCGCGCTCTTTACACTGCCCATTAAATTCACGATTACAAGGCGCACTGCAAAATGATAGCACACCGCCATTGAAATCGTGCCGAGCGTCATAAAGACGCTTTTGCCCGTGTTGTTCATCAGAATATAAAACGCGAACATCAACACGAGCGCCGTCCCCGTTATCGTGTACATAATCCGCTTTGTATTTGTCATAAAATCCTCCTCGGCGAATTACAGCATACCCTTGTTTTCCATATACTGCGCGGCGTGCATAATGCCCGCCTTTCCCGTGGGGTAGGTAAGCCCGCCCTGTAACCATACGGCAAACGGTTCTCTTAAAGGAGCGTCAGCCGACAATTCTATAGACGCGCCCATTGTGAACGTTCCCGCCGCCATAATCACTTTATTGTCATAGCCGGGCATATCCCACGGTTCGGGGAGCGCCATACTGTCAACGGGAGAACCGCTTTGTATTCCCTCGCAAAATGCAATCAGCTTTTGTTCATTGCCGAGTTTCAGCGCGGTGATAATATCGGTGCGCGGTTCATTGTACCGCGGGAACGCCTCGTAACCGAGAGTTTCAAACAGAGCCGATGCGAATACGGCGGTTTTAAGCGCGTTTTCAACCGTCTGTGGCGCTAAAAACAGCCCTAACAGCATATTGCGGTTTTCGTCAAGCGAACAGCCGACCTCCGCGCCCGTGCCGACCGTTGTAAGTCTGTAGGCGCAAAGCTCGACAAGCCCGCTTTGTCCCGCGATATAACCGCCCGTTCTCGCGATACCCCCGCCGGGGTTTTTGATAAGACTGCCGATAATAAGGTCCGCGCCGACGGACAACGGTTCGGTTTTTTCCGTGAACTCGCCGTAACAGTTGTCCACCATAATAACGCAGGTTTTATTCACCGAAAGCACCGTTTCGGCTATCTTCCCTATCGTTTCTACCGACAGCGACGGGCGCAGCGAATACCCGCGCGAACGCTGTATGTAAACGGCTTTTGCGCCTGCGGCGGAATTTTTTATTCCCTCGTAATCGGGCGTGCCGTCGGGGAGCAAATCGACCTGCGCATACTTTACGCCGAACTCTTTAAGCGACCCGCCGTAATCTCCGAAAATAACCTCCGACAGCGTGTCGTATGGCTTTCCCGTAACGCAGAGCAATGTATCGTTCGGGCGAAGTATACCGAAAAGCGCGGTCGAAAGCGCGTGAGTGCCGTTTACAAAGCCGTGGCGCACGAGCGCGTCTTCCGCGCCGACCGCCTCGGCGAATACCTCGTCGAGTTTATCCCTGCCCGCGTCGTTGTAGCCGTAGCCCGTAGTCCCTTTAAGGTGCATTTCCGCGACACCGTTTTTAATAAACGCCGACAGCACCTTTTCACCGTTATGCGCGGATATATCCGATATTATTTTGAAATACGGTTCACAAAGCGTTTCGGCTTTTTGCGCTCCCTCTATAATTTTTTGCGAATAATCAAAAAATGACATTTTCTTCTCCTTAAAAAATATACTGTTATCTTTAAATTTGATACTCTTTATCGAGATCAAGCTGATAGCAGCCGAATATTGACTGTCTTATAACGTCAATTATTATCACAACATAGCTGTTATTTTTCTCACCAAACAGCAGAACGTGCTGATATGTACCGCCCTCATTCTCATAAACCGCCTCAACCAGCCTTTTTTGAACTCCGTACTCGGAAAGCGTTACTGTATCGGGAAGATTAGGAACAAATTTCCAAACATCAACAAGCGGCTCTGCCGTTTCGGAAATATCGCGCATTTTCCCGCTCATTGCGGCGAGGTATTCCTCACGGCTCAACAGCTTAATATATTCCATAAAAATGCTCCCCCCTTTACACACATATTCAGTATAGCATTTTTTCGCGGTCTTGTCAAGGCAGGAATTTTGTTTTATCTGAATTTGTCCGCAATCATAAAAGACGGTTTGTCAACATAATATTTACTGTATCACATTCAAGGGGGGATAACATTTGAAACAACCGACGACAAGTAAAGACGAAAGATGTGTCATACTCGGAAAATATATCGTAGAAAATAACGCGACCGTCAGAGCGACCGCGCAGCAGTTCGGAATAAGCAAGAGTACCGTTCATCAGGACATAACGGAAAAGCTGGGGAAAGTAAACAAGCCGCTGCACGACGAGGTGAAAGCCGTCCTTGACAAAAACAAGCAGGAACGCCACATTCGCGGCGGGGAGGCAACGAAACGCAAATACAAGGAACTGTCGCAGAAAAAACTCGCGAATACATAAAACCATAAAAAACGGCTCTCCAAACAGGGAGAGCCGTTTGATTTTGATTGTTTACTTAATCATAGAGGATACTTCATCAGCGAAGTTTTCCTCTTTCTTTTCGATACCCTCGCCGCGTTCGTAACGAACATAGCTGTCAATCTTTATCGACGCGCCCTCTGCCTTGGCAACGCTGTCGATATACTTGCCGACGGTCATACTGTCGTCCTTAAAATATTTCTGTTCTCTAAGGCAAACCTCCTCATAGAACTTGCGCAGGCGACCCTCAACGATTTTCTCGGCAACGTTTGCGGGCTTGCCCTCCTGCTCTACGAGCTTGAGCTGAACTTCCTTCTCGGACGCCACAACGTCGGCGGGAACGTCCTCTTTAGCTACATACTGCGCGTTAAGCGCGGTTATTTGGAGCGCGACATTCTTTCCGCAGGCGAGAACCTCCGCATTGTCGGGCTTGTCTGTTTCAATTTTAAGAAGTGTGCTTATTCTGCCGCCGTCGTGCATATACGGGATAAGAAGTCCCTCCATTTTAGTAAAGCGGCGAATGTTGATATTCTCGCTTATCGTCGCTATCTTATCGGTCAGGTACTCCCCTACCGTCATTGAAGTGCCTGCGGCTGTTACGGCTTTGAGCGCGTCAACGTCGGCAACGTCGTTTTCAAGAATAGTATCGGCGATTACCTCCACCATTTCCAGAAATCTCTCGGATTTCGCGGCGAAGTCGGTTTCGCAGTTTATCTCTACGATAACGCCCTTATTGCCGTTTACCTTAGTCTTTACAACGCCCTCGGCGGCAATTCTGCCTGCTTTCTTGACTGCCTTTGCCTGACCCTTTTCACGAAGTATTTTTACTGCCTCGTCACGGTCGCCGTTTGCCTCTTCAAGCGCTTTCTTGCAGTCTGACAAGCCGCAGCCCGTCATATCGCGGAGTTCTTTAACGTCCTGCATAGATACATTTGCCATTGTATTTTATCTCCTCTACATTAAACTATATCATTTCAGAATTCATCTGAACGTAAACTTTGTGAATTATTCTTCCTCGCTGTCCTCTGCGGGCTGTTCGGCGGTTTCGCCGCTGCCCTGATTTGCGCTGATTATAGCGTCCGCCATAGCGCCCGCTATAAGTTTTACGGCGCGGATTGCGTCGTCGTTGCCGGGGATAACGTAATCTATCTCGTCGGGGTCGCAGTTTGTGTCAACTATAGCGACTACGGGGATACCCAACTTCTTCGCCTCAGATACGGCGATTTTCTCCTTGCGCGGGTCTACAACGAAAAGCGCGCCGGGGAGTTTCTTCATATTCTTAATTCCGCCTAAGAACTTTTCAAGTCTTTCAATCTCAAGATTGAGCTTGATTACTTCCTTTTTCGGGAGCAGGTCGAATGTGCCGTCTGTTTCCATTGTGTGGAGCTGCTCCAGACGAGCGATACGGCGCTGAATGGTTTTGAAATTCGTCATCATACCGCCGAGCCAGCGAGCGTTTACATAATGCGCGCCCGCGCGGGTCGCCTCTTCCTTGATGGAATCCGCCGCCTGCTTTTTAGTGCCGACAAACAGAATTTCCTTGCCGCTTGCCGCTGTTTCGTGAATGAAGTTGTAAGCCTCGTCCAACTTCTTTACCGTCTTTTGAAGGTCGATAATGTAGATGCTGTTTCTCTCCGTGAAGATGTACGGAGCCATTTTAGGGTTCCAGCGTCTTGTCTGGTGTCCGAAGTGAACGCCCGCCTCCAAAAGCTGTTTCATAGATACTACTGCCATTTTGTTTTCCTCCTGATTTTGGTTAATATTCGGCGTTATGCCGTGTTCCTCCACAAACGACCGCCCCTCAAACGCGTTTTTTGCGCACCATAAAGGGCTGCATTTGTGTGTGTACTAGCGGTTAGAAAATCCGACCGCAGTTACTTTAGTATTATACCATAATTAGCCTTTTATTTCAATAGAGTTTTATTCGTCTATTTTAACAAACTTCTTTTGCCCCTCCGGTGATTATTTGTAGAAATTGACGGAACATCGCAGGAAACGAGGATAGTATCCTCGCCGATTACCTCAATGTCGCACCATTTTATGAAGAAATCTTCCTCACGACCGAAAAGTCCGAAGAAACGTGCGCGTCCGTAAACGATTATCCGGCAGATTTTCGCGGTGCAGCTGTCAAACTCTATATCATCGGGATAACCGAGCCTGGCGCCCGTTTTGACGTTTATTATCTCCTTGCATTTTAAATCATTGAAACTGTAAACCATAACAAAACCTCGCACTTCTCACGGGCTTTCTTCGGGGAAAGTCCTTTTATAGAGTTTATGCGGGATTTTGCATTATCATTCTTTGCAATTTGCCTTATAAAGACAAAATATACGAGATAGCCTGTTCGAGCGTTCCCGAACGGAATGTGCTTATATCCGCGCTGTCGGGATTTTCGGCAAATTCGGGTATCAAAAAGTTTCTTATGCCGAGCGCATTTGTCGGCAGAATATCGTCGGGTACGCTGTTGCCGACCATAAAGCACTCGTCTGCCGAGAGGTTCAGCTTTTCGAGAAGTTCCGTGTAATACTTCGGGTTCGGCTTGCAATAGGTGCTGTTATCGTAATTTGTTATGTAAGAAAAATCGCTTTCGGATAAACCGACCCATTTAAGGCGCGTTGCCACGGCACATTCGGGAAAGAGCGGGTTTGTCGCTAAAACTGTATCTATACCCGCGTTTTTCAGACGTTCTATAAGGGGCTTATGATTTGGAGTACGCTTTAAGCACGCCTTTACCATATCAAATTCGTTTGTGTAAAACTCGTCGCATATTCCGCGGACATCGGGCTTGTCGGGGAACGCCTGTCTGAACGTTTCCCAGAACGCGGCGCTGTTCGGGCGCGAGCCGTCGTTTAGTACCATAGCTTTCGTGCCTGCCCAGACATTCTTTACGGTATCTTCGGGCACATAGCCGAACGGAACTAACTTTTTGCTAAGACAGCCGAAATACTGCTTTATGAAATCTTCCTGCTCGAACGGCAGGAGCGTGCCGTCTAAGTCAAACATTACTGTTTTTATCATTTTGTCCTCCGTTTCCCTGCGCGGCGAGTTTCTTTCTGCGCTCTTTTCGCTGCGCGATTTTTTCATTAAAAGCGGCGGTTTCTTCATCGGACGCCGAAAATACGGTGCGCATTACCGTATAGCTGCTGTCTGAAATTTTCACGGCTTTCAGTTTAATCAGGAAGTTCCCGTCGGCGGGGCAATTTGATATGGTCTTGCAGCTTTTCCCGCTGCTGAACAGCCATTGTCCGTGTTTTAATTTCCCGCCGCACTTTGGACAGGAAATATCCGTCACACGCTTATCGTACAGCATTGTTTTGAGGTCGCGGATATTATTCACCGCGTCTTTTGCAAGAGGTACGGGGAGCGCCGCCGCGTATTCGGCGTACTCCGCTATACCCAACGTCATATCAAGACTTCTGCACAATTCATAAGTAAGATAAGCGTCGTTTAATGCGTCGTGGCACTGAACGTCAATCGGTATGCCCATACTCTCTGCCGCCGCCGCTAATGCGCATTGGAGATGTTCCGATTTTGTCTGGCGGTTGTAGATAAGCTGTAAATTGATATAATTGCTCCCGAAAGACGGGTCAAGACCGTGGAGCGTTAAATTGTCGGAAAACACGCCAACATCGTCAAAGCCCCACGTTATAAATCTGAAATCATCTCCGCACCATTTCTTGAACATCTCGAACGCCTTCGGAAACTCCAGCCCGCACGTCAGCTGTTCCTGCGTTATGCCCGTCAGCCTTTCGACATGGGGGTTCATTTTCTTATAGTACATCGGACGGACGCTCAATCTTATTTTATCCTGCAAGTTGAAATTCTCGTCCGTTTTTACCGCGCCTATCTGAATTATCTCGCCGTGGAGCATTACGGGTTTGCGTATCATACGCGCGACGCTTATCGCCTGGTTCCACTCAAGGTCGAGAATAATATAGTTCATAAAACCATTCTTTCTTTTTCAGCAATGGTAAAACCATTGCGGTGTATTTAAAAGCACGTTCAAATGGAAAGCGAACCGCCGACGTTTTCCTTTCGCCACTCTATATATTCGTCGTAATTGCCGCGGCGGTCATAACAGCCGTTTTCCGTTATTTCTATTATCCTGTTCGGCACGGTGTCGAGTATTTCGTGGTCGTGGCTTGCGAAAAGCACATTGCCTTTGAACTCCGAAAGCCCGTTGTTTACGGCGGTTATGCTTTCAAGGTCAAGGTGGTTGGTGGGTCTGTCAAGTATCAGGCAATTTGAATGAAAGAGCATCATTCTGCTGAACATACACCTTACCTTTTCACCGCCCGAAAGCACGTTTACGGGCTTATACACATCATCACCGCTGAATAACATTCTGCCTAAGAAACCGCGCAGAAAACTCTCGGTTTCATCGGAGGAATACTGACGCATCCAATCAATTATCGAAAGCTCGCAGTCGTTGAAAAACGCGCTGTTGTCGTTCGGGAAATAACTTGTGGTTATAGTTCCTCCCCACTTGAACGTTCCCTCGTCGGGTTCGAGTTCTTCCGTGAGGATACGGAAAAGCGTTGTAACGGCGATTTCATTGTTGCCGACGAACGCTATTTTATCGCCCTTTGCAACTGTAAAACTCACGTTATTCAGCACTTTAACACCGTCTACCGTTTTGGAAAGCCCCGTGACCCCAAGAATATCCTTGCCCGCCTCGCGCTCCATATCAAAGCCGATATACGGATACTTTCGGGAACTTGCGGGGAGTTCCTCAACGGTCAGCTTGTCAAGCAATTTACGGCGGGAAGTCGCCTGTTTGGATTTTGATTTGTTCGCGGAAAACCTTGCTATAAAACTCTGAAGTTCCTTTATTTTTTCTTCTGTTTTCTTGTTCTGCTGTTTTATCATACGCTGGATAAGCTGACTGCTTTCATACCAGAATTCATAGTTTCCGACATACATTTTAATCTTGCCGTAGTCTATATCCACAATATGCGTGCAGACGTTGTTAAGAAAATGGCGGTCGTGCGACACGACTATGACCGTGCCGAAATAATCGGCGAGGAAATCCTCAAGCCACGATACCGCCTCGACATCGAGATGGTTTGTAGGCTCGTCCATAAGGATAATATCGGGATTGCCGAACAGGCACTGCGCCAAAAGAACTTTTACTTTCTCGTTGCCCGTAAGAGAGGACATTTGCTGTCCCATTATCTCTTCGGGAAGTCCAAGACCCTGCACCAGCTTTGACGCGTCGCTTTCAGCCTCCCAGCCGTTCAGTTCCGCGAACTCGCCCTCTAATACCGACGCTCTTTCGCCGTCCTCGTCCGAAAAATCGGGCTTTGCGTAAAGTTCGTCCTTTTCGCGCATTATATCATATAACTTTTTATTGCCCATTATCACGGTATCCTGTACCGTGTAATCATCAAACGCATAGTGGTCTTGGCGCAGAACGCTCATTCTGAGTTCCGCGGGGCGCGTTACCGTGCCCTTTGTGGGTTCGAGTTCCCCGCAGAGAACGCGCAGGAACGTCGATTTTCCCGCGCCGTTCGCGCCGATTACTCCATAACAGTTCCCTGCCGTAAATTTAAGTTCCGCGTCCTTGAATAAGACCTGTCCGCCAAACGACACGGAAACGTCCGTTACTGTTATCAAAATAGTTCTCCTTTCGGTTGCTTATATATCTGTTGATTTACACATTCTGTAAACGTTCCCGCGGTTTTGCTTGTCATACATTCGCGAACGCTGATTTCAAATCGTCAATGATGTCCTCGACGTTTTCAAGACCTACCGACAAGCGGATAAGACCGCCGTCTATGCCCGCCGCCTCAAGCTGTTCATCGGTAAGCTGACGGTGAGTTGCGCTTGCGGGGTGGAGTACGCAGGTGCGTATATCCGCAACGTGTACTTCATTGCTTGCAAGTTTCAAGCTGTCCATAAACTTTACAGCCGACGAACGCCCGCCTTTTATCGAGAACGAAATTACACCGCTTGTGCCGTTCGGGAGATACTTCCGCGCAAGTTCGTGACCCTTGCTCCCCTCTAAAGCGGGATATGTTACGAACTCCGCCTTGCCCGTATCGCGGATATACTTTGCGACGGCAAGCGCGTTTTCGCAGTACTGTTTCATTCTGACGGGGAGAGTTTCAAGCCCCAAATTCAGCAAAAACGACGAATTTGCCGCGGGATAGCACCCGAAATCGCGCATAAGCTGCATTCTCGCTTTTACGATATACGGAGCGAACGAATATTTTTCCGTGTAAACAATACCGTGATAGCTTTCATCGGGTTCGGTCATACACGGGAACTTTCCGTTTGTCCAGTCGAATTTTCCGCTGTCTACAATAACGCCGCCTACCTGCACTGCGTGACCGTCCATATATTTTGACGTGGAATGAATTACAATATCCGCGCCCCATTCAATAGGACGGCAGAGTATCGGCGTGGCGAACGTGTTGTCTACGATAAGCGGTACGCCGTGCGCGTGCGCGCATTTCGCCCACATCTCTATATCAAGCACGGTGAGCGCGGGGTTCGCGAGGGTTTCTCCGAAAACCGCCTTTGTATTCGGCTTGAAAGCCGCGTTCAGTTCTTCTTCCGTTACGTCGGAGTCTACCCAAATGCACTCTATGCCCATTCTTTTAAGCGTTACGCCGAAAAGGTTTATAGTCCCTCCGTAGATGGACGCGCACGCTATAAAGCTGTCGCCTGCCTCGCAGATGTTGAGAATAGACAGCAGGCTCGCCGCCTGACCGCTGGACGTACACATTGCCGCGGCGCCGCCCTCAAGCGCGGCTATCTTTTTCTCTACGCAGTCGGTCGTGGGATTTTCAAAGCGCGAATAAATAAGGCTCTTTGTCGGGTCGTCAAACACCGCCGCTACGTCGTCGGTGCTGTCGTACACATACGTCGTGCTTTGAACTATCGGCATAACGCGCGGTTCGCCGTTTTTCGGAGAATATCCCTCGTGCAGACATTTTGTTTCAATTTTCATTTTAGTTACCTCCAAATTATTTCTTTTGTTTCATTTACTTTATAAATTCCCGCAGAGCGGTTATCAGCGCGTCGATTTCATCGTCCGTGCCGACGGTTATCCGCAGGCGGTTGTCTATTCGCGGCTTATTGAACCACCGCACATAGATGCCGCGTGATTTTAAGAACTCGAAAATATCCTTTGCCGAATATTTCGGGTGCTCCGCGAAAACAAAGTTCGTCTGGCTGTCGGGCAGGTTAAAGCCCATTTTGCGAAGTTCCTGCGTTAATCTTTCGCGCGATGAAATCACTTTCGCGACCGTTGTTTTAAAATATTCCTCGTCCTCTATTGACGCTATTCCCGCCGCCTGCGCTATGCTGTCAACGGGATAGCTGTTCATACTGTCCTTTGTCGCGTAAAGCGCGGATATTAGTTCGGCGCTCCCCATTGCCCAGCCTAACCGCATACCCGCAAGCGAGCGCGATTTTGAGAACGTCCGGGTTATCAGCAGATTGTCATATTCCGCTAAAAGCGGGACGGCGGTTGTACCGCCGAAGTCCACATACGCCTCGTCGATAATCACAACGCTGTTTTGGTTTGCGTCCATAACCTCGCGGATAAAATCAAGTCCGCGCCCGATAGACGTCGGGGCGTTCGGATTTACTATGACAACACCGCCGTTTTCCCGTTTATAATCGGCGGGGTTTATGTTAAAATTATCGTCTACGGGTACGGTTTCATAAGGTATCCGCAGAATATCGCACCATACCGTGTTGAACGAGTATGTAATATCTGGGAAAACTATCGGCTTGTCCGAATTGAAGAACGCGCGGAACGACAGCGACAGCACGTCGTCCGTACCGTTTGAGGCGAACACGTTTTCGGGTTTAAGCCCCTCGCGCTTTGCTATTGCCGAGGTGAGGGGAACGGCGTTCGCGTCGGGATATTTTTTCAGAATTTCCGCGTTGAAATTCTTAACCGCGTCCGCCACCTTGGGAGAGGGCGGGTACGGGTTTTCGTTTGCGTTCAGCTTTATGAAATTCGTTTTCTTAGGCTGTTCGCCCGCGACATACGGCTCTATTTTTATAAGATTATCTCGCCAGCTCAATTTTCATACCCTCCGACAAAACAATAGACAACGGACAACAGAGCAAAAGCCCTAATTATCCATTGTCCACTAATGTTTATTATTTATTACAGTTCCTCGGAATCGTCCTCGTCAAGCTCGAACACAAGACGCTTTCCGCAGTTCGGGCAGTCCATTCCGCCCGCGTTTGCCTGCTCGTAATCGAAACGGATAGAGTTTCCGCAGTTCGGGCAGACGGTTTCGTACATTCCGTCCAGCTCCTCGTCGATGTCGTCGTCGTAATAATCGTCGTCATCATCGCCGTAGAGGTCGTCCTCAATATCGGCAAGGCTTTCTTCCATATCCGTCATTACGGACGCTACATCGTCAAGTTCCTCATCAACTTCGGCGAGGTTTTCGGCAATATCGGCTAACACGTCGAGTATGCCGTTCACGATTTTATCGTCGGTCTTTATTCCCTCGGCTAAACCTTTGAGGTAAGATACCTTTTCACCTATTGTCATATTAACGGCTCTCCTTACTTAACTCTTTCCATATATTCGCCCGTGCGGGTGTCTATACGAATGATTTCGCCCTCGTTTATAAACAGCGGAACTCTTATCTCCGCGCCCGTTTCAAGCGTTGCGGGCTTAGTAGCGTTTGTCGCCGTATTTCCCGCAAATCCGGGGTCTGTCTGAGATACCTGAAGTTCTACAAAGTTGGGCGGTTCTACGCCGAACACCTTGCCCTTGTAGGACAATATCTTGCATATCATATTCTCTTTTACGAACTTGAAGTTATCGCCGACGTCCTTTGCGTTTACGGGAACGTCCTCGTAAGTTTCCTGATCCATAAAGTGATAAAGTTCACCGTCGGAATAAGTATACTCCATATCCTTTCTCTCAACATACGCCGTCGGGAACTTTGCGGACGGGTTGTAGGTCTTTTCAACGACCGAACCCGTTATCACGTTCTTTACCTTTGTGCGGACAAACGCCGCGCCCTTGCCCGGCTTTACATGCTGAAATTCTATTATCTGCATTACATTGCCGTCTTCTTCAAATGTCATACCGTTTCTGAAATCTCCCGCTGTTATCATAGCGAACCTCCATTATTTTAATAAATACCCAAAATATGGGCTATATAAACCTCATTTTATATTGTAACAAATTTATAGCGATTTTGCAAGTAGTTTTTTAAAAATTTTTTAAAAAACCGCATTTTCGCGTTAAATATTCACCAAACTCTTTGTAGCTTCGGTCAAATTCGTACAGCCGATGTCTGTTAAAACCGCCATATCGCCGATTTTTACGCCGAATTTCCCCGGAAATGTTACTCCGCACTTCACGAAAAGCGGGGTGTTCTCTTTGAGGGCGAAACTCCCTCTGCCTAAAAACGGCGGTTCTACAAGCTCTAAGCCAACTCCGTGAGCGAATGTTGTGGAGCAGTATTCGTCTACGCCCCACGCATTAAGCGTTGCCCTTGCCACGCTGTCGGCTACTTTACTGCCAACTCCCGCGCGAAGAGCGCGCAAGCCGTCGTGTATCGCGCAGGACACCGCATTATAAGCGTTCTCGCGCTTTGGGTCTATCCGTCCTACGCCGCAGGTACGGCACATTTTCGCGTAATACCCGCCGAACTTTGCGCCAAATTCCATTATCAGCATATCGCCGTCCGATATTTTGCGGTCGCTCGGATTCAGGTCAAAATTCGCGGTGTTCTCGCCCGACAGCACCTTGACGGGAACTCCGCCCTCCGAGCCGAACTTTATCAGGTAATATTCGAGCATAGAGGCTATCTGCCGTTCGGACATTCCCTTGCGCAGAGAGCCTAAAAGTCTGTCGTATGCCTTATCGCATATCTTCTGCGCACTGCCGATAAGGGTGAGTTCCTGTTCGGTCTTTACGCACCTAAGTTCGGCAATCGCTTTGTCAAGCGCGTTTGACGTATCAAGCTGTGCATAGTGGAGCTGTTCTTTAAACACGTTATATTCCGCGACGGTCATCTTGTCCGCCTCGATATAAACGCGCTTTATGCCATATTTTACGATTATATCAAGCATTTGCCCGTCGGCTGTCAGCGCTGTTACTTCAATGCCGTTTATGCGTTCTTTAAGCGCGTTTACGGCGCTTTTCGGCACAAACAGGATACGCGCCTCTCTGGACGCTAGGAGCATACCGCTTTCCACGTCAAATCCGCACAAGAACCTTATGGATATAGGCGAGATGACAAGCACGGCGGAATTATCGGCGGGAAGTTTTTTAACAAGTTCTTCCAGTCGGCTGTTTTCGTTCATATTTATCATTTCTTTCTAAAGCAAGAATTTAAGCGCGTCGAGCGCCAAAAGATAACTGTATTCGCCAAAGCCCGAAATACTCCCCTTGCAGACGGGCGCTATTACGCTTGTCTTTCGGAACTCCTCGCGGCTGTCCACATTGCTTAAATGCACCTCTATAACGGGTATCTTTATCGCCGATATTGCATCTCTTATCGCGTAACTGTAATGCGTATACGCACCCGCGTTCAGAATAACGCCCGCGCAGTCAAGACGCGCCTCGTGCAGACGGTCGATAAGCGCGCCCTCGCTGTTCGACTGGAAAAAATCCGTTTCAAAGCCTAACGACTTTGCGCTGTCGGAAATTTTCGCGTTTATTTTTTCAAGCGAATTGTCCCCGTAAACGGCGGGTTCGCGTTCGCCTAAAAGATTAAGGTTAGGTCCGTTTATCACAAGTATCTTCTTCATATCGTTCTCCTTAAATTTAAGGCTAAATCACAAGCGTTCGTAATATTTCTTCATCGCGGCGGCGTCCTCAGCCTGCGTGCCGTCGCTTTCGCATATTATCGAGGGTTCAAGCCCGCGCTCGCGGATTTCCTCCAACAGCGGTTCAAACTGCGGACCGAAAACGCTGTCCGAAAACGTCAGGTGCTTTTTCTCGCCGCCGTTTGTATACTCTATCTTGCTGAAATGAATGTGCATACGCGACAGGCGGTCGTGACCCAATTCATTTTCGATGTAATTCAGCATTTTCGCGTAGTCCCCGCGAGATTTTATCCCGCCGAGCGTTCTCGCGTTCAGATGTCCGAAATCTACCGTCGGCAGGAAACGTTCGTCGATTTTGCATAGTTCCACAACTTCTTCGAGCGTTCCTAACTGATTTATCTTTCCCATTGTTTCGGGGCAGATGATTATATCGGAAAGCCCGTTTTCGTCAAGCGCCTTTTGTGCCATAGCAAGCGTTTGTTTTGCGAGATAAAGCGCCTCGGCTCTGCTTATCTTAGAACACGAACCGCTGTGTACGACTATCTTTTCAGCGCCGACTGTTTTTGCCGCCTTTGCGGATTCTAATATGTAGCCTACGCTGTTTTGCCGTTTTTCTTCCTCGACTGATGACAGCGAAATAAAATACGGCGCGTGGAGCGTTATGTATATCCCGTTTTCCTTTGCGAGTAAGGGAAGTTCCTGCGCCGTCTGCGACAAGCGAACGCCGCGCCCGCACTCTACTTCATAGCCGTTTAAGCCCAAATCCTTTAGATACTGCGGTAAATCGGCGGGAAACTTGCGGTTTCCCCAGCTTAGTGAATTTCCTCCCGGTCCGAATGTTATCATTACTTCATCTCCAAATCGTTTTGTTCTCTGCCAAACAGGAAGTTTTCAAGTTTTCTTTTCCAGCGGAACAGCCACATCGTTTCCATATGAAACGGCTCTACAAGCACCGTGCGTATTCCCGCGAGATTGCCCGCTATTATATCCGTGAATATCTGGTCGCCGACAACGAGCGTTCGGCTTTTGGGGACGTTCATAGCTTTCACCGCGCGGTTTACGCCGAACGTCAGCGGTTTTGCGCCGTTTGCCGTGAAGGCAAGTCCGAGTTTTTCCGCGAGCGGCGCTACGCGCTTTTTCGTGTTATTTGAAACAACGCGCATTTTTATGCCGAGCGTTTTCATTTTATTCAGCCATTCGGGGATACCGTCCACGGGGGCGGGATTTCCGTGAAGTGCAAGAGTGTTGTCCATATCGAGGATTAACGCGTCTACGCCGTTTTTCTTCAAAAAATCCTCGTCAACGGACAGAACGTTTTTCAGATGAAACGTCGGTTTAAATATCATTTTTTCTCCTGCCTGTAAAGTTTACCTTATCAAACCCCGCGGCAACCTTTCTCGCCTCGTCCTCGTTTTTGGAAAAGACGTTGAGCGTGAGAAGATTTCCGGGGCAGAAATACCCCGCGCCATAGTGAAAAACGCCGTCTGCGGTGACTGTTGAAAACGCCTTGCAATGGACGTTTATAAGATATGTAGTGACCTGAACGTTTTCGGGCATACTTTTTTCAAAGCTCTGCTGCATAACTTCTTCGGGGGTAAGCAGGTTCTGGTATTCCGAATGAAATACAGAGGCGTAAAGCGTGGTTTCGTCTTCGGAATCGGAGGGGTAAAAGTAATAACTGCCCGTTTCCTCCCTGTCCATTTCCCAGCCATCGGGAACATAAATCTCCCAGCCGTAATCCAGCTTGTACATTTCCATTGTTTTATCCCTCCGTCAACAAAGAATTAAAGCGGACAACTCCTGCCCGCTTCAACCGTTTTTCTGTTAATCAATTCGCACTTTAAGATAAGTTCGCTTTATGCAAATCAATACTTGCGCTTGCGAGCAGCTTCGGACTTCTTTTTACGTTTTACCGAAGGCTTTTCGTAATGCTCTCTTTTACGAACTTCAGCAAGAACGCCGTCCCTTGCGCATGAACGCTTGAAACGCTTCAGGGCAGTCTCAAGAGATTCATTTTTCCCAAGACGAATTTCTGCCATTTATATTTCCCTCCCTTTGCCGCATGGCATAGGTTCCTACTTTCAGTAGTCATACATAAAGTATATGAAATATTATACAACAAATCTTTCATTTTGTCAAGAGTTTACGCCAAAAAAAACACCAATTTTAAGTTTTTGGTTATTTTATACAAAATAAACCGTTACAAGTTAGCAGATATTTCCCGCTCATTTACGGTGTTGTTACACTTGAAATGTCAATTTTCTCGCCGTCCGCCCATAGGTGTTCCAACTGATAGAACTCCCGCGCCTCGTCTGTGAAAATGTGAACAACAACGTCAATATAATCCAGCACTATCCAATTTCGGCTTTGTACGCCCTCGATACTTTTAGGCTTAACGCCCGCCTGCTCAAGATTGTATTCCACCGCGTCCGCTAGGGCTTTTACCTGCGTCGTACTCGTAGCCGAGGCTATTACGAAATAATTCGCTAAAACCGTTAGGTCGCCGATTTTCAGCGCGGTTATGTTTTCGGCTTTCTTACTGTCCAATGCTTTTACAGCTATTTCAAGCTCTTCTCTGTCGGTCATAGGCTCTCCTTATCCTTATTGTACTTCAAATAATAATTGTACGCCTCTACGGTCGCCATCGGCAACGCTCCGCACTTTGCGCACACGCACTCTATCTGATAGATAAGCGCTACGCTCATTGCGAGGTCGAGGTCTTTATAGCAATACTCGCGCATTTTGTCAACGCCCTTGTAATCGCGCTCGGCGGAAATCATATCCCCCAGATACACGATTTTTTCCATAACGCTCATTCGGGCGCACCCCACTGTATGGTATCTTATCGCGCTGATTATCTCGTCGTCGTCGATTTTCAGCACCTCGCGGACGTAATATCCGCCCGCTACTCCGTGCCAAAGGCTTTTTGTCGCTATTTCCACGGGGTCGGGGTCTAATCCGCTGTCTGCCGTATACTGTTTCTGACGTTCGGGCGGTTCTTCTTTCATTATGTCGTGCAGCATTCCCGCAAGGTAACATCTGCGCTTGTCCGCGCCGTGTTTTTCCGCGAGTTTAAAACACTCCTCCGCTACATTCATACTGTGCGTAAAGCGTTTTTTGGAAAGACGCTCGCGCAGTAATTTTTCGTATTCGTCAAAATCCGCATATTTGCTCATTTTATCCGCGAAAAGCGATGCCGTTTTTCGCTTAACTCCCCCCTGCCGTCAAAAATCAACCGCGCTTTTATGCGCTGTATAAATTATTTTCTCTTATATAATCCGCGACTTCGCTCGGCAAAAGCGCCGATACGTCCCCGCCTTTCGCTAAACGCTCCCTTATATCTGTGGACGATACTTCGACAACGTTTGTCGGAAGAACTTTCACTCGTCCTAATTTATTCGCGAACTCCACCATATCCGTGAAACTGTCGTTTTCGCGGGCAACGGCGCAGACCGTGCTTTCTTTCAGGACGCTTTCGTACTTATACCAAGTGTCGAACGAAAACAGCATATCGCCGCCGATAAGCAGATAGAACCGCTCGTCGGGACAGCGTTTTGAAAGTTCCCGCAAGGTATTTATCGTGTAGCTTACCCCGCCGAGTTCGCGCTCTATGTCGGATATTTCTATCGTGCAATTGCAATTTCCCGCGCCGTCAAGGGGAGCGAACGCCCTTTTGCACATCTCACGGCGTTGTTCAAACGGCAAAAGCCGCGTCGATTTATGCGGGCTTTCAAACGTCGGGACTATCACGAGTTTTCGCAGGTTTAGCTGTTCTATCGCCTGCCGTGCGAGATTTATGTGTCCGATGTGCGGAGGATTGAATGCACCGCCGAAAATTCCCGTCTTTACCGCGTTTTTACTTCCCAAGGTCTATCACCCGCTTTTTTGGGTCGCGGCTGCGCCGAAAGAGTACGAATTTCCTGCCGATGACCGCCACAACGTCCGCGGAAAGTTTCGGCGCGATTATATCGGCGGCCTCCCGCGCGGAATACTCGCAGTTCTCCTGAACGCCCAGCTTTATCAGTTCCCGCGCGTTTATCGCGTTCTCCAGCTGAGAAATTATCTCGTCCGAAATCCCCGATTTGCCGATATAGAATATCGGGTCATAGCTTTGCGCCGTCGAACGCAGTTTTGCTCTTTGTTTACTTGTCAACATTCAAGAAAATTTCTCCTTTAATATTTCCGATAGCTTGCGGAAAGCCATAGCGCGGTGAGAGATACGGTTTTTCTCCCCCTCGTCCAAATCCGCCATACTTTCATCGTCATTCAGCATAAAAATCGGGTCATAGCCAAATCCGTTTTTCCCCTGCGGTTCATAACCTATGTAGCCGTTCACTTCTCCGCGGACGGAATACTCGTCGTCCTCCGCGTAAACGAAGTACAGCGTGCATACGAACCGCGCGTCGCGCAATTCTCTTGCAACGCCGTGCATTTCGTTTAGTACCTTTGCGCAGCGTTCCTCGTCCGTCGCGTTCTCGCCCGCGTACCGCGCGGAATACACACCCGGCGCGCCGTCCAGAAAATCTATCTCCAGACCGCTGTCATCGGCTATTGTGGGTTCTCCTGTCGCCTCGAAAACCGTTCTCGCCTTGATATGTGCGTTTTCCTCGAACGTTTCGCCGTCCTCGACAATATCGCCGTTAAATCCCGCGTCGCGCATAGAAATCACCTCAAAGCCGTACGGGCTTAGAAGTTCTTTAAACTCGCGGATTTTTCCCGCGTTGTTTGACGCGATTATAAGCCGTTTTCGGTCGGGGGATTGTTCTTCGCCTGAAGGAAGTTGTTGTTTCATAAATAATCCTTTCTCAAACAATTTTATAAAGCGTTTCGCAAAACGCTGTTTTGCGTTTAATTAGTTATACAATACTATTATAGCACAAAGAGGCTTTGCCCCATACCAATATAATGCCCCTTTGAGTTATACGGTTTATCCTGTTAAAGATATTGCGTTGTCTATATTATAGCATATAAAACAATTAAAGTCAAGTACCGATATTTTCGGTTTTAACGGGGAATTTTTGCTAATCGAAAAGCACGTTCACATAATCTTCGGGGACAAACGGCTGAAGATCGTCTATTTTTTCGCCTACGCCGACAAGTTTTACAGAAAGCCCCAATTCGTCCTTTATCGGGATAATGATACCGCCTTTCGCCGTGCCGTCCAGCTTTGTGAGGACAATTCCCGTAATATCGGCGGCTTCGTTGAAAAGCTGCGCCTGACTTACGGCGTTTTGCCCCGTCGTGGCGTCAAGTACGAGGAGTGTTTCAATAGCGGCGCCGGGAAGTTCCCGTGAAATTACGCGCGCTATCTTCTTTAGTTCGTCCATAAGATTTTTCTTGTTGTGAAGTCTGCCCGCCGTATCGCACAAGACTATATCCGCGCCGCGCGCCTTGGCGGCGGAAATCGCGTCGAATATCACCGCGGCAGGGTCGCTGCCCTCGCCGTGCTTTACAATATCAACGCCCGCTCTTTCCGTCCAGACGTTCAGCTGGTCGATAGCCGCCGCGCGGAACGTGTCCGCCGCCGCCACGATAACTTTTTTACCCTGCGCCTTGAAATTCGCCGCCATTTTGCCGATTGTCGTGGTTTTTCCCGCGCCGTTTACGCCTATCACCATTATAACGGACGGTTTTGTCGAAATATTCAGTTCGTTGCCGCCCGTGAGAATTTCCGTGATGATATTCTTTAACATCTGCTTTACTTCGGCGGGGTCGGTAACGCCCGTTTTCTTTACTTCCGCGCGGAGTTTATCGCAGATATTCGCCGAGGTCTGCGCGCCTATGTCGGATAATATCAGCGTTTCTTCGAGTTCGTCAAAGAAATCCTCGTCTATCTTCGTGAAAGAGTTTATCAGCAGTTCCACTTTGGACATAAAGCCGTCTTTGGTCTTTTTCAGTCCCTCTTTCAGCTTGTAGAAACTGCGCTCTTTCTCCTGCGCGGCGTACTCCTCGTTATACTGAATATCGCTTTCGTGGTCGGTAAAGATAGGCGCGCCGCCGCTTAAACGTTCAAGGAGCGAGGGACGCGCGCCGTCCTCGGCGGGGTCGGCGGGGGCGGGCTGATTTTCGGTATCGGCGGTTTGCTCCTCTGTCTGTTCGGGCTGTTCGGGGAGTTCTTCGCCGTTTTTCTTTTTGAATTTATCAAATAATCCCATACTTAGTTCGTTACTCCTTCCAAATCATCGGTAAGTTCCTGCCTTAACAGGCGCGAAACGCCCTTTTCCTGCATAAAAACGCCGTAAAGGACTTTACAGCCCTCTATAGTGCCGCGGCGGTGCGAGATTATCATAAGCTGTGTGTGATTGCTGAAACGATTGAGGTAGTTTATGTATTTTTCAACATTCACAACGTCAAGGGGCGCGTCTACCTCGTCGAGCATACAAAACGGCGTCGGGCGGTGCATAAGTATCGCGAAATAGATAGTTATTGCCACCATTGCCTGCTCGCCGCCCGACAGCGAAATAAGGTTTTTAATTACCTTTCCCGGAGGCGCGGCTTTTATTTCTATTCCCGAATTCAAAACGTCTTCGGGGTTTGTGAGTTCGAGTTCGGCGTGTGCGCCCTCTCCGAATATCTGCACGAAAACGTTCTTGAAATGGCGGTTAATGTCGTTGAAACTGTCGAGAAACTGCGTTTTTATGCTCTCCGTCATTTCAGCTATCAGTTTTTCAAGTTCGCGCTTGCTGTCCTCAATGTCCTTTAACTGCTTTGACTGAAACTCGTACCGTTTTGACACAAGTTCGTATTCCTCAATCGACGCCATATTGATAATGCCTAAGGCGTTTATTTCCTTGCTGAGTTCCGCTAAATCGTTTTCAGCGGTGCGGAGATTTTCGGGGACTTTTGCCTGCTCCTGCGCCTCGGACACCGTAAGCGTATAACTATCGAAAAGCAACGCAACTATCTTGTCATACTCTTTTTGAACAGTCACCTGACGCTCGTCAAGACGCGCGACTTCGCGGGAGAATTTCTCCTTGTCGCGGTTATAGTCGTTGATATTGCGGTGAAGTTCGCTTATCTTGCGGTCGAACTCGTTTATCTCGTTTGTAAGCGCGGTTATCTCGTCGGTTTTTTCGTTAAGCTCTCCCGCGCTTTGGGTAATCTCGCGCTTTACGCGCTCGATTTTTTCGCGGATTTCGCGATCCTGCCCGTCGAGTTCAGCCATCGCGCGTTTGTAGCCGTCGCTGTTTTCAACGAGCGTTTTACGGTTTTCCTCTATGTTCTTTATCTGCTGTCTGAACACGTCAATGTCACGTTCGCAGGCGAGTTTATCGAGGTTGCATTGTTTAAGTTTTTCGGAAATATCACGCAGTTTGTTTTCGGTTTCCGTGCGCTTTCCGCTTTGCTCCTCCTGACGGGTTTCAAGTTCCGCTATTTGTTTTTGCAATTCATCTTTCGCTTGATTTGCGGTTTCGGCGAGTTTTGTCTGCTGATTTATCTGATTGTCGAAGTTTTCAAGCGTTCTGCGCGCGGTTTCGCTTTGAGCGTCAAGCTGTTCTATAAGGCTTGTAAGCCTTGACACTTCCGCGCCGCTGCGGATTTCCTCCTGTTCTAATTCGCGTATGCGCTCGGTCATACCCTCGCTTTCGATATTGAATTTCGCGATTTCCGCTTTGTAGCGCTCGAACTCCTCGCTTTTTGCGGCGGCGCTCTCCTTTAGCTTTGCAATTTCGGAAAACAGCGCGTCAAGTTCCTGCTTGCGGGAGATAATTCCCCCTCGGCTTATTTTAGAACCGCCCGTAAACGAACCTCCCGCGTTTACCAACTGTCCGTCAAGCGTGACGATGCGGAATTTATAGCCGTATTTCTTTCCGATAACGGTCGCGGTGTCTATATCGTCCACTACCGCCGTAAGCCCTAAAAGGTTGGATATGATTTGCGCGTATTCGTCGGCACATTCCACGAGTTCGGAGGCAATGCCCTCAAAGCCGTTTTCGCCGCGCAGACCGTTTTCGTTCAGGGTGCGCCCTTTCATCGACGTTAAGGGATAGAATGTCGCTCTGCCCGCGTTTGTTTCCTTTAAAAACCGAATACACCGCGTCGCGGTTTCCTCGTCGTCCACGATAATATTCTGCATAACGGAATTCAGTACGGTTTCAATAGCCGTAACGTATTTTTGCGGTACTGTTATAACATCGGCGACAATGCCGTGTATACCGTGTATTCTCCCCTGCTCTCCCGCTAAAAGTATTTCCTTTACCGCGCGGTTGTAACCCTCTTTGCTCTTTTCTATATCGGACAATACGCGATAGCGCTGCTGTTTTTCGTTGAGTTTTGAGTTTACTTCGTCAAGCGCTTTGCGCGTTTCGTCATAGCGCTTTTGCTTGCCCTCGGCTAAGCGCTCCATACCCGCAAGGCGATTTTTCGCCGTGTCCTTTTCCTCGGCGTTTTGGACGGCGGTTTTCTTTACTTTCGCGAGTTCTTCTTTATACTCGCGCGTTTTCACTTCGCCGTCTGACAGGTCGCTTAGAAAGTTTTGCTTTTGGGTTTCAGCCTCCCCTGCCGTGCGCTTTGCCATTGATACGGCAAGTTCCTGCTTTGCCTCCTCGGAACGCAGGCGGGCAAGTTCGCTTTCGAGCGCGGAATATTCCTCGCCCGCGGCGGAATTGCGGTTGGAAATATCATCTAAGACTTTACTGTATTCGGCGGCTTTTTTCTCGTATTCTTCAGCCGATTTTTGCGCGCCGTCTATTTTTCCCTCTACTTCCTTTATCTGCTCGTCGAATGTCGCGGAGTTTTCCTTTGCGCTGCTTAATTGCCCGGTAAGTTCCGCGCGGCGTTCTTCGTTGTGTTTAAGGTCGTTTTCCGCGACGGAAATTTCCGCGCGTTTTTCGGCGAGTAAATCATTAGCGTCCTGTACGCTCGCGCGAACGCGCTCTAATCTGCCCTGTGTTGCCAATTTATCATCGCCTAGGTTTTCTATTTCGTCCTCCGCTTTTTTGATGTCGCGCTCGAAATGCTCGCACTCTCCGCGGTTAATCAACAAATCGTCGCTGATTTGCGAAAGCGTTTCGCGCTTTTCATTTAGTCTTGCGACAGAAACGGAAATTTCAAGTTCCTTTTTCTTCTGCATAAGTTCGGACGCTTTCAGCGCCTTTTCCGACTGCTTTTTGAGAATGGGAAGTCTTTCCTCGTCAACTCGGATAAGGTCGCGCTGGCGCGTCATATTTTCCTCGGCTTGCGCTAACTGCTTTTCCGCGTCCGCTTTTTTGTGCAGGAAAAGCGAAACGCCCGCCGCCTCTTCGAAAATCTCCCGCCTCTGCGTATCGCGGGCGTTGACTATTTCTGCTACTCTGCCCTGACCGATTATCGAATAGCCGTCGCGACCTAAACCCGTTCCCATCAGAAGTTCCTGAACGTCTTTAAGGCGGGATTTCCTGCCGTTTATAAGATATTCGCTCTCGCCCGAACGGTAGAGTTTGCGCGAAATCACGACTTCATCAGCGTCAACGGACAATGCGCGGTCGGCGTTGTCAATCGTCAGCGCGACGTGCGCAAATCCCATCGGTTTGCGCTCTACCGTGCCGTGGAAAATAACGTCCTCCATTTTTTCGCCGCGCAGAGTTTTTGCGCCCTGCTCTCCCATTACCCAGCGCAGCGCGTCCGAAATATTGCTTTTGCCGTTTCCGTTTGAACCTACGACTGCCGTGGTTTTCGTGTCGAATGTCAAAACGGTCTTGTCGGCGAACGACTTAAATCCTTGTATTTCAAGACTTTTAAAAAGCATTAAATCTCCTTTTGCGGGGCAATGTCAAGCGTTTCGCCCTCGCGTTCTTTAACGATTATGTTATAGCCGAGCGCTCCCAAAGCACGAATATTACAGCGCTTTTGCCCGATTACCCGACTGATGTTTCTCTTATCCGTAAAAACCGCATAGTTACCGTTTGGCAAAGCGTTAAAACGCTCTGTCAAAGCGCGAAGTACGGCGCGGCTTTCGACTATCTCGCGAAACGCGGGGTGGTATACTCCCCCTAACATATCGCGGGAAATATCTCCGCTTGAATGAAGTCCGAGCCTTATTACCTGTATATTATTGCTCTCAAAAATGGACAGCAGTTTTGCGCAGAGTTCCACCGTTTCATCAAAGCCGAACGATTTGTATTCGCCTTTTTCGTAAAGACTGCCAAGCGTTGTGTTCTTCAAAATCACGGTCGGATAAATCCTCACGGTATCGGGCGACAGCTTTATGAACTCGTCCGCTGTATATAGGCAACGTTCGGGAGTATCTTTATACAATCCCGTCATCATCTGCAAGCCGAGTTCTATTCCGCTTTGCCTTATAAGACGCGCCGCGCGGCGAACGTCATCGGCGGTATGTCCGCGCTCGTTCGCTTTCAGCACCTCGTCGTTCATTGACTGCGCGCCAAGTTCTATGGCGGTCATTCCGTAGGACGCTAGAAGTTCCAGAATTTCCTCGCTTATGCAGTCGGGGCGGGTGGAACAGCGTATTCCCGTATAGCACGGAAACCGCTTTACCGCGTCGCTTGCGGCTTTCAGCAATTCTTCCATATATCCGCGCGGTATCGCCGTGAAACTTCCTCCGAAAAACGCGATTTGCGCCAATGTACCGTTCTCCGTCAAATGCGGGGCTTGCCCGCATAGCAACGCGGAAACCTCGTCGGCGGTCGGCGGTTTTTGTGCGCCCGAAATCGTGCGCTGGTCGCAGAAAGAACATCTGTGCGGACAGCCGATATGCGGAATAAAAATCGAGATATTAGTCCGTTTCATAACCCATAAGCCTTACCGCCTCTTTTGCCGCCGCCTGCTCCGCCTCTTTTTTGGAATGTCCCGAACCTTTCCCTATGGACTGTCCGTTAAGCAGTACATTCGCGGTGAACGTTCTGTGATTATGCGGTCCGTCAAACTCCTCGACCTTGTACGAAATATGCTCTTCGGGGTTCTTCTGGATTATCTCCTGAAGTATCGTTTTATAGTCGCCAAGGCGCACCTTGCCCGACTTCAGCGCCTCAATGTCAGGCACGAACGACAGTATCATCTTTGCGGACTGCTCGTCGCCGCCGTCAAGATAGACCGCCGCTATCATCGCCTCAAACGCGTCGGACAAAATCGACTTTCTGTCGCGCCCGCCCGTTATTTCTTCGCCCTTGCCTAAGAGAATATATTTCCCTAGGTCTATGCGCTTTGCAAACGAATAAAGCGAGTTTTCACACACGATTGACGCGCGGAGTTTTGTAAGTTCGCCTTCGGGGAGGTTTTTCATATTCGTGAACAGATACTTTGAAACAGTAAGCTGCAAAACCGCGTCGCCCAGAAATTCCAAACGCTCGTTACATTCGTAATTCTTTCCTCCCGAATAGCTCGAATGGGTCATTGCGTGGTGAAGAAGTTCGCGGTTTTTAAATTCGTAACCGATTTTCCGCTCAAGTTCCGCAAGTTCTTTAAACTCACTCATCCCACACTACCCCCTCGGGAGTTATGCGAGAAATAGCCTCGGTCATTTTTTCTATCGTGTTGTTTTCGACAAATATCTTCGCCTGACGGAACGCTCCGAGGAACGCTTTTTCATCGCTTGAACCGTGCGCCTTGAACACGGGCTTTGCCGTGCCTAGGAGGGGCGAACCGCCTATTTCCTTATAATCCAGATGGCGCATAACTTTTCCGAGCTGTTTCTTGACTAAGAGCGCGCCTATCTTCGTTTTGAGATTTGCGAACATCACTTGTTTCAGCGAATCTTTCATCAAAACGCCCATACCCTCGCAGGCTTTGAGGAACACGTTTCCCGTAAAGCCGTCGGTCACAAGCACGTCCACCGCGCCGAGCGGAGCCTCGCGCGCCTCTACATAGCCTAAGAAATTCAGCGTACTCTGCTTATCCAACAGGTCTTTCGCCTCGTGTTCGAGTTCTCTGCCCTTTTCGTCCTCCGTGCCTATGTTAAGTAAACCGATACGCGGATTTTTTACGCCCATTGTCGTTTCCATAAAACAACTGCCCAAAATCGCGAACTGCAGGAGCATTTCGGGTCGGCAGTCGAGATTTGCACCGCCGTCCATTACCGCGTACTTAACGCCGTTCGCGGCGGGCATTAACGGCACGAGCGCCGTGCGCTTAACGCCCTTTATGCGCTTTTCGATAAGCGTACCGCCCAAAACAAGCGCGGCGGTACTTCCCGCGGAAATAAACGCGTCCGCGTCCCCGCGTTCCAGCATATAAAACGCCACGCCCATTGAAGTACCTGCGTTTGCTTTAAGTATTGAGCGCGGGTTGTCCGTCGTCGTTATTACTCCCTCGGCGGGTACAAGTTCTATGCCGTTTTCGGGAATTTGGAGCGCCGACATACGCTCTTTAAGTACCTTTAAATCCCCCGTAACCGCGACTTCCACACCTAACTGCTTTACGGCAAGCGCTGCGCCTTTAAGTACCTCGTCGGGGGCGTTGTCCCCGCCGAAACCGTCTATTACAATCCTCATCAAAATTCTCCTTATATCCGAATAAGTTCCTCTAATTCAGCCAGCGCCCTTTGCGAGAGCGCGTGATACTTCTCCTGTTTGCTCTGCTTTCTCACTGCCGTTTTTATCGGAGGCAGTATTCCCATATTAGCGCCCATGGGCTGGAAATTATATGTAAATGCGTTCGCGACATAATTCGACAATGCGCCCGTCATTGTTGTGCGCGGGAAAGAAAGCGGGGATTTTCCCGAAAGAATATCCGCTAATGCTCGTCCTGCGCATATCCCCGACATTGCGCTTTCGACGTAACCCTCAACGCCCGTCATTTGCCCCGCGAAGAACACGTTATCCGAACCTTTGAGCATAAAATGCTCGTCCAGCAGTTTCGGACTGTACAGGAACGTGTTGCGGTGCATAACGCCGTATCTCACGAACTCCGCGTTTTCAAGCCCCGGTATCATCGAAAAGACGCGTTTCTGTTCGCCGAATTTCAAGTTCGTCTGAAATCCGACTAAATTATACATCGTCCCGTCCGCGTCCTCTTTTCTAAGCTGAACGGCGGCGTAGGGGCGTTTTCCCGTGCGCGGGTCGGTAAGCCCCACGGGTTTCATACAGCCGTATCTTACGCTGTCATACCCGCGCTTTGCGAGTACCTCGACGGGCATACAGCCCTCGTAGACCCTAAGTCCCGCGCTTTCTTCGGGGCGGTCGAACTCGTGGAGCGGTGCGCTCTCGGCGTTTATCAGCGCGTTATAGAAAGCGTCGTACTCGTCCTTGTTCATCGGGCAGTTGAGATAATCCGCGCCGCCTTTATCATAGCGCGACTGGCAAAACGCCGTGTCAAAGTCAATGCTTTCGGCGGTCACGATAGGCGCTGCCGCGTCGTAAAAGCTGAGATACTCTCCGCACCTTTCGCGTATCTTTTCGGCAAACGCGCCGCCCGTCAGCGGTCCTGTACAGATTACCGCGTTTTTTTCGGGAAACTCCGTCACTTCCGCGCTTATCACCGTGATGTTCGGCTCGTTTCGGATAATTCGGGTTACCTCGTCGGAAAACGCGTATCTGTTCACGGCGAGCGCTCCGCCCGCGGGCACGGCTGTCTTTTCCGCCGCGGGAACGATAACGGAGCCTAACATTCGCATTTCCTCTTTAAGCAATCCGCACGCGCTGTCCGCGCTTTTCGACTTTAGAGAATTTGAGCAGACAAGTTCCGCAAAACCCTCGTACTTATGCGCGGGCGTAAACTTTTGGGGTTTCATCTCGTAAAGTTCCACGGAAAAACCGCGCCGTGCTAACTGCATTGCCGCCTCGCACCCCGCAAGCCCCGCGCCTATCACCTTAACCGACATTTAATTCTCCTCAAAACAGCGTTATTTATCGAGCGGTCTTTCGTAAGCGCAGTTCTCGTTCGCACAGTAGATTTTGCCCTGTTTTCCCGTTTTCTTAAACAATGTCATACCGCATTCGGGGCATTTTTCCTCAAGCGGTACGTCCCATGTCATAAAGTTACATTCTTTATAGTTCTCGCACCCGTAGAACGGCTTTCCTTTTTTGGACTTTTTGAGGAGCATTTTCGCGCCGCATTTCGGACAGCGACCTTTCGTTTCGGTAACTATCTTCTTTGTGAACGTACATTCGGGAAATCCCGAACAGCCTAAGAACTTTCCGTATGGTCCGATTTTAATGACCATATTCTTCCCGCACTTTTCGCATATTATATCGGTGGGTTCGTCGGGAACACGCAGGTGTTTGCCCTCCATATCATGCTCCGCTTTTTCAAGCGATTTTGCAAAGCCTTTGTAGAATTTATCAAGAGTGGACACCCAATCCTTACTGCCCTTTTCAATATCGTCGAGGTCGCTTTCCATTTTCGCCGTGAATTTCACATCAACGATATTGTTGAACTTATCTTTCAAAAGACCCGTGATGACCTCGCCTAAGGACGTAGGTTTAAGCTGATTGCCCGTTTCGCGCTCGACATAGTGTCTGTCAAGTATCGTAGAGATAATCGGCGCGTAAGTGGAGGGTCTGCCGATACCGTTTTCTTCAAGCGCTTTGATAAGCGACGCCTCGTTATATCGCGCGGGCGGTTGTGTGAAGTGCTGATTGCCCGACAAATCGGCGCATTTGAGCGTTTCGCCGTTTTCGAGTTTCGGGAGCGCTCCGCTTTGTTCCTCGTCGTCACTGCTTTCAACATATAATTTTGTAAAGCCGTCAAACTTCACGGAATAACCGCTTGACTTGAACAGGCAGTTTTTCGCGGTTATCTCGGCAGACACGGTGTCCATTACCGCGTTTGCCATCTGGCTTGCCATAAAGCGTTCCCAAATCAGCTTATACAACTTGAACTGGTCGCTCGTGAGCGAACCTTTCACCTTTTCGGGAGTAAACTCGACGTTTGTCGGGCGAATTGCCTCGTGCGCGTCCTGCGCGTTGCTTTTGGACTTGAAAACCCGCGGTTTTTCGGGGAGATATTTCTCGCCGTAAACGTTCTTGATATGCTCCGCGGCGGCGGTTCTCGCCTCTTCGGAAATGCGCAGGCTGTCGGTTCTCATATAGGTGATAAGACCTACCGCGCCCGTGCCCTCGACGTCAACGCCCTCGTAAAGTTCCTGCGCGGCTTTCATAGTTCTTCTTGCCTGGAACGAAAGACGGCGCGACGCCTCCTGCTGAAGTGTTGACGTGGTAAACGGCGGCGCAGGCTGTTTTTTCCGCTGTGACTTTTTCAGATTGCTGACGACAAAGTTCGCGCCTTTGAGGTTCGCTAAGATTGCGTCCGCCTGCTCTTTATTGTCTATCTTCGCTTTCTCGCCGTCCACTTCGGCAAGTTTTGCCGCGAATGTTTTCTTCGACGACGCGGCGGAGAGTTTTGCGTCTATGCTCCAATACTCCGTCGTTTTGAACGCGTTTATTTCTTCCTCGCGGTCTACGATAAGGCGCACCGCGACTGACTGAACTCTGCCCGCCGAAAGTCCTCTGCGCACCTTTTTCCACAAAAACGGCGACAGCTTGTAGCCGACTATCCTGTCAAGAATACGGCGCGTCTGCTGGGCGTTTACTATATCTGGGTCAATCGTGCGCGGGTGGCTCATTCCGTACTGCACGCCCGTTTTCGTTATCTCGTTGAACGTTACGCGTACTCTGGCTTTCTCGTCGATATTCAGCAGGTGCGACAAGTGCCATGCTATAGCCTCTCCCTCGCGGTCGGGGTCGGTCGCGAGGTAGACGGTATCGGCGTCTTTCGCCCGCTTTTTCAGTTCTTTGATTATTTCAGCCTTGTCTTTCATATTGACATACTGCGGCTCGAAGTTATTATCCACGTCAACGCCGAATTTGGACTTGGGCAGGTCGATAATATGCCCCGTTGAGGCTATCACTTCATATCCCGCGCCCAAGTATTTTTTAACTGTTTTCGCCTTTGACGGCGACTCTAGAATTACTAACTTAGACAAAACTAATCTTCTCCTCTTTGGTTCTTGTCGGAAATTTCCCACAATATTATCGCGGCGGCTGCCGCCGCGTTCAGACTTTCCGCTTTCCTTATCGGAATATACAGCTTTTCACCGCATATTTCGGCCGTTTCCCGCGATACGCCCGCGCCCTCGTTGCCGATAACGACAGCGGTTTTTCCCGTGAATTTCACTTCTCCCAAACGCTTTGCACTTTTGTCGAGCATAGCGGCGTAAATTTCAAAGCCCGCCAACCGCTCTTTAAGCGCGTTTACGTCCTTTGGAAAAAAAGACGGCATTCTGAACACGCTGCCCATAGACGCTCTCAGCGTTTTCGGCGAGAACTTATCGGCGCAGCCGTTTATGAATATCACGCCGTCAAATCCCAGCGCCTCGGCGGTGCGGATTATCGTACCGACGTTTTTCGGGTCCTGGACGTTATCAAGCACGACTATTCTGTCAGCGTTTTCCGAAATCTCCACGCCGAAACGCTCCGCCGCCGCAAAAAGCCCCTGCGGGGTTTTCGTATCGGAAATATATTCGGAAAGTTCCTCCGTTATTACCGCCGAATAATGCGCTTTCTCTACAGCGCGCTTTACGGTTTCGGGGTATTTTTTCCCGGCTTTTTCCGTATAGAGGAAATACTCTATATCGGTACACCGCGAAAGTTCCCCGCAAAGGTGATCGCCCTCTACGGCAAACATATCCGTTTGGCGGCGGTATTCCGCGCTTTTCAAAAGCTCCCGCACAACGCGGACGTTGTAATTCCTGCGCGAGGATATTATCTCCAAAAAAACACCTCCCGCCCCTAAAATCGGTTTGCTTACAAAGCCACGAACGCCAAAATCCCGCGCGTTTACGCGGCTTTGTAAACAAGCCTAAAATATTGAAAATCTCACGCCCCGTGTATCAAGGCGTGAGAAAATCCAATCAAAGCGCAGCCTTTGCTTTCTCAGTAAGCGCGGTAAAACCTGCGGCGTCGTTTATTGCGATTTCAGAGAGCATTTTTCTGTTAAGCGTAATATTCGCCTTTTTAAGCCCGTTCATAAACGTGGAATAATTCATTCCGTTCGCTTTGCAAGCCGCGGAAATTCTTGTTATCCACAAGCGTCTGAAATCTCTTTTCTTCAGTCTTCTGCCGATATACGCATACTGACCGCTCTTCATTACCGCCTCTTTTGCGGTCTTGAACAGTCTGCTTTTTCCTCCCCAATAGCCCTTTGCGAGCTTTAGAGTTTTATTTCTTCTCTTGCGCGTAGCAAGCGCACCTCTTACTCTTGCCATTTCTTTATCCTCCTTATATCATCGGGTTGCGTTAAAATCACGTTACAATGCGAAATCCGCGTTTTCGCTTATTTGTACGGAATAAGGCTCTTTACCTGCTCTACGTTTGTAACATCGGCATATGCGCCCTGGCGCAGACCTCTTTTGCGTTTGGTGGACTTTTTGGTAAGTATATGGCGCTTACCGCAGTGCTGCATCTTCACTTTACCTGTTCCCGTCAGCTTAAAGCGCTTTTTCGCGCCGCTGTGTGTTTTGATTTTAGGCATTTGTTTTTCCTCCTTAAATTTTCATTAAAAGCAAAAACGTTCCAAATCCTCACGTTCATCGCTTATCATTTCTTAGGGCTTAATACAACGGCGTAGTTTCGTCCCTCCAGCTTTGAGGGCTTGTCGGAACCGCCGTACTCCGCGACCGCGTCGCAAAAGCGTTTCATCAGGTCTTCGCCAAGATTGACGTGCGTAAGTTCCCGCATACGTCTAAATCGAATAGTGACCTTTACCTTATCGCCGTTTTGCAGGAATTTTATCGCGTTCTTGACTTTGATATTGAAATCGTTCGTATCAATGTTAAGCGACATCTTGACTTCCTTGACATCGGCTGTTTTCTGGTTCTTCTTGGCCTCTTTTTCCCGTTTTGTCTGCTCAAACTTGTATTTACCGTAATCCATTATACGGCATACCGGAGGATTTGCATTTGGTGAAATCATCACAAGGTCTAAATCCGCGTCATACGCTTTTTCAAGGGCTTCCTTCGACGACATAATGCCGAGCTGTTCGCCCTCGGCGCTTATCAGCCTTACTTCCTTTTCCCGAATATCCTCGTTTATGAGCTGTTCTTTCGCTGCGATTGTGAGCACCGCCTTTCGTATTAACCTTTGGAAATAATTTAAGCGTGAGCTGCACAACTCACGCTTAAACGTAATTATCCCGTATCGGGGTACTTATCGAATAAACTACCGCGCCTGACTGAAAATACAACGCCTGCACCGTAGGAAACCCTATCATCGCAAACGCCCGTCGGCGGGTGAGAGTGTGGTGGCTCTGCTTTACCGATATATTATATCACATCATTTTCGATTTGTCAAGCACTTTTTGCAAATTTTATTTTCTTATATAATCAAGGCAATTATATTTGTGCATTATAAACAAAATTCACCGAAATCAACGAAATAATATATAAATTATCAACATTTTGCATTTAATATATGCTATAATAATAGTAGCAAGAAGAACGCAATGACAACTGTTATCGTTTAACAGGGAATAGTGCGTTTGGGACAAAGAACTAATCTCTAACTACTATTCTCTAACAACCAGCAGGAAAAGGGGTGTTGTTTACTATGGCTAACAGAATAATCACGATTACAAGGCAATACGGCAGCGGCGGGCGCGAGGTCGGGGAAAAGCTCGCTAATGCTCTCGGAGTGGAGTTTTACGACAACAAGCTGTTGGAAATCGCCGCGGGGAGCAGCGGAATTCACAAGTCGCACTTTGAAGAAAACGACGAACGGCGCTCGAACAGCTTTTTGTACTTGCTGTCTACGACATACGGTCAGGGCGGGGTGCCTTTTGATGACGCGCTGTTTTTCGCGCAGCTGGAGGCTATAAGGAAAATCGCGTCCGAAGGTCCTTGCGTTATTATCGGCAGGTGTGCGGATTATGCTCTGCGCGATTTTTCAAAGGTGCTGAATATTTTCATCAGCGCGCCGTTTGAAGTGCGGGTAAAACGCGCGATTGAAGTCTACGGCATAGCCGAAAAGCACGCGGAAAACTATGTAAAGCGCATAGACAAGCAACGCACGTCCTACTACAACTACTACACCGACAAGCGTTGGGGTCAGCCGCAGAATTATCAGATTTGCGTTGACAGTTCGGCGCTGGGCATTGACAGAACGGTTGACGCGCTTAAAAGATTTGCGGACGACTTTTACGGCAGAACCTAGGAAACAGTTTATAGTTAAGAGTGCACGCATTATCCGCTTTGCGGAAAACGCTGGCACAGCAAATGTGTCCGCTCTCGCGGACGATCAGATTGTCTTTAGGTCAATGCGTTGATTGTCTAGGGAATTACAACGCCCCCGCAGGTCGCGGGGGTGTTTGGTTTAGACGGCACATTCCAGCTACCAGCATCTATAAAACTAGCTACTAGTCGGGCAGACTTTATGGCATACTTTATGGCAGGCACAAACCGCATTGTAATGCGGGCTTGGCAGACTTATGCCAGAAATCGCAAATTCTATACGTTTTTTGCGTGTGCAGTTTTGTGCATGTGATTTATAAAAATGTTCTTAGAAATAAAAAAAGTATGCCAAGTCTGCCAAAGGCGCATTGTTAAGCCAAAAAGTCTGCCATAAAGTCTGCCATAAGTCTGCCATAAGGTATGCCATACAAAGAGCCGTAAGCGCCTTAACAAAACCGCCCCCGCGTTAGCGGGGGCATTGCTTTGCCTAGTGTGTCAACCTCTTGACTTAAAGGTCTTACATCTTACATCGAAAGTTGCGCCACATAAGCGCGTGTGGATAGAGGCATTTGTTAAGCAGGTGGCGCAACTTTAACATCTTACTTCTTACGGTGCGCTCGTTTCGTCGTTGTAGTCAACCTTGATGTTCAGTGCGCGTTCCAACTCTGAAAGCACTGTCTTTACTTCGTCATAGGTTGCTTTCAATGCGCTTTCGTGGACGAAATTGTAGGTTTTCTTGTCGCCTATTGCGGTTATCTTTTCTTTCAGTTCATCGGCGCTTGCAACTTGTGTGCCGTCAAGGTAGATTTTATCTTCATCGACCTTGATTTCAACGACCGTGCTTTCGACCGTTGACGATGTGACTTCCTCGGCTGCGGACGAAGTACCGCCGTTTCCTGCGCCTTGCCCCGCCTCTCTGCCGATGTGAATTAAGCCGTTCTTCCAAAGGACGATAAACGCCGCGACCGCAAGTATAATAATCAACAGGAAAATAAACCCGAACGACGGTCCTCTCCTGCGGCGCTTTTCGTGTTTCCTGTGCTTGCCGTGCCTGTCGTGCATTTCGGGTTCGCGGGGGTCGACAGGCGGCATATTCTGCTCGTTATGTTTCATATTAAACTTCCTTTCATAAATTTTATGTTACGGGATTTATCCTGTAACGGAAATTCCCGTTATTCGCTTTTGTTTCCGCTTGTTCGAGAACCTCGCCGACCGCCTTGTAATCGCGCTGATACACCTTTTGGGCGTTGTAGGTGAAAACTATGTAGACAATCGTCTGGTTGGTCTTGTCTGCGGTGATTTTGTCAATATATTCACTCACAAAAACCTTTAGTTTATTAAGCGTAACTTCAAATTCCTCGTCGCTGTTGTTTTCAATAACCTGCGTTTGCTCGTTAATTCTGCCGAAAGACAGCGTGCGGACTGTGTTGTTGTAATTATTTTCAAGCCCTATATTCAGCACTATTACAACATCGTCTATCGCCTGATAGCCCGCGAGTTTGTTTTCCGCGGCGTGGAGCTGTTCCAAAAGCTCCTCCGCGTTGCCCTCGCCGAGTTTTTCCAGAGCGTCGTCAAGCTGTGCCGTCAAATCGTCAGCCTGCGCCTGCAAGTCTTTTATCTGTTCGGTTTGCTCAGAATTTACCTGCGCCATGGAATTCACCGCGTTTTGCTTATCGACAATCATCTTGCTGTTTTCTTTCATCACCATAAAAATGATTATCATAATAACGTCCAAAAGCGAGGTAAGTTCAATGATAATGTCGCGACCGCGCCTGCGTTTCATTATCCGTTCCTCTTTTCTTTATCATGCTCGTGTATCAGATAATCCGATTCATCGAGCGCTCTGTCAAGGCGCGGGGAAATTACCGAATCCAAGAGTTTGAAAACTATTGCGAAAATCAGTCCCCAGAGCGTTGTCCGCAAGGCTGTCCCGAAGTTTGCGGAAATGTCGTCCGCGCCCGTTAGTTTCATAAGCGACATTACCGTTCCCAAAATTCCCATAAGCGGGAACACGGCGGTTATGTTGATAAACAGCGTATAGAAAAACGACGCCTTATCGGAACTTTTGCTGAGCGCCGCCGCCTCCTCCGAACTTATCGAAAGATCCGCCTTTATTCCGTTGCGCCTGTCCGCTTTCGGGTGAACTAGTTTCTGCAGATTAGCTATTAAACGCCAAGTTATGTAGTAGACGAAACCGTTGGCTAAACCTAGCAATATTATAAGTATGGTAATTATATCCATTTAGTTTTTATGCTCCTTTATAAATGGCTGAGGTTGGTTAGCGTATAGAGAATAGTTGTTAGTAGTTAGCGAGTAATCCGCTTTGCGGATTACCCTACGGTGCGCCCTGCGGGCGCGTTTTAGATTGTCTTTGAGTTAATGCGTTGATACTCCGTCTATTAACCTCTAACTTCTATTATATCACTACATTCAACGTTTGTCAACATATTAAGTCAAAATCTGACAGGTTTTCACTCTTGAATTTGCTGGAAGAAAATGGTAAAATCAGATTAAGGCTATTGGGAAAAAATTTGAAATGGGGATTTGTGATGATTGCTTTTACAAAAAAATGCGGGGAAACCGCGCTTTATATCATTCTTTGCGGAATGATTGCGTTGTTGTCGTGCTTTATCGCGCGGTCAATTGTTGCAGAGTTTATCGGAAGTCTTTTTGTGTTCATAATGTTTACGCTTTACTTCACAATGACGGCGCGGGAATTTTCCGCGCAAAATCCCGAAAAGCGCGGGGTTATATTCTGCGTTTGCGACGGGATTGCTCTCGTGCTGAAAATAACATTCGTCGCGCTGTGCGCACAAAACGGCGGTGTGATGATACACGCCGCCGCTTTTATCGCGGATATTATATTCTCTAAAATCTGTATGGTGAAAGCGTTAAAGTGACGCTTTTTTCCCTGTGCGCATACAGCGCATGGCGTTGAGTATCGCGATAACGGATACGCCTACGTCCGCGAATACGGCAAGCCACATATTGCCAATGCCGAGCGCCGCGAGTATCAGCACCGCCGCTTTCACGGCAAGCGCGAATATAATGTTCTGCATTACTATGCTGTGAGTTTTCCGCGCCGTGCGGACGGCTAGCGGGAGATTTGATATATCATCGTTCATCAGCACTATGTCAGCCGCCTCGATTGCCGCGCCGCTGCCCAAAGCGCCCATGGCTATGCCGACGTCGGCTCTTGCAAGCGAGGGCGCGTCGTTCATTCCGTCGCCAATGTATACGAGCGTTGTGTTCGGAGATTTCGCCGAGTAGATTTCTTCGAGCGCGTTTAGTTTTCCGTCGGGCAAAAGCTGAGAACGCACCTCGTCTAAACCTACGGTGTTCGCGACCGCTTTGGCGGTGACTTCTCTGTCGCCCGTCAGCATTACGAGTTTTTCCGCGCCCATTTCTTTAAGTTCAGACAGCGCAGAACGGCTGTTCTCCTTTATCTCGTCAGATACGAGAATATAACCGCAGTATTCGCCGTCAACCGCGCAATGTACTACCGTTCCCGCTTTTTCGGTTTCATCGGCGTGCGCTCCGACTTTTTCCATCAGGCGCGAATTGCCGACCGCTGTTTTCCTGCCGTCTATCACCGTCTCTACGCCGAAACCCGCTGTTTCGCTTGCATCGGAAGTCTGCGGAAGTTCGCCTGTTTCCTTTGCCGCGTCCACTATCGAACGCGCTATCGGGTGCTGTGAAATCTGCTCCGCCGCCGCGCAGAATGACAGAAGTTCACGTTCGGAAATCCCTATGGCGTGAGTTTCCGTTACGGCGAAAGAACCTTTTGTAAGCGTTCCCGTTTTGTCAAACACGAACGTTTTCGCTTTTTGGAGCTGTTCAAGATAATTCGCGCCTTTTATCATAATCCCGTGGCGCGACGCACCGCCTATTCCGCCGAAATATGAAAGCGGTACGGAAATCACCAGCGCGCACGGACAGCTTACTACAAGGAACGTAAGCGCACGATAGACCCAATCGCTCCACTTCCATTCCCCGCTTGTAATTCCTATGAAAACAGAGGGTAATACCGCGAGAAGTACGGCGGCTATGACAACTATCGGGGTGTAGACTTTTGCAAAGCGCGTGATAAAGTTTTCGGTTTTCGCTTTGCTTTCGGAGGAATTTTCCACAAGTTCGAGGATTTTCGCGACCGTGCTGTCGGAATACGGCTTTGTTACGCGGATTTTAAGCAGACCGTCCGTGTTTACGCACCCGCTTATCACCTCGTCGCCTGCCGTCACATCGCGCGGGGCGCTTTCGCCCGTAAGGGCGGCGGTATTCAGTCCGCTTGAGCCGAATATCACTTCCCCGTCAAGCGGAATACGCTCGCCGGGTTTTATCACGACCGTTTCACCGACGGCTACTTCTTCGGGGTCAACCTCGGTTACAATTCCCTCTCGTTCTACATTCGCGTATTCGGGGTTTATGTCCATCATATCGGCGATAGACTGACGCGATTTTCCGACCGCGACCGACTGAAACAGTTCGCCTACCTGATAGAAAATCATAACCGCCGCGCCCTCGCTGTATTCGCCGATAACGACCGCGCCTATCGACGCTATTGTCATCAGGAAATTCTCGTCAAACACCTGTCCGTGGAGAATGTTCCGCACGGCTTTCAGCAAAACGTCAAAGCCCGCGATAAGATACGACGCAAGGAGCAGTCCCGTGCGGACGTAAAAAAGACCGCTCATAACGCCTGTACTGTCGGGGAATACAATTCCCAAAGCCAAACCGACAGCAAACACGACTGCCGAAATGATTATCCGACACAACATTCTCTTTTGCTTTTTCGTCATAATAATTCCAGCTTTCCGTTTTAGTTAATAGAATTTGCGTTTATTCCTGCGTTTCGCCGTTACTGTTTTTCACATCAGCGTCAATTGCCGTCCAAAGAATACGCTTTTTCTTAAAGAAAAACTCGCTGTCGCGCTGAGTTATCCAGCGTATTACTTTGCACGGATTTCCGCGCGCTACTACGTTCGGCGGGAAGTCTTTTGTGACGATGCTGCCCGCGCCGATTACAGTATTGTCGCCTATCGTTACGCCTGCTATTATAATTGCCCCCGCGCCGATAAAGCAGTTTTTCCCTATGCGGACGGGCGCGTTGTACTGATAATTCTTTTCGCGGAGTTCGGGAAGTATCGGTATGCCTGCGGTGACAATCGTCACATTCGGGGAAATTATCGTGTGGTCGCCGACATAGATATGCGTATCGTCCATAAGCGTGAGGTTAAATCCCGCGCGGACGTTATTCCCGAAGTGTACGTTCTGCCCGCCCCACGTCGCGTGGAACGGCGGTTCAATTACGCAGTTCTCCCCTACTTCGGCGAACATTTCCTTTAAAAGTTCCTGCCGTTTTTCAAATTCCGACGGGCGCGTATTGTTGTAATCGTAAACCTTATCCCGCGCTTTTAATTGCTGTACGGTTATTTCTTCATCGTCGAAGAAATACAAATCGCCGCTGTGAATACGTTCGGTCATACTTTTTATCATACGCGCCTCCTGTCATTTAACAACTATCTCGCAGTCGGGTTCTACCTTTTTGCAAACTTTTACGGCGTCTTTTAAAATGCTGTCAAAGCGGTCGTCGTCCGCCTCTAATGTCATTTTCTGCGTCATAAAGTTTACGGACGCGGATTTTACGCCGTCGATTTTTTTAATCGCGTCCTCCATTTTAGCGGCGCAGTTCGCGCAGTCCAAATCAATAAGTTTAAATGTCTTTTTCATAGCTTTCTGTCCTTTCGGTCTATAAATTCTGCCTTTAGCAGTTTTGGTGCTTTATTCGTTTATGTGTTCAAGTCCTTGCTTTAAAATAGTATTAACGTGTCCGTCCGCTAGTGAATAGAACACGGTTTTCCCCTCGCGGCGAAAGCGAACTAGTTCGGCGTTCTTCAGTATTTTCAATTGGTGCGACACGGCGCTGCTTGTCATTCCCAAAATCGTGGACAAATCGCACACACAAAGTTCCGCACCGCTCAGGGCGCTCAGTATCTTTATTCTCGTGCTGTCGCCGAAAACCTTGAAAAGCTCCGAAAGGTCAATCAGCGTGTCCTCTGCGGGCATTTCGGCTTGTATCTTATCCACCGTGTCGGGGTGAACACACAAAAACTCGCACTGCGGCGCGTCATTCTCAATTATCGGCATAATAATTTCCCCTTTTTAAGTTATCAATTGAACAATCATTCATATGTTTGATTATATTATATTCCTAATCTTCCGATTTGTCAAGGGGTTTTTGAAAAATTTTTCAAAAAAATTCGGCGGGAAAATCTCCCGCCGAATGAACGTTATGAAATAAGCAGATATAATCCCGCCAGAACCGCGAAACAGCAGACGCTGTAAACCGTGAACGTGAGAATGTACTTTTTCGGAGAACTTTCGGGCGCTCTCGCATAGAATTTGTAAGTGATAAGGCTTGCCATAGACGCTATCAGCGTACCCAAACCGCCCAAATTTATGCCGACTATAAGCGCGGCGGCGTTATCGGACAAGCGCGACAGCAGGATTGACGCGGGAACGTTGCTTATCACCTGCGACAGCGCGGCGGAAATCCACACTTCCCTGCCCCGCAGAACGCTCCCAAGTCCCTCGGAAAGCGCGGGAATTGAACCCATATTTCCTACAAATATAAAGAAAAATACGAATGTTAAAAGCAGCGAATAATCCGCTTGCCCAAAAAGCCGTCTGTCCAACAACAGCACCGCGACAACTACAATCGCAAGCAGTATCTTATCGTCGAGTATGCGCAATATCGTCAGCATATTCACGGCGAACAGGATTATGTACATTATCAGTCTGAATTTGCTGTCTATTTTCGCGCCGCCGTCGGGTTTCTTTGTGTTCATCTTCGGCAGGAGCAGGAAAACAGACGCGATTAATATTACAAGCGATAACGCCGAATACGGGAAAACGATTTTGAAAAATTCGCCGAAAGACAGGTTGAATTTGGAATACAGATACAAATTCTGCGGGTTGCCCATCGGGGTGAGCATACTGCCGAGGTTTGCGGAAACGGTTTCCAGAACAAGCAGGATTATCAGCGCCCTGCCTTTCTTTTCGCCTTGCAAATTCTCAAACAACAGCAGAGTAAACGGCACTATCGTGACGAGTGATACGTCGTTTGTGAGTAACATACTCATAAAAAAGCTGAGGAGTACTAGGACAAGTCCGACGGTTTTTATGCTGTGAAGTTTTTTCAGCAGAGCGTCGCAGATAACCGTAAACGCGCCCGTCTGACGTATTCCCGCGACTACGAGCATTAGGCAGAACAAAAGTATCAATACGCGAAAGTCGATATACTCCGCGTATGCCGAGGACGGCGGGACTATAAAGCAGGAAATTACCGCCAATATTCCCGATATGCACAAGACAGCCTCTTTTTTGAAAAAGTTTAATACCGCGCGCATTGTTTTCACCGCCTTTATTTGGATTTCTGTGATATTGCGTTTTCTATATTATACCCCTTTGAAATATACCGTTTATCCTGTTAAAGATATTACGTTTTCTATATTATATCACAAAGAGGCTTTGCCCCGCACCAATGTTACGCCCCTTTGAAATATACCGTTTATCCTGTTAAAGATATTGCGTTTTCTATATTATATCACAAAGAGGCTTTGCCCCGCACCAATGTTACGCCCCTTTGAAATATACCGTTTATCCTGTTAAAGATATTGCGTTTTCTATATTATATCACAAACTTCGCGTTTTTTCAACTGTTTTTTCAGCGCTTTAAAAAATTCCCGCAAAGAAAAACGACGGGCAAAACTGCCCGCCGTTCTCTTTAGTTTGACGCCGAATTATCAGCCCATGTCCGCACTGCGGCGCGTAAGGGCTTCTTTGCGGAAAAGCAGAGAAATGCACCAGATTGCTGACAGCGCGACGATGATATAAAGAATACGGCTTATAACGCTGTCTGCACCGCCAAATGCCCACGCGATAAGGTCGAATTGGAAAATACCGACCAAGCCCCAGTTAAGTCCGCCTATAAGCAGAATACAAAGAGCTATTCTGTCCATAATACTCATACTTCTTCATTCCTTTCTTTTGTGGTTTTTCGGTCTATTTTGCATTGTGAATTTCAGACCGTAGGAAATCTGAAGTTAGTTTCTGCGGATTTTTGCTTATTATTCCGATAGGGAATATTTGGATTTTTTTACTTGTTCTTCGGGAATTTATCCTCTTTTATCCACGCCCACAAAACATTCTGGCGCTTAGCGGGCTTTCTGTCGTTTTTAAGGAAATATGAAAGCGCCGTCATATATTGCTCAACATCCGTGCAAACCATATAGGCGGGATATTCGCCCACGAAAAACTTCACGGGCTTTCTCGCTTTTGAACCGTTTCGCCAACTTGCATATCCTCCCTCTTGTGAGGTGTGCGCATCGTAGCTTATTCTGCAGCATCTCTCGCCGTAGTTTACCCACATTTCGCAAATGCTCCTATGCTGAATAACAAGCGTATTTAACGCACCGGTTAAGAACACCTCGCGGAAATGTTCGAGAAGATACGCAAACTCCTCCTCGGAAAAATCGTGGTCATAAAATTTTCGGGTTACAGTTCCGTCCCGCGATTTTTCGGTTATCCAAACAGGGTTTTCGGGGAGAGTTTTCACGGGCGTAAAACCGCTCACGTCAATGTGCATTACAAGTTTTGGTTTCTTTTCAAATACATAGATAAAAAGATTAGCAAACTTGTCTGACAGAAAATCGCTTTCGTCATCGCACGATGTATTTTTGTAAAGTTTAAGTATCTCCTGCTTGCATTTTACAGCGTTTTCGGCGGGTATATCCCGAACCGCGAAGTCCAGCGTTCTGCCGAAAATTTCCTCCCCCGCAAAGCCGTGCGCCGTAAGGCTTTGAACAGCGTTTGCGGTTACTCCGACATACCACTCGCCGTTTTGAAAATATTTTCCAACGGCGATTTGATTTAGTATCATATCGACCGTGTTTTCATTATAATTTCCGCGCCGCCAAATCATTTTTTATTACCTCGCTTTCGTTGTACAAGAATATTATACTATAATTTTTCGCGGGCGTCAAGGGGGATTGACTATTATGTTGGAATGTGTTATAATATAGAAAATGCAAATTTAAATTTTGGAAGGAGTTTTTTTATGAAAGATTTTGGAGCAAAGCCGTTTTTATTTCCAATGCCGACCTATATGATAGGAACATACAACGAGGACAATTCCGTGGACGTGATGATGATGGCGTGGGGCGGTATCTGCGCGGAAGATATGGTCGCGCTGAACCTTGAAACGGAGCATAAAACGGTCGCAAACATCAAGGCGCGCGGTGCGTTTACGCTTGCCGTGCCGAGCGTTGAAACGCTGAAAGCGTCGGATTTTTTCGGAATTGCCTCCGCAAACAAGATAAGCGACAAATTCGAGCGCACGGGACTGCACGCGGAAAAAAGCAGTCGAATTGACGCGCCGATAATCAAAGAGTATCCGCTGACTCTTGAATGTTCCGTTGAGAAAATCGAGGACGAGCCTTACGGTCTAAGGATACTCGGCAGGATAATAAACGTTCTCGCGGACGAGAAAATACTTGATGAAAAAGGAAACATCGACGCGGGAAAACTCGGCGCGTTCGCATTTGACCAGATGAGAAACGGGTATTATGCAATCGGCGGGAAAATCGGGCAGGCTTGGAAAAGCGGGGCGGAGTTGTTAAAATAACAGAAAGCGGAGCGGGGCGCTCCGCTTTTTGGCGGTTGACTTTTCTTTTGAGATATTGTAAAATATTATAAAGGAAAATCGACAAATCGGGATTTGGAGGGAAAAGCCGTGAAATATAAAATTAGAACTATATTAGAGGGAGAAGATAGTTTACTGAACAACTTTTTATATGAAGCTATATTTGTGCCGCCGGGAATTTCTCCACCGCCCAGATCAATTATTAATCAGCCTGAACTGCAAGTGTATGTAACCGGCTTTGGAACGAAAAAAGATGATATTTGTTTGATTGCGGAAATTGATAATAAGCCTGTTGGTGCTGTTTGGGTACGTATGATGAATGATTACGGACACATAGATGATGATACTCCCTCATTTGCAATATCATTGTACAAGGATTATCGGGGAATGGGAATAGGCACTGCAATGATGAAAGAAATGCTCCGTATTCTCAAAGACAGAGGATATAAACAAGCATCACTTGCTGTGCAAAAAGCAAACTATGCTGTAAGGATGTATAAAAAAGTGGGATTTGAAATTGTAGATGAAAACGAAGAAGAATATATCATGCTTTGTCGTTTGTGATATTACAAATTCCCGATTAGCGAGTAACAATAAATCAATAATATATGAAAACCCGCCACGCTTGGCGGCGGGTTTTGTGTAATTTTGACTGTAATATTTCATCGCTTCTCAGTCACCGCCATACTTCGGGCAAATCACCTCTTTCGCGCATAGAATAATCTTTGTCGCCGCTGATGATTATATGGTCGATCAGACCTATTCCCAACCCGCTGAAAACCGTTGCCAGTCTGCGGGTAGTGGAAAAATCCGTCACCGACGGTCGGCAGCCGCCATTTGGATGATTATGCGAAAGAATAACGTTTTTCGTGTTGTACTGAACCGCTTTTTTCGCTATACGCGGAATGTAGAACTCAGCCATTCCCGAATCATTGCTTTGAAAATCATCGTTAAAAAGCAACCGTAGCTGACTGTCTAAATAATAAACCGAAAAACATTCGTGCGGTAGTGTGCGGTATTTTTCTTTGCTGTACTTAACAAAACTTTCCGTGCTGTTAAAAAACACTTCATTGTTGCTTGATTTTAATATCACATATTCAAAAAAGTCGCCGATGAATTTCAACGCGACCGCAGTATTTTCGCCGACTCCCGATACTTCTTTCAGCGTTTCAACGGGCGATTTAAAGACCTTTTGGAGCGAACCGCAATGTTCGATCAGGGCGTGTGCGATTTCATCAGTATTCACTTGCGGAAGAAAAAAAGCAGTATTTCAAGAATTTCATGTTCTTCAAATCCAGAAAAACTATTCTCGAAATACCGCTTCATTATGCGCTTGTGATTAACTTGGTGAACGTTGCTGTTGCCCACTTGTGATACACTTCATTTGTGAATTTATATTTGTATTATAACATATGTTTTAAATAAATTGTAAGGGGTTTTGAAAAAATTATTAAAGCTATATATTAATTTATCAATGATATGTTACACTTATCCCCAAAAAATGAAGATGATAATTAATCAATTTGAAATCAGCCGCATTGGAGGAGCCGATAGCGAAGAGCAAGCTACTAATCATGCAAGTCTTTAATGCAGAACGCAGAGCGGCGAATAAAGTTATATGTGCTAGGTTTCATAATCAAAAAGCAGCAGTGCGTTCATTTTATACTATTTTCTTGCTTCCCTCAATATCTGGTGGACGTTTACTTTTTAACAGAAAACAATAAGAACGGTCTTGAGAAATAGCAATATATTTTGATTGACAATTCTTCAGTAAATTTTCTTCTTTAATTAATCTGTACTGCCAATTTTCCATATTTCCCGGTTTCGTAAAATTGGAAATAATGTCATCATAACTTTGATATATTAGTTTTTCCACTAATTTTTTAAAGTACGGGCGAAAATTATTTTGCACTATAAAATACTCAATTTCTCTGTATAACGGAAACAATTTCCTTTTTTCAGCATTTCCGGCATTCCAATAAGACCACCAGTAATCATAGAATCTATAATTTCCTTCCACTTCAATGGTCAATAAAGCCCTCCTTAATTTGTCAAACTCTAAACTGCCGCTTTCCAAATCTTTATTGAAATATTTTTCAAACACAAGCTGCACTTCAGCCAATTTATCAAAATCTATACTTGCTATATCATCTTTGTAGTTTGCGCATTCCAAAGCAAATGAAATGCTGCCCCTTAACAGTTCGTTGTCCTCGGTTTTTTGTATCAATTCTTTGTATTTAGGATATTTTATGATAATTTTAGCTTTCAGAGTTTCTTCTCCAACTTGTTTACTTGCAAAAGTTGAGGAAATCGAATTATTATATAAGAATTCATAAATATTACTGCTCCCAGACGCCAACTCGCTCACCAAATTAATGGCACCGTTAAATGTCTCTGGGCTTCTGATAATATCACTTCTTTTGCCATCAGGTGTTAAATCGGCTCGTGATACAATATTTCTTATGACACGCATCCAATCTTCGTATTTATCTTGCTTAATGTCTGCATTACGGAGAAGGTATTCGGTTTGTGCGAAAAACATAACTTTATGAGTGTAAGATGTATTAGTTCCCAAAAGCACCTGATATAAAAGGTTGTTTTCAGGAGTGTGTCTCCACATATCAATACTTAAGGTTGGCATTGCGTCGTTCTCAAATAAATTGAAATACAAATCATAGGATTTATAGAGATATTCAAAAGTTTCATTATCAATATAGTCAATTAAATCGCGTGCAAAACTATTTTCATTTAATTTCCTTATAGCTTCTAATCGATCGTTCCCCTTTAAAATTTGACCTGTAGATAATTTTGCCATAACAATTATGGTAATAAAATTCATATGTGCATTATCTACAGAGTTATCTTTTCTAAAATTTTTCCACAGGAACTGCGTCCACCGATCGTCCATTTTATGAGAAAAACGCTCCATTGCTGTCTTATTTTTTTCCCAGCCCGATTTTGTTGATTTGTCTTCTATCTCCGCTTTTAAATTTTCAAAAGGTGTCAAAAGTCTTCCTCTGGCATTCATCTTAATGTAAAGATCGTCAGAAAGTCCAAAGTCCTCAAGAATAAGCAGGTGAAATACAATACTTCTTTTGTTCACCAACGACGACCAAATTCTCTCTACGTCTTTGAACAAATTATGAATTATATCAATAGTTCGCAACATGGCACGAATGGTCGGATCGTCTTTCCAAGACAAAAAGAACCAACTCGAATCACGAATTTGTGAACAAATATTTTTTGTTTCAGAATCTATGGAAATATTGCTATAAGCATCGACAAGTGCTTCACAAAAACGCCGTGAAGATAATCTGGTTTCATAAGAAAAATTTTTGAGAATATTTCTTGTTTCTTTATTAACACACTCTTTCTCACAGGCATACCAATGCAACAAAAACAATGTGGTAAGGCGTTGTTGTCCATCAAGTGGAAGAAATTCATCACCTTTTACATTACCATAAATAAAATCCAAATTTATAGTTCTATCATCTATTATGCCCTCTTTTAATGTTTTTAAAAAATTTCCACACAGACCAATATTGATATCCCTACCTTGGGCATAATCTCGCTGAATTATCGGAACTTTTACATTATATTCCTGTATTAATTCATAAAACGAATAAATATCTTTTTTCATTATTTGTTAACCTCCAAATAGTTTCCTAAAACGCGAACCAAATCCTGTTCATATTTATCACGATCATCCTGTGTCCAAAATGATATTTTCGGCGGATAGTCACTAAAATACTTCAAGAACACATTCTTTGTACATATCGGAACGAAACCTCCTGATTTATCACGATCAATAATATATTTCCGTTTTAAAGGAAATACAGCATTTTTATAACCTTTGTTTGTCTTTTCGTCCAATAATGCTAAATTAGATATTCCATCTACATCTTCAGTTTCGTTCATAAATTTATTAAAATGCTGTGTAATTTTATCAAACAACTCCTTAAACCCATTATCATTATCAAACGAATTATTTTGAAGCATGATTTCAATGCCCTTTAGCAGTTCACTAGCTTCAGGTTGTTCCGTATCAATATAACATTTCACATCATAAAGCCAATCTTTTCTGTTTGATTCCGGAATGGTGTTTGAATCTTTACGTGAAGCGATATGCTCCTTATTCCACTTGTTTTTCTTAAAATCATCGAACGGGAAATAAGAGGAATCACATTCATTTTGCAACATTGTTAAAATGTTGTACAGCAATAAAACACTTTGTGTTTTATCATTGTCATAGTTCATATCAAATAAATTTGAATCCTTAAAATAATTTTTTACAGCATCGTCTATATAAGCAATAAATTCGCTTTTTCGCAAATCACATGATTTCTCATACAAATCTTTCACATTTAAATTTAATTTTTTTGTTGAAAGAATAAATCCTATTTTGTGATATAGTTCGCGATTTTTAAACCATTCATTAAATCGTTGATAATAAGCTTGAACATTTTCCCAATTTTCATTCATATCTTTTTCTGACTTTCCTGATAATTTCGAGTAAAAAAACCTAAATGTTGAATACGGGTCAGTATCTGTAGAATCGTTCATTAAATCAAATATGTACTCAATCCTATTATCCTCTCTTTGTGTGTCGCTCAAAAAATACCACAATTTGTCGTTATGTAAAGCCGTTTCTATGCTATCCCATTCATTAGCGATTTCAATTTGACGAAGACGCATACGCTCTTCATTACCGGACTTAAAATTAGAACTGTTCAAGAAAAGCGCTTTTATAAGCTCTGCATTAGTCAAACTTATTTTCCCTATATTCAGTCTTGTAAATACAGTAATAGGGTTCTCATCTGATATTTCATACCATATGATTTTAGTGTGAAATTTTAATTTTGACCTATATTCATTTTTGTCAAATGCCGGATTTGTTTCTTGAACTTCAAACCAATTTTCAATAGTTGTATAGGCATTATGAATATAATGGAAATCAATATAGTCATCATTTTCGTTTTGCGGATTCAACAAAAAGTCTCTTGAACCAATTCGGGTTTCATAATCAATTGAAAATAATTTATCACGTTTACTTGCAACAAAATCTTCATTTAGGCAATGCAAAATTAGATAGATAGTTGTCAGCCTTTGCTGACCATCAATTACCTCATATTCGTTATTTCCCTTTGATTTTACAACCACGGGTTGCAGACAGTACCATGTTTTTTCTTCTTTACCGTCTATTTCTTTTGGTATAAATTCATTAATATCGTTTAACAAATCCTTAACTTCCAACTCAGTCCACCGATACCCACGTTGATATGATGGAATAAAAAAAGAATATGAGGAGAGCTCGTTAAGAGTTTTTAATTGTATACTGTTCATAACAACTATCCTTTTATAACATTTTAATTTGCTGTTTAATACAGCAAATTAAATACATAATTAAATTATCGTTTAGGGAAATGTAAAATTTAATCAATAATCCCTCTTCATCCAAAAATATTATACATCAACAAAAAAATATTTTCAAGTATTTTCTTTAATTTTGTCGATTTGCACAGATATATAGATTTGTTAATGGTGATTTACACGAAAAATAACGCTCTATAAATCTCCCGTTGTAATCAAAAACACATAAAAGTATATATACTCTAAAGAACTACCATCAATTAATCCCCTAACACAAATCAAAACCATGCGTAAGACACATGTTTTAATTTGTGATTATTTTATTTTCAAACATTGCATTCCTTAAGAAAAACATCCAATGGATTAGAAAAAGAACCTCCTAAATGTGAATATAAATTCATTACAGTAGTATTTGCACTTGAAATTATCCCATTTAGATATTTTATGCCCGCCTTTTGACAATCATAAGCCTCGGCAGCATAAAGGGATATTCCTGCACCTGTTGGTCTATAACGTTCCAGAACAGCAACCAAATGAACGAACCGATAATTGCCTTCGCCGACAAGTGTCAGAAACCCAACCGGAGCGCCCTTTATCTCGTAAATATAAACATTTTTCAATTGGTCAACCCAGCCGCGCAAAACCATTTCGGACGTTTCCGTGTTCGGTTTAAAATTAATATTGAAATGTCTGTCTGTAGGAAAACATTGCTTTGCTATATCAAACACAACATCATTGCTACCGCTAATGATTGTTGGGCATATGCGTATTAATTTCTTAAAATCAATTTCACTACGCGTCAAATTGATTGATACGTCTAATGTTCTGTCTGCAAGGAAAAATCCTTTTTCATACATCTGCCTTTGGTTTTCATATGTTGGCGGTAAACCCACCCTAATATGGGTTGCATTTCAACATTCCAATCATAAGGCGCACTACATTCAATATCCGCAAGTTTGATGCTGTCGTATTGTTTTATTCGTTCTGCTGCCATTTATTCCTCCTTATTATGTCAAAATCCCTTGAACCTAAACCGTTCGGGGCTATTATTATGTTTTTCCTCAAACTCATGATAACGTGCAATGCCTTTTCTTTAAAAGGCTCCAGAAGATTGCTGTGAACAACCTCGATACACGAAGCACATACGCCGCAAGGTTCCCACGTGCCATCGGCATATATAACAGGAGCTTGACAAAATATAGTTTTTTCTCTTATATTCAAATAACAGTGAGCCTCATACCACCTCCAAATATCACTCTTATACATTCCCTGCCCAACAATGGGAAAACGTATGACTGAAAATACCGTATATAAATCTTCATCTTCGGTTTTCTCGCTTAACTCAGTCATATTTCGTCCCGTTTCTTTATCAACGAATGTATGCAACGAGCAATTTTTGAACGCTTCAATATTTTTCTCAAAATCATCGCATGTAAAGCCTATCTCAACGGCTTCGTCCAAATACTTTGCTAACAATGCTTATTTTGACAAATTTGGTGAGCATATCGCAGGATTTGAGACCAAAAAGAGACATAGGTTATCTCGTTCCCGCTTGCTCCTTCAATAAGGCATACTTTTTTTGGTGTCTCCTTGGCAAAATACTGAATCTTAGACAATATAGTCTCTTTAGGAAATCCATATTATTACCTCCTAATTGATAATCATATGCATTTTTCCACAAGAGCCGTAATTGCCTCAACAGATTCAAAATTATCCTACACTACATCTTCGGGGGCGATTTGAATATTGAATGCATCTTCTAACTCCGTAATAGGACTTAATAATGTCGAAAGAATCCAACAGGCCATCGGTTATAAATCTGTTGCTATCCAGATTCTGCCCCCATGTCCTTCTTCATCTCAACCAATGTCTTTTTGACAAGTTCTTTGTTTTCCATTTTAAAATCTCCTTAATAAAATCTATTTATGATATTCCGAAAACAGTTTTTTGTTTTCGGTAATCAACCACACCACAAGGGACGTTTCCTGTTTGCGTGATAATACATCTACTTAGAAACGCTGATAAATAAAACTCGTCGCGTCGTATCCCGGACCATACATGCCGAAAATTATAATTGAAAAAATGCCGGCATAATAGATGACCCACCGTATAATTATGTTTTGCCTTGCGATTGTTTCTCTTATTTTCACGCCTTTTTCTTGAATAATATCAACAATCGCAAGTATTACTATTGATATAAACAGCAGATTGAAATTCGGTCTGTCAAGTCCAAGCGTATATAATGTGCCGTCGAAAAATACCCATGGGTTAAAACTGTGACCGGTATCTTTAAGTAATCTGGCTGTATCAGAAAACTTGGGGACAAAAAATATCTGCAAAATGCAGTTAAAATAAAAGTACGTATAATCTGAAAGATTTTAAATGCCTTTCGATTTTCTTGTACTTTTAATTTCCCACTACACCATGCGCAGAAATCCTCAAGCAACGCAGCAGTTAAAATCAAAACAGCATTATATACTGAAAGCAATATTTACCCAACTTAATCCGTACCAAATTCCTACCAAGAAAAAGGTAATAAATGACGCAATACTGGACGCTATTACTCTTCCATATTTGTTGCCCAACTTCTCTCTGCATTGTACTTTTTAAAAGGCTTCGATAATGAAAGAGGGTTAAATACATATGTTCTCATCCAAGCGCCCAAACTAATGTGCCAACGCCGCCAATACTCTGCAACGCTACACGAAAGAAACGGTCGTTTGAAGTTTTCTGTCAAGGAAATTCCAAATATTTCTGAAACACCAAGCGTAATATCCATACCTCCGAAAAAATCAGCATACAATTGTATCGCTCCAAAGAAAATCATAAGTACAATAAGAAATCCCACATACCCATTGGCTATGTAGTTGTTTTGTATGGTGTTTACAACAACTGCCGCACGCTCCGCTTTAATAAGTTTCTTCATGTATCCCCAGTTCATTCTTTGAATACCAAAGCAAAACCTTTTATATTCAAACCTATGTGTTCTTTAAAAAGCTGTCCTGCCAAATCCTCGTATTTATAAATAGGTCCTTGGACAATGGCAGGAAAATAGGAGATATAAAGAGCGAGTTTGAAAATATTACGTTCTGCTTTAACTCTGCTCCAATTTACATCAATGACATATCCTATTGACTTGAACGTATAGTAACTTAAACCAACAGGTACAAGAATGTCAAAATTATCAACACTAGTTCCAAAAATACTGTTGAAACTGCCAATGAAAATATTAATATACTTAAGACAAAACAGGAGTCCAAGGTTTATGACAAGAGAAAGGATTATAAACCATCTTTTTGATAAAGAGTATTCTCTTTATTTCGGTTTTGTCACTGCCGTTTGTTTCCAGATCAGATAATTCCTTTGCCATCTCCCTGTTCTTGCTATCAAGGACAAGAGCGATCAAATACTGAGAAACAATATCACAACGATATACAGACACCCTTTAACACCACCCGATATATAAAACAATGCGCTGGCAAGAAGAAGTAAGACCCATCGACACTTCTGCGGCAATGTAAAATACAACAAAACCAACACAGCCACAAGCGAAACAAATTGAATCGAAATAATTGACATTCTTTCGTTTTCCTTTCTATATTACATTTCTCAAACATTTTACAAGCAACGGAATTTTAATAATGGTTCACCATTTGTTTGAATACTACAACATAAAGTTTTTAATTTTCAGATTTAAAAGCACATCTTCTTTTCGTAGGCGCGGAGCAAACTTTCGGTTGTCGCGCCGTTTCTGGTCACCTTCATCGTCGTCAATGACGTGTCAAAAGAAACTGAATCAATAACGAGTTTGCTTTCGGGGTCGTAAACAACAAAGTTAAGACCGCGCACGCTCCACGCGTAATCGCGCCCGTTAACAGACAGTTTGCAATATGCGCCTACATTCCAACCGGCACTGCCCATACTGATATTAACATCCTGCTGTGAATCTGCTTTTTGGAGCAGTATTTTTTCAACTCCTCGCAGAGTTTTTTCGGCAGTAAAATCGTATGCAAACGCTTTCCGCACGACAGCGAAATTTCTCCGTCCCGAACCGCGCGAACGGTCACATATTTCAGTTCCGATACCCGCAAACCCTTTTCGCAAAGCGTTTTTATCAGCATATACATTCGGTAGTCCGCGAACACTCCCGCCGCGTTTAAAATCTTTTCGTACTCGTCAACGGAAAGTTTCCGCTCAGGTGCTTTCATCGCCGAACAATTCACGTCCTAATGCAGTATTTTGTAAAGAATACCCGCAAATTCAAAGTACTTGTTAGCGCTATTATCATAGATTTTGCGCTGTTTTCGGGGTGATTTTCGAGCGAATTTCGCTTGTACTCGCCGAGCAGTTCGGGCGTCAAATCGCGCCCATCCGCGAATTTCAGCAGAGCATTTGCGTCGCGCAGGTACTTCTTTCGCTTATTCTTCGACAGCCCCTCAGACTTTTGGAAGTCAGCATACTCCACCATAATCAGCTCTTTTTCACACGATAATCAGTATTATATTGTGTACAAAAATCGAAAAAAACACGATAACCACACATCTTTTAAAATTATATCATATATTTTTGTCAACATCATTTTTACAATTGGAATTATTTTTTATCTTAAAGCAGATTGTCCTTGTTACCGATAACACCGTAATACCGATTATCGTGTTATCACCGGTCCCAAACTGTTTAGTAATCGCAAATGCGTACTTCCGCTTTCGGCATACTTTACGGTTATCCGCTTGCGTCGTGTGCAGACGTACTTCTTGATTGTGATTTCGGACTTCTCTTCCTCGCGTAGGAATTGCTCGAATTGCCTTATGTCGTTCTCTCGTATCTGCATAATTTTCCCTCCGTAAATAAAAATTGGTGCTTATCGTTTGATAAGCACCTATAATTATAACAAATTTAACAGTAAGGACATAATGGAAACAGCGAGCATACAAAAACGACCCAAAGCCACGCAAAAGAGTATCGCAACCCCGCGGTGTTTTGCGGAATGGAATGCAAGCGGAGTGTAGCAAAACCGAATTGCCTTTAGGCAATTCGAGCAAAGCATTGCGCACAACAAATTAGCCCTGCAAAGCAGGGCTAATTTGTTGTGCTGTAAAACGTTAACAAAAAAGATTTCATTAAAGTCGATAGAAAACAAAGCATTTCTCAACAGTGGTAGAATGATTTTGCCCTTTGTAATACCAGATACTTAATATTTACAAAACTCTTTGGTGATTAACAAAATGCGAAACAATATACTAAATCTTCTGCTCCTTTTTAGGCTTTTGGGATTCAAGCTTTTCATATTCTTCCCATGCCTTGTTAGTTTTTCCGTCTTTGAAAAGATCAGCAATACGGTTCAGTTTCTTGATTATATCAGAAACGGAATTTGAGCTGTGCACCAAATGCCCTAACTCGTCTTTAAAAGCTATACGTTGCGTATACAAACTAGTGTACGCTCTTCCAATCGCTCCGGAAAACAGAATGCTTTTCGGATTGTGTTCGTTGTCGGGTTTCCCAAATGATATTATATGCGATTGAGCAATGTCGGGATAAGGTATTATATAATAAATGTTTTTTATCCCTAAATGATAGGCTTTTTTTGAACATAAAACACACGAACTTGCTGTTGTGAACAAATTGCCTCCCTTTATACCCTCGCCGCCGTTCTTGGCAAGTTGCAAAAACGCATTCTCTTCAGCATGAAGCGAACGGGTATGTACTTGATTGGATTTCTGATACTCGTCCTTAAAGCAGTATGGGTAATGCCTGCCTTTAAGAGCTTTAACAACATCATACGGGACATTTTTTGTTCCATCACCATCATCTTTATGTTTTGCAAAATTGACGAGACTGTCATACTTACTTTGAAGTGTCTTCCTAAAGTCCTTATCTTTTATTTCAAATGAGCTGAACGAATTTTCATCGAGGTTATTGAAATATTGTATAAGATTTCTGAGATTACATGGAACTTGATGCTCGGGGGTACTGTTCCAACCGACAGCCTTTATGCTAAACGAGGCGTCGGTTATTACTGCACCTACTTGTCGTGATAGGCACCCTGAATTCAGTTTAGCATTATATGCAATTTGCATACAGCGTTCTATTGCAGATGGTGTGATAAGCCCGGGATGTTTCATAAGAGTAACATATTTTACTAGCTGTTCTGTCAAAAAATATTTATCAACGCCTTCTTTAGGATTGTTGATGTGAATGTCGCCCAGTTCACAACAAGCACCGATGTCTATACGTGTAAAAACATCATTCCCTTTCAGCTTAGGATATTCTTTGTTTTCAAGATTAGATATCTGCTTGTCATTAAGTCCACACTCTTCGCTAAGTCTGCGTCTGCGTTCCTCCCTGTCGGTATTGATTGCCACAAGGTAAAATGCGTTGTAGCGATCTTGGAAATAGGTTGCCTCATATGGGTTTCTTATTGCATCAATGCAAAGGAGCGTCTTTTGACCAGTTTTCCTGTTTCGGCTCCGAAACGCCTTAATAAAACCATTCGCACGTCTTGCAAGTATCGCCATATGCTTGCCCGAAAAACTTCCACCAGATGGATTACCGGATATACGTAAATTATCTCCAACTGTTTGAAGAAAATAAGTATAAGCATTTGCTTTGGCATTTTCATGTTCGTTTGAATCGAATTCTTTGTCAGAAAGATGCTCACTAAATACACCACGAACTTTATTTATCTTTTCAAGACATTTTATTTCTGTTTCTTCTATTCCGGGTTGAGTATCACAACGCTTTAGCGTATTATAAGCTGAGTTTTCATCAATACAGCTATCAAATTCAATTTTCAGATCGGAAAAATATTGTTTAAAGTCCATTTCTTCTATCGTTACGTCTTTGAATACTTCATTGCCCTCAAACTTTAAAACCGATTTGATTAAATTGATCATAGATTCATATCCATCCTGTATGATGAATGAAATTATCATATCGCTCATACTTATCGACTTGAAAGGATCCCAATGATATTGGGCGTAATCATATATTATTTCATATTTTCGCTCTTCGCTGTTGTTAAAATCTCTGCTTTTGGGTTTGTGAAGTTTCAGTTCTTCAAACACTTCTGTTTCAAGAATACTGGCAGCAGTTGTGCAACCTGTCCCTGTTCCGCCGGTAAAGCCGACCACAATAAAATCCTCGCGTTCATTGAATATCTCATCGACAGGATTAGTTTGCTCTGTCTTCTTCATGATTGAAGATTTTTTACTTGATTTAACACGTTTATCCATAACAATCTCCTTTTAAAAGTATATTATATATTAAATTCATTATAACATATAATTGGACAAAAATCAATATAAATCACAATTTTTTTGTTTTGCGTTACTTAACAGATTTAAAAACTTCTCTGCTAACAATCGTTTCATGGTCACTTTCGATAAAATACATATCCAACTCTCCCTCATTCTTCTTACGCTTTCCAGTGAGGAAGTCCTCGGTAAAGCTCTTTTGCATTATCACATCAACAACATATTTTTCATTGGAGAGAATGCGGTCAATAGTTGAGGTACTCCAAACATTTTTACCTGTTACAGTTTTGATGCCGTTCTCCTCAAGGGTATTTCTTTATCTTGCGAACACCAAACCCGTTAAGATACAGTTCAAATGTTTTTATGACTATAACTGCTTCAGATTCAACTATCACCAATCTGCCGTCCCCATCTTTATCATATCCTAAAAAGCGCGTGCAGTTAAGACATACTTTTCCCTCGCGCATTCTCTCACGAATTCCCCACTTGGATGTTATCGCTCATGCTTTTGCTTCCTTCCTGTGCAAAACCTACGTAAATTCCCGTCATTATCCGCATCTTTTTATCATAGTTGTTTAGGTTTTCTTTCTCAAAATAGACTTTAACGCCTAAGTTAAAAAGTTCATACAATGTCTTTAATGTGTCCAACGTGTTTCTCCCAAAACGACTCATTGACTTTGTTAGAATCAAATTGATTTTTCTATGCTTACAAGCCTTGAGCATTTTCATAAATTCAGGACGTTTCTTTAGTTGAGCTCCCGAGGCACGCTCAGAATATATCTTCACAAATTGCCAGTCTTAGTGTTCTGTTATCAACTTTTCATAATATGAAATCTGTGTTTCAAGACTTGATTCTTGTTCCTCATGATTTGTACTTACTCGGTAGTACGTTGCAACTCGTAATTTATTCATCGTTTTCCTCACAAAAGTCAAACCGCAGGAATATTTCAGTCTGCGATTAGTAAATATATAAAACAAAAAGCTACATTCTTTGTGCATCTTGCACTAAAAATGTAGCTTTCAGCTTGGTGGATCCGAGGGGAATTGAACCCCTGTCCGAAAACCCGTCCAAGCAACTTTCTCCGAGTGCAGTCTGTCATTTAGTTCTCCCTTGCGCGAACGCCGACAAACAGGCTTTCGCGTTTGGCAGCCTTTAGTACAACCGCAGTTATAAGGCTATTCGCCGCGGTCGTTCATCGCTAGTCGACGCCATATCCCCGCCCGCGATACTGCGGGGTATGACGGCAGCGCCTTAGGCAGCTGCTAAAACGAGATCGTCGTCTGCGTTTAATTTTAAGCTTGCGACTATTAAAGTGATTTCGCCCTCACTACTCGCTTATCGCCCATCAGAATCCCCGTCGAAACCTTTACGGACCCGTAAATGACATAGATTTTCCTACAACTATTATAACACATCAGAACAGATTTGTCAAGGATAATTGAATGTCGTTTTTCGACAATTACTAAATTTCCTGTTCTGTCAATTTGGGATTGACTTTTGATTGAAAATTATGTATATATATATTTAAAACGTAAAGTGTTGAATTTTAAGGCAGCGCAAAAGTTTCGGAAATGAAAATAATTCCGCCTAAAATTGTTATTTCAAGAAAAATCTACAATTTCGCAAAGTCTAAAAACGACAAACTCTCCGTCCTCCAATGTGTACGGCGGGTTTTGCTGTTTAAATAGTTCTCGCTTTGCGATGTACTCGCTTATTTCTTCTTCTGTTTGAAAAAGACCATACTGATTTAATTTGAACTCCGAAAATACAAACGGGATTTCATTGTACACGGCGGAATAATTATCACCGTTTGCATAGGCGTAATCATATCCTAAAAATTCCGTTTTTAAATTTGACGCGTCAAATATTGGATTTGGAATATAGCTTTCGCACAATAACAGTCGGAATTTTATGTTTCGTTTTTGAGCCTCGTTTATATATTTGCGAATGTAACTCAAATCATTGCAGGCAGAAATCCACGAGAATTTTTCTAAATTCCAATATGTTTTTCCGATATACTCGTCATAGTACGGTTCAAATTGCGGGGCTAAGATTTCGTCGTCATTCAGAAACCAATTCTCGCCCGTTTTTTCGCTGAACCCCGAACCGTCTATTCCTTTATACGAGTTATCGACATATTTTTGAATGACAATCCCATTTGTGAACATATCCAATCACCGCCAAATCTATTTTAATTTAACATTATATTATACATCAATGTTAATAAAATGTCAACCCCTTTAATCTGTTTATAGTGCAAAGTGCAAAGTAATAACCGTTTTCCCCGCCGTAGGCGGGGCGTTGTGTTATGCAGCCCGCGTTTTGCGCAAAGCGCAAAACTGCACCGCGACAGCGGTGCAAATTCGCCGACAGGCGAATTGCGGGCGGTCGGGCAACGGCGCGTATACGGTCGGCGCAGGCGCGTTAATACGTCTGGCGGTAAACTAATGCTAGATAAGGGAAAAGGGCGCTTGAATTGAGCCACGCCAGACCCCGCGGACGGCGCAGGCGCGTATTGACCAAAAGACAATCTAATCGTCCGCGAGAGCGGACACAATTACTATGCACTATTAACTATTAACTATAAACTGCGGAAAGCGCTCTCTTACCTCTTACATCTTACCCTCTAGCCTCTGGTCTAAGTCATTTGTAGCCTCAATTCCTCCAATATCTTCCTCTCTCTCCTGCTCACTTGTACTTGGCTCATTCCCATTGCCTGCGCGGTTTCGGATTGCGTTCTGCCGCGAAAATATCTCAGCGTAATCAGCGTGCGGTCGGTTTCGGATAGTTTCTCTAAGCATTGGCGAAGTGCGAGTTTGTCTATAAGCGCATTTTCGTTTCCGTCTATCGGCACGTCAAACTCTCCGCCCTCTTCGGTGGACGTGAGCGATACCGTCGGCGACGACGCTTGAATTGCCTCCGCCGCGTCCTCTGCTGAAACTCCCATATATTCGGCGAGTTCGGAAAGCGTAGGCTCGGAGCCGTTTTTCATAAGTTCCTCGCGGGCGCGCTGTGCTTTCATCGAAAGCTCTTTCAGACTTCGGCTCATCTTAACAGTCCCGCCGTCGCGAAACAGACGCTTTATCTCGCCGAGTATCACGGGTACGGCATATGTCGAAAAGCGCAGTCCGCGCGTTTCGTCAAAGTTATCGCAGGCTTTCACAAGTCCTAAACTTCCCGCTGAAAAAAGTTCCTCATACTCTATGCCGCGCCCGCGAAACCGATTTGCCAGCGAGTGTACCAGCGGAATGTTCTCCGCTATGAACTCATCTCTTGTCAAGCGGTTTTCCTCCGATTTTCTTTTCGAGAGTAACAGTCGTACCCTCGCCGAGAACAGAACGCACCCGCACCTTGTCCATAAAATTCTCCATAACCGTAAATCCCAATCCCGAACGCTCCTCGTCGGCGGGCGCGGTAGTGAACATAGGCTCCATTGCGGCTTTCACATCTGCTATCCCCGCGCCCTTGTCCTTTATTCTTATGTACACGGTGTTGTTGTCAAAGAGTTTCATCAGCATTTCAACATAGCCTTTGCTGTTTCTGTAACCGTGTACAATAGCGTTTGTAACCGCCTCTGAAACCGCCGTTTTAACTGCCGCCGTTTCCTCGACAGTCGGGTCGCATTGGAGTAAAAACGCCGCCGCTATCGAGCGGGATATGCTTTCGTTTCTGGAAAGCGCGGGAAATACCGCTTTACATTCGTTTATCAATACTTTTTTCATATTCTCTCCTTGTTAATTTACAGAGTATTCGGCTGTGCCGCGATAAGGTGTCCCAAACCCGAAATACGTATCACTTCGGCTATTTCATAATCGGCGTTCTTTACGAGAAGTTCCCCGCCGACTGCACGCACGGCGCGCGAACGTCCGAGTATCAGTCCAATGCCCGAACTGTCCATAAACCCAACGCCCGCAAGGTCGAGTATCAGCAATTCGGGGCGCGAACGCGCAATAACATCGTCAAGCTGTTCTCTCATCTCGCGGGCGGCGTGGTGGTCTATGTCCCCGACAAGCGCCGCCGTTATCCTTTTGCCGTCGTTGTATATCTTAATCATAACATCACCGCCTTTTTTAATATATTATACACTTTTAGACTTTCCGATTTTGTCGTTATGACGGCGCGAAGAAAATTTCCTTTTAGATAAATTCCGCGAAAAACCGCACAAAACAAAAAAATCCCGCGCACGGCGGGATAATAACAACATCAGCGCCCGCGAAGTCACAAAGCGCTGTGTTGGTTTGGCGCGAAACCGCATAAAACAAACAATCCCGCTACGGCGGGATAATAACACATCAGCGCCCCGCGAAGTCACAAAGCGCTGTGTTGGTTTGGCGCGAACGCGCACAAAACAAAAAAATCCCGCCACGGCGGGATAATAACAACATCAGCGCCCCGCGAAATCACAAAGCGCTGTGTTGGTTTGGCGCGAACGCGCACAAAACAAAAAAATCCCGCTACGGCGGGATAATAACAACATCAGCGCCCGCGAAGTCACAAAGCGCTGTGTTGGTTTGGCGCGAACCCGCACAAAACAAAAAAATCCCGCTACGGCGGGATAATAACACATCAGCGCCCCGCGAAGTCACAAAGCGCTGTGTTGGTTTGGCGCGAAACCGCACAAAACAAACAATCCCGCCACGGCGGGATAATAACAACATCAGCGCCCCGCGAAGTCACGGAGCGCTGTGTTGGTTTGGCGCGAACGCGCACAAAACAAAAAAATCCCGCGCACGGCGGGATAATAACACATCAGCGCCCCGCGAAGTCACAAAGCGCTGTGTTGGTTTGGCGCGAACGCGCACAAAACAAAAAAATCCCGCCACGGCGGGATAATAACAACATCAGCGCCCCGCGAAGTCACAAAGCGCTGTGTTGGTTTGGCGCGAACCCGCACAAAACAAACAATCCCGCTACTGCGGGATAATAACACATCAGCGCCCGCGAAGTCACAAAGCGCTGTGTTGATTTGGCGTGAACCCGCACAAAACAAACAATCCCGCTACGGCGGGATAATAACAACATCAGCGCCCGCGAAGTCACAAAGCGCTGTGTTGGTTTGGCGCGAAACCGCATAAAACAAACAATCCCGCTACGGCGGGATAATAACAACATCAGCGCCCCGCGAAGTCACGGAGCGCTGATGTTGGTTTGGTTGGTAATTTTTATGAAAAGGAAGTGCAAGAACATTTTTTCCTGCAACACTTGTATTATACAACCGTATTTTGAATAAATAACGGCTATTTTGTGAATATGAAGTGAAAATTCGGAGAATAATTTTTTAACAATTCTATCCCGCTACGGGATATTCTGCCCGAATTTCCGCAGAATATCGCGCATTAGGTCTTTATCTATCGTAAAAACAGGCGATTTTCCCTTGGAAACATCGTTCACGCAGTATTCAAGGCGCATATAAATTTCGGTGTACTCGTTATTATAATAGAACACGCACAGCAAAAAGCTGTCCTTTGTCGCGTAGTAATTTACGGGTTTATACTGCAAAATCGCCCGCGGGTTCTCGGTTATTTCGCCGACGGCTTTTTCAAGCGGAACAGGGTCGAACTGCACCTTTTTCGTTTTCGGCATACCCTCGGCGCGTTTTTCCTCTTCGGTTTTTTTAGACTTTCCCTTTCCAAATCCGAACATATTCTAACTCCTTAAAACGAAAACGGAGAACCGCCGATTATACGGCAATTCTCCGCCACTAAATCACAAATTCATTCTGATAAGCGCAAGTTCAATAGGCATAAGAGCGTCCGCAGCGTTTTCTATGCCGTCAACCGCTTTTTCAAGCGGGCATTTGTCGCTTTTGTCGTGGTTTAGGATTTCGGGGACAATCAAGTCCGCCTCGACCTCGATATGATTTTTTTCAAGGAGCGCTTTCGCGGGTTCGCTTATAACCTCCGCATAAACCGCGCGTATACCCATCGCGATGTCGATAAACGCGGCGGCTCTGCCGACAACCTTGTCCGCTATCATATATCCCATATAGTTGTTTCCGCTGTTCATCCAGTCAAGCAATGGCTGAACGCCTTTCTCTTGGCTCTTGAACATTACCGAACCCAGCGTCATAACGCAGGTGCATTTGTCGGCTTTTAAAGCGTTCTTGGCATTTTCAAGTTCAGGGTGCATAACATTCTCCTTTTCAACAAAATCATTCCTGTTTTCCGCAAACTCTGTACACGATAAGCGGTATAAGCGCCCATTGCAGAGCAAGTCCGAACAAACCTGCGGTGATACTCGTCCAGATAGTCGAGATAACCGCCGCACTTCCAAGGAAGTTTACTCCGATAACGATAGCCGCGGCGCGAACAGCGCGTCCCGCTACCTGCGCGATAAGAACCTTTACAATCACGGGCAGTTTAGTATTGCGCAGAAGTCCCGCCGAAAGACCGTAAACGCAAAGTTCAATCATCATAAACGGTAACATAACGACGCTCGGCATTCCCGAAATTGCAAAGCTCACAAGCGGACTTAAAAGTCCCGCTATCGCTCCCGCGTATTGACCCGCGAGAAGTCCGACAAGAATTATCGGCAGGTGCATAGGCAAAAATGCCTCTCCAAGCGACGTTCCAAGTCCCGCCGCCGCTCCCATAACGTGGAAAAGCTGCGGCAGAGCGACCGCCGAAATGACCGCGATAATTCCCGCCAAAGTCTGAACCTTAACGGACAGTTTTCTCTGAGAAAGTACATTCTCCTGCATAATAACAACACTCCTTTATATTCAGTTTAATTTAAGCCTTGATTAACCCTTTTGGTCCATATGACCGTAAGACCGCGCGAAAGAACCGCTGTAGCTTATAGCTATACCGCCCGCCCTGTTCGCCTTGCGGACTTTTCTGCCGAGCGGAGAGTTTTCCACCTGCGCTACGGTCTGTTTTCCGTCGCCCGCTCGCTTTACCTGCTTTTTCTTTTTGCGTACTTTGTTCAGCTTTTCGGCAAGGCGTTTTTCGCGCTCAAATTTCCGCGCTTTCGCGAGTTTCGCATAATATTGGTCGCGCTCCGCGGCGGTGGGCAAATCTTTATAGCGCCCTGTTCCCGCGAAACTTGAGATTTCCTTTTCAATCGCCATATTAAGACCCACGACAGCCGAAGCGTCGCCGCCTGCTTTTGACGCTTTTTTAAATGCGGAATACGCGGAAAGCGCATTGGACAGGCGCATACTGTTCACTTCGTCCTTTGTCCGACAGCACATAAGCTGCATACGAAACGTCCGCCGCGCGTCCTTTATCGTACAGTAATTCTGATAAGCGTCGGGGTCGTATCTTGAAAGATACTGTTCCTCGCTCGGCAAAAGCGTAAGCCCGCTGCGCATTTTATACTTTATGCTTGAAAGCTGACGGCTTTTGTTTTCCTCGTTTTGCTCCGCGAACATCTTATCTATCTTTTCGGTCTGTTCCCTTATAAGTTCGCTTATCGTCTTGCCGCTGTCTTTTTCGGTATTTTTATCGGCGATTTGCGCGGTGTCGCTCAGTTTTTCTGCGTATTCCGAAAATTCGGCGGTATCTCTGCCGTGCGTTATCTGCGCTTTGGCTTTGCTTTGCGTATCATTCGGCGTATTAGCGCGGCTTGACAGCAATGTATTCCTGCTTACGGACGATACTCCCACGGAAATCACCCACCTTTACTTATAGTATCTTATATATTATCGTCAAGTAGTATCGCTTTCTTTAGCAAAACACAAAATATTCCGTGTGTATTTTTAATTTTCGGCGATTTATACAATAATTTCCCGCTCTTATTGTGCAATATACAAAATCTTTTTAAAACGCGCCTAATTGCTCCTAAAACGTGAAATAATATGAATACACATTAACAGACGTTTCAAAGGAGAATAGAATGGAAAAGATAGCATTTTTTGACGCAAAGCCTTACGACAAGGAATGGTTCGATAAAATAAACGGCAGCAAGTACGAGATAATCTACTATGAAAGCCGTCTGCGCCCCGAAAGCGCACGGTTAGCCGACGGGTGCAGGGCGGTGTGCGCGTTCGTAAACGATGTGATAAACGCGAAAACGATAGACGCGCTCGTACAAATGGGCGTAGAAGTTCTGCTTATGCGGTGCGCGGGATTTAACAACATCGCGCTGTCCGCCGCGCGTGATAAACTTACGATACTGCGCGTACCCGCGTATTCTCCGCACGCCGTCGCGGAACACGCTATGGGAATGATACTCGCGCTGAACCGCAAGATACCGCGCGCGTACATTCGCACACGCGATTTCAATTTCAGCTTAGTCGGGCTTACGGGTTTCGATTTGTACCAAAAAACCGCGGGAATAATCGGCACGGGCAAAATAGGCAGAGTTTTCGCGAAGATATGCAGAGGATTTGATATGAACGTTATCGCATACGACCCGAAACCCTCCCCGCTGGAGGGAGTGGAGTATGTTGACGCGGACGAATTATTTCGGCGCAGCGATATAATTTCACTCCACTGCCCGCTTACCCGCGAAACGCGCTATATCATCGACGACGCCGCAATAGGGCTTATGAAAAAATCCGCGCTTATTGTGAACACATCGCGCGGACAGCTTATTGACAGCGAGGCTCTGCTTTCCGCGCTGAATGATAAGCGCATAGGCGGCGCGGCGCTGGACGTTTACGAGGAAGAAAGCGGATTGTTCTTTGAGGACAATTCCGACAAGATAGTGACCGACGAGGTGCTGTCGCTGCTGGTTTCCCGCCCGAACGTGCTTATAACGTCACATCAGGCGTTTCTCACCGAAGAGGCTCTGCACAGCATAGCCGAGGTGACGTTGCAGAACTTTGACGACTTTCTGAACGGGAAAGAACTTGTGAATGAAGTCAGAGCGCAATAACAGTTTACAGTTAAGAGTGCTGAGTGCATAATATAATGTGTCCGCTCTCGCGGACGATTAGATTGTCTTTTAATTAATACGCCCCGCCGACGGCGGGGCGCTTTGACTTAAAGACAATCTTTCTGTCCGCCGTAGGCGGACACCTAAACTAACTGCTAACTACTATTCTCTAGCTACTTCCAGCTTACCTCTTACTTCTTACCTCTTACTTCTTAACGGGAACCCATATCGAACTCTTGTAATCGTTCGCCGTCATATCGCCTTCAGGGTACTCCTCAATGTCCATTTCGTAGGTTGGCTGATAATCTGACGTGGGGAAAAACTCCGTGCAAATTTCGTGCCACAAGCGTTGAATTGCATCGGGCATTGCGCCTATACACTCGGCGTCTACCCACGTTCTTGCGGGGATAGTGTTCATACGATAACCGCACGGTGCGGCTGTGTCGGGAGCGCACTGCACGGCAATGCCGTAATCAAAACTCTCACAATCGGTGTGTCCGTTGCCGTAGCAGATACCGAAAATATGACTGCGGTCTGACGCGTGTTCAAGCAATGTCTTTATCGTTCCGTCATTTTGCGCCCTTTCCCAAAAATCGGGAATAGAGTTCTTGTTTTGTTCGCCCGCGACGGTGTGACGCTCGACCTTTTCAAGCACCGTGAATGATTTTCTCGTAACAATTTTGTAATTCATAGAATTACCGCCTTTCAATATGATTTGCACCTTTAAGCGGGAAAATGACCTGAGCGTGCCGCCATTCTTTACCTCTGAGGGCGTAATACCGTGAAATTTTACGAATGCCCTTGTAAAACTTTCAGGCGTTTCATATCCGTATTTCAAAGCCGCGTCTATGACTTTAATATTCGATTTGGACAGTTCGCTGCCGGCAAGTGCGAGCCTCCTGTTACGAATATATTCACCGACCGTAAATCCGCACATAATTCCGAATATTTTCTGAAAATAGTACGGCGAACACATCGCCTGCTTTGCTATTTCCCCGTAATCCAATTCATCGGTAATATGTTCTTCAATGTAGTCAACCGCTTTCTGAATACCTGTGGCTAAGTTCATTTTCTCCCCTCCTTTGGTGTAATTAAATCATATCATAAAATCAGCGGGGCGTCCTGATAATTTGTGGCTTGTTGTGTCAAATTAATATTTCTTATTTCTAACAAAGAAACGGCGTTCGTATTATATGCGTTCTCCCGCCGTTTACGGTTTACAGAGCTGAGTGAATAGTAATAGCGTTCACCCCAACGCAGGCGGGGTGAACGCCGAAAAATCTAAATCATCTTATTTGTGACAGTACCCCTTTATCCATTTCACAAACCGTATCGCAAAGTACATCTATATCTTCCGCAGAATGGGAGGCTATCAGAATGGTCTTGCCTTGCTGTTTGAGGTCAAGCAGGTACTGACGCATATCCTTTACGCCGTCTTTGTCCAAACCGTTCATCGGTTCGTCGAGTACCAGCAAATCGGGGTTCTCCATTATCGCCTGCGCAAGTCCCAGACGCTGTTTCATTCCGAGAGAGTACTTCCCGACGTGCCGCCTTAAATTCGCGTCCAGACCCACCCGTTCCATCGTTTTGCGAATGTCGTCTTTGGTTATTTTTCCGCGCAGAGAAGCCAGAAGTTTCAGATTTTTAAAGCCCGAATAGTATGGGATAAAGCCCGGAGTTTCTATGATAATTCCCGCGCTTTCGGGAAAATCGCAGTCGCGCCCTATGCGTTTCCCGTTTACGGAAATCTCGCCCTCCGTCGGCTTTACAAAACCGCAGATACATTTCATCAGCATGGTTTTTCCGCTGCCGTTTCTGCCGATAAGTCCGTGGATTTTCCCGCGGTCAAAGTTCGCGGAAATGTTCGTTAAAATTTGGTTTTTCTGTAGTACAAGGTTTACATTTTTAATTTCAATCATAGTTTTTCTCCTTTAAGAAATAAGATGTAAGAAGTAAGAAGTAAGAGAGTGCTTTTGACCCTCTACACTGATTTTAACAGGTTCTTACATTAAATTATTTTTACAAAACGCCCTATCTGTTTTCCGTGAATTATTGAGTTATCCGCTTTGCGGATAACCTTCTTGCGGATTACCCTGTAAGAGAGTGCTTTTGACCCTCTGCACTGATTTTAACAGGTTCTTACATTAAATTATTTTTACAAAACGCCCTATCTGTTTTCCGTGAATTTCAGTTTTTTCAGAGCGATAAAGCACCCGAAAATCAACAGAAGCGGCATTGCTCCCAAATACAGGAACGACGCCCACATCGGGTATACAAGTTCTCTTAAAAATTCGGTATAGTGTCGCCATATAATCGTATTTGCCGCGGGGAACGCCCACTTTAGCGGCGAATACTGCGCGGCGCTGCCTACTGCTATTACCAAAACCGCGCCGCCAAGTCCCACGGCTCCGCCGAACAGGATTTTCGCAAGATAGATAATAAGCGACAGCGACAGCAAATACTCGAAAAGCAACAGGCTCGACTGCCACAACGCGGTCATCATCGGGATTTGATTGTATAGGTTCGACGGGAGCAGTTCGCTGTCGAAATTGCCCGACTCTTCGGGGAAACGCGCGGCGTATTTGCGCACCGCCTCGCTCCATTCCGTGCCGAAATGTCCGCCCGAAAGCAATATGCTCACAGCGAAAATCGCGCCCATAAACGTAACTATCGCCATTATCAAAAACACGATTTGACCGCAAAGCCAATTTTTCTTGCCTGTTCTTGAAATGAAGAACATAGAGTTCCCGCCGAATTTCGGATAGTCGGACAGCAAAATCAAGAAAAGGAGCGGAATAAACAGCATAAGCCGCGAGGAATTTGTAATGGCAATATAAGGCTCGAATATAACCATGGTATCGCCGAATTTGTCGGCGCGCGCGGACAGCGGGTCGATAACCAGATTTTTCATAAAAACCAACAGAACGCCCAAAATCACTATGCGCGGGTTGGTTATCCAGTTTACATATTCCGTTCGCGCAACGCCCCATATCTTGCGAAGATTACGCACCGCAGTCACCCCGCTTTCGCGCCGCGAAAAGATACGCGGCGAAGAAAACAAGCGCAAAACCGCCGAACAGAATTACTGCGCCCAAAACTTGTTCGGAGTTTACCCACAAAATCCTGTCGGGGTCGATGAAGTTCGCGAACCGTAACGTTTGCGCGTCTACCGTTTCACTAAAAAGCGCGTTGTTAGTCAGCTTTGCGCACAGCCCCGTAAGCGCGTATTTTACGAAAAACGGCACGCACATTATTATGTACTTGTTGCGCAGAACGCTCGCAAGCACAAGCGACGGGATACTCCAGAACATTCCGTAAAGCAGGACGCGCATAATTTCCGCGAAATAATTTAACGTTGTACCCGTGGCAAGTTCGGCGGCGAAGCCTGTCATTTCCGAAACGTTTGGGAAAATCAGCAGCGCGGCGGCGCTGAATACCATATACCCCAGCATTATCGCCGCCCCGCCCGACACGACAGCCGAAACAAACCTTGATATTTCCCACTTCAGCTTTGACGAGCGGAATATCTGAAAGCGAACTGCGTTTTCCTCGCGCTCGGCACACATCTGCGGAACGAAACAGAACGCGGCGAGTATCGGCGCAAACTGCGCAAACCACGCGCCCCGCGCGTTCCTTATAACCATTGCACTGCAAAGTTCAACGTTTGCGGACTTTACATCGGCGGGGAGTTCCAAAACCGCGCGAACAACGGAGTATCTGTTTTGCGTATCGAAATCCGTGTAAATATCCGAACAGCACAACAACACAAGCGACATCGCCGCGCACAGCCAAAAGCCGCCCGCCGTTATTATTTTTCTGAATGAAATTACCGTTTCACGCAATGTTACGCCCTCACTTTCCGCCTCGAAATTCGCCTGTGAGAGCGTTTACAAACGCGGCGTATCTTGTGTCGTCATTCGGATTATACAACAGCAGTTTCCACGAGGGGTACAATTCACGGCGCACTTCTCCGACTTTATCGCCTGTACCTACGTTATTTCCCCAACAATAAACCAACTCTGCCCGCAAAACTTCAAAACCAACATAAGCTGTCATTTTTTCGGAGATTGTCTGAACGGCTTCATTAAAAGGAACAAAATCCGTGTGTTTTACTTCGTCATAACCCAAACACGCCCTGAATGTGCCGTACATATGGTCAACATCATCGGTTTTCACCATAATTCCATATGCCATATCCCTGTTTATACCGTCAACATCAGTACCGTCCCATGTGAAGTTGACCGGTATGCCGTCAAATTCTCTTGACGTTATCATTTCAAAGCCGTAATGTTCATCGTCGAGTTTGTAAACATTTACTTCGTTTACATGTATATCGTAAGGAGAGTTTACAGTACTCGGAATTGACGCGGCATAGTTTTCAAAAAACGTTACGGCGTCTTTTATGGAAATTTCTTTGTCGTCAAGCAGTTTGAACTTTTCCTCGCTGTCGGGAGGATATACCGCTGCAGTTTCAAATCCGAAATCTTCATCGCCTAAGCTGTACAGCTCATAGGCGTAATATTTCTCCTCACCATTTTTGTTCGCTAAAAATTTATTTAGAAAACCCTTGTTAAATACGCAGTAATCATTTCCGAACGGACTGCGAAAATACAATGATACGCTGTCCTCACGCGGCGACTCGCGCTCGTCATAACAAATAAAAGAAAGCACTTCGTCATCTGTATGTGTGCTGTTGATATACGAATTATACACGTCTTTGTCGTTTAAATGCAAAAATCCATCGTCGCTTGAAGTCGAATTTCTAGTGTCATATAAAAGCCAACAATTTTCGTCAAATTCGTGGTCGGGAAACAAATATTTAAATACGGTTTTAAATTCTTCCGTTTCCTCTTCGGGTTCAAGCTGATAAGGATAGCCGAATTTTAATTCACTTACATGGTCAATGGTTTTAGGGATAGAAGTATAAAAGAAATCATCACTGACTTGAAGGTTTTCACAGCTGTTGATCATATCTTTGACTTCGTCTTTCGTATAATCGACGCGCGGATTATCGTGCTTTAAAATCGGTTCTTCATTGACAGGAGATTGGGGAGCATCGCTTGAAGTGTCGTTCGCAGAAACAGCAGAAGTGATGTCGGAACTTGTTGTCTGACTGCCGTCGGTCGAGGTATCCGAACTTGTTCCGCCAGAACAAGCCGTGCAGAGGGTTAGGGAAATTATCGCGGGGATAGTTGCCATAAGGTTTTTTGTTTTCGTTGTCATAGTATTAACTCCTTTACAAAAAATATCGTTGCTTTCGCAAACGCAAATAGTGTTTTAGTCTTTGATGGTGAAATATTCGGTTGTGAAAGAACTTGGTGATTATATTATAGCACTTAATGGTGGGGTTGTCAAGGGGGAATTTTTAAGCTGTGCCGTGTTTATAATTTCTTACAAACAAAAAGGGCAGCACCTTGCGATGTGCATGGTACTGCCCTTTTGATATTTACAAAATCAAACCGTCAGCTTGAACTGTCAACCGCTATATCAACACGCTCCTTTTCGCCGAAATACTCCACGCCCTCCTGAACCATTCTAAATTCAAGATAATTATATCCCGCCTCAGGGATTTTATAATCTTTTATTGTAAATGTATATTCCTCACCGGGCATTATAGTTACATTATCGGGCAGATT
>CANRAS010000002.1 GCA_947628655.1 uncultured Clostridia bacterium | reverse complement strand
TAACCGTTCTGCTCAATAAACGCCAGCGCTTTTCAACGCTGTCTTCTTGTTTATCCAGAATTATTGTTTGTGATTTTACAAGCAATTTGCATTGCTTGAAGAATCGACAAGGTCGTTAATTCGTTTGTTGTTCAATTTTCAAGGAGCTGTTTATCGCCTTTATTTTTGGCGACTTGATTATTATATCACAATCCCCGCGACTTGTCAAGGGGTTTTTTGAAATTTTTTAAAAAATTTTTAAAAATTTTTCTAAGGGCGCAAAAGCGCGGTTTCCCGCAGGCTGTCACCCAGCCCGCGTTTTGCGCAAAGCGCAAAACAACGGCGCGGCAGCGCCGTTAAATTCGCCGTCAGGCGAATTGCGGGCGGTCGGGCAAATGCGCGTACACGGTCGGCGCAGGCGCGTTTGACGCGGGACGGCAAGTTTGCGCGTGATAAGGGCGCGGGGCGCGGGAATTGAGCCACGCCAGACGTGCGATAACGCGAGCAACGTATTGACTTAAAGACAATCTAATCCGCGCGCGGAGCGCGCACCTAAACAAACAGCAGGCTGTGCCTGCTGTTTGAGGGCAATCCGCCGTTGGCGATTTATCCGCTAGCTACCAGCCTTTATAAGCAAAATTTCCTGCCGTGCAGTCAACGTTATTATCCGCAAATTTCCGCGAAATATTCCCAAAACGCGAGAGAAATTTCCGCTCGTGAAATTCCGTAAAAGAAAATATTCTTGACAATTTGACAAATATACTTGACACGTCGCTAAAAATATGTTACAATACAGTCGAGGTGAGGTTATGGCGAAAAATCTCAGAATGAAAGCCGCGCGCGCCGCGCTCGACTTGTCGCAGGACGAACTCGCGAAAAAAGCGCGGGTGACGCGGCAGACAATTTCGGCGGTCGAAAACGGCGACTACAACCCTACGATAAATTTGTGCATTGCTATCTGCAAGGCTCTCGGCAAGACGCTTGACGAACTTTTTTGGGAGGAGGAACAAAAATGAGCCTTAAATCTTTTGACAAAATGTGTGAAAATTACATAAACGACGCTCAGAGCGAGAAAGCCGTATATGACGAGCGCCAGAAAATTATTCAGCACAAACTCGGCTTGGAAGCATTCGCAATTTTTACGCTCGCGGTTTTGATAAACGCTTTTATTATGGATATGGTTTGCGAATATGCTCAGACGAGCATTTTCCCTATGCTGTTTATCCTTTTGATTTGCCTGTTCTATTATGATTTCCGATGTGCTGCAAACGGCTGTTTTGTCGGAATTAACGGCATTCGCCCGAAGAAAATCTCGGCGGTTTGGGCGATCGTTATCGGGGTTCTGGACAGCGTTACATTTGTCTTCAGCGACAAGCCGTTAATTTTGCCCGACGGGAAAATCAGCAACCGTCTTATAGGGCTTGCAATAGTGGTGTTGGTGGCGGTTTACGGCATTGTAATGCTTATCGTTTTGCATAATATAGAGAAAAAGAACACGGACGGCGAGTGAGCGTTATTGAAAAGTCTTGCGGTACTGTCTGTGAAATTTTGCGCGGGTGCGTTTTAACCCACAGGCAACACAGCCCGCGTTTTGCGCAAAGCGCAAAACAACGGCGCTGGGGCGCCGTTAATTCGCCGTCAGGCGAATTGCGGGCGGTCGGGCAAACGCGTGTACACGTTCGGCGCAGGCGCGTTTGACCTGAACCACGCCGGACCGCGCGGTAAAGCGAACAATGCGCTGACCCGCAGACAATCTAATCTATCCGCCGCAGGCGGACACCTAAACTAACTACTAACTACTATTCTCTAGCTACTTCTCGACCCCGCGCTCTTACAGGGTAATCCGCAAAGCGGATTACTCGCTAACTACTAACTACTATTCTCTACACAACTAGTTGACATATTATAAATGTTGTGCTATAATAAACTAAGAGGGCAATTCATGCGAACGGTATTCGTTTGCTATGGTGATACATAATACCTCCGAAAGGTGGCTATGCTATGAAATCCGCAAAATCGGTAAGTTTCGCTTATCGGGTTATTTTCTGCGTAATGTTTGTGCTTTGCGGGATTGCCGTGGTGTGTCTGGCGATAGGCAGTACTACGCGTTCAATTTATAAAGAGGAATTTGAGAAAACTTACTCCTACGCCGACGGCTGGCACACAAACGACGGCGCGGCGCTCGATGAAAAGGCTATGCAAAAAATAAATTCCGTCAGTGACGCCGATGAAATCAGCGTATATAATACGCTCCCCGAAAACAGCGGCGCGGCGTTTGCGTTCAGGGCGAAGAATGTGTTCTATGAAGTTTATATAAACGGCGAACTTGTCTATAAGCCCGAATTTGCCGAAAGCCCGCTATATACGAAATCAACGGGTACGCGCTGGAATTTAATCGACATCACTCCCGAAATGGGCGGGCAGGAAATAGAAATCCGCGTTCAGCCTGCGTATGAAAACGCGCGGTGCGGGATAGACGAGTTCCGCATAGGAAGTTCGGCGGGGATAGTTTTGGGAATATTGGGCGACAAACTCGTGTCGTTTGTCACTTGCGTTATACTGCTGTTCTTTGGGCTTTTGCTTATAATCGCGGATATTCCGATAAATATGCGAGCGCAGAAAAACCACGAATTGTTATTCCTCGGACTGTTCGCGATATGCGTTGCGTCGTGGTGTCTTACCGAACTTCACATAATCGAACTTTTCTTTGACAACAGCAGGCTTATGCAGTTCATCTCGTGCGTGTCGCTAATGCTAATTCCGTTCGCGCTTATTCTGTACTTGAACGAGGCTATGAAACTCAAAACCCGAATGGTAATCTTCGCGACAAGCGGGCTTTGCGTGCTGGGATTTACGGCAAGCTGGGTCTTGCATTTCTTAAAGATAAAGGACATTCACGAAACGCTGATTTTCGCGCATATCAACATAGGGATTGCCGCGTGTCTTTTGGTGTACTTCGTCATTAAAAACGCCGTAACGCGCAGTAAAAAACAGGGCGCAAAGGTTTACATAGTAATACGCGCGATAGGTCTTAGCTGTATTGCCGTAGCCGCCGTCGTGGATATGATACGTTACTATTCGGGGAACACCGACGACAGCGCGATGTTCGTGCGTATCGGACTGCTGATTTTCGTTCTGTGCTACGGAAGCGCGTCGCTTGAAAACACGATAAAGGCGGTAAAGAAAGGCGTACAAGCCGAATTTATCAGCCGCCTTGCATATCACGACGGACTTACGGGCGCAGGAAACCGCACGGCGTTTGAGGAGCGCTTGGCAGCGCTCGAAACGGAGAAATCCGATGATAAAACTATCGGCATTGTGATGTTTGATATTAATGACTTGAAATTCGTGAACGACAACCTCGGACACCCGCTTGGCGACAGTATGATAAAGAAAGCCGCCGAGATAATCGGCGAGGCGTTCGGTGCGAAAGAGGGCGAGTGTTTTAGAATAGGCGGCGACGAGTTCGCGGTCGTTATGCGGGAGAACGCGGTTGAACGCTATGAAAGCGGTATGCTGAAATTCGCGGAGTTATGCGATACTCACAATGCAGACCCGACAGCGAAGTTCCGTATAAGCATAGCGAGCGGGTTTTTCGTGTACGACAAGGACTGCGGTTTTGAGCGGATTACGGACGCTTACAAGAAAGCGGACGAGCGAATGTACGAGAACAAGCGCGCAATAAAAGCCAATCAAATACCCCCGCAGGAGTACTATGCTAGTCATCAAGCGATTAGCTGAATAGCGGTTAGAGGATAGAGGTAAGAAGTAAGAGGTAAGCGAGCAATCCGCATTGCGGATTGCTCTGTAAGAGCGCGGGCGGTTGCCCGCGCATTTTGCTTGCGGAGTAGAACCGCGCCAGACGTGCGGTAAATCGAACAACGCCTTGACCCAAAGACAATCTTTCCGTCCGCCGCAGGCGGACACAACAACTAACTACTAACTACTATTCTCTATCAACTTCAAAAACCCCCTTGAAAAAAGTTTCTCTATATGGTATAATTATCTTTAAGAGCAATGAAAGGTGGAAAACTATATGGAAACCAAATACATATTCGTCACGGGCGGCGTCGTTTCGGGACTGGGAAAAGGAATAACAGCCGCGTCTTTGGGACGGTTGCTGAAAATGCGCGGATACCGCGTGACGATACAGAAGTTCGACCCGTATCTGAACGTAGACCCCGGCACGATGTCGCCGTATCAGCACGGTGAAGTGTTCGTTACGGACGACGGCGCGGAAACCGACCTCGACCTCGGTCACTACGAGCGTTTTATTGACGAGAATTTGTCGGTAAACTCGAACGTCACGACGGGCAAAATATACTGGACGATACTCAACAAGGAGCGCCGCGGGGATTACCTCGGCGGAACTGTACAGGTAATTCCGCACGTCACGAATGAAATTAAAAGCCGAGTATACCGCGCGGCGAACTCTACGGCAGACCCCGTGGACGTAGTAATTACCGAAATAGGCGGTACTGTCGGCGATATAGAATCAACGCCGTTTCTCGAAACCATTCGGCAGGTAAGCTATGAAAAAGGGCGCGAAAACGTACTGTACATACACGTTACGTTACTGCCGTACATTTCGGGGAGCAACGAGCTGAAAACAAAACCCACACAGCACAGCGTAAAAGAACTGCTCTCGCTCGGTATTCAGCCGAATATCTTGGTATTAAGGAGCGAACAGGAAGTTCCGCAGGAAATGCGCGAGAAAATCGCGCTGTTCTGCAACGTGCGCAAAGAGGACGTTATACAGAACCTCACGGCAAGTTCCCTGTACGCCGTGCCGCTTATGCTCGAACACGAGGGACTTGCACATTCGGCGTGCTATCACTTAGGGCTTGAGGACAGAGAACCCGACCTCAAAGAATGGCAGGAAATGGTGCATAGGCAGGAAAACGCGACAAAACCGCTGACGATAGGGCTTGTCGGAAAGTATGTGGCGCTCCCCGACGCGTATATCTCCGTTATCGAAAGCATACGCCACGCGGGCGCGTTCTGCGGGTGCAATGTTGACATTAAGCTGATAAACTCCGAGGACGTGACCGCTATCACCGCGAAAGAACTTTTAAGCGACTGCGACGGGATATGCGTACCGGGCGGTTTCGGCGACCGAGGAATTGAGGGCAAGATAGAGGCGGTGCGTTACGCCCGCGAAAACAAAGTGCCGTATCTCGGACTTTGCCTCGGTATGCAAATGGCGGTTATCGAATTTGCGCGGAACGTTGTAGGGCTTGCGGGCGCGAACTCTGCGGAGTTCGGCGAGTTTAAGCACCCTGTAATCGACATTATGCCCGACCAAAAGGGCGTTGATATGGGCGGTACAATGCGTTTGGGACTGTATCCGTGCAAACTCGATGAAAACAGCATTTCGCGGAGCGTTTACGGCGAGGAACTTATCTACGAACGCCACCGCCACCGTTACGAATTTAACAACATCTACCGCGAACAAATGGCGGACAAGGGTCTGAAGTTCGCAGGGCTTTCTCCTGACGGGAAGTTGGTTGAGATAGTAGAGTTACCGCGGGAGGAACACCCGTTCTTTGTAGCGGTGCAGTTCCACCCCGAATTTAAATCCCGCCCGAACAGACCGCACCCGTTGTTCCTGGAATTTATACGCACTGCATCGGGCAATTAATATATAGATTGGTGTGGGTAGTTGCGGGGGAAAGTAGCTAGAGAATAGTTATTAGTAGTTAGTTCTGGTGTCCGCCTTCGGCGGACAGAAAGATTGTCTTTTGGTCAATACGCACCTGTGCCACGCGCAGGCGGTGTGGCTTTGACCTGATGTGTCAACGTCTTAATTCAAAGACAATCTAAATCGCGCCCGATAGGGCGCACCTAAACTAGCTACTAACTACTATTCTCTATTAAACTAAAAGGAGTAGTATTACGATGTCTAAACAATTCTACGACAACAGGGAATTATCGTGGCTTAAATTCAACGCTCGTGTCTTGGAGGAGGCTAACGATGAAACTACGCCTATCTTTGAACGCCTGCGGTTTGTGCAGATATTCTGCTCTAATCTGGACGAGTTTTTTATGATACGCGTGGGGTCATTGCACGATAAAATGCTTTACGACCCGAAAGACCGCGATAACAAGACGAATTTGACGGCGAAAGAACAGCTTTCCGAAATCGCGAAACAGGTAAAGGAACTCCTGCCGACAAAGGACGCGGCGTATGCCGATATAATGCAGGGGCTGGCGCCGTTTGGGATTGAGCATATAACCGAAAGTACGCTGTCAGCGGAAGAGGACGCGTTCTTAAAGGCGTTTTTCACGCGCGAAGTGCGACCGCTGTTGTTTACGGGAGTTGTCGATAAAAAACACCCCGTGCCGTTTCTCAAAAACGGGGAAATCTATATCGGGTGCAAACTCCGCAAGAAAAACGACAGCGCGGGAAAAATCACAATAGGAATACTTCCCGCGTCGGAAAACCTGCCGCGCGTTGTGTTTTTGCCGGGAACGGGCAAGTTTATCCTAATCGAGGAACTGATACTTCGCTATGCAAAACTCGTCTGGGGGAACTTTGAGATAGTCGGAAAGTGCATTTTCCGCGTAACGCGCAACGCCGACCTCGACATTGAGGAGGGGCTGTTCGACCACGATGTTGACTTCCGCGACATTATGAGCAAACTCGTCAAAAAGCGCAAGAAACTCTGCCCCGTGCGGTTGGAGTTTCAGGGGAATACCGATAAAGATATAGTTTCGGCTATCGGGAAGATTTTGAAGATAGACGACGAATTTGTGTTCAAGCAGACCGCGCCGCTGTCAATGGACTTCATTTCCGCGCTTGAAAAACGTTTGGAAAAGCACACGGAACTGTTCTTCCGTCCGCTAAGCCCGCAGAAATCCCCCGCGATACTCCCGAATGTACCGCTTATCGAACAGATAAAACAGCATGATATTCTGCTGAATTATCCTTATGAAAATATAAATCAGTTTATTGCGCTGTTAGAGGAAGCGGCGGTTGACCCGAAAGTTTCGTCAATCAAGATAACGCTGTATCGCGTAGCGCGGGACAGCAAGATAATAAACGCGCTTAACAAAGCCGCGGAGAACGGAAAAGACGTGCTGGCGCTTGTCGAACTTCGCGCGAGGTTTGACGAGGAAAACAATATCGGCTGGAGCAAACAGCTTGAGGACGCGGGCGTAACCGTAATTTACGGATTAGAGGAACTTAAAGTTCACTCGAAACTTCTGCTTATCACTCTGCGCGACGGAAACGACGTGTGCTATATAACGCAGGTCGGCACGGGGAATTACAACGAACGCACGTCAAAACTCTACACGGATTTAACGCTGATGACCGCCGACCGCGATATAGGTTCGGATGCGTCTGTCGTGTTCAATGCGCTGATGATAGGCTCGACGGTTGAAAGCACAAACCGCCTGCTTGTAGCGCCAAAGGGCTTGAAAAGCCGTCTTGTGGAATTTATCGACAACGAGATAACCTACGGCAGGGACGGTTACATAGGGATAAAGATAAACTCGCTTACCGACCGTGATTTGATTGAGAAGTTAGCGGAGGCGTCGCGCGCGGGCGTTCGCGTGGAACTTATCGTGCGCGGTATCTGCTGTCTTATCGCCGGTGTACCCGAAGAAACCGAGAGCATACGCGTGATTTCGATAGTCGGAAGATTTCTCGAACACTCAAGGATATACATATTCGGCAGCGGCGAACGCCGCCGCGTATACATATCCAGCGCGGACTTTATGACGCGCAACACGGAAAAGCGCGTTGAGGTTGCCGCGCCGATACTCGACGAGCGAATAGCGAACCGCGTGTGCGAGATGTTCAACACGATGTTCTCCGACAACGTAAAAGCCCGCGAACTCTGCCCCGACGGGCAATACAGGCGTGTTTCCAATGCGGGGAAAGTACCGCTCAATTCGCAAAGCTATTTTTACGAGCAGGCGTATAAGTTAGCGGAGAAACTGCCTGCGGAGAAACAACCTGCTGAAAGCGCTGCGCGGGAAGAGAGCAACGACGAGCCGATTAGGGTGAAGATACATAGAGTTAAGCGGTAAGCGGGTAATCCGCTTGCGGATTACCCTGTAAGAGCGCCCCGCCGTTCGGCGGGGTATCTTCGCGTTCTCCCCGCCGCAGGCGGGGAGAACGCTATTACTATTCACTCAGCACTCTAAACTGTAAACTGATGAAAGCGGGCTTGATGTAATGTAACGAAAGGAATAATACACTATGACCGAAATCCTAGAAAAAATATACCGCTTTATATATTTCAAAACGGGCGTTTTTGATAATATCTTGTTTTCGTTGCCGATTGTGTTGGCGGTGGTGTTGGTTTACTGGTTTGTGCGGAGAGCGGTACAAAGGCGCAGGCTTGGCGAGAAATTCAAGGAAATGCGCCGTCGAACGCGAGTGAACGAGATAATACGGCTTCTATTAGTGACGTGGATTGCTGAAACCGTCTGCGCAACGCTTACGCCGTCATATTTTTGGGATTTTGTTTGGCAAAGGGCAATCTACGCTGATGAATTTACCGCTGAACTTCGGTTTTTTGAACTGCAAACTCCCGACCTCACACCTACGGTAATTGATTACCTTGCCGAGGGGCATTTAAACTGGCTGTTTAGTGCGCGGTTTATTTGGATAGAGTTCGCGGTGAACATCGCGCTGTTTATACCGCCGGGCTTGCTGATACCGTTTATCTGCAAGAGGATTTCACTCCCCAAAACCGCGTTAATCGGTTTGTCCTGCACATTTTTGATAGAATTTCTGCAATGCTTTATAAGCAACCGCGACAGTACTATGGACGATATTATTTGCAACACTATCGGCGCGGTTATCGGCTATTTGATGTATCTGCTAATAAAGAAACTTTTCCCGAAATTTACAGAGAAAGCGAGAATGTCCGCTTGCAACAGGTTATAGTTAAGAGTGCGTAGTAAAAGCGTATTCCCCGCCGTAGGCGGGCAACATTAGGGTAATCCGCTATGCGGATTACTCGGCTATTCTCTAACAACTTCATCACTTCTTTCAAAACGTGTTGTTCAACTTTGCGCGAAAATATGTTAAAATAAAATTACCAAACAAAAGGAGGTAATCTTATGAACACTGATAAAATTTACGCGGAGGCTATTGTGAACGAGTACTCGAAAAAGAGCGCTGCTAAAGTCACTCAGCTTAAAAAACTAGACCGTGCGGCGAAAATGCCCGCTGAGATTTTCGCCTACACATTCGGTATTGTCTGCGCACTTGTCGCGGGTACGGGAATGTCGCTTTGTATGAAAGTAATCGGCGACGGCGGCACGGGCAGTATGATAGCGGGTATTATAATCGGCATTGTCGGGTTTGTCGGCGCCGGTGTAAATTACGCGATTTACAAGCGTATTCTGCAAAAGGGCAAGGACAAGTACGCCGCCGATATTATTAAACTCGCGTCGGAAATCGCCGACGAGTAAATTCGCGAAACGGAGGTGAAACAGTTGAACGGAGGAAAAAGCAGATACTTTGCCACCGCCGCCGAAATGGACAAGGCGTTAATTGACCTTTTGGAAAAGAAAGATTTTGAATACATAACCGTAAAGGAAATTTGCCAAAAAGCAGGCGTGAACCGTTCAACGTTTTATCTTCACTATGAAACCGTTGCCGATTTGCTTAATGAATGTATTGAATACGCTCACAAAAAGCTGATTGAAAAATACGCGATAACGAAAGACGAGTTTGAGGGGCGTATGCGTTCGGCGAATAACGATGATATTATTTTCATCACCCCCGAATATCTCCGACCGTATTTTGAGTTTATCAAGGAGAACAAAGCGGTCTTTAAGGTTTTCCTGCTCCGCTCCGCGCTGATGAATTCAGAAAAGACATTCGATAAGATGTTCAAGTACATTTTTTCGCCGATACTCGACAGGTTTAATATCACGGACCTTGAAAAGACGTATATGATGCGGTTCTATATTTCGGGGATAACCGCGATTGCGACACAATGGCTAAAAGGCGACTGCGCCGATGATGTGGACGATGTTGTGCGGATTTGTATGCGGTGTATTTTGCCGAGTGGCAGGGAAGATTATGCGGGCGGAGGCACTCAATAATCAGCGATCCTCTCCCCGCCGCAGGCGGGGAGAGGATTTATTACTATTCGGTTTTCCATCTTCAAAAAAGGAGAATGACTGCCTTGAATGATTTTCGTTCAATCGCGGGGAAATTTAAATCCGATGTGAAATTTCGCGCGGAAATTATGCTTTATGTCGGCTTTGCGATAAACGTGATTTATGCCGCGATACACGCGGTTTTCGGGATAACGGGGCGGTCGATTTGGTCGGGGACAATGGCGTTTTACTATATAATTCTCGGCTTTGTACGCCTGTATCTCCTGCGCGGGAAACGCGCGGAAAGTATCGTAAAGCAATGGAAGAAGTACCGCATAAGCGCGGCGGTAATGCTTGCGCTTGTGTTCGCGCTGTTTGGAATACATTGTATAACGCTGTACATGGGACATACGGTGCAATACCCCGGCTATATTATTTACGGCGTCGCGGCGTATACGTTTTACGCGCTTGCAATGGCGATACGCAATATGACAAAACCCGAGCCAAATCCGCTTATCAAAGCAAGCAACGCGCTTTACCTTGACGCGGCGGTTATTTCGTTGTATCTGTTGCAGTCCGCGCTGATTTCCGCGTTCGGCGAGGGCGATCAGGAGAACTTCCGAACCCTTATGGGCAACATCGTCGGCGCGGGAGCGTTCGTTTTGATATGCGCGGTTAGTGTTTTGATGATTGTTAAGAGTACGCGGGAAATTTGTAAGAAGTAAGCTGGGAGAGGTAAGCGGTTAGAGGTTAGAGGTTAGAAGTAAGAAAGCGGCGTAGCAGCCGTAACCGACCCCGCCGTAGGCTGTGAAAGTTTCGCCAGCCTTTTCAAAGGCTGCGGGAGTCCAGAGGGCAGAGCCCTCTGGTCGCCGCCCGCAGGCGGCGAAATCCCCACGCTCAAGAGCTCCGCAAGGGGGTGAATGCCCGCGTAGCGGGCAGAGGGGGACGCCCTGCGATAGAGGGCGTCCCCCTTGCGCCTAGTGGAGCGCACGAAGTGCGCGGAACGGTCGATTTAAAGCAACCTCTCCGCGCGCGGAATGTCGGTGACATTCCGCGCGCCAAAAGCCGCGCGATGAACCATAAGCCAAAAGCCACTTAACCTTATAAAGCAACGTTATACCCAATTCCAAATCCCCGCCAACGGCGGGCAACGCTATTACTAACAACTATTCTCTAGCTACTCTCTTACCGCTTACCTCTAACCTCTTACTTCTTAAAAATCTCCCCCAACATCTCAACCACTTCGCCCAAACTCTCCGCATAAAAGTCTGCGGTGGTTTTCAGCGCGGTTTGGTTGCTTTCGGAGACGTCCTTTACTGCAACGGTAGTGAAACCCGCTCTATGCGCCGTCTGAACTGCGAACAGCGAGTCCTCGAACACTGCCGTTTCTTCGGGTAACGCGTAAATCAAGTCCGCCGCCGCGAGATACACGTCCGGGGAACGTTTTGAGCCGTAGTTTTCACAACTTGCAATACCGCCGAAGAAATCCGCTGCGCCGAGCCGTGAGAGCGCCGCCCACGCCAAACGCTCACTGCCAGCCGTCGCTATGCTCATATGTACGCACCGCGCACGGAGCAAAGCCAGCAGTTTCGCCGCGTCGTCTTTTAAGCGCACCTCGTTTGTATAGTAGTCCTCCGTCATACGCGTCAAGTGGCGGTGTATTTCCTCCGCTGAAAAGCTGAGTTCGTAACGCGAACGAAGATACCTCGCGCCCTCCTCCAGCGACAGCGCGTTCAGCTTTTGTGCAAGGTCGGGTTCGGCGGTTTTGCCGAGGTTAGACAAATACCGCGCGCCGAGCTGTTCCCACATCGGCGTGGAATTTAGTAACGTGCCGTCTAGGTCGAATATTGCAAACTTTAACATAGTTGATCCTTTCGGTTGTTAGAGGGTCGCCCCGCGCCCGTGTAACCTAGCCCGCGTTTTGCGCAGCGCGCAAAACAACGGCGCGTCAGCGCCGTTAATTCGCCGTCAGGCGAATTGCGGGCGGTCGGGCAAAGGCGCGGTACGGGCGGGGCAGGCGCGTTTGACGCGGGACGGTTACGGCACGCGGGATAAGGGCGCGGGGCGCTTGAATTGAGCCACGCAAAACGCGCGGTAAAGCGGGCAACGCTTTGACCCGCAGACAATCTAATCCGCGCCCGCAAGGTAGCGGCAGGACGCCGCTACCGTTTCGCCCAAAGTCGGCGCACGATGCGCCGACAGCAAAGCGAAACAGGGCGCACACTAGAAACTAGCTACTAGCCTCTATTCTCTAGCTACTAGCAGCATACTTTGCACTATGCGCTCTTCACTGTAAACTATAATCTCCCCGCCAACTTCTCCGAGTACTCCCTACGAAACTCCTCAAACGTTCCTTTGTCCAGCGCCTCGCATATTCTGTCCATAAGCGTATTGTAAAAATACAGGTTGTGCATTACCGCAAGCCGACCGCCAAGCTGTTCTTCGGCTTTGAATAAGTGCCTGATATATGCCCGCGAGAAGTTTCGGCAGGTCGGGCAGTCGCATTGCGGGTCTATCGGGCGGTCGTCGGTCTTGTAGCGTTCGTTCGTCGCGTGCATTATGCCGTTCCAAGTGAATAACGTCGCGTGACGCGCATTACGGCTCGGCATTACACAATCGAACATATCCACTCCGCGCCACACCGCCTCTATGATGTTTGACGGTGTGCCAACGCCCATAAGATAGCGCGGTTTGTCTTTCGGCGCATACGGGATAACCTCGTCTAAAATGTGATACATCACGTCCGTCGGTTCGCCTACGGCAAGCCCGCCTATCGCGTAACCGTCAGTATCGAGTTCGGCTATTGTTTTCATATGCTCTATGCGTATATCGTCGTAAGTCCCGCCTTGATTAATAGCGAACAGCATTTGCTTTTTGTTGATTGTTTCGTCGAGAGAATTAAGCCGCGCCATTTCCGCTTTACAGCGTATAAGCCAGCGGGTAGTACGTTCAACGGACTTTTGCACATAATCGCGCGGCGACGGGTTTTCGACGCACTCGTCAAACGCCATTGCGATTGTGGAACCGAGCCGCGACTGTATTTGCATACTCTCTTCGGGACCGATAAACAGCTTTCGCCCGTCAATATGCGAGGAGAAATAAACGCCCTCTTCCTTGATATTGCGCAGTTTCGCAAGCGAGAACACCTGAAACCCGCCGCTGTCGGTAAGTATCGGTTTATCCCAATTCATAAACCTATGCAGTCCGCCCATTTGATACACAACGTCCTCTGTCGGGCGCAGGTGCAGGTGATAAGTGTTGCACAGCGCGACGCGCGTTTTTAGTCCCTGCAAATCAATGCACGACACCGCGCCTTTTATCGCGCCCGCCGTCGCTACGTTCATAAAAAACGGCGTTTGAATATCCCCGTGTGGGGTACGCAGTACCCCCCTGCGGGCGTTGTGTTCAGTTAGTTTAAGTTCAAACATTGGTACTCCTTAAAGAAATAAGAGGTTAGAGGTAAGCGAGCAATCCGCTTTGCGGATTGCCCTGTAAGACCTGCGGGTTATGGCGTTGACCCACTCTGTTAAAGGCGCACCGCCTGCACGGCGGTGTAGGTGCGTATTAGTCCGCAGACAATCTTTCCGCGCGGGCGCAAGCCCGCGTACCTTGTCTTACCTCTTACAGGGCAATCCGCGCAGCGGATTGCCCACTTACCTCTTACCTCTATCCGCGCTTTATTTTCTTTTAACGCCATATTTCTTATAGAACCTTTCTATATCGTCCTCGTCGTTCACTAGTTCTGCGTACATCAGCTTGTTTTCCGCTTTGCTGAAAAAGCCTATTGTCGTTTCGCCCGTGCAGGCGGAACTTTCGATTTTAATATCATCTTCCGTGAAACCGTCGGGCAAATCTGCGGTTTGCTTGGGTTTAAGCCCTAGTTTCTTGAATGACCGTGACCACACTTTTTTCACCTTTCGGCTTGACGTAACAATTCCGTCCCGCACCTTTCCGCTTGTTTTCTTTATACCGTTCGGCAGTTTCCGTATCTGCTGAACGGCGTTCGTTATGTCGTCCACCGTTCTGAACCACGCGCCCGTTATGCGTTTTTCCCTGCGCCCAGAAAGCCCGCTCATACACTTTTCGCGCACTACAAAATAGCGTTCATACGCGTGCGTTACCGCGTCTTTCCACGAGATGTACACTTCGTTCATAGCGTTTTCGCCGAACTGCCGTATCTCCGTTCTATGCGACGCGGCGAACTCCATTTTCGCGGCGATGTCCGCGGGGTCGGCGTTTGCGAGTATTCCCGTGCGCCCGTCCGTTATTCCTTCGGAGGCACAACTTCCCTTTATCAAAATCGACGCTACTCCGCACGCCGCCGCCTCACGCACAACAAGTCCGTTCGTATCGTACTCCGACGGGAACACAAACAAATCTCCCGCCGTATAGTAAACGCGCAAGTCCTCGCGGTCGCTTACCGCGCCCGTAAAGATACAGTTATCTATTACACCGATTTGCTCCGCGTAGTTTTCGATTTCGGCTCTGTCAAGCCCGTCGCCGACAAACATCATACGATAGTTTATCCCCTTGCCGTCGATGATTTTCAGCGCGTCCAGCGTGAGTTTCAGTCCCTTGTACCACAAAAGCCTGCCGACAAACAAAAACAGTATCGCGTTTTCGGGCACGTCGTAATATCGGCGAAGTTCGGCGGTATCGTCCGCGTCGGCACGTCCGCGCGGGAAATCAACGCCGTTTTCCATAACGACATAATCCCCCTCGTACCCCAGACTGCGCAGGTTCTCCCCCGCGCCCTTACTTACCGTCCAGACTTCATCGCAGGCGGAGATGTTTTCTATGATTATTTTAACTATCTGATTTGCAAGAGTTTCATTGCGAATATCGCGCTTTATATCTATATCGAATTTCGTGTGATAAGTCATAACAAGCGGGACATTCGTCTTTTCGCGGAGAACTCTCGCCATCATTGTTGACGCGAACGGGCAATGCGAGTGGATTATGTCGTACTCGTCCTGCGCCAGCTTGTCCAGCGCCCGCGAGGAGAACGGATAACCCGCGCGGTAACCGCAGAGTTTTACGGTTATCGGCATACTTCTATAGCGCACCACCTCAAACGGATAATCGTCCTCGACATCGGGATAGCGAGGAACCGCGACAGAGGCGCTCCCCAATCCGTCGTTTATTATGTTCGCGTAGTTTATTACGGCGTTAGCCACGCCGTCGATTATCGGCGGGAACGAGTCGTTCATAAGGCAAATGTTAAGTTTTTCCGTTGACAAGTTGGGGAACACCTCCTTTTTTAAAGTTGTTAGAGAATAGTTGTTAGCGAGTAATCCGCCGTTGGCGGATTACTCTCAAACAGCAGGCTTTGCCTGCTGTTTGTTTGGGTGTGCGCCCTATCGGGCGCGGAAAGATTGTCTGCGGACTAATACGCGCCTGCACCGCGCAGGCGGTGTGGCTTTAACCGAGTGTGTCAGCCTAACCGCTCAAAGACAATCTTTCTTGTTCCCCCGCAGGGGGAACACCAACAACTAATCTCTAATCTCTATTCTCTAGCTACTTCCGACGCTACAAATAAATATCAAATACACTAACTATATTATAACTCTTTTCTCGAATAAAATCAAGTGGTTTATAAAAACAAACGCCCCGCTTTTGAGGAAACGGGGCGAATGTGTTCGCTTGAAATTACTTGATAAGTTTAATAGCGCCGATAACGGGCAGTTCGTTCATTTCGCCGTTTACAACGCCGACGATACCCATAATCGCCATTATAAAGCAAACGAGGTCAACAAGTCCGCCGATTATCCAGAACAGCACTCTGACAACGGGGATAAGACCTGCAATAGCCAGAACAACGGAGAATATTACCTCCAGAATAAACAGCACAAGACCTTGATTTGCGTGGTGCTTTACAAACGGCGTTTTGCCGACCGCAAGCGAAATAATAACCAGCGGTCCGAGATAAGACAGTACGCCGAATACCTTATCATTTGAATTATCCATTTAAATTACCTCCATAAAAAATTTATTTCATTATTACATATTGTAACAAAAACCGCGAGTAAAGTCAATAGAATAACCGCGCGAATAGGCGGGCGCGGGGCTTTTTTCGTTAAAGTTTACAAAAAAACCGCTTGAAACTATCATAAAATTGACAAAATAGATGCTCACGCGTTTGCAAGATACGGGTTATAACGCTTTTCCGTCGCTAAATCCGTGCTTTCGCCGTGTCCGCACATTAACTTATAATTATGCTCGATCCGCTTTATTTTGCGCAAGGTATCCATACATTGCTGAGAACTGCCCGAATAGCCGTCGGTTCTGCCTACGCTGCCTCGGAAAATCACATCGCCCGTGAAAATGCAGTCGAACTTATCGCAGAAGATAAGACAACTGCCTGCCGTGTGTCCCGGAGCGTTCATCGCGCGGAATGTTACACCGAACAGCGTAAACTCGTCCCCGTCCTGGAAAGCGACGTCGGGCGTTATCGGCGCGAACGGCGCGCCGTACATAAACCGCGCCCAGCTCTTTTCCGCGCTTTGGAACATTTCCGTATCCAAATCGGGCGCGTAAATCGGTGCGCCCGTGATTTCTTTCAGCGCCGCCGCTCCCGCAAAGTGGTCATAATGTCCGTGCGTTATGATAATCGCGCCGATTTCCGCGTCGTTAGTGTCGGCTATTGCCGTCACTTCCCCCGTGGACGCGGGGTCAACGACGATTACTTTGTTGTCGTCAGCGGGGATTATATAGCAGTTTGCTGACAGAACCCCCAAGGGTATCGTGATTATTTCGTCCATACGCCCTCCGTTTTTATTTTGATTACTGTTTGCCCGTTCTCTCTGCGGAAATTACCCCCGGTATCTTCTTAATGCGCGTCATAATGTTTGAAAGCTGATCAACGCCCGCTATTTCTATTGTGATGAACAGGTTGGTATTTCCGTTTTTCAGGCGGTGCATATTTATCTCGTGCATCGGGATGTGGTTCACGGCGATAGCCGATGTGATGTCCGCGATTACCGACGAGCGCTGGTCGGCGATTATGTCGATATTCGCGCGGTAGGTTTCGTTTTCAACGCCCGCCCACGTCGCTTTTATCCAGCGGTCTTTGTTTTCGGCGCTGTCCATATTGTTGATTACGTTTATACAATCCTGCTTGTGTATCGAAACGCCGAAACCGCGCGTTACGAAACCGATTATCGGGTCGCCGGGGAGCGGATTGCAGCATTGCGCGAACTTTATCAGGCAGTTGTCCACGCCCTCTATTATGATACCCTTTTGACGGGAACGGCGGTTCGTTTCGGCGGTGATTTCCTCGCCCGTCGGGAGCGTCTGCGCCTGCTCTTTCTGCGCGCGCGTCTGGCTTGACTTTATACGCTGAATTATCTTCGACAGCATAACTCCGCCGTAGCCTACCGCCGCGTACAAGTCGTCAACGGTATCGAAGTGCGCGTTTTTCGCCGTGTCCTCAAGCACTTCGGGAGTTGTCGGTATGCCGTTGCGCTTAAATTCGCGTTCGAGTTCCTCGCGCCCGCAGGCTATGTTTTCGTCGCGGCGTTCTTTCTTGAACCACGAGCGTATCTTAGCTTTCGCCTCCGTGGTTTTCGCGATGTTCAGCCAATTGCGGTTAGGACCTGCGTTCGGCGAACTGCTCGTGAATATCTCGATTATATCGCCCGTTTTTATCTGATAATCAAACTGCACCATTCGCCCGCCGACTTTCGCGCCGACCATTTTATTGCCGACTTCCGTGTGAATGGCATACGCGAAGTCTATTATGCAGGCGCCGTTCGGCAGAGTGAACACATCGCCTTTCGGAGAAAACACATACACCTCGTCCTGCGAAAGATCGTTCTTTATAGCGTCGGTTATCTGCTCTACATCGTCAGCCTCCTGCTGACGCTCCAAAAGCTGACGTATCCAATCGAAACGCTGTTCGCCCGCTACCGAGCCTTTAAGCCCCGCCTTGTATTTCCAATGCGCGGCAATGCCGAACTGCGCGGTGTTGTGCATTTCCATTGTGCGGATCTGCACCTCGAACGGTATGCCCTCTTTGCCTATTACCGTTGTGTGGAGCGACTGATAGCGGTTCGGTTTCGGCGTTGCAATATAGTCCTTGAAACGGTACGGCATAGGACTGAACAGGTCGTGGATTATTCCCAGAACGTTATAACATTCAATTACCGAATGTACGATTATCCGCACGGCGTATATGTCGTAAATCTCGTCGAACGGCTTGTTTTTGACGTACATTTTCTTGTAAATAGAGAAGATAGACTTCACGCGCCCCTCGATAATCGGTTCGGGCTTTATATCGGTAATGCGCGAACGTATCCGCGTTGTGATGTGGTCGATAAACGAATCGCGTTCTTCCTTGTGAACGTTAAGCAATCGTTCTATCTCCTGACAGCCGTAAGGGTCGAGGTAGTGAATGGCAATGCTCTCCATTTCCTCTTTTACGTCGCTCATACCCAAGCGGTGCGCGATAGGCGCGTAGAAGTTCATCGTTTCAAGAGAAGTCTTGCGCTGTTTTTCGGGAGGACGCGCGTAAAGCGTCCGCATATTGTGCAGTCTGTCCGCAAGTTTGATGATGATAACGCGAATGTCCTTTGACATTGCCATAAGAATTTTGCGAATGTTTTCCGCCTGCTGTTCTTCCTTTGTGTTCAGAGGCACCTGACCGATTTTCGTAACGCCGTCCACCATAAGCGCAACGTCCTCGCCGAAACGCTTTCTGATGTATTCGAGCGACGTTTCCGTGTCCTCTACAACGTCGTGCAAAAGCGCCGCGCAGATAGTGTCCGTGTCCATATGATAATCCAGCAGAATACTCGCGACGGAAAGCGGGTGGGTGATATACTTCTCCCCCGAAGAGCGCATTTGTCCCTCGTGAGCCGAATCCGCAAGCTCGTAGGCACGCTGTATTTTGTCGATGTCATAGCGCCTGTCGATTTTGTCGATTTGCGCCATAAGGTCATCTATCGTAATTGACATTCCACACACCACCTTGAAGTTTTGAAAGTCACGCTCTCCCTACGGCGAACTGCTGTTTCAAATTCGCGATTATCCCGCTTTGGAGCAAGTCGCGCTTGCCCTGTACGGGCACGACTTTCGGCGCGCCGTTCACATACTCTATCATACCCGCCTGCTCGAACGCGTCAAGCGTTACTTTCAGCATACAGAAGTTTTCCATACCGCCGAACACCGCAAGCTGTTCGGGCGTTTTACGTCCGTTTTCCCTGCGGATAACGTCATATGCCGTCATAAGCTGTCCGCGGTTTTGCGGAATAACGCGGGGCGCTAAGCGCGGGTCACAGCCCTCTCCTCTGCAAATCTCTTCATAAACGCGTTTCGCCGCGAAAAACTTATCCTCGCGAAAGCACGACGGGCGGTAATCCGCAATGCGCAATTGAACGCTTTCATTGCCGTTATACTCGTTAATCTCCGCAGAGGCTATTATATCTATCTTCTCGCCGATTTCCGCGAAAAACTCCGCAAACGGCAGTTTGAACGAAATGCACCGCATTGAAACATTCCCCTGCTTCACCTCAAACGACGTGTATTTCCCGTCTTTAAGCGAACGCTTTGAAGTAACAACACATTCGCGTATCAAAAAAAGCGGTGTAGGGTTGCTCGTGCCGAACGGTTCCAATAACGGCAGGCGCTTTACGCTTTCCAGATCAAGCGCGGAAAGCGTCGTTTCCATATCGGCATACAATGCGACATCGGGCATTTTCGGGTAATATAACTTCGCATAATCGTGAATACACTCCGTAAACTCCGCTATCCGCGAGGTATTAAGCGTAAACCCGCCCGCGCCCGTATGCCCGCCGTATTTTTTAAGGCACCGTTCGCAGAACATCAGCATTCTGTGCGCGGAAAAGCCCTCAATGCTCCGCATTGAGCCTACCGCCTCGTCGCCGTCAATCGAGATTATGACAACAGGCTTGTCGTATTTTTCGAGCAGGCGCGAACATACTATCCCGATAATTCCGCGGTGCCAGCCCGCTCCGCTCAGTACAATCACGCGCTGTTTTACGACAAGCGGGTTCTGCGCTATGTACTGCTCTATCTCGGAAAGCATTCTGTTTTCCTCGCTCCTGCGCTTGTTGTTCAGTTCGGAAAGCTGTTCGGCTATGGTCCGCGCGGTTTCCGCGTCGTCCTCACAGAGCAGCAGACGGAGCGCCTTTTGCGGACTGTCAAGCCGTCTTGCCGCGTTTATTCTGGGGCAAACGCAAAACGCTATATCGGTCGCCGTGACGTTCTGCACCGAACGCGACGCGCTCCGCAATAATTCCGTAAGCCCCGCGTTCTGCTCGTTTCTTATATTCATAATACCGCGCTTTACTATATAGCGGTTCTCGCCTTTAAGCGGCATAACGTCGCCTATCGTGCCGACCGCCGCGAGGTGCGCGAACGTGTCCATAACAAACTCCTCGTCGCCCTCAAGAGCGATAAGCAGTTTCAGCGCAACTCCCGCGCCGCATAAATCCTTGCACGGGGAAATATCGTCAAGGCGGTTCGGGTCAACGCAAGCACCGCACACGGGAAGTTCCGCGCCGGGCTGGTGGTGGTCGGTGATGACGAGTTCGACGTTTTTGTCTTTGAGGAACTTCGCCTCGTCAATCGCAGTAATGCCGTTGTCTACGGTGATAACAAGTTCCGTACCGCCGTTCACGATACGTTCAAGCGCGGGGATATTCATACCGTAACCCTCGGCGCTTTCGGGGATATAACAGTCCACCTCCGCGCCCATTGCCTGCAGATAACTGTACAGGATAGCCGTTGCGGTCGTGCCGTCGCAGTCGTAATCGCCGTATATCGTTATCTTTTTCCCGCTGTCGAGCGCGTCGCGGATTATCTCAACCGCGCTTTCCATATCGTTCATAAGAAACGGATCGGAAAGCCCGCCCCCGCCGAAAAACTTCTGCGCCGCGTCAAGCGTCGTTATCCCGCGCCGCATAAGTATACCGCCCAAAAGTTCGCCGAACGTGCCGTAAATCGCCGTATCACCGCCCGCCGGCGCGCTCGCTGTCGTCCACTTCTTCACTAAAACACCACCATTTGCGCTGTTAAACTTGCTGCAGCCTTGTTTTGACTTCCCCTGCGCTGTAAATTTACTTAGTATTCTCCCGCCTACGGCGGGGGAATATGCCTGTTACCGCAATTTGCTTTATTTCACTTTCCCGCCCACGGCGGGAAACCGCTGATTGTCGGCGCGGGTCGGCGTTTCGCGCGTTCGCCTGCCGATTATCTTAAACCGCTTTAAACAGACAATTCCGCTTTCTCGCCCAATATATCCTTGTTTTGCTCCAAAATCGGCTTGATAAGTTCGTTTAGGAACGTTTCGGTCTGTTCTTCTGCACAGCCCGTATACAGTTCGGGTTTAAGCAGTTCTTCTATCTCCCCGCGCGTTACTCCGAACGCGGGGTCGTTTGCTATGCGGTCGGCGAGGTCGTTTTCCTTGCCGTTTACGCGGATTTCATACGAGCAAGCCTGCGAATGTTCGCGCAGGCGTTCGTGAAGTTCCTGACGGTTTCCTCCGCGCTCTACCGCCCGCATCATAATGTTCTCCGTCGCCATAAACGGGAGTTTCGTCATAAGCCGACGGCGTATCATTTCGGGGTAAACTTCCAATCCGTCCGTGACGTTCAGCATAATGTTCAGAATAGCGTCCGTGCCTAAGAACGCCTCGGCTACGGATATACGCTTGTTCGCGCTGTCGTCGAGCGTTCTCTCAAACCATTGCGTACCCGCCGTGAACGCGGGGTTCAGACTGTCTATCATCACATAACGCGCAAGCGAGGTTATGCGTTCGCTCCGCATAGGATTGCGCTTATACGGCATTGCCGACGAGCCTATCTGCTTTTTCTCAAACGGCTCCGCCATTTCCTCAAAGTTTTGGAGTATTCTCAAATCGTTCGAGAACTTAGAACAGCTTTGCGCCACTCCCGAAAGCGTTGACAGCACCATACTGTCCACCTTGCGCGAATACGTCTGCCCGCTTACGGGAACGCACGCGTCAAAGCCCATTTCCTTTGTTATCATATCTTCGAGAGCCTTGATTTTCTCCATATCCCCGCCGAACAGTTCCTTGAACGACGCTTGTGTGCCTGTCGTGCCTTTTTGCCCCAACAGCTTCAGGTTCGCTATGCGGTATTCCACTTCTTCCAAATCCATCAGCAGTTCATTTATCCAAAGCGTCGCGCGTTTGCCGACGGTCGTGGGCTGAGCGGGCTGAAGGTGAGTATACGCAAGGCACGGCAACGCCTTATACTCCTCCGCGAATTTCGCGAGGTTCGCTATTACGTTTATCAGCTTTTTGCGTATTATTTTCAGCGCGTCGCGCATAATGATTATATCCGTATTATCGCCGACATAGCACGAAGTTGCCCCAAGGTGGATTATACCCGCCGCTTTCGGGCATTGTACGCCGTAAGCGTAAACGTGGCTCATAACGTCGTGGCGCACTTCCTTTTCGCGTTTTTCCGCTGCGTCGTAGTTTATATCGTCAATATGCGCCTCCAGCTCGTCCACCTGTTCCTGCGTTATCGGCAAGCCGAGTTTCATTTCACTTCTTGCGAGCGCCACCCACAATTTTCTCCAAGTGGAGAACTTCTTATCCGCCGAAAACACATACTGCATTTCCTCGCTTGCATACCGAGTGCAAAACGGGCTTTCGTATGAATTGTACTTGTTATCCATAATCAACAGAACCTTTCCTAATGGTATTATTATATTATTATACCACGTTATGTTGATTTTTTCAAGGGGTTTTGCGCGTTTTATGCGTGGAAGTTGCTAGAGAATAGTTGTTAGTAGTTAGTTTATGTGTCCGCTCTCGCGGACGATTAGATTGTCTTTAAGTCTATACGCGCCTGCTACACGGTTTGGTGCGTGGCTTTTGCCGAGTGTGTCAACCTCTTGACTTAAAGACAATCTTTCCGCGCCCGATAGGGCGCACCATAGGGTAATCCGCCAACGGCGGATTACCCGCTAACTACTAGAGGGTTATCCGCGTAGCGGATAACTCGGCTATTCTCTAATTACTTCTTGATTTTTCCCCAATAATGTGTTATAATACTAATAGCGTATCGCGCACAAGCACCTAAAGGAGTAAATCAATGAACACCAAAACAATCACGGACAACCGTCAGGCACGGCACGAATACTTTATCATAGAAAGCCACGAGGCGGGCATTGAGCTGTTCGGAACGGAAGTGAAGTCTATCCGCAACGGCGGGGTAAACCTCAAAGACTCGTGGATTTCCATAGACAACGGCGAGATGTTCATTCGCGGAATGCATATCGCGCCGTACGAAAAAGGCAACATCTTCAACCGCGACCCTTATCGTGTGCGCCGCCTGCTTATGCACAAAAACGAGATACTCAAACTGTTCGGACAGGTAAAACAGGGCGGTTTCACGCTTATACCGATTTCGATGTACTTTAAGGACAGCCGTGTTAAAATTCAAGTGGGCTTATGCAAGGGCAAGAAACTGCACGACAAGCGCGAGGACATCGCGAAAAAGGTTGCGAATAGGGATATAGAGCGGGCGTTGAAAGAACGTAACCGAGGTTAAAGTTTATAGTTAACAGCGTACAGTGCACAGTATAAGGTGCGCCCTTGCGGGCGCGGAAAGATTGTCTTTGAATTATTGCGTTGCGACTTCTATCAAAGGAGTGTTTATATGAAAGCAAAAGTTTTGCGCATAATTATTTGCGCCGTAATGTTGCTAATGCTAAGCGGTTGTAAGAAGAAAGAAACCGTAATCATCAAACCGCAGGTTTCGTCAAGCGCGGACGTTTACCGTGAACCTGCGGGGAACGGCGGGACGGGGGAAACGATTATCGGCGATATAGACGATGACGATACTTCGACCGACTCGCGGTTTAACTACATTTCCACTTCGGAGATAGAACAGGCATACGAATACGAATTTGACGGCGGGAACGTCACGATTATGCGCTATATCGGCGATGAAGAAAAAGTTACGATACCGTCGGTCATTGACGGACGCGCCGTAACGCGCATAGAGGACCACGCGTTTCGCGGTTCGGACATCACGAGCGTTGTTATTCCCTCGTCTGTTAAAGTAATCGGCACGCACTCGTTTTCGGGGTGTGATTTCTTAGAGCAATTAACAATAGCGGACGGCGTACAGACGATAGAGGGTTACGCTTTCGCCAACTGCCCTAACCTTGCGATAGTAACCCTTCCCGACAGCCTGCGGGAAATAGCCGTAGGCGCGTTCCGCGACTGCCCGCAGATTAGAGCAACCTACAAGGGGGAAACGTACACGGCGGTTGATGTTGAAAAACTTTATGAAGTTTTCTGAAAGAGGTAAGAGGTAAGAGGTAAGACCTTTAAACCGACAGGTTGACACTCTATTATATGAAATATTCCCCGCCGTCGGCGGGGGAATATTTTTGTGCGGTGTAGCCGTTCTCCACGCCATCGGCGGGACGTATTGACTTAAAGACAATCTTTCCGCGCTCGCAAAGGGCGCACACCCAAACAAACAGCAGGCAAAGCCTGCTGTTTGAGGGTAATCCGCCAACGGCGGATTACCCGTCTAGCCTCCAGCCTCTGTATATTCCCGCGTAAGCGGGAATATACATTTCTAGCCTCTGCGCAAAATTTTGCAAGTTTTTAAAAAACTACTTGCAAATTTCAACAGAATATGCTATAATATAATATAGTGATTTTTTATTATCGGAGGAAATGGCTATGCAATATACCGAAATGACTAAGGAGCAGTTACAGCAGGAGCGGACTGCCTTAATGGAAAAATACGACGCGTTTAAGGCAAAGGGACTTAATCTCACAATGGCGCGCGGAGTTCCCGCGCCCGAACAGCTTGACTTGTCGATAAATATGCTCCTGCATTGCCTTGACGGGGACACGCGCTCAAAAAGCGGGATAGACTGCCGTTCCTACGGCGTTCTGGACGGTATCCCGGAGGCGAAAGAACTGTTTATGGAAATGCTCGGCGTAGGCGCTGACGAGGTAATTGTCGGCGGTAATTCGAGTTTGCAAATGATGTACGATACTATCATCAGGGCGTTACAGTTAGGCGTTTTGGGAAGTGAAAAGCCGTGGTGCAAGTATGACAAGGTAAAGTTTCTTTGTCCCGCTCCGGGATACGACCGTCACTTCGCGATGTGCGAGGAATTCGGCATTGAAATGATTACGATAGAATACAAAGAGGACGGTCCCGATATGGACGAAGTGGAACGCCTTGTATCATCAGATGAAACGATAAAGGGCATTTGGTGTGTACCGATGTATTCTAATCCCACGGGAATTACATACTCTGATGAAGTTGTGCGCAGGTTTGCGAACTTAAAGCCCGCGGCAAAGGATTTCCGCATATTCTGGGACAACGCCTACTGCGTTCACCACCTGACCGACGAACACACGCATTTGCTTAACATAATTGACGAATGCAAAAAAGCAGGCAATCCCAATATGGTATTTGAATTCAGTTCGACTTCAAAAATCAGTTTTCCGGGCGGCGGGCTTGCCGTGATTTGCGCGTCAAAGGAAAACATCGACTTTATCAAAAAGCAAATGGCAATTCAGATAATCGGCTATGACAAGCTGAACCAACTGCGCCATGCGAAATATTTCAAGAACTTTGAGGGAATAGCCGAACATATGCGCCACCACGCCGCGATAATCCGCCCGAAGTTTGAAGTGGTACTCTACAAGTTAGAGCAGGAACTCGAACCGCTCGGCATAGCAAGCTGGACGAAACCGAAAGGCGGTTATTTCATTTCGTTCGACGGAATGGACGGCACGGCAAAGCGCATAGTAGCCCTTGCGAAAGAGGCGGGCGTAACGATGACCGCCGCGGGCGCTACCTATCCTTACGGCAAAGACCCCCGCGACAGCAATATCCGCATAGCGCCGACCTACCCGTCGGTTTCGGAACTTCTGCAGGCGATTGATTTGTTCTGTATCTGCGTGAGGTTGGCTAGTGTGGAAAAGCTGTTGGAGAAGTAAGCGGTTAGAGGGAAGATTAAGTAGCTAGAGAATAGTTGTTAGTAATTAGTTTTTGTGTCCGCTTCGCGGACGATTAGATTGTCTTTAAGTCAATACGCCCCTGCGCTATGGCGCGGGGGCGTTGCTTTGCCTAGTGTGTCAACCTCTTGACTTAAAGACAATCTTTCCGCGCCCGTCAGGGCGCACCTAGAGCAATCCGCAAAGCGGATTGCGAACTAATCTCTAATCTCTATTCTCTAGCTACTCTCAGCGTCGCGTTCAATCAGCAACTCAACCGCCCTAACCGCGCACTTAATTCCCCTTGTGGTGTCGTGGGTTACGGTATCGGGCATATCACGCTTGGAGCGTTCTGCGTTCCAGAGCGCGGTGAGTACGCCGCCGCAGCGGATTTTCTTCGGGTACACACTGCGCACAAGTCCTACCGAATAAATCGCGGCGCACTCCATTTCACTTGTAAGGCAACCGCATTTGAGGTAGCTTTCCCAACGGGATTTCAGGCTGTCGGGTACTCCCGAACCGTCGGGGTTCACTTCGCCGTAAAAGCTGTCCTTTGAGTGAACAACTCCGACGTGCCAGCCGTGTCCTAATTCCGTTGTGGAAAGTTCACGCGCCGCGTCCACAAGCGCGCTCGTCACCTCGAAATCCGCAAGCGCGGGGTAGCCTTGAGGCATATATTCGTAACTCGTACCCTCCGCGCGGATAGCCGCCTCGGCGATTATCAAGTCGCCGCCGAATACCAAAAGGTTTATCCCGCCCGAAGTGCCTACGCGGATAAACGTGTCCGCGCCGCTGTCGATAAGTTCCTCGACCGCGATTGCCGCCGACGGTCCTCCTATTCCCGTTGAACAAACGGAAACCGCCGTGCCGTTCAGATACCCCGTGTAGATATTGTACTCGCGGTTCTGCGCTATCTGTTTTGCATCGTCAAGATACTCGGCAATCTTAGGCACGCGCCCCGGATCGCCGGGCAGAATAACGTAACGCCCGACATCGCCGTTCTTTATTTTCAGATGAAACCGCTCGTTTTCGTCCATAATTGTAGCCATAGCCAAACGCTCCTTTCCCGATAAAGCAGTTAGAGGATATTCAAAAAATATTCACAGCGTCCGCCGAAGGCGGATGCTGTGAAATTTAAGACAGCGTTTATTTCTTCCCGAACAATCCGCCTATTTTATCGGCAATCCCGCCGACGTTGACTTTCGCCTTTACTCCCTCAACGACGTTGTTTACAACATCATCGGGCAGGTCTACTCCGATAACTTCCTCGACCGCTTTTATGGGTTCGCTCTTGAATTTGTCCGCAAAGCCTGCGTCCGATTTTACCTTGTTTACCACTTCGTCAATTTTCGCCTTAATGTCCATATAGTTTCTCCTTTAAAAAATTATTTGAAAGTCGGGGGCGTATGCTCCTCAACTAACTTACTTTAATTGATAGTTACTAGAGAATAGTTTCTAGTAGTTAGTTCGCAATCCGCGCTGCGGATTGCTCGTTGTTGCCCGCTCTCGCGGGCGATTAGATTGTCTTTGAACCGATGGGTCGACACACTCGGTAAAAGCCACGTTTTATTAGTTCGCAATCCGCGTTGCGGATTGCTCGTTGTTGCCCGCTCTCGCGGGCGATTAGATTGTCTTTGAACCAATAGGTTGACGTACTCGGTAAAAGCCACGTTAAAAACTAAATACTAACGACTAATCTCTAGCTACTATCAGGCTTTGCTCTATCGCATTATTCAGTGCGTTTTCGCTTGTACCGCGGACGTTCAGGAACAGGAAACGTTCTGCGGTGAGGTTGATTTCCAATGGCTGATTTTGTATGTTTAAGTACACATAAATCACCGTGACTTGCTGTGCCGCGTTTCGGGCGCGTTCCAGGAGTTCGTGCGACAGCTTATCGGTTATCACGGCTAAAAGCGCGGAACTGCTTTCGTTTACTCTGTCGAACATTGTGATTATATCGGCGGTGTCGAGGTCGGGCGGGATTACGGACAGCGTTTCAAAAAACAAGTCGAACGAGCCTTTGTCGCTGATGAACGGCGGCGGCGCGGACAGGTCGCCGAAATCGACTGTCGAATGTATTCCCTTGTCAAGCGCGGTCTTTGCGAACGCTATCGCCGTTTCTATCATCATATCGGCGCGGGTCATACCGAATTCGTCGTTTTTTTGGTCGTAATCGCAGAGTATCACGGCGCGCAGGTCGTTTACGCTGTCGAACTGCTTTACCATAAGCTCGTCCTGCTTTGCCGTGAGTTTCCAATGAACCGATTGAAGAATATCCCCCGTGCGGTATTCGCGGACGTGCGAAAAGTCCTCTTTGTCAGCGGAGTGGAGTTGTTTTTCCGCGTAGCTCTGTTCGACCGCTGATTTGAAAATCAAGTCCTCAAGTTCGAGTTTTCGCGGGGTGAATACCATCGGCAATGTACACCGAAACTTCTTTGACACGCGGATTATCCTCAGCGGGTCAACTACATATAAGCGTTTTATCACGCACATAAAACTCCCGCGGAATTTGTGCCTGCACCGCACGGCTATATCTGCTTTCCCGAACGGGGGCAGAGCGATAAACATACGCTTATCGACAAACACTCCCGCGTCGCCGTCGGGCAGGCAGCATATCATTTCAAGCGGAACAGCGGGGAACAAAAACGTATTGTATACCCTAATTATCAAATCAAACGAAAATTCTTTCTGTACGCTTAAACGGTTCTCGTGAAATTCGGCTTTTACGAAAAACAACTGTATCACCGTTATTACAAGCGCCAGCACGGGATAGAACAGCACGACAAACAGCAGTATCTGCGAGAGTTTCCCGACATACGCTATTGAGAAAATAAAGCACGCCAAAACCGCGAAAAAGTAAATAATCCGATTTCTTAACACGGCTAACTCCGTTTTACAGGCGGTACGACCGAACTTACCGCGTCCTCCAGCACCGAGCGCACCGTATATTTATTTATGCGCGACTCCTGCTTTAGCACTATTCTATGTTCAAACACGGGAATAAGCAGTCTTACTATATCTTCGGGAATGACGTAATCCCGCCCGCGAAGATACGCATACGCCCGTGACGCCTGCATAAGCGCGACAGACGCGCGGGGGGACGCTCCCAAAGCTACCTGCGGGTGGTTTCTCGTGACAGCCGACAACTGCGCCACATACTTGCAAAGGCTTTCCGCGAAGATAATGCTGTTTACGTCCTCGATACATTCGGCGATTTGCTCCGCAGTCATAACGTTCTTCACATCGTCTATCGGGTTATCGTAAAGCCTGTCCAGCATTATCTGCTGTTCTTCCTCAATCGTCGGATAACCCATACTTATCTTCATCATAAATCGGTCAAGCTGAGCCTCAGGCAATGGGAACGTTCCGACATACCCCTGTGAATTTTGCGTTGCGATTACCATAAACGGCGAGGGCAACAGGTACGTCGTGCCGTCAACCGTAACGCGCTTTTCCTCCATAGCCTCCAACAGCGCGGACTGCGTTTTCGGGGAAGTTCTGTTTATCTCGTCCGCAAGAAGAATGTTCGTCATTACAAGCCCCGGACGGTATTCAAAACAGCTTTCTTGCTTATTGTACATCGTAAAGCCCGTAATATCCGACGCCATAACGTCGGGCGTAAACTGCGCGCGCCTGAATTCCAGCCCCGACGCTTTGCCGAGCGCCATAGCAAGCGTAGTTTTGCCTACTCCGGGAACATCTTCAATAAGCACATGCCCTTTTGCGAGCAGGCTTGTAAGCACGATAAGCAACGCGTCGTTTTTACCCTTGATTACTTTCGACACTTCCGCTACAAGGTCGCTTAGCAGGTATTGATTTTGAAACTTTTCAGACATTGGATACTCCTTTAGCAGCTAGAGAATAGCCGAGTTATCCGCTGCGCGGATAACCCTCTAGTAGCTAGTATTGGTGCGCGCTGCGCGCGCGGATTAGATTGTCTTTAAGTCGAGAGGTTTACACACTCGGTTTAAAGCGCGTTTCTTACTTCTTACCTCTTACCTCTAAAATGCTCTGCGCTTGCTCGCTGTCACGTTCAATGCGCTTTTCTATCCACTTGGGAACGTTAATTATCAGCATAACCGCGACGGTGATTACCGTGATAAACAGGCACGGCATATAAGACGCGGTAGGACCGCTTGTTTCGTAACCTTCGAACAGTTTCCTGTAAAGACTGTATGTCGTTATCGTTCCTGCGGCGGCTATGATGTGGATAACAGCCGCCGTTTTGGAATGTCCCAACATAAGCACGAACAGCCCTATTATGTACACAACCGACGTAATCAACCAACACACTGCGGACGGGTCGTTCGCAACAGCCTCGTCCACGAGGTTGCCGTTCCATATGATAATCGGCGTGAATATTCCGAGCATAACGCCGTAAATCGTCGTGAGTATAAGCTCTATGATTTTCAGCACGATAACGGCAACTTTCCCCGCGCCCGTGCCTTGGTCTTTCACAAAAAAGTAAAACGCGCTGTCCGTGTTCGTTGGGGTGGGTTTTGTTCGGTTTGGTAATTTCACTTGTTTACGCATAATTGTCCCCTTTTAGTAGCTAGAGAATAGCCGAGTTATCCGCTACGCGGATAACCCTCTAGTAGCTAGTATTGGTGTCCGCCTACGGCGGACGGATTAGATTGTCTGCGGGTCAGCGCGTTGTTCGCTTTATCGCGCGGTTTGGCGTTGCTCAATTCAAGCGCCCCGCGCCCTTATCACGCATTAGCTTGCCGTCCCGCGTATAAACGCGCCCTTACCGCCCGTGTACGCGCCGTTGCCCGACCGCCCGCAATTCGCCTTCGGCGAATTTAACGGCGCTTACGCGCCGTTGTTTTGCGCTAGCGCAAAACGCGGGCTATGTGACTTCGCACCCTTTTCCGCGCACAATCGCGGAAAACTATTCTCAATCTTTATAATTCCAGCGGTCAATCCCCGCCTTGCGCATTGCGCCGAAAATACGCTGTTTAACACCGTGGTTTTCGTGTTCAAGTCCGCGCAGAAATTCTTTCATCGTCTGGCGCGTTGTGTGCTTGTCGGCGGGGCATTTCGATTTAACGAGTTCAAAGCCGCTGCGTTTCGCGCACGAGATTATCGCGTGTTCTGGAGCGAACACTAAGGGTCTGATCAGCGTTATGTCCTTTCTGGATAAGTACGATTTCGGCGAAAAGCACCCTATTCTTCCCTCTTGAAACAAATTCATCATAAACGTTTCAATTGCGTCGTCGTAATTGTGACCGAGCGCGATTTTATTGCACCCCGCCGCCTTTGCCGCGTCGTGCAGAGCGCCGCGCCGCATTTTCGCGCAAAGCGAACACGGGTTCGGTTCTTTTCGAATGTCAAACACAATTTCGCCGATGTCGGTTTTGATAAGATGAAATTCCACGTCCAGCTTTTCGCACAACCGCGCGACAGGCGAATAATCAGTATCAGCCCCGCCGAAACGCGGGTCGAGCGTTACGCAGACTATATCGTATTTCTTTTCGTAAAATCTCCGCATACCCGCAAGTCCTGCGAGCAATACAACGCTGTCCTTACCGCCCGACACGCCGACAGCTATGCGGTCGCCGTCCTCTATCAAGTCGAACTCCTGACAGGCACGGCGGATATACCCGTATAGTTTTTGCATTTCCTACACCTTCTCTGATGTTCACACTTACTATTATATACCATTTGTCGCGTAAAGTCAAGTAGTAGCTGGAGAATAGTTGCTAGTTATTAGTTGTTGTGCGCCCCTGCGGGCGCGGAAAGATTGTCTTTGAATTAAATACGCCCCTGCACTGCGGTGCAGGGGTTTGCTTTATTATTTGGCGTTTTCCCCGCCTACGGCGGGGAGAACGGCATTTTATTCACTTAAACTGTATAACTACCTCGCAATCAGGCAAACTCTCTTGAACTTGCTTTGTAACCTGCTCTTTTATCTCGGCTTGAGAAAGTGCCGGCTCTTGCGGGAGAACGCAGTCGAACACGACTTCTTTCGGGGTCGGCGAACCGATTATTCGGACGTTGTGAACCGTTATTCGCTCGTCTATACCGCGCATTATGCCGTCAAGCGCGGGCGGGGTTTCGCTGAATACGGGGTCGGGGTGGATTGTGAGATTTAAACCGCGCTTTTGAAATTCGCGCTCTATTCGGTCTATAATATCGTGACATTCGACAAGGGGCATATCCGCCCTCACCTCAACATGCACGGACGCGAACGCTCTGCCGATACCGTAATCGTGAACCATAAGGTCGTGCATTCCCAAAACGCCGTCATAGCCCTGTATCGTTTGGCGAATGTCCTCGACCATTTCCGCGCTCGGCGCTTTGCCCAACAGTGGGTTTATCGCGTCTTTTACGAGTTTAATTCCGTTTATCAAAATTATGACCGCGACAGCCGCGCCCATAACGCCATCGAGGTTAATTCCCGCGAAATGCGAGATAACAAGCGCCGCGAGTACTGCCGCCGTGGAAAATACGTCGCTTAAACTATCGACAGCGGAGGCTCTCAGCGTATCGGAATTTATCCGCTTTGCGATTTTTTTGTAGAAAAGCATTAGCCACAATTTCACGAGAATTGAAACGGAAAGCACGGTAACGGGCAGTATTCCGAACAGCACATCGGCGGGCTTTACTATCTTGATTATGCTGTCGCGGAGAAGTTCCGCGCCGATTACGATAACAAGCGCGGCTACCATAAATCCCGCGAGGTATTCATAACGCCCGTGACCGTAAGGGTGTTCGCGGTCGGCGGTTTTTTCGGACAGCTTGAACCCGACAAGGCTGATTATCCCCGACGACGCGTCGGACAGGTTGTTCATCGCGTCTGCGGAAATTGACAGACTTCCCGAAATCACGCCCGCGGCAAATTTCCCCGCGCACAGCAGGACATTGCAAACAATCCCGACTTTCCCCGCGAGTTTCCCGTAAGCGGAACGCACCGCCAAATCGCCCGCACGTTCGCTGTTTTTTATAAACGCCCTAATCAGCAGTTCCGTCAACGCAGTCACCCCCTTATAGTTTATGTGGCTTTTTTTATTATAGCACTTATTGGCGAGGTTAGTCAAGTAGTTTATAGAGAATAGTTGTTAGCAGTTAGTTTTAGTTCGGGTCATAACGTGGACTTAAAGAGGTTAGAGGTAAGAAAGTGGCGCAGCAGCCGTAACCGCCCCCGCCGTAGGCTGTGAAAGTTTCGCCAGCCTTTTCAAAGGCTGCGGGAGTCCAGAGGGGGAGTTGACCGCAAGCGGTCAACCTTAGCCCTCTGGTCGCCACGAAGTGGCGAAACTTCGCTCAAGAGCTCCGCAAGGGGGTGAATTTTTGCTCCGCTTTAGCGGAGCAAAAAGAGGGCGGGTTGACCGCAAGCGGTCAACGCTAGCCCTGCGATAGAGGGCGTCCCCCTTGCACCTAGTGGAGCGAGCGTAGCGAGCGGAACGGTTGATTTAAATTAACGTTATTGTGAGCGGACTGCCGGTGGCAGTCCGCTCACCGTGTCCGCCTAAGAGTGGTTTCGCAGGCTCTTCACGGTTTGCCGTCGTTTGGCTACGCCAAACGCCCCGCCGTCAGGCGGGGGAAATTCGCGACAGCGAATTTCAGACGGCAAACCGTGGCGTTTTCGAGTACACCAGACTTCGCCCCCTTACGGGGCGAAGTGGGGGCGCGAGAAAACGCCCACCGCGATAAGGGCGCACGGTGACCCAAAGCCACCCCGCGCCCGCAGGGCGCACATTATACTTTGCCAGCGTTTTCCGCGCGGCGGATAATGCGTGCACTCTTAACTATAAACTGTTTACACCCCCGACAAATCAAACTTCGGCGTATATTCCTCTTTCGCGGAACTCTTTTCCTGAAAGTACCCGTCAAGCCCCGCCGCGAGGACGGCTTGCAATGCTTTTTCGTATTCAAATGTTGTTATCCGCCTGTTGTACTTTTCAAAGCGGGGGTCTGTTTTCACTTTGCCGAACGGCGTATACTGGCTCATCAAGCTGAACATTATCTCCCCGCCGAAACGTTCGCCCAGGCGGGTTATTATTTCTACCGAATCGCGGTACTGCCACGGGAGGACTAAATGCCGAACGAGAACTCCGCGCTCTAACATTCCGTTACCGACGAATTTCGGCTTTCCCGTCTGTCGGAGCATTTCGGAAATTGCGTTCATCGCCGTTGTGAAATAATTCGGCGCGGAGGACAGCGTTTTTGCTAGGTCATCGGAGAAGTACTTAACATCGGGCAAGTAAACATCGACAAGCCCGTCAAGCGTTTTAAGCGTTTCAACTCGTTCATAGCCTCCGCTGTTGTATACTATCGGAACGGAAAGACCGCGTTCCCTTGCATATTTTATCGCGCTGATTATCTGCGGTACAAAATGCGTCGGGTTTACAAGGTCAATGTTCTGCGCGCCCTGATGTTGAAGTTCCAGAAAAATCTCCGCTGTCCGTTCTTCGGAAATCTCGCGCCCGCGGTTTTCGCTGCTGATGTCGTAATTCTGACAGTAAACGCACTTCATCACGCACCCCGAAAAGAAAACCGCGCCGCTTCCGCGTTCGCCCGAAATGCACGGTTCTTCCCACTTGTGGAGCATAGCTTTCGCGGCGGTGATTTTATTTCCCATTCCGCAAAATCCGCGCGCGGTTTCGCGGTCAACGCCGCACATTCGCGGGCAAAGTTCGCACTTCATAATAATTTTTATCACAATCTTTCAAAAAACTCGCTGTCTTTTCGACAGCGAGCATTATTTATTACATATTTTTGTTAAGGGATTGCCCCGTTGCCCTGCCGACAACCGCGCTGTTGTAGTAGCCTATCTTCTGCTTAGTAGCTTTAAGCTGTTCGAGTTCGCGGCGGGAATCGGTACGGCGTTCCTTGAACTGCTCCGAGATAACCTTGTCTTTATCGACAATTCTCTGCTTTGTCGCGGTAATGTTCCGCTGTAAAAGCTGTATCTTCTTGTGAGCGTCGTCAAGTTCCACCTTAACTAAACTTCCGTTTATCAGCGCTTTTAACAGCGCCTGTTCTTCGGGACTTTCACATTCGACAACTGCCGCCAGCTCCACTTTAAGGTCCTCAAGGGTATCAATAAGCTCGTTTCTGGCGATAAGAGCTTCCTGTAGTACCTCTATGTCGGCGTTCAGCATATTGTCGGTTTCTTTTTCGTATTCCTGCAGTGTCGAAAGCATTCTCGACATCAAGTCAACGACTTTTTCAATTCCAAAAAGCTCTGCCATAATTTTCCCCTCTTTTCCTTTTAATCTGTTCGGCAATTCCCAAAAGGCTGTTTACTTGCGTTTCTTGTTCGCCTTGTCCTGCGCCTCGATTTCTTCGCGCGTCATCTGGCTTATCTGCGTCCACGCGCCGCGAAGTTCGGTTATCATCGGGACTACCTTTTTAAGGTCTGTAAAGTCCTTTGTGGTGTTCGCCTTGACTATCGTCTTGTAAAAGAACACATACAGTTCGTCAAGGTTATGCGAAATCGGTATCGACATATCCAGCGCCTCGCGGAGCGCGTCAATGCAGTCCTCCGCTTTTATGAACGCCTCGTTGGATTTGGAGAAGTTCTTTTTCTCCACATAGTCCATTCCGACGGCGCATTGTTTTTCGATCTCGCTGTACAGTTTTATAACGACCTCTACGGGCGTCATCGTTTCGACCGACTGTTTTTTGTACTGCGCATAAGGATTAACCATACTTAGCACCCTTCATTCTGTTTATCGCGGGAGAGTTCGCACTCGCTTTAGCCTATCGCCCTTGCGTTCTCGCACCCTCGCGCCGTTATGAACCCGCCCCCGCGAAAACTTAATTTGACGCTTTAAGACAGATAACCGCCGTTTGCGTTGAATTGAGAAATGTAGCTTTGCTGTGAATTGAACTGCGCCTGCATTTTCTCAAGGTTGGTGAACACCTTCCACCAGTAATCTTCCTTTTTGTTGTAGGTTTCCTGGAGTTTTTCAATGCGTTTGTTGATACGCTCCATTTCCTTGTAGATAGCGTTTGTCTTGGACGAAAGACCCTTTTCCGTACCCGCCTTGCGGATAAGCGTACCCTGAGAGGAAGATGTTTCTCTTACTGCGTCGTCGATAGCGTTCTTCGTCTTTGCCATAACGCCCTCGTTCGGGTCTGTAAACAGCTTGACAAGCGCGTCGGGGTGTTCTTCGAGAGCCTTGTCAAAAGCGTCCTCGTCGAACGTCAGCTTGCCTAACATCGCGTCCTGCTGTGAACCCGTGAGGAAACTTGCCGTCTTAACGCCAACGCTGTACAGACCGATTTTCGTGCCGTCCTCCAGCGTTACGGAACTCGTCAGCGCGGATCTGATTCTGCTCATAACGGACATAACCGTGCTGTCGTGATAGAGCAAGCCTTTCTTTGCCGCCTCTTCGAGTTTCTCTATTTCCTTGTCGGACAATCCCTCTTTTTCCTCGTCGGTAAGGGGTTCGTAGTAGTTTTCCTTGCTGTCTTTCGGACGCGCGGTGTATGTATAGTTGCTGATTTCGTCAATCATCTTGTTGTAGTCCTCAACAAAACTCTTGACAGTTTCTTTTATCGCCGAATTATCCTTTTCGATATTTACGGTCATCGTGTCGCCCTCGGTGGGGTCAACGGCTGAGAAATCATAAGTTACGCCGTCCATTTCGTACACGTTGTCGTTATGCTCAACGGTAACGCCGTCGATTGTTATTAACGCGTTCTTGCCCTCTTCGTGGCTTGCGCGGGTATCATCGGTGAGTTTCAGCGCCTGCGCTAATGCGTTTGTGCCGTCAACGTCAACATCTCCGCCGTTGCCCTTGTCGTTCGCCGTCAGGGTAAAGCACCCCTCAAGTTTTGAGTACGACAGCGTAACGCCCGCGTCGCTCTTGTTTACGGCGTTTATCAAATCCGCAACAGTCGCGTTCGCGCCTACGGTAATATCCTTGCCGTTGATGTTGATTGAATAACCGTCAGCCTCGCCGTCGGTCAAATGGTTCTGCTCTATGCCCATATCGGCGAGTTTCGTGTTCTCGTCCATATAGCTTGTAGCCGAACCCTTTTTCAGACCGAACGTTGCGTCGCAGGTCGAGGTCATTGTGAACTCAACCGCCGAGCCGTCCTGCATATAAGTCGCGGTGATAGACGAGCCGTTCAAGCTGAACGAAACGCCCTGTTCAAGCGTATACGCCGAATTAAGAGCGGAAAGCATATTCTGCTTGTTGTAGTCATAAGCCGCGTCCGCGCTCGAATATGTGAACTTCGCCTCGTTCATCATCTCTTCGGTGACTTCGGACGCGTTCATACCCGTTTTGCTTGCATAAGCCTGTTTTTTAAGCTGGAGGTAAAGCGCGTTTACTTCCTCGTTGTCACCGCGGGAATCGAAGTATGTGCTTGAAACCGTCGTGAACTCGATGTTCTTTGTGACAGCATCTCCGCTGTAGAAGTTCGGCACGGTAACGGAAATCGAACTTGTTCCCGTAAGCGCCGCCGCAGGGTCAATCGCCACTTTAGTTGACGGCTTGCCCATACCGAAGTTGCCGACGCGTTCGGTTACTGTCGCCATAGCGTTGCCCGTAGTCTTGAACGCAAATTCTCCGTCTTTCATCTCTGCGGAGATGAACGCGTCGCCGCTTGACGTTGTGCCGAACGCGTCTTTCAGTTCGGAGTTAAGGCTTGCGAGCAGTTCGTCTTTGTCCTTGCCCGAAAACTCTACCGTCTTAGCGACATTGCCGACTTTAACATCGAGGGAGAAATTGTAGTTGCCGTCCTCGTCAGCCGTCGCGTCCTCAAGCGCTTTTTCAACGTCGAGTTTAAAGTTGCCCGCCGCTACCTGACCGCCTTTTGTTACGGCGGCGGAGGCTTGCTGGTTTACCTTTATCGTATGATTGCCGACAGCCGCGTCCGATGACAGCGTAACTTTAAGCCCGCTCTCCTTGCCCGATTTGGACGTTACGGTGGACTTCAGTCTGTTAAAGTTAGAGGGCGTCATCAAATAAGTATCGCGCTTTAAAATATCGAAATACTTATTCTTGAAATCCGACAGCTTTGTGATGATGTCACGATACTGCTCCTGTTTCCATTGCAATGTCTGGAGTTTTTTCGTCTGCGTGTCGATCTTCGACTGATACGCGGACATCATCTGCTCTATCATCGCCTCGGTATCAAAACCTGTGTTCAAACCTGCTAAACGCATCATATCACTTGCCATATTATATCTCCTCCTGTTTGTGGGAATTTAAGAGTTGCTTTATCGCGTCCTCCGATGAACGCGCCGCTTGCTCGTTGGTCTGGCGGAGCGTCTTTATTTCACTTCGCACGATTTTTACTTCTTTCGGGGCGTTTATTCCGATTTTCACTTTATCTTTGGAAACGTCCAGAACGGTTATCTCAACGTTGTCGGCGATAGTAATGCTTTCGTCCTTTTTTCTGGTTATTACAAGCATACCGCGCCTCCTCACGAATAAACAGGGTACTTAAATTCATAATCCTCCAAAATCGTCTGCCCCGCGATATTGTTTTTAGTATTAACAATTATCGGACAGCGGAGGTTTATCGTCGTTTCTTTATAATCGTCGGGGACAATAGCCACGGCGAGCAATTGCAAAGCGTCGCCCTCTTCGGCAGAAAGCATATCCTGCATTTCGTCGTCTATCTCGAACTTATAGTCGGGATAGATCTGCCACGGGTCGTATACGACAAAGCACGGATCCGCTTTATCTACCGCCTGAAACCACATCGGGAAAACTCCCTCGCCTAACGGACTTAACAGCGTATATCGCTTTACGTCCTCAAAACCTATTATCCCGTTCGGAACGGTTATAATTGTTTTCTCGTCAATGTCTACTTCGCCAAAATCTCGTGTTGTTATCTTCATGTTCTATTCCTTATCAATAACAGCGGATTCTTCCTGTACCCTCTATACAGCGTCCCTGCTGTATTCCAATCAGCCTTTTACATCAAACGCGGGCGGTTCGTAATTCGGGTTTGCGCTCGGCGGGACGTAGATAGGATCGCCAATGTACTCTATCTTCACGCGCGGTTTCTCGTGAACGATAAACTCTATGTTGCCCGGAATGAACTCCAGCGGCGACTGCGTGTGAATATCCCAGTCGAAATCCTGTTCGCCCATTTGATACTCGATATTCAGCGTACCGTCGTCAAACGTGATGTCCGCGCCCTCTTTGGGCAGGAACTCCATTATCGTCTGGATAGTAGCGCCCGCGCGCGCGTTGTTCAGCGCGATTTCGCTCGGAGAAACTCCCCTTGCTAGCTGGTCGCCCTCGTTTGCGACGCGCGCCGTTCCCTGAAACGCAATAGAAAAGCCGTCCTGCGCTTTCTGCTGAAACATATCGCCTGTGTTCATATGCCCGTAGCCAAGGCTCTTTCGCGCCTCGTAGGTATCAATGTTCAGTTTCAGCGGTTCAGCCTCCATGACGAACCCACCGTTTTTTGTGGTGATATTCACTTTAGGCTGAGTGTTCTCTTCCGCGCGTTCAAACTTCGCGTTTGTTACCTTGATCTCAATTTTAATCGGGATCGTCGTGATTTCAAGTAGATTAGGTATCAATTAAAACACCTCCTGTGTAATATATCAGCAAGCCGCGGTCATATTGCCCACGCCGTTTACCGCTCCTCGATGAACAGCGCGGGGGCTTGCATTTAGTGCGATCAACTCATATAATTGAAAATGCTCTGCGGAACAACGGACGCCGACATCTGTAAGCACGCGTTGTAAAGCGCCTCGTATGTTTTCCATAGAGTAATCTCTTTCTCCGCGTCGGTAACTTCCAAATCGTTCTGACGTTCCGAAAGGTTGAGTTCTCTCGTAGTCAGCTTTTCGATGTTGAAGTCTATGAAATCTTCATTACAGCCCAAATCGGCAATCTGCACGAGCAGATGTTCATTCGCGCTTACAATTCTGTCGATACAGCCGTTCGCGTATTCTATATCGCCCTCGCGCAATGCCCTTGCCGCGTCAAGCGTCAGCTGAATGTAGTTGTTCGAGTAAATTCTGTGGCGTTCAACGACTGACGGATCTTCCGCCGAACCTTGAATTGTCGATGTGACTTCAACGGAGTTTCCGTCGTAGGTGGAGATTTTTCCGTTTTCGTCTATCGAAATCCTGTCGTTCACGCCGTCCTGTCCGAACGCCTCGCGGAGCGCGTTTTGGATATTGCGCTGATTTTCCTCAGCGGTTGCGCCGCCCGTGAACGTCACGAGCTTTACGCGCCCGTCATAAACGACTTTCAGCGAATATTCCTCTCCGCTTGTAATCGTGTTGAAATCCACCGTATATTCCGCGCCTGTCGTCGGTTTCAGCGCGGTGCCTTCGGTCTTTTTATCGGCGGGAGTTTCGGAAATGCTTAAAAATTTGTCGCCGTCCTTGATATAAACCATATTGTCGTCGCCCTGCAATGCGGAAACAGTGCCGACAACGCCCGCGTCGCCCAGCGCCTTTTGGAGATTTGCTCTCGTGGCTGTCGTGTCAGCGCCCGCCTCGAATACGACTTCCTTGCCGTTTACGGTTATCGAATATTTACTGCCGTTGCTCAGACCGTTCAGCCTTATCTGGCTGTATCTTACGGAATCTATCGTGACTTTCGGCGCGTCCTCCGAACCCGCGAGTTTCATCGAATCGCTGACCTTTACGGTCTTGCCCTCTGCGGAGAAAACGCCCTGTGTTACGGGATTGTCGGAGATGCTCACAAGGCTCTTGCCCTCTGCGTCAACTCCGAATGCCTCGTCAAGCGCGGCTTGGATATTTTCAACGGTTTCTTTCCTGCGCTCGGCTATATCAGCCTTGTCGCTCGCTATGAATTTTATCGTCTGCGTTACGCCGTCAACGGTAACGTCTATCGAATGTTCCTGTCCGTCTTTCAGCGCCGCGAAATTCAGCTTGAATTTGTTCGTATATCCCGAATCGTTGTCGAGTTTAAGCTGTTCAACGTTCGGATTGTTCGGGTTATTTACCGCGCTTACGACTTCGCCCTCGCAGTAGATAACGCCGCGGTCGTCTATATTCACATCGCCTATTTTATTGTAGGCTCTCTCTTTCTTGAAAGCCTCCGACAGCGCGGCTTGGATATTCTTAACGTTGTCCTCCTGCGTTGCCTTGCCCGTGAACTCTATCGTCTTTTTGATACCGCCGACAAATACGTCGAGGCTGTATCTTCTGCCGTTTTTAATCGAAGAAAGGTCGATGTCCGCCGTGCCGCTGTCCGCGCCGCACCCCGTAATCTTCGCGCCGTTGAACGATATATCGAGAACGGACTGCGGGTTAACTTCCTGCGTATTCTGATCCATTGCCATACCCAGCCCCACGTCAACCGTGACGGGCGTTGAGTACGGGAAACTCATATAATCGTCAAGCGCGCTCACGGGAATACCGTGATAGCACACCGTTGAAAGATGTCCCGTGCTGTCCTCCAGCAGCGTGAACGGCGTTGGGTCGTCGCTTTCTCCGCCGAATATAGCTCGTCCTGCGCTGTCCGTGTTGAATATCGAAACGAGTTCTTTCGCAATTGTTTCCAGATATTCGCCGTAAATCGCGTATTCCTGCGAATCCTTTGTCGTATTGCAGGCGGCTACAAGTTCTTCTCTGATTGACGCCATTTTGTCCGATACCTGCAAAAGCGACGTTTCCGCCTCCGTGTAGAACTTGTTCGCGGTTTTCAAATTCTCTTGATACTGCGTTAAGTTATACATCGAACGCCTTACGTTCAGCGCCTTTGCGGCTGAAAGCGGATTTTCCGACGCTCTCGAAAACTTTCTTGTGGAAGTTATGCGCCGTTCGCAGGCAGTTTTCTCCGTCATCAGCCTGTTGAGGTCGCGGTTATATCCTCTAAGTATAATTGAATTGGTAATTCTCATAGCTTACCTCCGAATATTACAAGCCGACCCTGCCCGTGCCGTTTATCAGCCTGTCGAGCATATCGTCCAGCGTCGTCAGCATTCTTGACGAGGCGTTGTACCACTTTGTATAGTTCATCATATTTATGCCTTCCTCGTCCATTTGAGGTTTTGAAACAGCGTCGCGCGCGTCAAGAAGTTCGTTTACCGTGATAACAGCCGTTTCGTTGCGCGCCGTTTCATACTGTATCGTCTGCCCCAAACGGTTGGAAACGAACGAGATGTAAGTGAAGAAACTCCCCGTGAAGTCGTGCGAGTTGCCGAACTCTATGTTCTTATAATCGAACTGCGCGAACAGGTATTTTACGTTTGTGTTCTGCAAATCGACAATTCCCGACGCCGTGCCGTCAACGGTTTCATATACGATATTGCCCTCTGCGTCCCGTTCGGGAACGAGATGTCCGTCCTTGTCCTTGAGCAGATACGGGTTTCCGTTCTCGTCCTTTGCGAGGTTGTTCACATCTGTTAGCGGTTCGGGAAGTCCATCCGCGCCGTATATGATATTACCGTCATCGTCTGTCTTAGGTTCATACGCGTAGCGGTACTTTACAGTTGTCACAGGACCGTCCGTTTTTTCGTCGTAGCCCCATTCGTACATACCCGTCATTTCGTTCAGTCGGCGGGTCTTGCCTATCATCGTCGGGTCTTGTTTCCATATATCCGAAACGCGGATATTCGCCGCGGTGATAAGCGCGTTATCATCGGTTGACGCCTCGAACATCGTTCTCTCGTTCGGGAACTGGTCAGCGCCGTTCGCGGTGTTCAGCGTATCGGCTACCGTCCGCGCGAATACGTCAAGCGCAGATTTGAAGTAGGCGATACCGTAGCTGTTGTTCTGCCCGCCCGTCGCGTAAACACCGTTGCCGTTTATCATATCTTGATATGCTTTCAGCGTTCCGCGCGTTAAGATTACCTCCTGACCGTTCTCAAAGTAGAGTTCCGCCGCGCCGTAAAGCTCGTAGTCTTTCATATGTATCTGGCTGTTCTTGAGGTTGTTGCCGTCGAGTATCATAACCCCGCCCATTGTGACATTATACGTTCCGTTCGCGTTCTGGTGAACTTCAATTTCGCCGTAGGTCGAAAGGTCGTCGATGTAGAGGTTCATCTCGTCGTAGAGTTCGTTCGGACCGTACTCCTCCGCGTAGTGGAACTTCTCCTGCTCTATGCGCTTATTAAGCTGCGTCATTTCGTTGAGTATCTCGTTGACATAGCCCAAATTATCTTTGAGTTCGTTTACATATGTATCCTCTACTTCCCGTAACTGCGTTGCGTAGTCGTTCAGCATACGGCAGAGGTTTGTAGCGGCGTTTACGCAAATCGTCGCGACTTCCGTGCTGTCGGGCTTTTGCTCGGAATAATCCTGCAAAGCGTTCCAGAAATCCTGCGTGCGCAGCTGCAAGCCCGTTGTTTCAAAATTGTCGAGAATATCCTCTATTTCGCCGAGAATATTCATCTTCTTTTCCGTTTCGGATTCTATCGAAACATTCTCGCGGTAACGCTTGTCAATGTAAACGTCGCGTATCTGGCTTACGCCGTAAGCGTTTACGCCCTGACCCTGCATTGAAAGCGTCGCGCTCCGCGACGACCAGCGCGTTTCGCCCAGACCGCTTACATACATCGAATAAATATCCACGCGCTGACGTGTGTAACCCGGTGTGTTTATGTTCGACAGGTTGTTTCCCGTTATATCCTGGTGCTTTTGCGCCATCATAAGAGTGCGTTTCTGCACTTCAAAACCCATAAATGTAGGACGCATTGATAAACCCTCCGTTATGCCTTATCAAGAAAAATTATACGTTTCTGAACGCCTTTGAGGACGGCAGACCGCCCGCCACCTTTGAGGCGTTTTTGTTGTATGTTTCGGGCTTGTTTACTATGCCCGTCTTGTCCACAAGTTCCTTTTCGCTGTCCAGCTTACGTTTTACAAGTTCCGTTGTTTCGGCGTTCAGTTCGTTAATGCTGTCGATTATTTCCGTAAGCTGTGCGGTGAGCATTTTCATTTTCGGTTTGTAATCGTCGGGCGCTTCTTCGCACAAGTCGGAAAAACGCTTTCCCTCGATGTCAAGACCCTTGAACAGCGCGGTGCGCTTTTCTTCGAGCGAACGGCTTTTCATAAGATACGCCTGCTCGTCGTTCAAGGAATTTGTGAGCCACTCAAGGTCGTCCTGAAGTATCTTCGTGTGCTTTTTCATAAGGAACATATTCAGTTCCCTGTAAAAATCAACGTCGATTTCAAGGCACTTCACGACTGCCGACGCGGTGCGCTTATCCATTAAACCACCCCTAAACAATTATCAAACCATCAAAATCAAATTCGCGAGTTCTTCCGACGAGAACTGTCCCGCCTGTTCTGCCGCGTCGAGAATATCTTTCGGAGCGGCGCTCGCGTTCACTTCGTTTGCTATATCCGCTTTTGCGGCGGCGATAGCGGCGGCGAACCCGAACTCAACTCTATCCGTATTGCTTTTCGCGGAAGATACGGCATTCGTCTTTTTCGGAGCGCTTGCCTTTGTGGTTTTGTAAGCGGAAATTATTCCTCCAAGACCTTTAATCTCCATAGTGCCGACCTCCTTTGCGGTGATGATTTACGGGCATAATAACCCTCTATACCTTTTATCGTCAGCAATCGGGAAATCTTTAGCCTGTGAAACGCCCGCCGAAAAAATCAGCGTTTTATACAAAAATCCCCCGAATTTCGGGGGTTTTGTTATGCAATTTAATATCAGCCAAGCGCCGTGCCTGTCGTGCCGCGCTCACTGCCGTTTGTCTTGCCCTTTGTGTCCGTAAGGTCAACCATACTTGCGTGTATGCCGAGGACGTGTCCGCTCTGCGACATATTCGTTGTCTTGAACGTGTAATCTTCCTCGTTCACGAGTTCGGTCGAACTGTAAGCCGCCCAGTCAACTGTCACCGCAGTTGCGCGGAAGTCGTTCGCGGTGGGCTTGCCCATATTCCAAAGAGGAGCATTGTAGGAGATTTTCGCGTAATAAAATCCGTCCTCATAGCTCATGCGCCCTGGCATTTCCTGCATAAGGATAGCACAGAGTTCCGAACCGCCCGTGTTCGACCCGCCGGAGGTTTGAGCAAGGAGGCTCACGAAATCCTTATTTGAGTAGTAAATATACGAAACGCTGTTTGCATGATAACGCAATTTAATGTATATCGTTGCCGAACGCGGTCTGCCCTCTCTGTGGGTTTCGCCGCTTGGGTTTGAGGGGTTGCCCTCGGCTGCGGGGTTGCCGTCTTTATCGCCGAGTTTATCGCATATCGGATAATTTCCGCCAACGGAGGGGAAGTATTTTATTCCGCTGTAGTTTCCTTCGGGAACGATGATTTCCGACAAATTGCCCTTGTATTTATTGTCCAGCGTGATAGTCAAAGGTCCGTCGTACATCTGGAAGTTTGTGAATTCCGTCTGTACCGCGCTGTAGAAATCCCGCGCGGTGTCGTTCGCCGCGCTTATCTTCCTGCGCCTGTTGTCCGTACCGCCTATTACTGAGGCAGTAATAACCGCAATTATCGCGACTACGACTATCATTTCAATGACGGTGAAACCGCGCTTTGATTTCAGTTTATGTAATTTTTTCAGCATAATAATACCTCCGAAAAAGTTGTTCACAAGCCCTTGCGTCTGTGCGCGCATTTATCCGCACACAAGCAAAAGCCTTGAAACAAAATACACATAATTCCCCGACAGTTATCCCCGTCGAGGAATATTGTGTTGTAAAGCCAAATGTTTCAAGTACTTGCCTTGAACTCAACCTTGGGGTATGTACCTACGACATAACCGTCGGTCGTTACGCCCTCGTGCTTGCCGTCTTTCCATGCGATGTTGGTCGTGACGGTATCATCGGGCTTTGAAAACTCGTTCCCGCTGATTGTATATCCGCTCTCCGTGTAGAGCGCCGCATATGCCTTGCCGTATTTGTCTATAAAGATTACCGCCTTGCTTGTGTCCTTTAGGTTGAAGTCGCCTTTAAGATTTTCGACAAAGCCGCCGACCTTTTCTTTCGCGTCGGAATCGTCGAATATATCGGGGTCGGTCGTCGTACTCAAATCAACCGTGAAGTGCGTCGGAGCGTCCGTATACGAACCGCCCGCCGTCACATATTTTGTGATATATTCGTTCGTGAAGTCGTACAGTTTTCTTGCCGTCGTGTCGCAGGACGTGACCTGCGACTTTTGCAGTTGCGCCGTCAGCGTGGGGATAAGTATAGCCGCAAGCACCGCGATTATCGCGATAACTACGATAAGCTCAACGAGCGTAAAGCCTTTTTCGGCTTTGGCAAGTCTTGCTTTCAGTTTCCTTTTCAATGTGTACTCCAAACAAAAATTTAATTTAAGTACCTATAATTCCCCGACGGCGAGAGCCGTCGAGGAATATAGTGTTTGTTTTAAGCTAATGCTTTAAAGACTTATTCAGCGTCAGCCTCGATTTTCGGGAATGTACCAACTACATAACCGTCAGATGTAACGCCTTCGTGCTTTACATCTTTCCAAGTGATGTGACCTTCAACTAAGCCATCATCGCTCTTTGAGAAGTTAGCAGCAGCGGGTTCAAAAGCAGACTCTGTGTAAACAGCAGCATATGCCTTACCGCCTTTATCAATGAAAATCATTGCCTTGCTGGTGGATTTCAAGTTGAACTCTTCTTTAAGGCGATCATCAAATGCGCCTGCTTTTGTCCAAGCTTTAGAGGAGCTGTCAAATACACCATCATAGGTAATAGCGTCAGGAGTAACCTTGATTTGATGCTCAGCTTCGCCGGACGCATAAGCACCGCCTGCTGTAACGTAATCAGTAATGTACTGATTTACGAAGTCGCACATCTTTCTTGCTGTTGTATCAGCAGATGTAACCTGAGATTTCTGGAGCTGAGAAGTCAGCGTAGGAATGAGTATAGCCGCAAGTACCGCGATGATAGCGATAACTACGATCAACTCAACGAGCGTAAAGCCTTTTTTAGCTTTAGCCTTGGCAAGTTTTGCCTGAAGTTTCTTAACCATTGTGAATACCTCCTATAGAGTAAAAGTTATTTATGTATAGCCCCGGCGGGACTATATCCGAAACAATCCCCCGCTTTTGCGGGTTCTCAAGGGAAACTTATTATTTTCTCCTTGTGATATTATTATAATTCATACGCCCCAAAAAAGCAAGCGTTTTTTGAAAAAAAATCCGTTTGTTTTGCATTTTCGTGCAAAAGTATTTAAAACAAGAAAAAGTTTTTGTGCATTTTAACGGCACTTTGCGGTGGAAATTTCGTGTAACTTAAATTAGGTTACATAAAGCGCCAAAACGACAGATTTTGCTTGACAAAAATATTTTCTTGTGATATAATATTTATAAGGAAAGCGGGGAAAATTATGCTTGATATATCACAATTGAGGGCATTTAATAAAAAGGGGCATATTCATTTCACGCAACACGGCGTTGAAAAACTTGAAGAACGCTGTCTTAAAAGGGGCGATGTAATCAACTGCATAAACACGGGTGAAATAATAGAACAGTATGAAAACGACGTTCGGTTGCCTAGTTGCCTGATTTTGGGATATGGCGCAGACGGAACCCCTCTCCATGTTTGCGTAGGCTTTGACGGTGATGTAATACATATTATCACGGCGTATTGCCCTGACAAAAACCTTTGGTACGATGACTTGAGAACAAGGAGGAACAAACCATGAAATGTATATTGTGCGGACATGAGGAAATTAAGGACAGCCACACTACGGTTGTAAGGGAGTTTGGAAAAATGCTTTTAATAATAAGATACGTCCCTTGCTGTGAGTGTGAATTTTGCGGTGAGGTAATGTTAAACGATGACGTTGCCGAAAAGGTAAGCGAAATTGTAAGCCGTGAAAAAGAGCGTTTGGAATCAGAAATTAACGTTGTTGATTATACGACTGTCGCATAACAACCGCAAAATCAAAACGGGCTGAAAATCAGCCCGTTTTTTGTTATCCCACCGCGAGTTTCCCGTCCGTGACGGTCACGCGTATCACATCGCCCTGCGAGAGTTTTCCCGCGAGTATTTCCCGCGCTATCATCGTTTCGAGATTACGCTGAATATAGCGTTTGAGCGGGCGCGCGCCGAACGACGGGTCATAGCTTTCATCGCAGATAAGCTGTTTTGCCTCGTCGGTAATTTCAAGCCCCAACTGCTTTTCTTTCAGCCGTCTTGCGAGGTCGTTCGCTTGCAGGTCAATTATGCCGAATATCTCGTTTTTCGTCAGCGGTTTGTAGAATACTATTTCATCGAGCCTGTTTAAAAATTCGGGTCTGAACGACTGTTTCAGGAGTTTGTCAACGCTCTCCCGCGCCGTTTCGGTGATGTTCCCGCTGTCGTCTATGCCGTCCAAGATATACTGCGAACCGAGGTTTGACGTGAGAATAATTATCGTGTTCTTGAAATCGACAAGCCGTCCTTGACTGTCGGTCACTCTGCCGTCGTCGAGTATCTGCAAAAGCACGTTGAACACATCGGGGTGCGCTTTCTCCACCTCGTCAAACAGTACGACGGAATACGGCTTGCGGCGAACCGCGTCGGTAAGCTGTCCGCCCTCCTCGTAGCCGACGTATCCCGGAGGCGCGCCGATAAGACGGCTTACCGTGTGTTTTTCCATATATTCGCTCATATCAAGGCGAATTATGTTGTGTTCATCGTCAAACAGAGCCTCGGCGAGCGCCTTTGCGAGTTCCGTTTTGCCAACGCCCGTAGGTCCTAGGAACAAGAACGAGCCTAAAGGCTTTCGCGGGTCGTTTATTCCCGCGCGGGAGCGCATTATGCTTTCGGTCACGCGGTTTACTGCCTCGTCCTGTCCCATAACGCGCTTGTGGAGAGTATCGGCAAGGGCAAGGATTTTTTCGCGTTCTCCCTCGACGAGTTTCGCCACGGGAATACCCGTCCGCCTTGCTACGATACGCGCTATCTCGTCCTCGCTTACCTTGTCGCGCAAAAGCGAACTTGCCTTTGCCTCCTCCGCGAGGTTCTCCTCTTTTTCGAGTTCCGCCTGAAGTTTCGGCAGTTTGCCGTACATAAGTTCCGCCGCCTTGTTAAGGTCGCTTTCGCGTTTCGCCTTTTCTATGTCGGCGTTTGTCTGTTCAATCGTCTTGCGCAGTTCCTGAACCTTTGAAATCGCGTTTTTCTCGTTTTCCCACTTTGCTTTCATCGAGTTGAACTTTTCGCGCTTTTCGGCGAGTTCTTTCTGAATATCCTCCAAATGCTCCTGCGACAGCTTGTCGGTTTCCTTTTTCAGCGCCGCCTCTTCTATCTCCAACTGCATAATCCCGCGCGAGATTTCATCGAGTTCAGCGGGCATAGAATCCATTTCCGTGCGTATCATCGCGCAAGCCTCGTCCACAAGGTCAATCGCCTTGTCCGGGAGAAAGCGGTCGGTAATATAGCGGTCGGACAGCGTTGCCGCCGCGATAATCGCGTTGTCGTGTATCTTCACCCCGTGGAACACCTCGTAACGCTCTTTCAGTCCGCGCAGTATCGAGATAGTGTCCTCAACGGTCGGTTCGTCTATCTGCACTTTCTGGAAACGGCGTTCGAGCGCGGGGTCTTTTTCGATATACTTAGAATACTCGTCGAGCGTTGTCGCGCCGATACAGTGAAGTTCGCCGCGCGCGAGCATTGGTTTGAGCAAATTTCCCGCGTCCATTGCGCCGCTTGTCTTTCCCGCGCCTACTATCAGATGAAGTTCGTCGATAAACAGAATAATGCGCCCGTCCGATTTTTTCACTTCATTCAGCACGGCTTTCAGACGTTCCTCAAATTCGCCCTGATACTTTGCGCCCGCGATAAGCGCGCCCATATCGAGCGAAAACAGCTTGCGGTCTTTCAGATTTGACGGAACATCTCCGCGCACTATACGCAAAGCAAGCCCCTCGGCTATCGCGGTTTTGCCGACGCCGGGTTCGCCGATAAGGCACGGGTTGTTCTTTGTTTTCCGCGACAAAATTCGGATAACGCTGCGGATTTCCGCGTCGCGCCCGATAACGGGGTCGAGCTTGTTCTGCCGCGCGAGTTCCACGAGGTCCTGACCGTATTTATTAAGGACGTCGTAGGTATCTTCGGGGTTTTGTGAAGTTACCCGCTGATTTCCGCGAATTTCTTTCAGCACGTCAAGCAGGCGTTTTTTCTCCACGCCGAACGACTTGAAAAGGCTCGAAACGCCGCTGTCGGGCTTTTCGACCATTCCGAGCAGGAGATGTTCGACTGATACATAATCGTCGTTCATATGCTCCGCGATTTTTTCAGCTTCGACAAGCGCGGTATTAAGTTCCGATGAAACGTAAATCGTATTTGCCGCGCGCCCTCCGCCCGAAACGCGGGACATTCCCTCAATGAACTTCAGCGCGGCGGCTTTAAGCCCGCCGGCGTCCACGCCCATTTTCGTCATAACCTGCGGGATAAGCCCGCCCTCGTCGTTTAACAGCGCATAAAGCAAGTGCATTTGTTCCACTTCGTTATTCTGATACGACGCCGAAACGTCCTGCGCCGCGCTCACGGCGTCCATACTTTTCTGCGTAAATTTATTCGCGTTCATAAACATTCCTCCTTATATAATAACAGATGTCCGCGCTATGCTGTTTTTGTAAAACTCCTCGCCGCGCTCCGCGGCTTTCTGCTTATCGGGAAGTTCTAGGAAATACTCTTTCATCGCCCCGTCGAGCATTGCCATATAATCCGCGACGGTTTCGCCCAAAGTTTCCTCGGAAACCTCCCCGCGCGGCATATTCAGCGTTCGCGTAAACCGCATATCGCCTATTGTGTACAGAATATCCGCGTTGATTTTGTCGGCGATGTACTTTTCCTCCCACTTCGCCCAGAGCCTGAAGAACTCCGTCAAGTCGCCGATCAACTGCGCGTTCTGCGAACGGTACGACACGCGCAGTTCTCCCGCCCGAACGCCGTTTTCAAAGAACATCTCGACCGAATATTTTACCGTCGGTTTGTATCGGTATTTCAGCGAAGTCCGCGCCGAGAGCGTACTCCCCGTCGGCTTTTCGGAGAGCATAAACGCGTCCGTCATACTCCGCGCCAGACTGTCGAGTATACCGCGCAGGCGCATTTCGGGCGTAACGAAAGCCACTCTTTCGGCGAGTATGCGGTTTATCATTGCCGACCGCGACAGCCCCGCCGACCGCGCGAGAGCGTCCACCGCGTCCACGACTTCGTCGGAGAGAACCAGACTATATATACTTTTATTCAAATGCTCACCTCCAGAAATAAGACGCAAGATTATGCGGGTTAATGCGTTGTTCTGCTAGTATACCCGCGAAATCAATTTTGTATCCTTGCATTAATAATTGTAACACATTATTATTAATTTGTCAAGCGAATTTAATAACTTTTCACACAATTTTCATTATCGGCGGGATAACGCAACCCCCGCCCCGCCAAAATAACACAAGCGTACACCCCGCCAAAGGCGGGGTGTACGCCATTACTATACACTATGCACTATTAACTTTAAACTGTTACAGGCGGGGCGCTGGATTTCGCAGTCTTACTTCTTACCTCTAACCTCTAGCTTTAGTTCGCGCTTACCATATCAATAATGCTCTGCAATTTGCTTTCATCCTGCGAAGCAAATGTAATACACGATACGTAGTTCCCTCTGAAAATCGGGATTTGAACCTCGTGAACCGTCATATTGCCGTCGGACAGCGCAATTTTAAGACAGCGCGTGCTTTCGCCCTTGAATGTTACGGTGCTTTCATCTGCCGTTATATCGTAACCCGCCTGCTGGAACTGCGCGACAATGAGGTCTTTCATGTGTTTGAAGTAGTCCTTTTCGGTCATTTTAGTTCCGCTTGCCGACTGATCCTGCATCGTGATGTTAATGCTCGAACCGTCGTTTGACGCCGTGTACATCTCGTAGATAAAATCGCCCCCGTCGAGTTTGCTTTTTAAAGCGTCAGCGGACATATCCTTAACGCTGTTCATAGTCGCGAGGTCAGCGTCGTTCATCATCTCGTAATTGGACGGAACGTTGATTTTAATTCCGAGAAATCTCGAAGAATAGGAACTGCCGATGATTGTTCCGTGGGCGAACGGTGTGTCGTCTTTCTTGCAAGCCGTAGTGAAAAGCACCATAACGCAGACCGCAAGCAATAAAAATACTCTGCCGAATTTTTTCATATTCAATTCTCCTTTTCATAACGCCCGCCTAATATAAATCAAAGCGGGAAAAGCCAAACTTCATAAAGTATTATAACACGAATTTGCCGTAATGTCAAGAGATTTTTTGTTCACATTATATATACCGGCGGTTGAATGTTTTTGGCGAGTTTGCACAAGTCTTTATACCGCTTGCAAATTACATAAGCGCACTCCCCGCCGTTGGCGGGGAGTGCGCGAACAATAACAGAGCCGTTTCCCCGCCAACGGCGGGGGTATGCTTTACACTATTATTAAGTATTCCCCCGCCAACGGCGGGGATTGGGGCGGGGTAATAACGTTGCTTTATAGGGTTAAGTGGCTTTGGGCTTGTGGTTCGTGACGTAGCTTGTGGCGCGCGGAATGTCACCGGCATTCCGCGCGCGGAGAGGTTGCTTTAAACCGACCGTTCCGCGCACTTCGTGCGCTCCACTAGGCGCAAGGGGAAAGCCCTCTATCGCAGGGCTTTCCCCTCTTTTTTCGCTCCGCTCCGCTACGCGAAAAAATTCACCCTTTTGCGGAGCTCTTGAGCGAAGTTTCGCCGCTTCGCGGCGACCAGAGGGCTCTGCCCTCTGGACTCCCGCAGCCTTTGAAAAGGCTGGCGAAACTTTTACAGCCTACGGCGGGGCGGTTTACGGGTGCTACTTTCCAACGTTGCGACAAGCGCAGGGCGTATTAACTTAAAGACAATCTAAAATGCGCGGGCAACGCCCGCGCACCTAAACTAACTACTAACTACTATTCTCTAGCTACTACCCGCTTACCGAATGTACTTGTTCATATACTCCAAAATCTTCCCCATCTCAACAGGCTTTGACATATGATCGTCCATACCCGCCGCTTTCGCCTCGCGAATATCGTCGGCGAACGCGTTCGCAGTCATCGCAATTATCGGAACGTGAGTTTTGAAACCCAGACCGCGTATTCGCCTTGTCGCCTCGTAGCCGTCCATTATCGGCATTTGAATATCCATAAAGATAAGGTCATAATACCCGTCGGGCTTTGATGATACTATATCAACGGCTTGACTTCCGTTTTCGGCGGCGTCAATCTGCGCGCCCGTGACCGACATAAGTTCAACGGCGATTTCGCGGTTTAAGTCGTTATCTTCGACAAGCAGAATGTGCTTTCCTTGATAGTCCTCGCCTGCCGTTTCATCGGGACGGGGAACTTGCAAGCCGTTCGGAAACAGCACGGATTTCAGCGCATAAATCAACCGCGAACGGAACAGGGGTTTTCCGATAAACGCCTGAACGCCCGCCTCCCGCGCCTCGTTTTCTATATCCGACCAGTCGTAAGCCGAAAGTATGATAATCGGTATCTCGTCGCCGACCTTTTCGCGTATCTCGCGGGCGGTCTGTACGCCGTCCTTGTCGGGCATTTTCCAGTCGAGGATAACCGCCGCGAAATCATCGTTCGCCGCGTGCGACGAAACGGTTTTCTCCACCGCCGCCGTACCGCTCGTTACCCACTCGGCGCTCATACCGATAGCGTTCAGCGTTTCGCACGTCGTTATGCAGGACGTTTCTTCATCGTCCGCTACAAGCACTTTCACATTCGCAAGCGCCTTTATGTCCTCTGTTTCATCGTGCGTTTCCTGTATTTTGAGATAAAGCCTTACCGTGAATACGGAGCCTTTTCCGACTTCGCTTTCGACTTTAATATCGCCGTCCATCATTCGCACTATATTGTGAGTAATGGACATTCCAAGTCCCGTACCCTCGATTTTCTTCTGGTCGGACTGTTCGGAGCGGGAGAACGGGTCGAAGATTTTCTTGATAAACTCCTTGTCCATTCCGATACCCGTATCGGAGCAGACAAATTCATAGCTTGCCATACCGCGCACGTTCGATTGAAGTTCGCTTATTGTAAAGCTGATTTCCCCGTCCACAGGCGTAAACTTCACGGCGTTGCCCAAAATATTCACAAATACCTGACGCAATCTCAACGTGTCGCCGATAACAGCCTCGTGTGTAATTTCGCTTATGCGCACGTTGAATTTCTGGTGCTTGCTTTCAGTCTGCGAACGCATAATAGTGACAATGCTGTCCACAAGGTCGGCAATGCTGAACGGTTCTTCGTTAAGCGTAACCTTTCCGCTCTCTATCTTTGACATATCGAGAACGTCGTTTATAAGAGCCAGCAAGTGCCTGCTTGAAATGGTAATCTTGTTAAGGCAGTCGGTAAGGCGTTCGGGGTCGTCCATATGCATAGTTGCGACGGCGGTCATTCCCATAATAGCGTTCATCGGCGTGCGAATATCGTGCGACATACGCGCTAAGAAATCCGACTTCGCGCGGTTCGCCGCCTCCGCCGCCTCTGACGCGTTTTTAAGCGCTAACCGTATCCTGTCCTCCTGCTCTTTGATTTCGGTCATATCCTGAATTGCATACAAAATCTTCACGGGCTTGCCGTTCCTGCGTTTAAGGCAGATTATCGAAACATTCTCCCAGCGCCTGCCGTTGTGGTCTATCTGATATTCAAACTGCAAATAAGGCTTGTCGGGGGTCAGTTCCCTGCAAACATACTCGCGCGAAATTCTCTTGGACATAGTTTCCTGTTCGCCGACTTCGTCTATATACATATTGTCAAGTCTTTTTACAAGTTCGGAATATTTTCCCGTAACAGACGCGTCGCCGAATTTGTCCTCAAGATATTTGTAGCTGTCCTCCTCATAGTCCACAAGCGCAAAGCGCGAGAACAGCCGAGTTGTCGCGGTGACAATATCCGACATCTGTTCTTTTTCCGACACAAGCCTGCGCCGCTGAATATTGTTTCTCAAAACAAGATAGACGATGTACAGGACAAAGATAACGCCGAGTTTTATCTGCAAGTCAAGACCCGCCGCGTTCGCGTTCCGCGCCATTTCCTGCGTCATCTTTGACGGCAAAGTCAGCACAAGCGTCCAGTCCTTGTCGTCAAGAACCGTCACATAACCGCTCCCCGCGCCGTTTTGACTGTTGAAGTTGAACGTCGTGGAATTTATATCGTTCTGGTTATTCAATACATCTTTAAATCTCGTAATATCGTCCTCGTCAACCTGCCCGCTGTTTTCGAGCGAAGTGATTAAGTTCACGGGTTCGTCGTCCGCGCCTACGGACATAATGACATCGCCGTTTCTCTCGACTAAGTACATCTCGCCCTGAATACCGAAATAATCGAGATAAAATCTGTCTTTAAGAACCGCCGAGCGTATCATTCCCGTAAACACGCCCGTGATTTCATCGTTAAACACGGCGGGGGCGTAGAAAACAAGCAGGGTTTCATTCGTGATACGCGAGTTTCGTATTACGGTTTTCCCCGAATTTCCGTTCATACCGTCCTTAAAGTGGGCGCGGTCGGAAAGGTCGGCGGTCTGTCCGTCGGCGGTCAAGTCTATGCCGTTCTTGTCGATAAACTCGACATAATCGAACACAGAGTTTGCGGTCATCGTTTTGAGCGTCTGCGTTGTTACCTCTGCGCTGTCGCCCTCGCTGTAGAGCATAGCAAGCAGGCTTATGTTCTGATAAGCAGAGGACACAATATCGTTTAACCGCTCTGCGGTCTGGATAGTCGCCGCCTGAGCGTAGTTGTCGGTTTCCTCAAGCGTGCGGCGATTGTTTGTTTTGGTAAACGAGTAAAACGCCGCGATAATAAACCCCAGCATAACGACTACAGCGATTATATCGAAAATCACGACCTTTGAAAACTTGCCCTTAGACCCCATACTTGCCCTCCGCGATTAGATTTTTTTTGTGGTATGTTTATTATAACATAATTTTGACCGATTGTCAACCGCGATTTTAGGGCTGTTAGAAGTAAGATGTAAGATGTAAGATGTAAGATATAAGAGGGCGGGCAGTCCGCTGTGCGGATTTCCCTCAACCGGCAGGATTTGCCTGCCGGTTGGTTTAGAGGTTGACAATTGCGGGGGAATGTGGTATAATGTAGTTGGTCGGTAAATTGGATTTATCAGTCAAGTTGCTGAAAATAGGAGGGAGCGAGACACATGAGTTTGATATTATGCCCTGAATGTGGCGCGAAAATATCCGACAGAGCCACTCAATGCCCGCACTGTGGCTTTCAAAGCGAAAATTTCAACCTGCCGATAAGTCAGCAGGACACATTTGAGGCGTGTCCTGCTTTTGAATATGACATAGAAGGTTGGGAAGTTGAAGGGGGCAGTTTGAACGTTATCTCTTATGAGGATAACAAGAACTTTTTTAATGTTTTGGGAAAATGGAAAAATATACAAACCAAACTCCCTGCCATTGCCGATGTCATTTTGTCCATGGCTAAAAAGGAACATATTATGGTTGCTGATATGGACAAATATATTAAAAAGCTGATTGACAAGGGAGTATATAGATTTACAATAGATAAAAACGGTGAGATACTCCCGACTATCAGAGACGCTAAGAATATAGTTAAACAAGTTCGGTTGAAAGAAATGACGCTAATGCCGAATTTAAACAATGCATTAAACAATCTTTACATTACCGCAAATTTGACAACTATTTTGGATGAAATAAAATATATAGGCGAATCTATACGCGAAATCCACATAGAATTACAAAACGACAGACTAGCAAGCGCCGAAAGCGCACAGGACAAACTTAAACAAGCATTGAAAATTCAAGATTCAAAATTGAGAGAAAAAGCAATGCTTGACGTTATTAGTTCCGCTACCGATGCAAAAAGATTACTAATGCGGAATTTTTCTCAAAATATGCAATATGTCAAAGACCATTACAAACAATTAAAGAAAAGCGATTCCGCTGCTAAAGCAAGCGACGCATTGCAATCGCTTATTGCAATAACAAATTCTGTTCAGACAGAATGTTATGCATATGCGGCTTTGGGCGAATACGAGCCGTGCAAGGTGTGCTTAGATGAGTTCAAGGACTTTATTCTTGATTGTAAACTTGACGAGCGCGACACGCTGTTACAATTAAATGAATGTGTCGCGGTTAAAAAAGATGATGTGGTAAACAAATTCAGCGAAATCTCGCAAAAGATAACATCTTTTGACCCGTCATCGCAAATTGAAACTCAATTATATAATTTCTTAACAACTAATGAAGAGAAAGGAGATGACAATAATGAAGAATGAACCTATAATTAGGCGTTGTAAAAAATGCAACTGTGAACTGATGAGCGATAACAAAAGCAAATTGTGCAAGAATTGCAAAGGCGAACGCTTTTCAAAAATTATAAAAATAGGGTCAACTGTCGGCGGAGTTGCAATAACTGCGGTAACAACCGTATTTTCAGTTGTTACTCATCGCAGATGAATAAAATTCAAGTCCCCGACAGCGCACAATGCGCTTTCGGGGACTATTCAATCAGTTCCGCAGTATTCCAATCTTCGATAAAGAAGTCACAGCAGGCGCGGGTGTTGCCCTCCTCGTCGGCTACTTCGTCGCGCACTCCGACCGTGTAAAACCCCGCTCGGCGCGCGGTTTTGGCGCAGTACTCCGCGTCCTCGAAAACCGCGCAGTCCTCGATACACGCGCCCATACGCCGCGCCGCCTCAATATAAACCGCGGGGTGTTCCTTAAAACGCCCGACCTCAAAGCAGTCCACATAGAACTCCATAAAATCAAGCAGTCCCGTTTTTTGCAAAAGCGGTTCGGAAACATCTCGTCTTGTAGCGCTTGCTATGCACATCTTCACGCCCGCCGCCCGCGCTTTTTTGAGATACTCGACCACTCCGCTTTTCAGTTCGATGTCGCGCTCGTAGTGCTTTCGCATACGGTCGTAAGCTATGGCGGTCTGTTCGCGGTCAAAAAAGTCGCAGTTTTCCGTTTCCATACGCCAAATCCGCATACTGTCGCACAGCGTTCCGTCCAAATCGAATATGTAAAACTTCTTCATAAAATCACCTGTTTGATACTTGCCTGTTAATGCTCCAACTACTATTATAACATAAGAAATATATTTTTGCAAGCGCGGGGAATAATTCCCTTTGCTGTTTTTGAAATTTACAGCGCCGGGCGTGCGGAAATGCTGTTCTGTGTTGGGCGGGGGTGATGTGCTTTTTTTACGTTCTCCACGCCGTGGGCGGGGAGAAAATTTGTGTTATTATTCCCACCGTTCGGCGGGGGCGATGTTTTTTGTTATCCTCGCCGTTCGGCGGGGCGATGTTCTTTTTTGCGTTCTTCCTACCAAACGACGGGGAGAATGATTGCGGTGTTTGGCGCGTTTGGGAATTGCTCCGCTTTTTCTGATTTTGCGATATATGTACATTTTTTAGCCGATTGGGTTTAAAGGTTATCGCGCTGAATAGGCGGTAAAATGCTGTTCTGTGTTGGACGAGGGTGATGTGCTTTTTACGACATTTCCCGCCGTTCGGCGGGAGAATGGCTTTGATGTCGTTTTTACGTTCTCCCCGCCGTGAACGGGAGAATACTTGTGTCATTTTGAGCGTCGGGAATTGCCCCGCTTTTTCTGCCGTTTCAATATATTGACATTTTAAAGCCGATGTGGTATAATATAATAAGTCGGAGGAAAGGAAAAGCACCGTGCTGTTCCTCCTCTTGATTTTTTCGGTCTGTAAACGGAAAGGAGCAGATTATGAAATCCAAAGTTTATTTTTCACGCGAGATAACTCCGCAAAAGGTAACGGAACTGTACAAGGCTTTGGGCAAGGAGCTTTCGGGAAAGGTCGCTGTTAAAGTCCATTCGGGAGAAATCGGAAATCAGAATTTTCTCCGTCCCGATTTTTGGGCTGATATTGTAAAGCAAGTCGGCGGCACGGTCGTTGAGTGCAACACGGCATACGACGGCGAGCGAAACACCACGGAAAAGCATTTGAAAACAATCAAGGTTCACGGCTGGAACGATTATTTCGACTTCGATTTGCTGGACGCGGAAAGCCCCGATTTGGAGCTTGCAATTCCGAACGGCAAAGTTATCAAGAAAAATTTTGTCGGGAAAAATCTCGTAAATTATAATTCTATGCTCGTGCTGTCGCACTTCAAGGGACACCCTATGGGAGGATACGGCGGCGCGCTGAAACAGCTTTCCATAGGCGTTGCCTCGTCCTACGGCAAGGCGTATATTCACGGCGCGGGAAAAGCGGAAGAAATCTGGACTGCCGACCACGACAAGTTCTTGGAAAGTATGGCGGACGCGGCAATGTCGGTAGTCGAGTTTTTCAAGGGGAACATCGCGTATATCAACGTTATGAAAAATATGTCGGTAGACTGTGACTGCTGCGCGGTTGCGGAAGACCCGTGTATGAAAGACATCGGGATACTCGCGTCGCTCGACCCCGTAGCGATTGATCAAGCGTGCCTTGACTTAGTTTACGCCGCCAAAGACGACCCCGGACAAGCGCATTTATTGGAGCGCATAGAAAGCAGAAACGGCGTTCACACGATAGAGGCGGCGGCGGAATTGGGCTATGGGCTGAGAGAGTATGAACTGATTGAGTTTTAAGCGGGTAGAGGTTAGAAGTAAGCTGTAAGAAGTAAGATATAAGATGTAAGAGGTAAGACCTGCTATTTACAGCGTTGACGCTCTAAATAGCAAAGCCCCGCCAACGGCGGGGCTTTGCTTTGTTTGGTTTTTATAAGCCGTTTCCCCCGCCGTAGGCGGGGGAAACGGCTTTGATGTTGCTTTTATATCCTACGGCGGGGCGGGTTGGGTGTTGGCTTGATACATAAATGCGCCCGCTGATTTGTATAACAGCATTTCCCCGCCGTGGGCGGGGGAAACAGCTTTGATGTTGCTTTTATATCCTACGGCGGAGAAATGCTGTTAAATTTATGTTGCGTTTTTAATTTTCTGCCATAATCTCGCACATCTTATTGGCAAAATCCACGGGGTTCTCTATCGGTATTCCCTCGATAAGCAGCGCCTGCGAATACAGTAAATCGGCGTATTCGGCGGTTTTGTCTTTGTCGGTCGCGTAGAGGGATTTCAGCTTTTCAAAAATCGCGTGGTTTGGGTTAATTTCAAGAACCTTTTCCGCTTTCGCACCTTGGGAATCGGGCATTGCCGACAGGACTTTCTCCATTTCAACGGACAGCATACCCTCGCTTGTTATGCACACGGGATGCTTTTTCAGGCGCTGGGAGAGTTTTACCGCCTTTACCTTGCCGTTCAGCTTTTCCGTTAAGAAATCGAACAGCGGTTTGTTGTCCTCCTCCTCTTTTTTGAGTTCCTGTTTTTCTTCCTCCGTTTCAAGTCCCAAATCGTCAGCGGATACGGACTTGTATTCCTTGCCGTCATAATCGTGCATCATTTGCAGACAAAATTCGTCAACGTGGTCGGTAAGATAAAGTATCTCAAAACCCTTGTCGCGGACAAGTTCGGTCTGCGGGAGGCTCTCGATACGCGAAACGGAAGAACCGCTCGCGAAGTAGATATACTTCTGCTCCTCTTTCATGCGCGAAACGTATTCTTCAAGCGTCGAAGAAACGCCGTTTGAAGTCTTGAAAATCAACAGGTCTTGGAGTTCGTCCTTGTTCGCGCCGTAGCTTTCGTAAATGCCGTATTTTATCTGCGTGCCGAACGCGTCGAAAAACTTCTCGTACTTTTCCCTGTCGTTCTTCTGGAGTTTCTTCAGTTCGTTTTTAATGGATTTTTCAATCGCTTTCGCGATTATTTTAAGCTGTCTGTCGTGCTGGAGCATTTCGCGGGAAATGTTCAGCGACAAATCCTCGCTGTCCACAAGACCCTTGACAAAGCTGAAATAATCAGGCAGCAGGTCGGCGCATTTCTCCATTATCATAACACCGCTTGAATAGAGCTGCAAGCCTTTTTCAAAGTTTTTTGAATAATAGTCATAAGGCGCTCTTTCGGGAATATAGAGCAACGCCGAATAAGTTGCCGTACCCTCTGTTTTCGAGTGAATGTGGAGCAGCGGGTCACTGTATTCGTGGAATTTATCTTTGTAGAACTGATTGTAGTCCTCGTCCGTCAGTTCGTTCTTCGCTTTCTTCCAAATCGGAATTTGCGAGTTCAGCGTTTCGGTGACAATTTCCTTGTCATATTCGGGTTCTTTGCCGTCAACGCCCGTACCCTCTTTGAGTTTTTCGTGCTCAACGTCCATTTTTATAGGGTATCTGATGTAGTCCGAATACTTCTTGACAAGCGCCTTTATCTTGTACGGAGTGAGATACTCGTCATAATTTTCTTCATCGGAATTGTCTTTTATTTCAAGCGTAATAGTCGTGCCGTGGCTGTCCTTTTCGGCGGGCGCTATAGTGTAGCCCTCCGCGCCCTCGCTTGTCCACATATACGCCTCGTCATTGCCGTATGCTTTGGAAATAACGGTGACTTTCTTCGCGACCATAAACGCGCTGTAAAATCCAACGCCGAACTGCCCGATTATATCGACGTCCTCTGTTTTCTCGTTCTCCGTCTTGAACGCGAAAGAACCGCTCTGCGCGATAGTGCCTAAATTGTTTTCGAGTTCCTCTTTCGTCATACCGATACCGTTATCGGAAATCGTAAGCCTGCGGTCGCCCTTGTCAAGTTCAATAGTAATCTGCATATCGGAGCGCGAAACCGTCTCCTTGCCGTCGCTTATGCTTTTAAAGTACAGCTTGTCCATAGCGTCCGACGCATTTGAGATAAGCTCTCTCAAAAAAATCTCTTTGTGCGTATAGATAGAGTTTATCATCATTTCCAGCAAACGCTTGCTTTCGGCTTTAAATTCTTTCTTTTCACTCATAATTAAACCCTCCCTGAGGTTAAAAAGTTTTTGGTTTACGGCATTGTCCGCGGTGCGGACAGCGCCGTGATTTTATTTTTAGCACTCTAAGACGTTGAGTGCTAATCTATAATTATATTATACACCATTTGAGAAAAAAATCAAGTGATAAATTAACAAAAAAAGCGGTTTATCGCGCCCGCTTTTTGTGCAATTTTCTATTGGGAAACATCATATCAAACTATGCCGAAAGCACGAAACAAGGTGATCGTTGACCATTCCGACCGCCTGCATAAACGAGTAAACGATAGTCGAGCCGACGAACTTGAACCCGCGCCGTTTCAGTTCACGGCTGATTTCGTCGGAAAGCGGAGTTTTCGCGGGAATTTCGGCGAGCGTTTTGTAAAAATGCATTTCGGGTTTGCCGTTTACAAAACCCCAGATAAACTTGTCAAAACTGCCGAACTGCGTTTGTATTTCGAGAAACGCTTTGGCGTTTGTCACAGCGGAGTTTATTTTCAGACGGTTGCGGATTATGTTCGGATTTTCGAGCAGTTCGGCGATTTTTTCGCCGTCGTACCGCGTGACTTTTTCGGGGTCGAAATTATCGAACGCCGTGCGGAAACTCTCGCGCTTTTTAAGTATCGTTATCCACGAAAGCCCCGCCTGCATACCCTCTAAAATCAACATTTCAAAGAGTTTGCGGTCATCGTGAACGGGAACGCCCCATTCTTTGTCGTGGTAAGCGACATAAAGCGCGTCATTCCCGCACCAAGGACAGCGAGTTTTTTCCATATTATCACCTGCTGACATTTAAAAGATTAGACTTTATGCTTTTTCAAAAATTTACGCTCCGTGTAATAATCCCTCGAAAAACGTCCAAACTAATACAAATACCCGCGAAAAAAGCGGAAAGAAATCGAGGAATAATTATGTCAAAGCTGAAAGACAGCCTGCGCGACAGGCAAACCACCCGCATACTCGAAAGCGTCTACCGCAACGCGCGGTTGGCGCATAAAGCAACGCGCGACGTAATGAACCGATGCAGAAACAAGGAGTTTTACGAGGAACTCGCCCGCGAGGGGGAGCGTTACCGCCTTGTAGCGTACCGCGCCCGCCGCGAACTTTCGGGAATGGGCGCGCCCGCCTACGAGGCGTCGCCGTATGTGCGCGCAATGGTAAAAACGGGAATAGCGATGAAAACCGCGCAAAGCAAGGATACGGGACGGCTTGCCGAAATAATGTTCAGGGGGACAGCAATGGGAATAGTCGATATGCAGCGCACACTCAACCGCTGTCGGCTTGCCGATAAGAATATCCGCGCGAGCGCGAAAAAACTCCTGCGCCGCGAACAGCAGTTCTGCGACGATTTAAAGAGGTTTTTGTAATGCGGGAAAAATCAGAGAATATCCCGTGCGACATCAAAGCGGGGCGCGGAAAAAACGCACATTCACCGTTTGACACTTCTAAATTGCCCGATAATAACGGCAGGTATTAAACCCTTGAACTTTCCGTAATATATCAGTCCCTCCCCGCCATAGGCGGGACAGGCGACGAGATAATTCCCCCGCCTAATGATTAACAGCCCTTTCCCGCCGTAAGCGGGGAAAGGGTCTGTTACTATTCGTCGGAAACCGCTTTCACGACATTGCCCGCCACAATATTTTTCAGCACCTCGACCGCCCGTTCGCGTCTTTCTACGTTCGCTTTCGCATTCGACTTGTCATTATAAGCCTCGTCGCGGACGAACAGCATAACATTGTCGGGGCAGTCCTGCCAGCCCGAACTCCGCGCGAGGTCGGTGCGGTTCAGCGGAATACCGACGTTATCGACAAGCAAATCCTCCGAAACTTCGGCGGGATTTTCCACAAAGAAGTTTTCGGGGTAGTTGTTTACTTTCAGATAATCGAGCATTTCGCTTTCCGTTATGACAAGCTGTGCCCGCGAAATCTTCAGGTGCGAACGAAACTTCTCTATCTCCGTCACTTGAATTTGGTTTTCGGGGTCGTCAAAATCAAGCTGTACAAAGTCCACTTCGACATTCTGTACGCCGTTGCCGTCATAGTCGGGGCAGTATTTTTCGAGCGCGGTTTTGAGGTCGTCAGCTTTCAGTCCGATTTGACAGTCCTCCGTCCGCGCAACCGCGAGTACATACAAATCCACGCGCTCACGGGTGATGTATTGATAAATTCCGATACCCGCGACAAATATTAAAATTAACGCCACAACAATAAACGGCTTGTTGCGGTAGATGAAGTTTGAAAGGCGTTTTCCTCCGCGCGGCGCGGGGACTTCGGTATGCTCCTCCTGCGGGATAACGTCGCTTTCTTCAATAATTCCCTGTTTCATCTTCAACAGGTCAATGCGTTCCTGCCGCTGGCGGGCGGCTTTTTGCTCGGCGGTTTCCCGCTTTCTGTTTGCCATATATATGCTCCTTGCTGAATTTACTAAATGTTTCACTTATCAACAAATTCGCCCTAAACACACTTTTCCCCACTCCGGGCGGGGAAAAGCGAATGTGTTATAATAATCAGAAATTCGGGCGCATTGTCGGGAACAGCAGAACATCGCGTATGCTCGGCTGATTTGTAAGGAGCATAACGAGCCTGTCCAGACCGAACCCCAAACCGCCCGTCGGCGGCAGACCGTATTCCAGCGCGGTGATGAAATCCTCGTCTACCTGCGCGTCGTTCCCGCCCTGCGCGCGCTTTGCCTCAACCTGCTTTACAAAACGCTCTTTCTGGTCGATAGGGTCGTTCAGTTCGGAAAACGCGTTGCCGAACTCCGTACCGCAGATGAAGTACTCAAAACGCTCCGTAAACGCGGGAAATTCGGGCTTGCGCTTTGCAAGCGGAGAATTTTCCACGGGATAATCATAAATAATCGTCGGCTGAATAAGTTTGTCCTCAACAAACGCCTCAAAGAACGCGATAAGAACGTGACCCTTTGTCGAGTTCGCGTCAACGCCGTCCTCTACGCCCTTAGCCTTTGCGGCGGCGCGTGCGTCCTCGTCGGTTTTCCAGTCGCTGTAGTCAACGCCCGCGTACTTCTTCACCGCCTCAATCATCGTAAGGCGTTCCCACGGTTTCCCTACGGCTATCTGCTGACCCTGATATTCAACGGTGTCCGTCCCGCAGACGTTCAGAGTTACCGTGCGGTATAAATCCTCTATCAAGTCCATCATTCCGAAATAGTCGATATACGCCTGATACATCTCTATTGTCGTAAATTCGGGATTGTGCGTTGAGTCCATACCCTCGTTGCGGAATATCCGCCCTACCTCGTAAACCTTGTCGAACCCGCCGACAATAAGCCTTTTAAGATAGAGTTCGGTTTCTATTCTCAAATACATATCAATGCCGAGCGCGTTGTGGAACGTCTTGAACGGACGCGCCGCCGCGCCGATTTCAAGCGGGAGCAGAACGGGCGTATCGACTTCGATATAACCGTGTCCGTCAAGGAACTTCCGTATCTCGCTTATTATCTGAGAACGCTTTACAAACACGTCTTTCACTTCGGGATTTGCGATAAGGTCAAGATAACGCTTGCGGTAGCGTTCCTCCTTATCTTTCAGCCCGTGCCATTTTTCGGGCAGAGGGAGCAGGGATTTTGAAAGCAGAGTGACCTCGCTTGCGTGTACGGAAATCTCTCCCGTTTTCGTCTTGAAAACATAACCTTTTACGCCTACAATATCGCCCAAATCCCACTTCTTAAATTCGGCGAAACGCTCCTCGCCGACGCTGTCAATGCGCACATAGACCTGCATTCTGTCGGAACTGTCGCGAACGTCAAAAAAACTCGCCTTGCCCATAATTCTGCGCGACATAATGCGCCCCGCAATAGCCACGTCTTTATTTTCGAGTTCGTCAAACCACGCGCGAATATCAGCGTTGTAATTCGTCACGGGGAATTTCGTGATTGTATACGGGTCTTTGCCCGCGGCTTTCATTCCCTCCAGCTTTTCAATGCGCACGCGGTGCTGTTCGTCCATCTCCGCGCGGAGTTCTTCTTCGGTGAGTTCTCTTTCCTCGTTATTTATGTTGTCCGTCATATTATCTCCTAAATTTTCCACTTATCCGTCTTTTCTTATTTCGAGTATCTTCATATTCACAATGCCGTCGGGCGTTTCGATTTCAACAACATCGCCGACTTCGCGGTCGATAATCGCTTTGCCTATCGGCGACTCGTCAGACATCTTTCCGCTGTCAATATCAGCCTCTTTCGTGCCGACCATTTTAAATTCCATTTCCTCGTCCATATCCATATCGAGGATTTTAACCGTCGTTCCTATGCCGACTTTCTCGGTGGAAATATCGTCGTCGTCGATTACCCGCGCGTGCGCCAGCGTCTGTTCTATTTCGGCAATGCGCGACTCTATCAAGCCCTGTTCGTTTTTCGCCTCGTCGTATTCGGAGTTTTCGGAAAGGTCGCCGAACGACAGCGCGACTTTTATCTTCTCCGCTACGTCGCGGCGGCGCACGGTTCTAAGCTCGTTAAGTTCGTCTTTAAGCTGTTGTTCGCCTGTTCTCGTAAGGACTGTTATCGGTTTGTTCATTTGTTGTTCCTCCTAAAAAAGAATTAAATCTGTTCCGCAAAAATTATGCGTCAGTATCATTATAAACTGTTCATTCGCCCGCGGCGGAAGTTTCGCTTTCGGCGGGCGCGGGCGCACTTCCCGGCGCGAGTATTTCGAGCGCCTTTTTCAGCTGCAGGTCGTTGTCCGCTGTCAGCGCGTCAAACGGCGTATCGGCGGGAAGTTCAACGATATAATCGGGTTTTAAGCCCACGCCGTCAAACCGCTCGGATTTTGACGGAATGATATTCGCGGTCGTGAGTATCAGCGCGCTCCCGTCCGAAAACTCGTATGCGCTCTGCAATACGGCTTTCCCCGCTGTCTGCGTTCCGACAAGCTGTGCGCCCTGCTCGTCCCGCAAAGCCACGGCGAACACCTCCGCCGCAGATTGTGTGAGGTTGTCCGTCAAAATCATAATCGGAAGTGAAACGCTCTCCTCGGAGTCCGTTTCGATAAGCGTCTTTCTTACGCCGTTGGTATATTCGGCGGTCGCGGCGGCGGCGGCGGGAATAAGCCTGTTTAACATCGGTTTCACCGCCGACATCAGCCCGCCCTCGTTGTGGCGAACGTCGAAGACAAACGACTTCGCTCCGCTTGACGTGAGGGAGTTCAGCGCGTTTGAAAACTGTTCGGGCGTTTTCGCGTTAAACGACGTTATCTTGATATATCCTATTTTGTTTTCGAGCATATTATACGTCACGGATTCAACGTCGATTTGCTGACGGATAAGAGTAACCGTGCGTTCCTCGCCGTTTGATACGAGTTTGAGCGTAAGCGTTGTGCCGACGTCGCCCGCAATGCGCTTTACTGCGGTATCGCCCGTCATAGAAAGCACGCTTTTCCCGCCTATTTCGGTTATCATATCCCCCGTCTTTACATCGTTGCTTTCGGCGGAGCTGTTTTTGTAAACCTTAGAAACTTTAAGATAACCGCTCCCGTCCTCTTCCGTTTCAAAGCCAACGCCCGTGATAACGCCGCTTATCGTTTTCTGATAAGTGCTGTAAAGGTCGGCGGGGAGATACTGCGCGTAGCGGTCGCCAATGCCGTTTACATAACCGTTTATAATCGCGTTTTCGAGCGTTTCGTTGTCAAGAGTTCCGATGTAGTTTGCACGCACGGTCGCGTCCATTTCCTGAAGTTTCTTATAAACGCCCTCGTATTTATCCGTGCTTGCTATTTTCGAGTTATAGCTGTTAAGCGAAATCGTCCACGTCAAAATAAACGTAATGGCGCAGCCGATCGCTAAAAGGCTTATCGCAAGCCCCAATGTTATACGCTTGTTCACAAAATCCTCCTTAATAAAGGTCTACACTTTAAGATATTTATTTGTACTTATCATCGTGCCGACGGCGCCGAGCAATGCGCCGACAACGCAGTTTGCCAAAAGCAAGGGCAGGCGGATCGTTTCAATCGGAATTAGATTGAAAAATCCGAACATCTGCCACACCGCGAGGTTATCGCCGAACAGCGACGAAACGGAGTTGTAGACAAAGCAGGTAAGCCCCCACGAGGCAGTTCCCGCGAGTATCCCGACAAAACAGCCCTCGACGAAAAACGGCAGTTTGATAAACCCGTTTGTAGCGCCGACATATTTCATAATCGTAATCTCGTTGCGCCTTGCGAAAACGCTCGTGCGTATCGTATTAGAAATAACGATAATGCTGACTAAAATCAAAACCACGAGCATAGCGACTATGATAAGAGAGAACGCGTTGCGGATATTTACAAGCGCGTTTGCAAAGTCATAAGGCGCGTTCACCTGTTCAACGCCCTCTATGCTCTGAATAGCCGACACGGTAAACCGTATGTTCTTAACGTCTGTAACGCGCACCGTGAACGTTTCGGGCATAGGGTTGCCTCCCGGCACCATGCTCAGCAGGTCGGACGCCTCGCCGTCCATATTTTCGTTCCATTTCTCGGCAGCCTCTTCCTTTGAGATGTACTTCACATCGGTGAGGTTTTCATTAGCCATAAGAACGTCGCGGATATGCGCGACCTTTTTTTCGTGCTGTTCGTCGGTTTCGTTTTCATCGTCCTTGACGAATACGGCAATCTGGTTCGTGTCCTCTATGTTCCCCATAATGATATTCGCGTTGAGAATAAACATCACGGTAATGCTCACCTGTAAAAGGCTTACAAGCAGTATCGAAAAACTCGCTATCGACATCACGATGTTTTTCCACACGGACGAAATGCCCTTTTTCACGAGATAGGATACGTTATTATTCCTCATAATAATCACTCCCCCCGATAGTTTCGTCAAACGTGATACTGCCCTTGTCGAGGTTTATGATACGCCCGCCGAAATACCGCACAAGATTATGCTCGTGCGTTATCATAACAACGGTCGTTCCGCAGCGGTTTATCTCTTTAAGTAACCCTACAAGTTCATACGAGTGCTTGGGGTCAAGGTTTCCCGTCGGCTCGTCGACTATAAGAAGTCCGGGGTCGTTGGCAAGCGCCCGCGCGATTGCGACGCGCTGCTGTTCTCCTCCCGAAAGCTCTCTTACTTTGTGTTTCGCTTTCGGACCCATTTCCACAAGGTTCAGCACATACGGCACTCTCTGCCGTATCGTCTTGTTGGAACTGTCCGCGACGCGCAAAGCAAACGCGACGTTCTCATACACGGTATAATCCTGTATAAGGCGAAATTCTTGGAAAACTACGCCGATAGTACGCCTGAACATCGCAATCTTGTTGCCTTTAAGCGCGCTCAAATTGCGCCCGTTCACGAACACTCTCCCCGTGCTAGGCACGATTTCTCTGAGCATCAGTTTCATCAGCGTGGATTTTCCCGCGCCGCTTTCCCCCACGATAAAGACAAACTCCCCGTCGTTTATGTGCAAATCAATATCCACCAAAGCGTCAACGCCGCTCGAATAGTGAACGTTGACGTTTTTCATATCTACCATAATATCAACTCCCCAATCGGCTTATCGCCGCACGGCTGTATTAAGCCTGCAAACCCTCTGCAAGCCCCCTGCAAGCCATAGTGCAGACCTCGCGGGCGCGGTATCAAAAACGAACCCACGGGGTCTGCCAAAAATATTTTATTAGAATTTAACAGGATTAGCCGCGAGATATTTCTTTACCATAAGCGCGATTTTGAAGATTATCGCGTGGTCAAATTCTCTAAGGTCAAGCCCCGTCAGTTTCTTTATCTTGTCAAGGCGGTAAACGAGCGTATTTCTATGAACAAACAGCTTTCTCGAAGTTTCGGAAACGTTCAGGCTGTTTTCAAAGAACTTCTGGATAGTGAAAAGCGTTTCGTGGTCAAGGCTTTCGATAGAATTTTTCTTGAACACTTCCTTTAAAAACGTTTCGCAAAGCGTTGTCGGCAGGTGATAGATAAGCCTTGCAATCCCCAGATTGTCGTAAGAAACGATAGTCTTGTCCGTATCGAACACCTTTCCGACTTCCAAAGCCGTCTGCGCCTCTTTAAACGAACGCGCAAGCTCTTTGACGCCGAATACGGGCGTTCCGATACCGACGTTTACCTTTGTAAAGAACTCTCCCGAAAGAGTATCGGAAATGCTCCTTGCGAGTTTCTCCAGATCCTTGACATCGGTATTGTTCTTCACTTCTTTGACAAGCACGATGTCGTTTTCCGTTATGTTAAAGACGAAATCCTTGTTTTTGTCGGGAAAGAGGTTTTGTATAACATCATACGCGGAAACGTCGTTTGCGGAAATAACGCTGATAAGGAACACGACGCGGCTTATATCGCCGTTAAAGTGCAGTTCGCGCGCCTTTATGCTTATGTCGCCGGGCAGTACGTTATCGAGGATTATGTTCTTAACAAAGTTGTTTCTGTCATACTTTTCGTCATAATACTGCTTTATCCCCGAAAGCGAAATGGCGATGATACCCGCATATTTCGCGGCGGCGTCGTCAACGCCCTCCACAAACACCGCATAATCGGGCTTGATATGCGAACCGAACGGCTTGTAGGTATAGCCGTCGCGAATAAACGTTTCGTGCGAATCCCCTAGTTCCGTCGTGAAAAACTCGCTCCCGCTCCCGACCTTTGTAAGGTCGCTGCAGGCAACCGTCATTCCGTTCTCGTCAATAACGCCGATAACTCTGTTCACGGTGTCTTTCATCTGATGAACAATTCCCTGAAATAGTCTGTTTGACATCTGTTTCAACCTCTTTCCAAATTTCCTTGCGCCTCTGCGCTTTGACACGCGAAAGTCCGCGGCTCTCTTCCCTTTTTTGAAGTTGCAGGGAATCCCGCCCCGCGCGTCTTGATAAGAGCATATTTTCTGATTTAAACGACCGTTTGACCCTTAAATTTCCGAAAATTCGATTTGTCAAATTGCACAGTCTTAACCATAAAAATTTGTACCCATCTCTATTATACTAAAAAATCACAAAAAAAACAACCCCTTTTTATATAAAATGTAAAATTTTCTTGATTTTTTCACCGATACTTGAAATTTTCCGCATAATGTAATATAATAGAAGTAAGTAAATTTAAATAATAATGAATAACTATGCGCGAAAATATACGCGCGGATTATTCAGAGGAGAGCAACAAAGTGAACAAAGGAAAATATTATATCACAACGCCGATCTATTACCCGTCGGGAAACCCGCATATCGGGCATTGCTATACAACCGTTGCGTGCGACACGATAGCGCGGTTTAAACGCCTAGAGGGATACGACGTTATGTTCCTCACGGGCACCGATGAACACGGTATGAAGATAGAGCAGAAAGCAAAGGAACAGGGCGTTACCCCGAAAGAGTATGTAGACCCGATTGTCGAGAACTTCAAACGCTTGTGGGAAACAATGGATATAAGCTACGACCGCTATATCCGCACGACCGATGATTACCATGTAAAGAGCGTTCAGCGGATATTCAAAAAGCTGTACGACAAGGGGTATATCTATAAGGGCGAGTACACGGGCAAATATTGTACGCCGTGCGAAAGTTTCTGGACGGACTCTCAGCTTGACGAAAACGGCTGTTGTCCCGACTGCCACCGCCCCGTTATCGACGCGCACGAGGAGGCGTACTTCCTCAAAATATCCGACTTTGCCGACAAGGTGGAAAAATTCCTGACAGAAACGGATTACCTCACCCCGAAAAGCCGTGTAAACGAGATGATAAACAACTTCATAAAGCCGGGCTTAGAGGATTTGTGCGTTTCGAGAACGTCTTTCACATGGGGTATTCCCGTGGAGTTCGACCCGAAACACGTTGTCTACGTCTGGATAGACGCGCTGTCGAACTACATCACGGCGTTGGGCTACGAAAACGACGCGTATGACGATTTTGACAAATACTGGCCCGCCGACCTGCATATGACGGCAAAGGAAATCGTCCGTTTCCATTCAATAGTGTGGATAATAATGCTGATGATGCTGGATCTGCCCCTGCCAAAGCACCTTTACGGTCACGGCTGGATAAACTTCAACGGTCAGAAAATGGCGAAATCCGTCGGAAACGTAATAGACCCGTTTGTGCTGGCACAGCGTTACGGCTCGGACGCGGTACGCTTTCAGATACTGCGCGATATGCCGTATGGGAGCGACTGTAATTTCTCTAACGAGATAATGGTGAACCGCATAAACACCGACCTTGCGAACGGCTTTGGCAATCTTGTTTCAAGAACGGTAGCTATGGCGGATAAATACTTCGGCGGAACGCTCCCCGAAGAACGCGAGGAGAACGACCCCGACGGCGAACTTATCGAAATGGCGCAGTCGCTCAGAGATAAAGTCGCCCCGCTTGTAGAGCAGGCACAGCTTGCAAAGGCGCTGGAGGAGATTTTCAAGGTCATAGCGCGGGCGAACAAGTATATCGACGAAACAGAACCGTGGGTTCTGGGCAAGGACGGGCAGAAGAAAGCCCGCCTTGCAGGCGTTCTCTACAATCTGCTTGATACGATAAGGATCTGCGCGGGACTGCTCATGGCGTTTATGCCGAAAACAATGCCGAAAGTCTTGGAACAAATCGGCGCGCCCGCAAATTCCGCAGGGTTTGAAGAACTCGGACGTTTCGGCGTTCTCCCCGCGAACGTCACGGTTCATAAGGGCGATGTGCTGTTCCCGCGAATAGACGTTGATAAAGAAATAGACGAACTGAACGCTCTGCTCACTCCCGCAAAGACAATACGCGAGGACGAGGACCTTGACCGTGCGAATATCATCACGATTGATAAGTTCGCCGAGGTGAAACTCAGGAGCGGTGAAATAACCGCCTGCGAAAAGGTCGCGAAGTCCAAAAAACTGCTGAAACTCACGGTAGACGACGGCAGGCACGGCAGACAAATCGTGTCGGGCATATCAAACTGGTACAAGCCCGAAGATTTGGTCGGACGGAAAATAGTGTTTGTCGCGAACCTCGCGCCCGCGAAACTCTGCGGAGAACTCTCCGAGGGAATGATTTTAGCGTGCGACGCGGGCGACGACGATGTAAGAGTGCTGTTTCTGGATGGGGACGTGCCGAACGGCAGTACTATTAGATAACGGCAGATAACGGCAGAAATTTAAGACGGTAACAAACGGCTTTCTCCCGCAATACGGAGAATACGCGATTATATTTTGAAAGGACGTAATGCATTATGAAACCGATCCCCGGACAGGTGTGGACAGACAAGAAACGGACGTTTTTAGGACTTCCGTGGTCGTTCACGAGATATATTCTGACCGAAAAGAAATTCATCACTCGCAAGGGCTTTTTAAGCATAACCGAAGATGAAATAGAGCTTTACCGCATTATGGACAAAAGTCTGAAAGTATCTTTCGGACAGCGCCTTGACGGCACAGGCACGGTTATTTTAAACTGCAAGGACACAGACACTCCCGTAAAGGAAGTAAAGTCTATAAAGAACCCGCGCCGGTTTATGGAGATACTCGAAAAGTATGTAGACGACCAGCGCGATAAATACGGCACACGCGGACGAGATATTTTAGGCGGCGCGCCGCACGTTCATGACGACAGCATTTGCGACGAGGACGACGTGGCAGATCATCACTAATCCTCGGCGTTTACCCTAGGGAAGGGGGAAGTGAAGTATGGATATTTCAAGAATAGCCGATATAGGCTCTGTAAATCAAACCAATTTAACGCGTTCCGTAGAACAGCGGACGGAAAACAAATCGTCCTCCCTCGCGGCGGAACACACGGATAAATTCGTAAAAAGCGAGGCGATGTTCAGCCCCGCCTACACAAAAAAGTCGGCGCAAAAGCAAAATTCCGACAACAATCTGACGCAGCGCGAAAACACGGAAAATCACGCGGTTGAAAAAACCGAAACAGACGGTGGGAACGGCGGTAAAGGCGAACTTATGACAAAGGGAGTAAGCCACATAATCCGCGCAATGCTTGTAAAGCAGGGAGAAATTCTGTCGGGTTCCGTGCCGTCGCTCGGTGCGAAGATGTATGCCGAGGAGCTTTTAAATCAACTCCGCGCACTCTACGGAAACTCGCCCGCCGAGGAAAACACACCCGAATATTGGCAGCCCGAAGAAACGGCGGCGCGGCTTTTGACGTTCTTTGACGCGGTGAACATCACGGAGGGAAAACAGCCGATGCTCGAACGTTCGTTCCTGTCCGCGTTCAGCGACACCGAACAGCTTTTCGGCGGGAGAGGACGTTTGCCTTTGGAAAGCTACGAAACAAAGCAGTTGGTGCTTGACGCTTATTTTAATAAAGGCGCGGCATAACTGCGGTTAAAATTACTATGGGAATTTTTGATACACACGCGCATTATTTTAAAGAAGATTTCGGCGAGGAACTTTATGGGCTTCTCGCCGATTTGCCAAACAAAAACGTCGAGAGGATTATGGTAATCGGGTGCGATATTCCCACTTCCGAGGAACAGACCGCGCTTGCGGAAAAATACGATTACATCTGCGCGGCGGCGGGGATACACCCCGAAAATATCGAAACGCTCCAAAGCGATTGGGAAACGCGCCTGCGGGAAATACTCAAATCGCCGAAAATCGCCGCGCTCGGAGAAATAGGACTTGACTATCACTATGAAAACGCCCCCGCAAGGGAAGTTCAGCGGGAGGTGTTTGTAAAACAGCTGGAACTCGCTGAAGAACTTGATTTGCCCGTAGTCATACATTCGCGCGACGCGTGCGCGGATACTATGGAAATTCTGCGCGAATATAAACCGCGCGGCGTAATGCACTGCTTTTCCTACTCCGCCGAAACCGCCCGCGAGGTCGTTTCCTTGGGAATGTATATCGGATTTACGGGGGTGCTTACGTTCAAGAACGCGAAAAAGGCGCTTTCTGCCTGCGCGGCAACGCCGATTGATAAACTACTGCTCGAAACGGACTGCCCGTATATGGCGCCCGAACCGCACAGAGGAGAGCGGTGCGACAGTTCTATGATAGAATTTACCGCCGCGAAAATGGCGGAGATTAAGGGTGTTTCGCCGAATGAAATGATTGATATTGCCAACCAAAACGGACGGCGGCTGTTTTTCGGCGAGGAAGATTTATAAAGGAAATGAACGGATTTAGGAGGAAATATGGACGACGGTTCCCGAAGTACTTCGGACAATTCACGAAAAGAAAACGAACAGCACAGCGGGCATAAGACGGCGAAGATACTTTTAACACCGCTAATCGGTCTTGAAAAGGGACTTTCCGCTTTGCTGAAAAAGGCGCTCGGCGCGAATTACGCCGATGTTTCCGAAGAGGACGTGCGCGACCTTGTAGACGCGCTTGCAAAGGACGATGACGAGGACAGCATAGAAGAGCAGTCCGCGGAGATGATAAACAACATCTTCGAGTTTAACGACCTTACCGCAGGAGATGTAATGACGCACCGCACGAACATAGTCGGCGTTGACATAAACACAATAACGCTTGATGATTTGATTTATCTGGCGCTTGATATGGGCTTTTCGCGCATACCCGTCTACGAGGACAGCATTGACAAAATAATCGGCATTGTGATAGTAAAGGATCTGCTGTGCCTTATCGGGAAAAGCGACCTTTCGGATTTCAGCCTGCGCGATTTTATCCGCGAAGTCAGCTTTATCCCCGAAAGCCGAACCTGCCCCGATATTTTCAAAACGCTGACCTCGATGCGTTCGGGTATGGCGGTCGTTGTCGATGAATACGGCGGAACTGCGGGAATAGTTACGCTTGAAGATATAATAGAAGCGGTAATGGGCAACATTCAGGACGAGTACGACGACGAAAAACAGCAAATAACGCGCATAGGGAACGAAGTCTACGACGTGGACGGCGAAACCGACCCCGACGATGTGTTCGAGCTGTTCGGCGTAAAACTCCCCGACGACCACGAATACCAGACGATTTCGGGATTTGTCGTTGATAAATTAGGCTATATTCCCGAAAATATCGGCACAAAACCGCCGATTGTCGAATATGAAAACGTAAAGCTGGTAGTAGTGCAGGTCGAGGACAGGAATATCGTGAAGATACGCGCTATAAAAGACCACAAGCCGATTAAGGAAGATAACAGATGAAAATGACGAAAAAAGCACGCGCTCTGGAGATTATACGGCGTTTAAAAGCCGAATACCCCGAGGTGCAATGCGCATTGAAATACGAAAAACCGCACGAACTGCTGATAGCAGTTCGGCTTTCGGCGCAATGCACGGATAACCGCGTAAACCTCGTAACGCCAACGCTGTTCGGGCGTTTTCGGACAATAGACGATTTTGCGGACGCACAGGTTTCCGAAGTGGAAACCTACATAAAATCCTGCGGTCTGTTCCGCACGAAAGCGCAGGACATTGTGAATATGTGCCGTGTTCTGCGCGATGAATACGGAGGCGTTGTTCCCGACACGATAGAGGAACTCGTGAAACTTCCCGGAGTAGGGCGCAAAACGGCAAATCTCGTCGCGGGCGACCTCTACGGCAAGGACGCGGTAGTCTGCGACACTCACGTTATTCGCCTTACGAACAGATTGGGGTTAGCCGAGGGCAAGGACGCGCAGAGCGTAGAAAAACAGCTCCGCGCGATTGTCCCGCCCGCGGAGGGGTTGGCGTTATGCCACCGACTGGTTCGCCACGGCAGAGAAGTCTGCCCCGCCCGCTCGCCGAAGTGCGGGGAGTGTTGTTTGGCGGGGGTTTGCAGAAATAAGAAAGGGTAAAAGCGTATTCCCCGCCTACGGCGGGGAAAACGTTCACCCTAATTTAACCGCGTTCTCCCCGCCTACGGCGGGGAGAACGCTATTTACTATTCACTCAGCACTCTGCACTATATACTGTTAAACGGCGGGGAAATTTTTTATTATATTATCCGCTCCCCGCCAACAGCAAATCTATATTCTGCATCTCGTCCAGAGTAACACACTTGTTACAGTCATACGCATAGCGCAGGGCGGCTTTTTTCGTGTACTTTTCGGAGAACGCGCCCGTCTTGTCTATCGTGTATTCGCCCTCGGCGGGAGCGGTCCAGAGCCACATCGCGTTATCGCGGTTCATGAAGTCTATGCTCGTTAATATGTCACATTCCGTCACGGCAAGGATTTTACGACCCGTCGCCGCGTCCGATGAAAGCGCGGTGAAACGCCCCGCGAAAGCCGACTGCGAATTCTCGTAAAAACTCTGCCCGATAATGTCAACATACTTGTCGCCGGGGTAATAGCTGAAATCGCTGTTGTTCCACACCCAGATAAGATTTTTCAGCCCGTTGTATTTGCCAAGCCTTGTAAACACGAGTATCCATAGTTTCTGATAGCTTTCCGCGTCATCGCCCCACCAGAATAAATCCGTATCGCCGTGCGGTATCGGTTCAAACAAAATCGGAATATTCTCCGCGTCAAGCTGTTTTATTACTTCGGCGAGTTCGTCAAGGTCGTGAATAAGATCCGCCGCCTCCTGCGTCATCAGTTCGTTGTCAAGCTGTAACTGTATGCCGTCCTCGTTCATCATACCGAGTTCGGTAGGTTCAACGCCGTCAAGCGCCTCGGCAAGCGCGAAATCATCGGCGTTAGTTCCGCGGATAGGATTCGGCGAATACCAATGCCAGCTATAAGAGCATATCCCGCCGCGCTCGTGCCATTCTTTCGCAAGAGAAATATCGTTTTTTATGACCTCCGCAGAATGTGCGTCGTCTTTAAGAGCAAGCGCAAGTTCGCTTGCGCGGATAACGGGGTATTTCCCCGTTTCCGTATAAACAGCGTCTATTTCCGCGTTCGACCCGCACGAAACGTTCTGCGCCGTCAGCGTATATTTTCCGTAAAGTTCGGCTAAATTCCGCATAAGCATTGCGGTGTCTACAGACGCGTTTTCCGCAATGCAAGCCGTGCCGACTTTATACAAATCATCGCTTGCCTTGCGGGAATTTTCAACGACAACGCAGTCGATGTCCGCCGTTCCGTTTTCGCTCGTGAACGTCAGCGCGCTCATACCTACGGACAAATACAGATTATCCACCGCGAAAAGCTGAAATTCTCCGTCCGTGTTCGGAATGGAATACATACCCTCCACCGTATCGCCGACGCGGAGTTTAACGCTCGCGCTGTCGTTCGCCCGCGCCAGAATAACGACCCTGTAAAACTGCGTTGTCTTTGCGGTGACGATTTCCGTTAAGTGCTGTCCCTTTTTAAGACGCACGAACCCGCCGCCGTCGGAGTTTTGGAGTTCCTCGCCGTCCTCGCCGAGAGCCGTTCCGTTGAACGTTCCCTTTTCCGCCTCCATTTTGCTGATGAACGTCTGCGATACTATCTGAAATTCTTTCGGCGGGTTCTCTTGCGGAATTTCAACAGTACTCGTTTCGGAAGAAGCCGTGCTTGTGCTTGTTTTGACGGAATTCGGGTTGTCGGCTATTCTCGAACACCCGCCGAGCATAACCGCGCAGAGCACGGCGGAAATAATTCTAGTTAATTTTTTCATTATATACACCATTTATTTTTAATCTATAACAATAACGTCCCCGCTGTGTATTTCCTCGTCCAGACGCGCGATTTTGCCGTTTACGGTTATAGTCTTAGCATTAGCCAAAAGCCCTGTCGGGTCGTCCGAAAACGCCGCCGCTACGTCAAGGAAAATCGGTGCGCTGCCGTCCGCGCGCGTAGGAAATTCCGCCTCAATGCCGTTTACGGTTATCCTGCGCCCCTCGCCGTTTTCTACAGCGGGAGCGTTCGGAGCGGACGGTTCGGCGGGATTAGAATTAACAGCGGGTTCGTCCTTGTACGTTATCTCGTCCCCGCTTTGCAGGGTCACTTCATCGGAAACCGACTTTCCGTTCAGCAGAACGGGGCGGGTTATGCTGTTTGCTTTGAGAAGTTTTCCTAGCGTTTCGGTGTCTACTGTTTCCACCTCGTCGCCGTCCCAAATTCTGCGTTCGGTCGTGGTTTCTCTGCCGTTTATCAGCATAAACCGCCCGACGCGGCGTTTTTCGCCGAACAGCGAAACCGTGCAGGAGCGCACCGCCGACATATCGAAGTAGTCCGAAAGCCGCGCCGCGCCGTCCGCGCCTTTGACGGCGGGAGTAATAGTCACCTCGTCGCCCTTGGTTACTACGGTATTCAGCGACGCTGTTTCGCCGTTCACAATAATCTCGGACGGCGTTGCGGGCTTTCCGCGCACCGTTATCTTCTCGCCGTTTATCGTGAATGAAATGGGTTTTCCCGACGATGCTATCATATCTTCGGGCTTTATCTTCGCGAAGTTCATCAGTTCAAATACGGTAAGCCTGTTCGTGTCGAGAGCGCGGAGTTTCTTGCCGTTCACGGTGATTGTCGTGAAGTCGTATGATACGCCCTCGCCCGAACTTATCGCAATTCCGAGAGGAGTTGTATGTTCCGCGCCCAGCATCATATTTTCGGGCGCGATAACTCCCCGCAAAAGTTCCCTGCGCCCCGTGATTACTCTTGAGCCGTCAAGCCCTAATTCCTCCGCGACAAGCGCGTCCAGACCCTCCAGCTTGCTCCCTCCTCCGACGAGGAACACCGCCTGCGGGGGCGTAGCGTTCGCCGAAAGTATCTCGCTTGCGATAACCTTTGCAAGTTCCCGCGCCGCGGGCGCGATAAGTTCCATTACCGCGCCGTGCGAGATTTTCTGCTCGGACAGCAGAATGTTTTTATAAGGTATCTCCGTCGCCGAAGAAGTCTTAATCATTTCAGCCGTGTTGAAATCGACAAGCAGTTCTTTCATTATCGTTTCGGTTATCTCGTCGCCCGCGGTCGTTGCCATTCCGTAAGCGATAACGCTCCCGTCGCGCGACACCGCGACGTCGGAAGTCCCCGCGCCGATGTCGCATAATGCAAGGTTAATAAGGCGAAGTTCGGGCGGGATAACCGCGCTCATCGCGGCGATAGGTTCGAGCGTCAGCCGTGAAACCTCAAGTCCCGCATTGTCAACGGCGGTGCAAAGGCTTTCCACGACATACGACGGCAAAAACGCCGCGATAATCTCGGTTGTTAAACGTTCCCCCCTGTGACCTTCGGGTTTCTGAACCTTAAACCCGTCGAGCGAGCGCGAAATAACGCTGTGTCCTACGCAGTAAAACGCCGCGTTGTCGTTCGTCTGCATAAAACTCTCGCACGTCCTGCGAACCGCGTCAAGCTCCGTCATTTTAAGAGCCTCCTGCGTAATCAGCTTGTCTGCGGGAAGTTTATATTCCCACGACGAGCGCAGAGTTTTCAGCGCCCTGCCCGCCGCCGCTATGCAGGCGTTTTGCAGGGAGATACCCTGCCTGTGTTCCAATTCCCGCTTTACGCGCTTAATATCCAGCGACACGGACGGAATGTCCTCGATTTGTCCGTCCGCCATAGAACGCTTTTCGTGAACGACCGTCACCATATCAATAATCTCGCACCCCTGCGGAGTTTTCTTCGCAAGCACCCCCACGACGGTGCGCGTGCCGATGTCCAGCGCAAAGATAACGTCCCCCTGCGGTTCTTTTCGTACCGCAGTTTTTTTGGCAGTTGCCTTTTGAGATTTTGCGGAATGTTTCGTCTGATTGCTTTTATTCTTCTCGTCCATAGAAATTCTCCGTTACAAATCAGTCCTTGATTTTAAGCGCGCGTTTAAGTTCCCTTTCAGCGGAACTTAAAACCACCGCGAACAGCACATCACCGCTTAAAAGCATTGTACCGCCGCGCGGGATAATCGCCCTCCCGCCGCGCGAAATACACGCGATGTTGCACCCCTGCGGAAGTTCCAGCTGTGCCAATGCCTTGCCCTCTAATGTGTAATTGTCGGGCAGGATTATTTCCACGATAGCCGCGTCGCTGTCGCCAAACGCCATAATCTCCTTGATAGACGAAAAATCGACCTCGTTTTCAAGCAGTTTAATAATGCTGTCGGTCGCGGAAATAACTATATCTACGCCGAGTTCTTTAAGAGCGTCCGTGTTTTTCGGGTTGTTTACTTTCGCTATCGTTTTCTTCACGCCGAACATTTTCTTCGCTATCTGACAGCACACGAGGTTGCTTTCGTCCTTTCCCATAACGGCGATAACGCAGTCTGCTTTGTCCGCGCCGCAAGCCTCCATAGCCTCGACAGTTGTGCCGTTCGCGCAGATGACCTCCGCGTCAAGTTCGTTTGAACACAGCCTGCATTGCTCTCTGCTCTTTTCTATCAATGTAATCGAATAATCCTGTTCGCGGAGTGTTTTAGCAAGATAAAATCCGACTTTCCCGCCGCCTACTATTATAGCTTTCATAAGCCCTCCAAATGCGTTTTCGTTTATGATTTCTTTGCGAATATCAGTTTATCTCCCTCGGCGAACGTCAGTTCCTGCCCGCGGTAGAGTATAAGCCCGCCGTTTTTTCGGATAACGCCGAACAGCGTTTCGTCCTCCTCGTAGCCTATATCGTTCGGTGTGCGGGAAACAAATTCTTCGGGCAAATCCATTGTCGAAAAATGCACTATGTAGTTTTCAAAGTTCATTTCCGCGCCGCCGCCCTGCTCCTCGATAGCCGCGCACGCCGCCGTAACGGTAAGTTTTGTAGGGCAGATAACAGACAGCCCCATTTCTTCATACAACGCGCCTTTTTTGATGTCGGTGATTTGTGTGAATATCTTCGGCACGTTAAATTCGGTCTTTGCGATTTGCGACGCCATAATGTTCATATCGTCCTCTTCGGTCAGCGCAAACAGCACGTCGCAGGTTTCTATCCCCGCGTGTTTTAAAACAACCGTGTCGATTGCAACGCCCGTTGACGTAAACCCGCCGAACTGCCCCGAAAGCAAGTCGAAACATTCCGTGTTCCTGTCGATAACCGAAACATCGTGACCGCGCGCGTCCAGAGTGTTCGCGACCGCCGCGCCGACCATTCCGCAGCCTATTACAAGTATATTCATAATCCGCACATCTCCCGATAAATTTATTTTCCAACGCAAAACCGCTTGAACACTTCGCTTATCACTTCATCGGAAACGCTCTTTCCCGAAAGTTCAAAAATCGCGTCAAGCGCGTTTTCGATTTGCACTCCGACAACATCGGGCGTAAAGCCCGCATTTACCGCGCTTAAAGCGTCTTTCACGGCGCTTTCCGCTTTGATAACGCACCCGCGCTGACGCTCGTTCGCGATAAATCCCGCGGAAGTATCGAGCTTGTCGAGTTCCAGGCGCGAGGAGATTTCATCTCCTAAACGCTCAGCAAAATCCGCGTCCTTTGCGGAAATCACAAGCGGTTTGCCGAACCTGCGTTCTATCTGCGAAACATCAAGCGCCCTGTCAAGGTCGCTCTTGTTGACTATCGGAATGACCGTCTTGTTTTGCAAAAGCGAGAACAGCCGTTCATCGTCGCTTTCAAGCCCGCGCGAACCGTCGAACACCGCCAGCACGACGTCGGCGTTTTCGAGTTTTTTCAGCATAAGTTCAACGCCGATTTTCTCCACCTCGTCCTCGGTTTCGCGTATACCCGCGCAGTCCGACAGCAACAGCACCGCGCCGTTTAAGTTTACGGTTTCTTCGACAATATCGCGGGTCGTTCCCGCCGTACTGCTGACAATACTGCGGGGAGTACCCGAAAGCGCGTTCATAATCGTAGACTTTCCGACGTTAGGTTTTCCGACTATCGCGCACGAGATACCCTCGCGTATCATTCGCCCCGTGTCGTAGCTTGCGAGCAAATCGGACAGTTGCCCGTCAATTTCGCTTATCCGCTCTTTCAGCCATTCCTCGGTAACTTCGGGCGTATCGTCGTCGGGGTAGTCTATCCACGCGGAAATCTGCGCGGAAATCGCCGTAAGTTTATCCGCGATTTTCTCCGCACGCCGAAACAGCGCGCCCTCGCGCTGACTGTTAGAGCAGGCAAGCATTTGCTCCCCCTGCGTTGAAATAAGGTCGGCGACAGCCTCCGCTTGAGTAAGCGACATCTTGCCGTTCAGCAACGCGCGTTTCGTAAATTCCCCCGCGCCCGCCGCCAGCGCGCCCGCTTTCAGGCAAGCCGTCATAACGCGCCGCGTAACGTATATCCCGCCGTGACACGAAATCTCGCACACATCCTCGCCCGTGTAGGAATGGGGCGCTCTGAAAACGAGAAGAACGCCGTCGTCCAATTGCGTTTCCCCGTCGAATATCCTGCCGTAAACTGCGGTATAACCTTTCATCGCTGAAACCGCTCTGCCCGATACGGGTCTGAAAACCTTTTCGGCAACGTCAAATGCGTTATCTCCCGAAATTCTCACTACCGAAATCCCGCCGACGGCGGCAGGCGTTGCAATCGCGCAAACAGTATCGCTCATTTCTTCCCCCCGAACAGCCTGCCGAAGAAACCTTTTTTCGCGCCGTTATCGTCGGCAACGGTCGGCGTTTCGGGTTCTTCTTCGGTTTCCTCGGATACCTTATAGTCCTCCGTCATCAGCCCCATAAGCAATGGTTTCGCCTTGAACTCTTCGCCGATGTCGTTCAGAAGATAGGTATACGTCCTTGTCGGGCGCTCTATGACGTAATCCGAAAGCCTGTCGCATTTTAGAACGTCCTCCAGCTTTTCCTCCATTCTTTCGGGAATGGACGCCGCCGCGTTCTCGTAATACTCCTCGCACGCGATGTTGTATTCCTCCGCGGGATTTCTCCCCGCTATCTGCGTTAAGTGTATGCCCTCGCGAAGATAGGTAGAATAATCGAGATAGTCGCTCCAAAATTCGTTAAGCAACGCCGCGAGAACGCGGTTTTGAAGTTCCTGCAAATCGCTTTCGGGGAATTTCTCCCGCGCATTTTCGTAAAGTTCCGATTTCTGCCAGAACTCGCTGTTGTATGAACCGTCCAGCAGGGAGTTTCGCCGTCTGAACGTCGTTTCACGGTGCTTTTCGCCAATCATAGTGTATTTCATCAGCCCCACGCGCTCGTCAAACGCGTTGTTTTCCGCGATACGCTGAACGCGCTCCGCCTCGCGCAAAAGCACTTTGTCATTTATCGCGCCCTCGGACTTTTCTTTCGGGTAATGCCTCCCCGCCAGACCCTTCAAATCGTTATCCGTCATAATCGCGTCGTCGAGCGCGGCGAACGCTCGGCTCTCGCCTACGTCCCCTTGCCTGCCCGCGCGACCGCGCAATTGCATTGTGATACGCGAACTCTCGCGCGGAGAAGTTGACAGGACAAGCAAGCCCCCCGATTTTACGACAAAATCCCTGTCGTGACCGTCCGCGCCGCCGAGCTTAATATCAACGCCGCGACCCGCCATATTCGTTGAGATAGTCACCGCGCCGCGTTCGCCCGCTTTCGCGATAATTTCCGCCTCCTGCGCGTCGTTCTTCGCGTTCAGCACGCTGTGCTTTATCCCCATAACGGACAGTTCCGCGGAAATGCTCTCGCTTTCTTCAATGCTCTCGCTCCCGACAAGCACGGGACGTTCCGCGTCCGCCGCCCCTTTTATCGCGCTTAAAATCGCCTTTCGCTTTTCGCTTTGGTCATAGTACAGTTCAAGCGGGCGGTCTATTCTTGCGAGCGGCAATCTTGTCGGAATGACTTCGGTTAAAATCCCGTAAATCTTCTCAAACTCCTCCCGCGACTGCTCCGCCGTACCCGTCATTCCCGCAAGTTTCGGATAAAGCCTTGCATAGTATTGCAAAGCGATACTTCCCATTATTCGCCCGCGCGAGGAGATTTTGAGTCCGTGTTTTGCCTCGGCTGCGCTCTGGAGTTCGCCGGGGAACACACGACCCGGCGCGGCTCTGCCCGTAAATTCATCTATCAGCAGAATACCGCCGTCCCTTACGATGTAATCTTTATTTTCTTGGAGAACCTCGCGCGCCTTTATAGAAGCGCATATTTTCGCTAACAGATTTTCATTGCCGACCGCGTACACATCACGTCCGAATATCTCCTCCGCTTTATCCGCGCCGTTGTCGGTGAGATAGACGTTTTTCGTGTTCGGGTCGGTTTCAAAGCAATCAGCGCCGAGCGCGAGAGTTTTTTCGTAAACCTCGTCCATATCCCCGCCGTCGCGCACAGCGACATCGCCTACTATCACAAGAGGAATACGCGCCTCGTCAATAAGTATGCTGTCCGCCTCGTCAAAAATCGCGAAATTCAGCTTTTCGGGGAAATACGGTTTTTCGTCGAACAGGACGAACCCGCGAAGATAGTCAAACCCCGCCTCTTTCGCCGTCGAGTAAAGCACCTGTTTTTTGTAAAGTTCACCGCGTTCCTCTTTCGGAGTGCTTTCTGTAATGCACCCGACGGAAACGCCCATTTCGTCATAAACGGGTTTCATCCATTCATAGTCGCGCCGCGCTAAATAATCGTTGAATGTGAGTATATGCGTATTCCCGCCCGCGAAAGCCTCGGCGCACGCGGCGAAAACGGCGCACAAGGTTTTCCCCTCGCCCGTCTGCATCTGCACCATACGCCCGCCCAGAAGTGCGAGCGCCGCCGCCAACTGCTCGTCAAACGGCGTTATACCGAGCGTTTTCTGCACGGCGTTATAAACGCGCGCGAATATTTCGTTTACGCTGTTCCCGCCCGCATCGCCGTTACTTGCAAGCGATTTTATCTCGTCTATTGCCGATTTATCCAACGTTTCCTCCGTTCCACGCCCTGTCCGATTTGCGGAGCGTATGCGGGGCGCGTGCGTTTTTCTTCGCCTTGCCGATAAGGTAAATCAACTGCGAACTGCGGTTTTCAAGCCACCGCGTCATAGTTCTCGTGGTCTGCCCGCTTTTCGACATCTCGCACAGTCTTTCAAAGCTGACCCACTTCGCCGCGCAAACCTCTATATCCTGCAATCGGAGTTCCGACAGCGGAACGTCCTTTACCAGAACGTAAAAATCCCTAAGCATACCGTCCGCCGTCATTTCCCATTCGAGAGAAAGTTCGCTTTCATCGGCGACAATGCCCGTTTCCTCGTAAAGTTCGCGGACAGCCGCCTCGGTACCCGATTCGCCCGCCACGGCACAGCCGCCCGAACACTCCCATTTTCCCCCGCTTGTCTTTTCGGGGACGCGCTGAGTTAGCAGAATTTCCCCGTTGTGATTTACCGTCATAACCTGAACGACGATGTGATATTCACCCCTCGGAATAGGAACGCCGCGCATAATCTTGCGCCCCAGCGGTTTCCTGTTCACGTTGTAAAGGTCAAAAAACTCCATTATTAACCCGCTCCGTTTTCAATAAATTTCAAGCGCAAACCGCGCATTGCTCTGTACATTATTATACATTGTATATTATAACATACTTCTTCGCAAAAATCAAGTGCTTTGCATTATCTTCTAAATCTGCTTTGTTTGCGGATTGCCAAACCTCTTACTTCTTACCTCTTACATCTTACTTCTTACCTCTTACATCTTACTTCTTACCTCTTACATCTTATTTCTTACATCTTAAAAACCCCTTGCAATTTTGCGCAAACTATGTTATAATATAGATTGGCGGATTATCCGTCGGGAAAGGGTGTTGAGTTATCAATGTATAAAATAGTAAGAAAACAAGTACTTAATCCGACAGTGACGCTTATGGAGGTTGACGCTCCGCTCGTTGCAAAGAAAGCAGAGCCGGGGCAGTTCATAATCCTGCGCCCCGATGAAAACGGCGAGAGGATACCGCTGACCGTTGCGGATTTCGACCGCGAAAAGGGTACGGTGACTATTATATTCCAGATAGTGGGCGCGACTACGGAAAAGCTGAACCACTTAAACGAGGGCGAATTTATACACGATTTTGTAGGACCGCTCGGCGTGCCGTCCCACACGGAGGGACTGAAAAAAGTCGCGGTCGTAGGCGGCGGCGTAGGGTGCGCTATTGCGTATCCTATTGCCAAGAAACTGCATAATCTGGGGTGCGAGGTTCATTCTGTCGTCGGATTTCGCAATAAAGACCTCGTTATTTTAGAGGAAGAATTCAGGGCAAATTCGTCGCTTATGAAAATAATGACCGACGACGGCTCTTACGGCACGAAAGGTCTTGTTACCGACGCGCTGAAAGAACTTATCGACGCGGGCAACAATTATGACGAGGTAATCGCAATAGGACCGCTTGTTATGATGAAATTCGTGTGCAAATTAACGAAGGAATACGATATAAAAACAGTCGTTTCGATGAACCCTATCATGATAGACGGCACGGGAATGTGCGGAGGATGCCGTCTTACCGTCGGCGGGGAAACGAAGTTCGCGTGCGTTGACGGACCCGATTTTGACGGACATCTTGTCGATTTCGACGAGGCAATGGAGCGCGGGACGATGTATAAAGAATTTGAACAGAGAAAACGCGAGGAAACCTGCAATCTGTTCAAAAACGCGTAACGGAGGGATAGAAGTATTATGCCGAATATGAGTTTAAAGAAAAATGAAATGCCCGTCCAGCAGGCGAACGTCCGCAATAAGAATTTCAGCGAGGTTGCGTTGGGATATACCGAGGAGCAGGCTCTTGACGAGGCGGAACGGTGCTTAAACTGCAAGAATATGCCGTGCCGTTCGGGCTGTCCCGTGTCTATTGACATTCCCGCGTTCATCGCGAAAGTCCGTGAAAAGGATTACGAGGGCGCGTATGAAATAATCGCGGAAAGCAGTTCTCTGCCCGCCGTGTGCGGACGCGTCTGCCCTCAGGAAACGCAGTGCGAAAGCAAGTGCGTCCGCGGAATAAAAGGTGAACCCGTCGGCATAGGACGGCTTGAACGGTTCGTCGCGGATTGGCACAACGCACATTCAACAGAACCTCCGAAAGCCCCCGCAAAAAACGGACACAAATGCGCTGTTATCGGCGCAGGACCGAGCGGTCTGACGTGCGCGGGCGACCTTGCGAAAATGGGTTACGACGTAACGGTTTTCGAGGCGCTCCACCTCGCGGGGGGAGTTCTCGTTTACGGAATACCCGAATTTCGCCTGCCGAAGTCGATTGTTCAGCGCGAAGTCGATAATCTTAAAGCGCTCGGCGTTAAAGTGGAAACGAACGTCGTTATCGGGCGCACAATAAGCATTGACGAGCTGTTCGAGCAGGGCTACGAGGCAATTTTCATAGGTTCGGGCGCGGGTTTGCCGAGGTTTATGAACATTCCCGGAGAAAATCTAAAGGGCGTATATTCCGCGAACGAATTTTTAACGCGCGTAAATCTTATGAAAGCCTACAAGGAAAATTCCGATACTCCGATAAAGAAGAACACAAACGTTGCCGTAGTAGGCGGAGGAAACGTCGCAATGGACGCGGCGAGGTGCGCTAAACGCTTAGGCGCGGAGAACGTCTACATAGTCTACAGGCGAGGAGAAGAGGAAATGCCCGCGCGAAACGAGGAAATCGAACACGCGAAAGAAGAGGGCATTATCTTTAAGACGCTTAATAATCCCGTTGAGATATTGGGAAACGAGCATAAATTCGTCACGGGAATGAAATGCGTTGAAATGGAACTCGGCGAACCCGACCAAAGCGGTCGGCGCCGTCCTATCGAAAAGCCCGACAGCGAATTTGTTCTTGATGTGGATTGTGTAGTAATGTCAATCGGCACATCTCCTAATCCGCTTATCCGCAACACGACGGCGGGTCTTGAAACGAACAGACACGGGTGCTTTGTCGCCGATGAAAACGGCGCGACGTCGCTCAAAGGAGTATTCGCGGGCGGCGACGCGGTAACGGGCGCGGCAACGGTAATTCTCGCAATGGGCGCAGGCAAAACCGCGGCGAAAGCAATGGACGAGTACATTAAAAGCAAGCAGATGTAAGAAATTAAGAGGTCAAGCGAAAACGCGGTAATTCAAGAAATCTTACTTCTTACCTCTAACCTCTTACTTCCAGCCCCTAGCCTCTGTCTTCTCTCCATTGTATGTTCGCGGGGCGCGAGAGCGCAATGAGGAAAGTCCGAGCATCACAGAGCAGGATAGCTGATAACGTCAGCCGAGGGCGACCTTAGGGCAAGTGCAACAGAGATATACCGCAGGATTGCTTACGCAGTCTGCAAGGGTGGAAAGGCGAGGTAAGAGCTCACCGGAGCGCGGGAGACCGCGCTGCCATGTAAACCCTATCCGATGCAACGCCGATTGGCGGCGGGGGTAACGCGTCTGCTCGGCGCGCCCGCTTAAAGGCGGCTTGACCTCACCGGCGACGGTGAGGCTAGATAGATGAACATACACGACAGAACTCGGCTTATAGATGGAAAGAAGATAGAGGCTAGAGGTTGGAGGTTTAGCAGAGGTTAGCGGTTAGAGGTTAGAGGTAAGATGTAAGAGGTAACAATCCGTTCCCCGCCTTCATCAGTTTAGAGTTAAGAGTGCATAGTGCAAAGTAAATAAGCGTTCTCCCCGCCGTAGGCGGGGAGAACGCTTGTAAAGGCAAAAACGCCGTAAGCGGAACGGCTTAAAAAATGTCTGCGCCCGCTCCCGCCGCAGGCGGGAGCGGGCGCAATTGCTATACACTATACACTCTTAACTCTAAACTGATTAAAGCGCGGCTTATTCTGTCGCAATGCCTCACTATATATTCAAGCACTGTTTTATCCTTATCCTCATCTTTCATAAATCAGCTTTTCCTCTCTTGAAATTTCATTTACAAACCTAATTGTCAACGGATCGTCTTTGCGCTCGTCAAGAGCCTCGATTGTCACTAGGTCTATTTCCTTATCAAGAGCCTCGCTTAAATCGGCATACACTCCGCCGAGTTCAAACAAACCTCTGATGTTATGAGCGTCAACGAGTAAGTCAACGTCGCTTTCTTCGGTAGCCTCCCCGCGGGCATACGACCCGAAAAGATATACTTTCGGAATATTGTACCGCTCGGCAATAGGGCGAACGCGCTCGGCTATTTCTTCGATTTTGTATACACACATCGGTCTGTCACTCCTTTCGCGGGGCGTATTATCTTTAATCCGATTATACCACACCTAATTGCAAAAGTCAAGGGAATTTTGCGGTGGGACTTTGTGGTTTTAGCGTTCCCCGCCTACGGCGGGGAGAACGTTTGTAAAGGCAAAAACGCCGTAAGCGGAACGGCTTTAAAAATGTTTGCGCCCTCTCCCGCCGCAGGCGGGAGAGGGCGCAATTACTATACACTATACACTATTAAATTTAAACTAATGAAAGCGGGGATTGTTTGCGTTTAATTTTAGCGTTTAATTATCCGAGTACAACCTTAACTTCGTGAACGCCGCCGTCCTGTGCGGGGATAACGTTGCCCGAAACTTCCTTTCCGTCAACCGTCATAGACTTAACGCCCGCCGAAACGTGGTTCGGATTTTGTACTTCCACATTGTAAGTAGCCCCTCTGAACTGGCGCGAAACCTTAAAGCCGTCCCACGCCGCAGGAATTGACGGGTCAATCTTCAAGCCCTCGTACTGCGGCTTAACGCCTAAAATGTACTGAGAAATCGCAACGAAGTTCCAAGCCGCCGTACCCGTCAGCCACGAGTTCTTAGCCTCGCCGTGACGCTTGCCGTCCTTGCCCGCAATCATCTGCGCATAAACATACGGCTCTGTACGGTGCAGGTCGCTCATCTCCTCGCGGAAAGCGGGAGCAATCTTCGAGTAGTATTCAAACGCCTTGTCGCCGTGACCGACAGCCGCCTCCGCGCAGATTATCCACGCGTTGTTGTGGCAGAATACGCCCGCGTTCTCCTTGTAACCGCCTGGATAAGTGGAAATCTCACCGTATTCTATCTTGTATGTAGTAAACGCGGGGTTGTTCAGCACAAGCCCGTGCTTGCTGTTCAGATACTTGTCAATGCTTTCCAGCGTCTTTACGTCATAGCCCTTGTCCTTGCCAAGTCCCGCGAGAACGCACCAGCCCTGCGGTTCAATGAAAATCTTGCCCTCGTCACATTCCTTAGAGCCGACCTTGTTGCCGTTGTGGTCGTAAGCACGCAGGAACCATTCGCCGTCATAACCGTATTCAACGGTATTTTGGCGCATCTTCTCGATTTCCGCCTCGGCGCGCTTTGCCTCCGCCTCGTCGCCTTTAAGACGGCACATAGCGGGGTATTCGGGACCGATAAAGCAGAACATTCCCGCGATCATAACGGATTCCGCTTTTTGTGAATAGAACGGCGGGTTCGGGAAAATCTCCTTGTTGTTGTAAGTCTGGAAACTCTCACCCGGCTTATCGGAGAAACACGAAAGGTTCAGACAGTCGTTCCAGTCGGCACGTCCCGAAAGCGGAAGTCCGTGAGGACCGATCTTCGTGCAGACGTGGTTAAACGCCCTCTTGCAGTGGTCAAGCATAGTGTCCGCGAGTTCTTGTTTGTTCTCGTAAGGCACTTTCTCGTCGAGAATTGAAACGTCGCCCGTTTCCTTTATGTACTGCGCCACCGCGAGTATCATCCACAGCGGGTCGTCGTTAAAGTTCGAGCCGAGTTCGTGGTTGCCCATTTTCGTAAGAGGCTGATACTGGTGATATGCGCCGCCGTCCTCCAGCATAGTAGCCGCAAGGTCGATAAGGCGTTCTCTCGCTCTTTCGGGTATCTGATGAACAAATCCGAGCAAGTCCTGGTTGGAGTCGCGGAAACCCATTCCGCGCCCTATACCGCTCTCGAAATACGACGCCGAACGCGACATATTGAACGTAACCATACATTGATACTGGTTCCAGATGTTGACCATACGGTTGACTTTCTCATCGGGAGAATTAACGTTGTATTGTGTAAGCAGTTTATCCCAGTAATTTTTAAGGCTCTCAAACAGCTTGTCCGCCTTTTCGGGAGAATTGCACAGCTCTATCATCTGGAGAGCTTTCTTCTTGTTGATAACATTGCAAAGCGGTTTTGCATTGCCGACGCCGTCGGTAGTGTACGACGCGATAATACCGTCATAGTTCCCCGAAGTGTCAAACTTTTCGTCTGCGGGCATTTCAACATACCCTAAGCAGAATACGAGTTCTTTCGTTTCGTTCGGAGCAAGTTCAAGTTCAATATAATGCGACGCGATAGGCGACCAGCCCTCGGCTACGGAGTTGTGAGGCTTGCCCTCAAACACAGCGTCGGGGCGCTCAAAGCCGTTATAAAGTCCGAGGAAACTCTCGCGGTCGGTGTCAAACCCCTGCACGGGGACATTCACCGTGTAGAACGCGAAGTGATCGCGGCGCTCTTTATATTCGGTCTTGTGGTAAATAGTCGAGCCGACTATTTCAACTTCGCCCGTGTTGTAGTTCCTCTGGAAGTTCGTGGTATCGTCGTTCGCGTCCCACAAGCACCATTCGAGGAAACTCGTAAGTTTCAGCGACTTCTTTTCGCCGCTCTCGTTTGTGATAGTGACTTTCTGTATCTCGCCGTTGAAATCCTGAGGCACGAAGAACTTCACAGAGGCTTTAACGCCGTTTTTCTTGCCTGTAATGATAGTGTACCCCAACCCGTGACGGCACTCGTACTCGTCAAGTTCGGTCTTAACGGGACTCCAGCCGGGGTTCCAGACGGTATCACCGTCCTTGATGTAGAAATAACGCCCGCCCATATCCACGGGAACGTTGTTGTAGCGATAGCGCGTGATACGGCGCAGACGTGCGTCCTTATAAAAACTGTACCCGCCCGCCGTATTGGAAATAAGCGAGAAAAAGCCCTGAGTTCCGAGGTAGTTAATCCACGGATAGGGCGTGCGGGGGGAAGTTATAACGTATTCCTTTGCCGCGTCATCAAAATGTCCGAATTTCATAAGCAAAAATTCCTTTCCGTATTTGTCTTTTTTCATCTGCCAATCGGCGCGAAAAAAGCTGTTACTTTAAGTATACAACAATTCGCCAAAAATTACAAGAGGGAAAACGGTTACACACAATATACAATTATTACAAACTTTTCATTAATAATATGGTGATTTTGACGATAAAATTTCCCGAACCTGCCGCAAAATGTTCCCACAGCGGAATAAAAGTCGGAGTTTGTCGGATAATAATACGGAAAATCCGCAGAAAGGAGCGATTTTTATGAACATTCCATACCCCGACCCGCGCGAAAAACAGGAATTTTCTGAGGACGATATGATGAACACGTCGTCCGACCGTGACTGCACGGGGCTGATACCCGCACAGCCAAGCGAATTGGAGAGCGAAAATTACAGCGAGTTATATGATTTTTTGCCTAAAGCCGTGAGCGACGGAAAAAATGACGGCTGTTAAGCGAACCTAAATTGAGTAAAAAGACCCTTTACTTTTTTAAGCAAAGGGTCGATTTTTGACTTTTGTCATTCAAAAGCCGTTTTTCAACATCAAAACCGATTACAAATTGTTGAAAACTCGGTTGAAAAGTTAAAAACTTATTTTAAGGGGAATAGGTTAATTAAGTAACAGCAAAATTTACCAAACAAACCCGTGTATTTCCCCGCGAACGGCAGGGAAACGCCTGCTCTAATTTATCCGCAGTTCTTCCCCGCCGACGGCAAAAATCACGCGCCCTCTCCCGACTACGGTGGGAGAGGGCGCAATTACTATGCACTATACACTCTTAACTCTAAACTGTTGACAGGGCGGGAAAAGAACTGTTAAAACGACACGTCCGCAAAAACCACCGCGTTCCCGCCAATCGTATGCAAAACCGCGAACAGCCCCGCCGAGCCGATTTTAACTTTCGTAGTCCAGAGGATATTTTCGCGCGGCAGAATGATTTCCCGCTTTACGAACACGCCGCCGCGAATTGTAATTTGAGTTTCATCGGCGAGGTATTCGACGGCGTTATAACGTAACAGGAAATACCCCTCGGCGAACGCGCCCGCCGTCACAGCGGCGGTACCAAACCACACGGAAACCAAAACGGCGAACCCTGCGCCAACGCCTGTTGCCAACGCGATTAGCGCGGTTATCAGACGAAAAAAAGTCCAATTCTTTTTCATTTCCATTATCAAATTCAAAGGCAAATTTTATTTAGTATTTCCCCCGCCTTTGGCGGGGCAATACAAGTGTAATTTAAGTTTAGTATTCCCGCTTACGGCGGGGATTGGGCGCAATGACCCGCAGACAATCTAATATGCGCCCTGTTTCGCTTTGCTGTCGGCGCATCATGCGCCGACAGCAAAGCGAAACAGGGCGCAACTCTATAATACTTTGCACTCAGCACTATTAACTCAGCACTGATAATCCAGCCCGCGTTTTGCGCGGAGCGCAAAACAACGGCGCGTAAGCGCCGTTAATTCGCCGTAGGCGAATTGCGGGCGGTCGCGCACAGGCGCGGTACGGGCGGTAAAGGCGCGTTCATACGCGGGACGGTAAGCTATTGCGGGATAAGGGCGCGGGGCACTTGAATTGAGCCACGCCAAACGCGCGATAATGCGAACGACGTGCTGACCCAAATACAATCTAATCGTCCGCGAGAGCGGACACATTTGCTATGCACTGTACACTATTAACTATAAATTGCGCCCCCTTACCTCTTACTTCTTACAGCTTACCTCTAATTTCTAAAACACTCTACCGGGCGCATATTCGACGCTTTTATTGCAGGGTACGCTCCGAAAACTGCGCCGATAAATGCCGCCGCCAGCGCGGACAGAATAAGCGCGCGGACGTTCAGGACGAGCGGGACGGACAGGGCGGTACACCCGACAAACGACACGGCTAAACCGAGCGCGATGCCCGCCGCCGAACCGAGAACGGTCATCGCTACGCTTTCTGTCAGGAACTCCGCGCATATGGTCCGCCGCTTTGCGCCCACGGCTTTTTTTATGCCGATTTCGCGTGAGCGTTCGCTGACGCTCATCATCATTGTCGTCATAACGGTTATCCCCGAAACGGCGAGCGATATTCCCGCGACAAGCGAAAGCGCGGCGGTCACCGTGTCCATTATGCCGTCAAGCTGTTGTTTTTGTGAAAGCAGAGAGTTACATTCATAACCGTCCGTTGTTTCGTGAATTTCATCGAGCTTTTGCGTTACACGGCGAACAACGGCGGCGTCGGCGTTCGGGTCGGAGAGTTTCACGGCTATCTTGTCATAGGTGACGCGTCCGCAAAGACTTTGCATAGTCGTTATCGGGATATAAATAAAGTTCGGCATTATGTTCGACAGCATATTCTGAAGTGAAGAAAGCCCCGATTTCGCTATGCCGACAATCTCAAATTCGTGAAACTTTCCGCCTAAGAATATCCGCGCTTTCTTTCCGACAACATTCGAGCGCCCGTAGGTTTCGAGAGCGAACGCCTCGTCAATAACGCAGACTTTAGCCCGCGCCGATGTGTCGGCGTTTGTGATTAACCTGCCGTGCGCCGCCTCCAGCGAAATAAGCGTATTTGCGGACTTGTCCACTCCCCATACATATGTGTCAAGACGGCGGTCTATCATCTTCGCCTCGGTAACGCTTGCCATAAGAGGCATTACATCGGCAACACCGCCGAGTGTTTTCACCGCGTCAGCATCGCTTTCTGTAAGAACAGCCGCGGCGGTGTTCTCGGACGCCTGCACGAGCAGAGTGTCAACACCCATTGTCAAAAGCGTGGAACTTACCTGCGCCGTTCCCGCCGCTCCTACCGTGGAAATAAGCACCACCGCGAAAACGCCCACCGCTATCCCCGCCATAGTAAGCAAGGAACGCGTTTTGTTTCTGAATATGTTTACTAAAGACCTTGTAAAAAACGTCATATTTCCTCCCGCCGATTTCCGATATAAAACTCCCCGCGCTATACTATCCGAATATAACTTTCGCCTTTGATAATTTCGGGTTCGCTTAAAATTATATCATCAAGGGAAATTCCGCTTACTACCTCGCACCCGTCCGCGAACTCCGCGCCCGTTTGAATATCACGGCGCTTGTCCTGCCCTAGTGCGATGAACAACAGATTTAAACTGCCTATACTATTCTGATATAATTCTCGCCTTTGATGATTTCGGGGTTGTTTAAAATTTTATCATCAACAGTAATTCCGCTTACTACCTCGCACCCGTCCGCGAACTCCGCGCCCGTTTGAATATCACGGCGGGTTGATATTCCGTTGTCGTAAACAAAAACGAACTCGCCGCGCTCGTCCTGACCTATCGCGGAGTACGGCACGACACAAATTTCGCGCGGTTCGCCGAGTTCGATTTCAACGTCCGCCGAAAGTCCCGATTTCAGACGTTCATCAAAAACGTCGGGCGTTATCGTAACGTCAACGACCGTTTCGAGTACTGAACCGCTGTATTGATTTCTCGCGGTTTCGGCAATATCCGTGACCGTTCCCGAAAAAATCTCGTCGGGATACGCGGCGGCGGTTATCTGCGCCTTCTGACCCGGCGTTACTTTCGCAATGTCAAGTTCGCTTACCGCAACGGTGACGGAGAGTTCTTCGCTTTCGCAAACAGCCGCGATACTGCTCCCGCTGCGGACAGCCGAACCTGTCGGCGCGAGGGAAACGACGCGTCCCGCGCAGTCGCTGAATATTTTTTCAGGGAGCAAGGCGATTGCCGTTTCAATATCCGCCGCAGGCACGGCAAGCATACGCACGCTGCCGAGGCTTTCGATAAGCGCGGCTGAGGACTGCCTGTCAACGGTGCAAAGTTCATCGCCGACGTTTATATAATCGCCCTGTTTTACGGAAAATTTCTCGATAACGAGCGGGAGCGAAGACGTTATTTCGCGCTGTCCCGTAAAGCAAAACGCGCCGCTGCCGCTTGCCGTTTCGCAGTATTGGCGAACTTCTGCACTAAGCGTTTTTGCGGCGGGGACGGAGCTTTCCACAGCGCGGGGGATCAAGGTCAGCGCAGAAATTGATACAGCAATTGAAGTGCATATTACTGCAATAATTTTTTTCAAACCAATCAGCCTTTCGTTGAGAAATTATGTAATAATTACACCGCAGGCAAGCAAAAGTTTCTCCAGCCTTTCCCTATTAGAAGCTGGAGATTAGAAAGCAGATTAACGTTTGAACCTAATCTTCTCTTACTTCTAACTTCTAATCTCCATCATCTAATAGGGTCTTTCGCTCACCGTGTCCGCCTATGCGGTTTCGCAGGCGCGCCCCGCCGTCCAAAGCAACCTCACCGCCGTAAAGCAACGCTTAAACCCTATTAATCAACATTCACTAATATTTGCAAAACACGGTGAAATATTCCAAAAAACTTAAATTGAAAAAATTTCTCTGAGTATCATCTGAATACACCTAAAAAAACTCATTCGGGGAATGTCCTCCTTTGCGACGATTTCCGAACGGAACACTTCCTCGCCGTCAAGCGTTACGAGATATTCTCCCATAAACTGTCCTTTCTTTACGGGCGCTTCGAGTTCCTCAACAAACGTGTATTCGTATTCGACATCGGACGCGCGCCCTTTTTTGATAACACATTCCGTGCCTTGCGTTTTGATAACGGGAGTGGTTTCTTCCACAACACCGTGCGTTATCGGAATGGTCTTTACTTTAGTAAGGTCGGTTTCGGGAACGAATTTCTCAAACGACGAAAACCCGTGGTCAAGCAGTTCTTTTGACGACGCGAAACGCTCGTCGTCGTTCTCACAGCCGAGAACGACCGCTACAAGGCGCATATCGCCGCGCTGAGCGCACACCGTAAGACAACAGCCCGCGTTGTCCGTTGTGCCTGTCTTTCCGCCTAGAATACCGTTGTATGTGCGAATTAGCTTGTTAGTGTTTACGAGTTGAGTTTCCCCGCCGCGCAGATAATCAAGCCACGTCAGCATATATCCCCTGTAGATGTCGTGTTTCATAAGCTCCGCAGTCAAAACGGCGATGTCATATGCAGTCGAATAATGCCCGCTGTCGTCCAGCCCCGTGCAGTTTGTGAAATGCGTGTTTTTCATACCGAGTTCGGCGGCGCGCTCGTTCATACGCTTGACGAAACCCGCCTCACTGCCCGCGGAGTGTTCCGCGAGCGCGATACACGCGTCGTTCGCCGAAGAAATAATTACCGCCTCCAGAAGTTCAGCCGCCGTCATTTCCTCGCCTGCCTCAAGCCAGATAACACTTCCCTCAGCCTCCGACGCATACGAGCTTGCTTTTATTTTATCCTCAAAAGAGAGTTCCCCCGCGTCAATATCTTCAGCCCACAAGAGCAGGCACATTTCCTTTGTTATGGACGCCATAGGCAGTCGCTTATCGGCGTTTTGCGAAAAGATAACGCTGCCCGTTTCTGCCTCGTAAAGTATCTTTGCTTTCACCGCTGAAACGTCCTCGGCGCGTGCGGGGCGCGTTTGCAAAACCGTGACACAGCACAATGCGCACAAAAGCACACATAATAGTTTTTTCATAAATTGCCTCCGAAATATAGAAAAGCGGAAAACCGCCGATTTATTAAACTTTCCGTATTGTTTCCAAAATACGAAAGTATATCCTGTCGGCGAGGGAATGGTAAAATTTGCTGAATGAAATTTTTGGCAAAGGGCGGGGAGAGGTTTAGAAACAACCTGGAAAGATGTAAAAGTTCCCCGCCGAATACGGGAATTTGTGTAACGCGGTTTGCCATTGCACATTTTTTTATAGGAACAACAGGTTTCAAATATTCAATTGTCAAGGAACTGTTTACTGCGGTTTCACACTCACGTTACGCGTCGCCGTGTCATCCAAGTGCCGCACCGCTTTGTTTTGTCGGAATGAAACGCGTTTTCTCCGACGATACCATGGTAACGGGTCGGGAAGTCTTGCGGGGAAACGAACTCCGCTCCGCCTGCGGTTCGGACGCTCCCGCGTGCAAACAACATCGGCTCTTCTCGAATTGGTGATATTGTAGAACGGCAAGGACTGCAAAAAACTGCACAATTTACATTGAAAAGCAAAAACAGCACAGCTAACAAATTCCGCGTTGTACAGAGCGGTGCAGCAAGTTTCGCCAAACTATCCCTTTTAGAAGTTAAAGTTACGCCCGAAGGCTGCTTTTACTAAGGGGCGGTTGGTTAATTTCCGGCAACTCAGCAATCAGCGCCGTTATTTCATCGCATCTTCAACAGCGACAGCAAGCACAGTGTATAGCGGGTTAAAGACCCGTTTGCGTATTACTTGTGTATTGTAAATGCGTTTTAACAATAATTATTACTCGGTCACGGCGTTTGTAAAACTTGTTGCTTATTTTATAGTAATAGGAAAACATACCGTTACAGTCGTTCCTTTTCCGATGTCGCTTTCAATGTGTATCTGCGCATTATGATACATTGCACCGTGCTTTACAATAGACAGCCCTAAACCCGTTCCGCCTATCGCTTTGGAACGCGCCTTGTCCACACGATAAAATCTCTCGAAAATTCGTTCCTGCTCCTCTTTTGCAATGCCGATACCCGTATCACGGACAGACAGCATTACAGTATTTTCAGTTTCGCGAACACTTATCTCCGCAAGTCCGTTCGGGCGGTTGTATTTTATTGCATTGTCACAAAGATTATAAATTACTTCGTCCAGAATTTTCCGAACTCCGAAAATATGGCAATGCTCGCCGATAACACGCACCTGTACCTGTGATTTTTCCGCCTCGGACTGTAAACGTTCTGCTATATTTTCTGCAAGGTCATAGAGGTCAACTTGTTCCTGTTCAAATTCCGTTTTTTCGTCTAATTCCGAAATGCGCAGAATATCCTGCACAAGCGTTATCATTCTCTGAGATTCGTCATAAATGGATTTTGAAAAATCAACGACAGTTTCTTTTTCAATATCGCCGTGCATAAGCATTTCCGCAAATCCCGAAATAGAGGTCAGCGGAGTTTTCAATTCATGCGAAACGTTCGACGTAAATTCCCGCCGCATTTGTTCGCGCTTTTCGCGTTCCTCGTCGCCAATGATGTTTTTTGAAATCTTAGCCGAAAGAATTGCCGACGCGCCAACCGCAAGCAAAATTATTACCGCTATCGGTACGGCGAGATTTACAATTACGGCAAGAATTGTATTCTGCCTTGCACAAACGCGCAGAATGTTTCCGTTTTCAAGTTTTATCGCGTAATAGACTGTCCGCTCCATCAAAGTTTCCGAATAACGAACGCTTGTGCCGCTTCCGTTTTGTAAGGCAAGCTGAATTTCTTTTCGGTCAAGGTGATTTTCAAGTTTGTCCAAGTCCGCGCATGTATCGGCAATCACCGTACCGTCGGGCGCTATAAGCGTCACACGTTCATCTGAATTAATTTTGTCAAAATAGGATATTCCCTCTGAAGAAACTGCCGCGCTGATATAATCAGCCTGTTTTTTCAACTCCGATTTCAGTTGATTTTGAAAGTATTCATACAGAATACCCATAATAAGTATAATACTTATTAAAATCAGTAAAAGAGAAATAATCAGCGAGTAACGGAAAACTTTTTTATTCATCTTCATCACCGATTTTATATCCGATATTTTTTACTGTTCGGATATAATTGCCCGCCCTGCCGAGCTTTTTGCGCAGGTTTCCGATGTGTACGTCAAGCGTCCGTGTTTCGCCGTAATAGCCGCCCCATATCTTTGCAAACAACTCCTCGCGGGAAACAACTTTCCCGCCCGCTTTCATCAGAATTTCAAGCAGGGAAAATTCCTTGAACGAAAGTGAAACAGGCTCTCCCGAAACGGCAACAACGTGCTTTGCGGTATCGACAGTCATTATTCCCATATGAAAAGCGCAATTTTCATCTGCTGTTCTTTTACTTCTCCGCAATACCGCACGCACACGGGAAATAAGTTCCGTCATACCGAAAGGCTTTGCGATATAATCGTCCGCGCCCGCGTCAAGTCCCGTCACCTTGTCAAACTCGCTGTCTTTCGCGGTTATCATAATGACGGGGATTTCGGGACTGCTTTGACGGATTTTTCCGAGTATAGAAAGCCCGTCCTCTTGCGGGAGCATAATATCAAGCAGTATCAAATCAGGTTTTTCGTTTTGATATGCGCCGTAAAATTCGGACGGCAGGGCAAAACCAAACGCATTATAGTTTTCCCGTTTCAGCGCGTAACAGACGAGTTTGCGGATATTGTCATCGTCCTCTACAATATAAATTGTTTCCATTATTATCACCTATTTTATGATACCACATTTCTCCGCAAAAATCAAGTCTTATGCTGTCCCGTGACCGCATAAATCACCCACTCCGCGATATTTTCGGCGTGGTCGCCGATACGTTCAAAGTATTTCGCGATCATCAACATATCAAGCAATGCCTCCGCGTTCTCCTCCTCGCTTTTTACGGATTTAAGCAGACTTTGTTTTATTTCAACAAACAACGCGTCAACCGTGTCGTCCATTAAAATTACGGAATGTGCAAGTTCCGCGTCCTTTTCCGTGTAGGAGTTTACGCTTGCCGCAAGCATTTTCACCGCCGCCTCAGCCATTTTTCCGATATGCTCGCGGAGCGCGTTGTCTGTTTTGACTATGTATTCGCCAAGTTCAACGATGTCCTCCGCGTGGTCGCCTATCCTCTCCATATCGGAAATCATTTTCAATGCCGCGGTAACAAGCCGAAAGTCTGCCGCAAGCGGCTGTTCGTGCATAAGCAGACGCATACACAACGTTTCTATATCGCGCTCCATACGGTCGATTTGCTTTTCACATTCCTCCGCGCTTTGTTTCATTTCGCGTCTGTTTTCCGCAAGATATTTTACCGCGCAGGCAATTGCCTCCTCACACAACTCCCCCATTTCCGCAAGCTCTTTATTCAGCAGACGGAGCTGTTCTTCATAACGGTCGCGCATTATCCAAACCTCCCTGTGATGTAATCTTCCGTGCGCTTATCTGCGGGCATTGAGAACATTTTGTCCGTATCGTCTGCCTCAATAAGTTCTCCGAGCAGAAAAAACGCTGTTTTATCGGCAATTCTCGCCGCCTGCTGCATATTGTGAGTTACCATAACTATGGTGTATTTTTCGCTTAGTTCCATTGCCAAATCTTCAATTTTGGAAGTGGAGATCGGGTCGAGCGCGGAAGTCGGTTCGTCCATTAACAGCACTTCGGGTTCAACAGCAAGCGCGCGGGCTATGCACATTCTTTGCTGCTGACCGCCGCTCATTCCGAGCGCGCTCTTTTTCAGGCGGTCCTTGCATTCGTCCCATATCGCCGCTTTTTTCAGCGATGTTTCAACTATCTCGTCCAACTTCTTTCTCGAACGTATGCCGTGGATACGAGGTCCGTAGGCGATGTTATCGTAAATGCTCATCGGGAACGGGTTCGGTTTCTGAAACACCATTCCCACACGCCGGCGGAGCATATTCACGTCATAGTTTTTGTAAATATCAACGCCGTCAAGCGTAATTTCTCCCTCAATACGACAGCCCTCCACCAAATCATTCATACGGTTCAGCGATTTCAGAAACGTGGTTTTTCCGCACCCCGACGGACCTATAAGCGCGGTTATCTTCCGCGCGGGCAAATCAAGGCTTATGTTTTTCAGCGCATGGTTCTTACCATACCATAAATTAACGTTTTTAGCCGTAACAGCGTTCATTTTCCTTTTCCTTTCTTCAAAAGCCTTGCGGCGAGTTTCGCGGAAATATTGATTACGAGCGTAAGTATCAGAAGAATAGCCGCGATTGCGAAAGCCGTGTCAAAATCGCCCCGTTCCTTTGCGTACATATACATTGAAACCGTGAGCGTAGAACCCGCTCCGCCCTCGGAAACGGCTTGCGCAGGAGTGAGGATTTCGCTTGCCATTCCCGCCGTGAATAACAGCGCCGCGCTTTCGCCGACAATTCTTCCTACCGACAAAATACAGCCTGTAACAATTCCGTCAATCGCGGAGGGCAGAACGGCGGTTCGTATCATATACCATTTTCCTGCTCCAAGTCCCAAAGAACCCTCTCTGTAGCTTTCGGGGACGGTTTTCAGGCTTTCCTGCGTCGTTCTGATGATGGTCGGCAAGGTCATAATCACAAGCGTCAGCGCGCCCGCAAGCAGGCTTGTTCCAAGTGAGCAAAACTGCACGAAAATCAACATTCCGACAAGTCCGTAGATTATCGACGGTATTCCCGAAAGCGTTTCGGCGGCAAGTTCTATAATCCTAACGACCTTTTTGTTTTTCGCGTATTCGTTCAGATAAACCGCCGCTCCTACTCCGAGCGGCAGGACGACAATCAATGTCATTATTATGATATAAAGAGTGTTCAGCAGATTTGGAAGTATGCCGACCGTGCCGTCCAGCAAACTCGGCTTGCCGCTTAAAAAATCCCATGAAATATGCGGCAGACCGCGTTTAAGTATATAGAATATAATTCCCGCAAGCAAAAGGCATATCACCGCCGCCGAAAAATATACAAGACTTCTTAAAATGAAACCCTTTGCTTTTCGTGACTTTGAAACTCTTTCGTCATTCATTTCTTTCCCCTCTTTACAACAAGATTAAGTATAAGGTTAATAGCCATAATAAATATAAAGAGTACCAGAGCGATAGAGAACAGCGCCTTGTTGTGCAGACCCGACGAATAGGACATTTCGCTTGCAACTGCTGTTGTGAGAAATCTTACGCTCCCGAAAATTTTCGGCATATTTGCAACATTTCCCGACACCATCATAACAGCCATTGCCTCACCGATTGCCCTGCCGACGCCGAGTACGACTGCCGCCAATATTCCGCTTTTTGCCGCGGGGATTGTAACCTTGAAAACAGTTTCCGTACTCGTTGCGCCGAGTGCCAGCGACGCCTCCTCATACTCTTTCGGAACGGCTTTCAGCGCGGTTTCGGATACAGAAATCACGGACGGCAAAATCATTACGGCAAGCACCAGAATTGCTGAAAACAAGTTCGCGCCGTCAGGAAGTCCGAAAATTTCACGAACGGCAGGCACTATCACAATCATTCCCACCAGTCCGTAAACAACGGACGGTATTCCCGCCATAAGATTTACCGCGCTGCTTACCACTCCGCTGATACGTTTTCCCGCCGTTTTCGTGAGAAATACCGCGCATAAAATTCCAAGCGGCACGCCGATTAAAATTGCTCCGAAAGTGCCGTAAAACGAAGTCAAGATAAACGGCATTGTGCCAAATTCAGGGAAATCGCCAGTCGGCATCCATTTTGTCCCGAAAAGAAACTCCGCAAATCCTATTTCCCTTATCGCGGGTACGCCCGATACCACTAGAAAAACGGTTATCACGACCACAAATCCCACCGCAATAAATCCGCAGACGCTAAAAACGATGTGCGCGAATTTCTCAAAAAAATCCGCAAACGAATTTGTTCGCGCCGGCTTTTGCCGAATATGTACAGTAGAAATTGTTTTACTTTGCAATTGGCACTGCACCCGCCTTTCGTATCAATTCATCAGCCTCACCGCTCATACAGAAATCAAAGAATTTCTGTGCAGTTTCAGATAATTTTTTGCTTTTTGAAGTAACAAGCAGAAAACCTCTCTGAATAGGGTAATCGCCGTCTAAAACTGTTTCTTCCGACGGCAGTACGCCGTTCACGCTCAAGGTCTTTACAGTATCACCGACTGCCGCAAGCGAGGCATAGCCAATGGCGTTCGGATTTGACGCGACTGTCTGAATTACGTCGCCTGTTGATATAAGTTCCTGAGAGTATTTGCATTTGCCCTCTGTGCCTGTCACGGATTCAAAGCCGTCACGGGTACCCGACGCCGCCTCGCGTCCGATACAGACAATAGGCGCGTTACTGCCGCCGACATCTTGCCAGTTGTCTATCTCGCCGGTATAAATTTGGGCAATCTGTTCTACGGATATATCCGCGACGGAGTTTTCAGGACTGACAATAATCGCAATGCCGTCGTATGCAATAACAGTACCGTTCAGAGTTTCCGTTTCCTCGTCTTTAAGATTACGGCTTGAAAGCCCGATATCACAACGGTTTTCCTGCACCGCCTGAATACCCGCTCCCGAACCTGTCGGATTATAGGTGACTTTTACGCCTGTTTTCTCTTGATATGCCTCGCTTAGAATACCGATTACGGATTCCATTGACGTTGAACCGTCTGTCGCAACAGTTCCGCCCTCTTTCTTGCTGCCGCAGCCCGCCATAGCAAAAAGCATTATCGCCGCCGCAGCGCCTGCCGCCATTCTTTTGATAGTTTTCATTAAAACACTTCCCTTTTTTTATTTCAGATGTTTCATCTGACGTATTCAATATAGCATACTCTGTGTAAAGCCTGAAACCATTTGTGTGTAAATTCTATGTAAAATCCTAAATTCCGCTTTTCTAAAACATAAAGTACCGACATTCGCAAACGCGAATGTCGGTACTTTTGATTTAGCGCATTATTCGTTTGCGGGCATAATATTTTTTTGATGTGATGTTGAACATTTATAACCGATTAGTCCAATTCCGCAATTGCCTTTCTCAAATCATCTCCCGAAACTTCACCTTGCAAATACCGCCTCTTCATTTCGCTCGCCTTATCGAGCCAAGCCTTATACTCGTTGAACGTCAACCGCATAACACCGCTGCTTTTGTCGGCGTTTTCATAACGCTCTACCCGCTTGTAGTTTCTGTTTTTAGCTTTCTCATACTCTTCAAGAAGAGGATCGTTTCGCTGTTTGAGTTTCCTCGCTAACTTCGGTGCAATCTGCTTACAGGTCTTGTCATCAATGAGAACTCTGTCGCGGTATACCTCGGCACGGTTGGATTTTGGAACAAACAACTTACCGCAGCATGGACATTCCAACACACGCTTTTGCTGTTCCGCAAACTTCAGGAAAAGGAACACAAAATAATCGGTATAGTTATCGAAAAAGAAAACTTGCGACAGCTTCGGCTCGTTGGTAAACAAATCGTAATTTATAATTTCACAAGGATAATCTCTGTGAAAGAAATATCCCTCGGACAATATTGTCTCAAGCCAATCCTCGTGCGTATCAAACTCACTTCGGGATTTCAAGTAGTTATACAGAATATATTGCGTATCCAAGGGTTCGCGCAATGCTTCAACAATATTATTCATCGTTGTCATTAGGCACATTGCTGTGCCGTTATCTTCAAAATCAAGCAGTTTATTTACGGCTGCCTTCAGCAAAATTCCCGCTGGCAAGTTCCGAACAGGCTGACAAGAGATCTGGTTCAAAATGCTTACGAACTGTCGAACTACGGAATTAAGTTCTCTTCCGAGCGCAGTCATGGCGCGAGAAAAATTCGGTGGGAACTGCTGACGGGTGACGGTAGTGACAGTAAAAATACGCCCCTCTGATTTTACCGACTTACCGTCACCCGAGGTTGAGAAAGCCTTTTGCAATGCGGATTTATCGGGTGACGGTATCTTTTTCAGAGTTGCCGGAAACGAAGCCCCATATTCAGAATAATCCTTGCTCACCTCATTACTCATAACACACTAATTCCCATATCTTCCTTATGATTTTGATCAATCCTATTTATATCCTGCCACAAACCGTTTTCGCAGTTTGCGCCCAAAAAAGTTTACATTCACGAAGTTTTGATTCATTTGCATATAATGATTTTTTAGTGAAAAAAGAATATCATTATCCACCAAATTAAATGGCGCATACCCCTTATCGTATTCAGAAAGCTGACGCCTTACAATCATAAAAGCAATCCAGACATTTACAGGAGTTCCATTAATTATCTGCAATAGAGCAGACTTGGTTTTTGATATAATAGCTGGATCTTTAGTACGAGCGTATAATTTATATATTCCACCATCAATAATTCTGCCAAAATCGGTAGGAATATCAGTGGGAATATCCCTGTTCCCATGGATTGCATATCCATTTTCTCCACATAGAAATTCAGCCGCCTCATCATTATCAAACGCTTGTTTTGTAAGAGCAAGCAACTCTTCGTTTGACACATAAGATTTCATATCCATAGCTTTTCTCCTTGTATTGTAGTAATTTAAGGGTAATTTAAAGGAAACCCTTATAAAACCTGACATCACACATTCTGTTCCGTAAAACCTTTTCGCTAACAATATTATACAAAAATAATGCCAAATTTTCAAGAGAATATTTTATATATTGCGTATAAGGTATGAGTTAAAATCATCAATAGTAAAAGTCTGCGATATGCTCAAATGAAAAATCCCCGCGCCAACACAGGCAAATAGGCAAATCATTAACGCAAAATCAACAAAGAACCACAGCTTCGGCTGTTAAAAATCGAAGAAAACAAACTGATATTTCAAGAACAGATACGAGGATATATCGCGTTTTACAAATTCGTATACGCCGTAAATTGACACTACAACTGCAATTATCCGCAAAGCGACAGACCGCCAACTTCTAAGAAATGAAAAATGTGCTTTGACATCATTATCCCGCTGACGGGCAAAAAATAAGTTAGGTAAAAATTTTGGGGAAACCTTTTTTCAAAGGCTTCCCCTTTTGTTTATGCCGTGGCGTTTTCAGGCTTATCTGCTTCTTGCTTTCTTCTTTGCAAGAACTACCGTAAAGCAGCCCGACAGTGCGATAAGTATAGCTATTGCCGACATATCAAAGCCTGTTTCGGGAGATTTCTCGGGATCCTGTTCGGGCAATACCGCGCGTATCTTCGCTTCGTATTCTACACCGATCTTTGCGATTTCGTCATAGAGCGCCGCTACAGCGCCCTTGTCGCTTATAAAGCCGAACTCGGTTTCTACGTCGAGCAGAGCGTTTTCAGCCTCTTCTTCGAGTTTATCGACATCAGCCGTAAGCTTGCTGAGATCAGTTCCGTCCTTCTCCTCAAGAGCCTTTATGGCTTCTCTCGTTTCGGACGCTGCCACAGAAATTCCTTTTTGTGCGTTAGCTGCAAATAACATTTTGAGCGTTGTGTCATACATTGTCTGAAGCGTTCCGCCGATTGAATTTATCTTTTCGATTTCTTCATCCGTTCCTACCGCTTCTTTCATTGCTGCACTTGCAGACGCTGTTTCGGCCTTGAGAAGATTTCTTACTTGTTCCAACTGTTCCTGTGTTATAAAAGTACACTTCGGACCGTATTCTTTTATTGCCTCGTCATATTCTTCGAGCGCATACTTGTCTACCCACAAGAACACGTTTTTGAGCCAGAGATCGTTTGTTTTTTCCTCAATCTCGCTCAGAAGTTCGTCTGTTTTCTCCCACTCTAAAACGTTGTTGTCGTCTATTATCTTTTGAACAGCGGCGTTGTTATCCTCTATCAGCTTCAAAACTTCCGCTTTCTCTTCTTCCGTTACATAGCTGAGTTCTTCTATGGTTGCTTTTGCGTTTCTTACAATGCTTGCCGCAAGCGCCTTTGAATAAGCGAGATTTATAGTACCCTCGTACTTTTTGATATTCTTTTTTATCTCGTCCTTTGTCTTTGCCGCAATTTCATCTCTTACAGACTTTATCGCTTCATAAAGATCTTTCTTATACTCTGCTCTTTCTTCGTCAGTGAGCATTGTAAAGTTCTCGATATCATCGGTATAGCTTTTTTCTACTGCCACGAGAAATGCTTCGAGGTATTCTGCGGAAACATCAGTTTTGAAATTATCCACCACTTCAATATATGCGTCCATGACCTTAACCGCAATATTACCCGTTACTACCGTATCCTTATCATCAAGAGCGTCTACAACCTTTTCCGCTTCGGCTTTGAGGGCTTCTATAGCTGCCTTCATGTTGCTGCGGTCCTTGCCGTCTATCTCTTCGGCTTCTTTAATTCTGTCGGTTGCAGTCTGTGCGCTCTCGGCGATTTTTGCTTTTGCACAAAGCGTGTTGAGTTCTGCCCATTCGCTAAGTATACCGTTTATTGTATCATCATACAGTTTTACCTGTTCATCAAGATCCGTCGAAGTTTCATACTCTTTGAGCAAATCGTCAAGTTTTGTGATTATGTCATTCAGCACTTCTTCGGTCTTGCCCTCGGGTGCATACTTGAACCATTCGGGGTTGTCGTCTACGGCTTTCTTGAAATAGTCCTTGTTTGCATCAACAAGGGTTTTGTCTATTTCATCAAACGCCGTGTCGAGTATTTCGAAATATTTGTCAAGGCTGTCTTCCGATTGTAAATTCGTGATATTTTGCAATGCGTCGCGCTCGATATTCTCAAGCTTCTTTATCAATGCGTCCGCTTCTTCCCTTGTCAGAGTACCCTCCTTTACATTATCCTCAGTCTCGGCTTTGTAATATTCAACTGCGTCATTCAAAGCCGCTACTTCGTACACTATTTCTGCGCCGTCTACAAACTGATCGTAAAGTTCGCCCATATCCTCATAGGTCGTAAATTCATTAAGATGTTCTAAAGCGAAATCTCTGAGCTGCTCCGTCCGGGATATTGCAGTCTCTGCTACGTCTGCTTCGCAATAAGTGAGATATTTCTCTATATCGCTTATGTTTCTCGCGGCATAGTCCTCTATATACTTAGCAATTTCTTTCTTGTAGTCGTCTGTGCTGAGAGCGGTAAAGCTGAAATCATAATAACCCTTGTTAGTATTGACAATGCCTGTGCCGGAATAGTTGTTTACATAAACAGGACTATTCATGTCATTTGTCTCTTTGAGCCAGATAACGTGCGCGCCTTTTTCAAGATCAAGAACTATCTCGCCTTTTTCATTTGTCTTTACCGTAACGCCGTCCTCGCCGTCAATGCTTATCATCAGATTTGTATCTTTGAGAGCAGTTCCGCCAGAAAGAGTTACGGGAATTGAAACCTTATATTTCTCGGGAGACTTGTCGTTTGCAATTATTATGCGCGGCTCGGTAATCTCATAGGTGAGTCTGCCGTTTTTCAAGTTCGCCAGAATGTAGTCCATAACTATCTGGTCTTCGCCGCCGAGTTCGCCGCATTTTTTGCCCTCGGAAATGCCCGCGAATGTTCCGACATAGTTGTTTGTGGCAAGAAGGAGCTTTGTCTTGTTGTCATTAAGATTGAGTTTAGTTCCGTCAGCAAGCGTTATGGCTGTGACCTTTTTGCCTTTCTCTCCTGCGGGATCGTAAGAATAACTGAAACCGCCTGCCTGTAAAAAGCTGCCGCTTGCTTTTTCTGTTACGAGCATACCCGTTTTGTCCTGACCCGTCATAGTAAGACCAAGTTCAAGAGCCGTGCGGAGCTTTTTTGGCGTGATTTCGTATACCTCAACCATATTCCCGTGATTGAACGCATTCAGAACGTCGCCGCGCTTTACTGTTCCCGCGGGCAGTGTCTGACCTATGCCGCCGCCGTTTTCAACGGCAATAACAGGAAAGTCAATTCCGTTTTTCTCGGCAAATTCCTCTGCATATTTCTTAAATGCATCGGTTACGAAATCACCGTAAGCCGTTTCAACAATACGCGACTCTGAATAGTCGTGGCAGATATAATCGCCCCAGATAGGAATGTTGTTTTCGCAAAGTTCCTCGTCAAGAACAACGTCCTGCTCGGACTTTATGCTATTAAACACATCGTCTACTTCGGCTTTCTTTGCTGTGCCGACTGAGTTAAGGGAATATTTGTATGCGGCAGATTTGTTAAGCACAGCGCATGATGCTGTAACAGCACTGCCGTTGAACGAAATTTCAACCTTTCCGATATTTTTAAACTGCGTGCCTGTCTGTACGATAGGGATATTTGTTGTATCTCTGGTGTATGTTTTTTGCTCTACGGTATGGCTGTGACCGTCAATTACCGCAGTTACTTCCTTAAGTTCGTCATAAGTAAGACCGTCAAGAAGTTTCTTGCTTGTGATAGAAACAGCTGTTTCATCGTCGCCCAAATGGCAAACAAGGACGATAGCGTCAGTTTTATCCTTTAAATCGGCAATCTGCGCTTTTGCTGTTGCTATCTCGTCATTGAACGATACTCCCGAAAGTTTGGCGGGGTTGGTGGAAGTTGCGGTTTTAACGGTGGTGATACCGATAAAGCCTATCTTTTTCCCGCCTGCTTCAACTATCTTATTGCTTTGAAGCAAAGGCTGACCGTCTTTAGTGACATTTGCGCTGAGTATCGGGAAATTTGCCGCATCTTCAAGCTTTTTAAGCTGTTCAGCGCCGTAATCAAACTCGTGATTTCCCGCCGCCATAACGTCATAGTCTGCGGCGTTCATCATCTTTATAACGTCCAAGCCCTGCGATATTGTCGCAAAGGACGCTCCCTGTACTGCGTCACCCGCGTCTACCAGAAGCGAGTTTGCTGTTGACGCTTTCATTGCGGCAGCCTGCGCCATACCTATGGAGCCTTCTTCTTTGTCGTCAGCAGCGACAACGCCGTGAATGTCGTTTGTCGTAAAAATAGTGACCGTTGTTTCAGTATCAGCCGCGAATGCCCCCGCAGGCAGTAATGAAAAGACCATTGCCACGGACACCAGTATCGACAATATTTTTTCTTTCAGTTTCATACTTTCTCCTTTTTCATTTTGAAATTAAAACGTGCATTTTTCCTGCAAAGGAAAACCCTGCCTGTTTCACCGCCTTTCAGTACATTTACAATTGCATTATGCCACAAACTATTTCAATTTTCAATAAGTCAATTATAAAATTATCTATTTCTTTAATTCCGCTTAGAAAGTCCTCTACTCTTTTGAAACGCACCTGCGTGGTTTCACACGTTTAAATTATGCAGTTCAAAAAGCTTCTCATTCGTAAAGTTTACTTCACTTTTATATTCTCATTTTCGGACAGGAAAGCGTCTGCTCCGTGCCGCCCGAAACTTTAATTCCCGCGGCTTTAAGTTCGTTTATAAACGCTTTGGAGAGCGCGTTTCCCGAAAAATCCTGCATAATATTCATAAAGAACTTTCCATTCATCGCATTAGCTTCTGCTATGATATGACTTCCCGCCGGGTCAACATATGTTCTCACTGACTTTATGTAAGGCTCAAGAGCGCCGAGGGTGTTCATTCTTACATAGCTTAATGTGAGGTTTACCTGCCTTAAATTCTCCTTTGAAGCCGCTCTGAAAGCAGCGCGTATCTCATCGAGATCACCTAGGGCAAGTATCTTCCTTTCGTTGTAAAGTTTCCTTTGCAATGCACTTTGCATATATTCGTCTGTGGACTGATATGCCGCCATCTGACGGCAGATGCCGTTCAGCTTTTCGGGCGTAAACCCGCGCATTTCGTCCGTATAATTGAGGGCAATAACGCCTGTGACATTGTTATGTGCAAGCGACTTTTTCAAAAACGCGCGGTAGTTTTTCATAAGAACTATTCTGAACGGCGCGTCAAATTTTTCGCAGATCCCGAACGTTGCTTTCGCGAACATATTTGCGAGCATAATTGCGGGAGTGGAGCCGTTTTTCTTGCAATAGTCCACAAACTCCGCTTCCGAAAACTCTATTTCAAAAACGGTCTGCCTGCTGCTGTCTATATCCATTATCTTATCCCAGGTTACCGCAGAGGGCATAGCCGGCTTTTTCGCATTGTCCTGCTGTTCCTCGGAAGTTTCAATATCAAGATAAGGATCTCTTCTCTCTTCGTCAGACACGGGCATTTCTGCTGTACGGATATTGTCAGCGGGGAGAGAGGTCTTGTATTCTTCGGTTATGTAATAATAGAGCGTTGTTTTTATAAACTCCATAATTCCCGTAGCGTCGGTTATCGAATGTATCATATCGAAATAGACCGTATCTCCAAAATAGTTTACGGCGAGAGCATGAAAATTCGATTCTTCGGAAAGAAGCGTAACCGGCTCGGAACTGTTTGTAATGACGATAGACTCATTATTCGGAACGACTGAATGTAAAAGTTCATCTTTTAGAACAAATTTTACCGAAAAATAATCATAACGTTTTATCGCAATATCTACGGCTTTTCTCAAAGCCTTTTCATCTACTGCGTCAATGAGCCTTACGGCTATCCTTACGGTGTGGCGGCAGTTGTTTGTAGAACGATAAAAACCTGATATTCCCGATGGATTGTTTTTCATATGAGTTTATCCTTTCAAATAGTTTCATTCAAAAAGCCCTGTTTTTTCTAACAGCTTTCTCAGATTTTTTCGGAAAACAGAAGCCGTTTTATTTCTGCCTTATACTTCTCATTCCGCATATTACAAGCGCCGCGCCGTATGCCGCAGTCAATGCTCCCGCGACCGAGTAGCTTATTACCCACGGGAGATTGAAGCCTATAGTCGCGTTCAATATAAAGCTGGATATTATGAACATATAGAACATACCCGGAATAAGCGCCATTATAAACGGCTTTTTGTTCTTTATCATATACATAGTTATCATGCCGAACGCAAAAACCGCAATGGTCTGGTTTGCCCATGCGAAATAACGCCAAAGTACCTCAAAGCCGTCCGAGTTCATCTTTGCAAAAATAAGCAGCGCCGCCACTGCCGCAAATATAACAAGCGATACCGCGAGCCGCTTTGACTTTTTCGTCTGGTCGATTTTCAGCGCGTCGGAGATTATCAGTCTCAGCGAGCGAAGCGCCGTATCGCCCGAGGTTATGGGAAGAACGATTATGCCTATAACTGCGATTATACCGCCTATGTTTCCGAGAAGGTCGGTTGCTATTATGCCTACTACAGCAGTAGTGCCTGTATCGGCATTTGCAAGACCGAGATTTATAACGCCCATTGCCGCAGCCGCCCATATCATAGCAATAAATCCCTCTGCGAGCATCATGTTATAAAACGTCATTCTGCCCTCTTTTTCGCTTTTCATTGTACGCGAAACGAGGGTAGCCTGCGTAGAATGAAATCCCGAAACAATGCCGCAGGCAACTGTTACAAAGAAAACGGGGATAAAATGAAGTCCTTTCGGGTGAACGCCGATAACGCCCGTTGTCCAAATGTCATCGAGCGGATAGCCTTTTATCAGAAGTCCGGCAAAAACTCCGACTGCCGACAGAATAAGAAGTGCGCCGAATATCGGGTAAACCTTTCCTATTATCTTGTCTATCGGGAAAAGCGTCGCCACAATGTAATAAACAAATATAACTCCGTATACTATCCATAATACGGGGTTTGTAACGCCGCTGTCGGCTTTAAGTATCTGCGATACAAACAGATCGCCGGGAGTATAGATAAATACCGCTCCCACAAGAAGCATAAGAAGACATACAAAGATATTGTAAATGGGATATGTATATTTTCCAAGGAATTTCTTTATCAGCGCGGGCATCTGTGCGCCGTCCTCGCGGACGGAAATCATTCCGCACATATAGTCGTGGAATGCTCCGCCGATTATACAGCCTATGGGAATGGTAATAAACGCTATAGGCCCGAAAAGTATGCCCTGGATAGGGCCTAAGATAGGACCTGTTCCCGCTATGTTCAAAAGCTGAATAAGCGAGTTTTTCCACTTCTTCATCGGCACATAGTCCATTCCGTCGTTAAGACGGACAGCGGGCGTTTCGCGGTCGTCGGGTCTGAAAACCTTTTCGCAGACCTTTCCATAAAGCGCGCCGCCTACCAGAAGAACAACAAGACCTATAATAAAAGTAACCATAATACTTCGCACCTCCTGCGGCAATATCTTTTTGCCGCAAATTAAAAAATTTATCTTATAGATTTTTAATTATTTTAAGAATATTCTGACCGTCTTTATATTCGTATTCAACGCCGTCCATGCTCTTTTTTACCATATATATCCCCAGTCCTCCTATTTCCCGTTCCTCTGCGGAAAGAGTAGTGTCGGGGTCGGTTTTTCTGAGCGGGTCATAAGGAACGCCGTTGTCTATAAATGTGATAACGACCGAGAGCGGTTCTTCCGAAAGTTCCACCCTTACTGTCGCCGAACCGACATTTTTTCATATGCATATTGAGCGATATTTCCGAAAAGTTCGTCTATCGCTATATCTATCTGCATCTGCGACTTTATCGAACAACCGTTATGTTTAAAATTCGGGAATTTCCCGCTGTAAACAAATAACCTACTGCTGTGTCATTTCTTCGTTTGTAGGCATATTAAGTCTTATGCGAACCGTAAACAATTCTTTTTCCGCGTCAAATCTGAACATCGCGCTGCCGCCGTATTTGCGGGCAGTATGAGCTATGCTCTGAAGTCCGTATCCTCCGCCCTTTCTGCCGCTTTTAAATGCCTCTGCGGGCAAAAAGCCTATTTCCGAACGATAGCGTTTGTCGAGCGAAACTTCTTTGCATGAATTTGAGATTTCTATTGCAAGAGAGCCTTGTACCGTTCCAACGCGAATTACCATATGCCGCTTTCCCGTATATTTCCTACAGGAGTTTATCGCATTTTCCATTGTATTTCCAAACAGGACCGTAAGATCCACAGGCTCTATCTTCAACTCTTTGCACTCTGCGTTTACCTCGCAGGTTATGTTATGATCTCTTGCCATGCCGATATAATACTGTAAAAGCCCGTTTACAGTAAGGTTTTCGCAGTAGACCTCGTTGTCGCGTTTTACCGTTGTGTCTATCAGCTTTGACAGATAGTCCTTCATTTCGTCGAATTTCCCTCTGTTCAGCATATCGGACAGGGAATTATAGTGATGGCGCATATCGTGGCGCATACGGCGAGTGTTTTCCATGTCGTTGACTATTTTTTCATACTGTATCTGTCTGATTTCAATAGCGCGGAGCTGTTCTCCGTCAAGTTTTCTCCTGACCGACTCGCGGAATATCAGCCAGTATATCAATATCTGATCTATCGTCAGGAATATCATCGGTATCAAGAAAATGCGGAACACCCCGTAGTTTCCCGCCGAAGTCACGCAATAAACCGTAATAGCAAAATAAAGCAACGTCGAAAATGTCGCGATAAAAAATTCGCGCTTCATGTTGTGCGGCTCTATAAGTTCGATATATTCTTTCAGCGGTCGTATGACTATCAGAAGCAGCATCGGCAAAAGCAACGCCGTAACAACCAAATACAGAATAAGAAATCTGTCTGTATAAGGGAATATCGTCGTATCTATCTGGTTTGGGAATATTATCGTATATATAACGTTTACCAGAATATAGACCGTGACCCCGTAAAACATTGCAATAAAAAATACCAGAAGTTTTTTAAGTACCGCTTCTTTTACGAGCCAAATATATGCCGCCAGCATAAACAAAATCGCTGCAAGCATTAAGGTGTTTGAAATGTTTATATGCAGAGGATATTTTTCCATATCTCTCAGGCACAGAACCGCCGAGAATACCGCCGCAAACAACACGGAAACTATTGTCATAACAACGAATATATTCTTTCTGCTAAAGCGGTATGCCTCCTGCGAAAAGGGCAGGAATATTATAAAAACACACGGCAAAAACTGTATAAGAAATCCCATAGCGTTCTGTAAAAAAGCGATCATTGTCTACCATCTCCAACATTAAAGCCTTTGCGGCGCGAAAGCCTGTCAAAGACATAGTTGTCATATGCCGCGCGAATTGCGGCGCTCTGTCTTACGGCAATAGGAAGCTTTGTCCCGTCGCGCATAACGCAGATATCCGTCCTCATCTGCTCTATATGCTCCATATTTACGACTATGCCTCGGTTTATCTTCAAAAAATTGCTGTCAAGCCTATGCTCAAGCTCGCTCAAAGACAACCACACCTTTAAGCTCCTTCCGTCCGCCAAAATCACATTGACCGCATGATTTTCGTTTTCAAGTCTCGATATCTCGTCAAGAAACACCGTGTGCCTTTCAGAGCCTACAGAAAACGTTATGCGCTCTCTGTTTTCAGAGCGCAGCATATTGAGCCGTCTGAAAGAATCTGCAATGCCTTCTGTTGTGACGGGTTTTAAAATATAGTTCAACGCATAGAGCGAAAAAGCGTCTATAGCGTGTTCGCGGCTTGTCGTGACAAAGACAATTCCCGTTTCCGGGGTTATCCTCTGAAGCTCCTTTGCTATATCAATGCCGTTTTCGCCCGGCATATAAATGTCCAGAAACACTATATCAAAAGGCGGCATATTTTTTGCCGCCGAAAGCAAAGAAGCGCCGTCCGAAAATTTTTCCGCATTTCGGTTCGCGTCCCAGCCGCACAGCGCTTTTTCAAAATGCTCCCGCTCACGCAGATCATCGTCGCAAATTGCGATGCGCATAACGTATCCTCCTGAGTTCGGCTAAAACCGCCGAAGAATAAAGGCAGTTCTTTATATCGTTTCGGGATAATGTCCGTATAAGGTCATTGTCCGCATTATATTGCAAATACTAAACATATAATAACCATTCTGAGATTATTATAGCATAACAATTTATTTTTTTCAATACAACAGTTTTGACTTTTACGAAATCAAATATGACTTTTACGAAATCGGATAACGCCTGTTTTAAAATGACAATTTTACATGATTTTACTTTTTCACGAAATGGAACTAAATGTTTTTTTGATGCGGGGTGAGGAAAGGTTGCTCGCTGTTTTATATAGTTGTTTTGGTGTAATAGCGCACACCCTGTAGTCAGTTGACAGTTGACAAGGTACAGTGTACAGTAAAAGTTGGAACGGAAAAGTGGTTCTCCGTTTTATGTGTTGTTATAGCTAAAACGCGCATAGCCACCACACGCTCTCCCGCCCGCAGCCTCTCCTACCCCAAACGCACTCTCCCGCCCGGTCGGCGCCGCGCTGCTTACGCAGCTTGCTCACTCCGCTTACGCGTCGTCCGTGATTTTGCTTCGCACGGCTCAGCAAAATCGCGGCGCCGACCTACACTCTTTTTTCCTTAAATTAGGCTGTTTTAATCTATAGTCGCATAATCAAAAGAAGTTTTCTCATTTATCACTGTTAAGAGCCTAAACGCTCTTTCTTTCCCGATCAAAAGTAAATTCACTTTTGAGATGATTTCACTCCCAACACTTATTTTAGGATTTCCGATTCAAAGCACAGCTTTGAATCGGAAATTTTAGGAAAACTCTTGTTTTCACCGCACCCTTTAGCGCCTTTTTGGCGAAGTTTCCTCTCTATTTCTATAGCCGTTATTTATGGTTTTATTGTAACATTTTTTCGTGAGGTTTTCAATATAGAAATTAAGATGTAAGAGTTTAAGCTGAAAGGTTATTTCCCTCATTAAAGCAAGTTTGTTATAAAAGGAAAAAGAGATAAGGGTTTATATTCTAACCTCTTGCCCTTTTAGAGGTAAGAGATTAGAGGTAAGAAGTAAGAGTTTGGACTAAGACGTTGTTTGCTGAATATAACGTAAAAAAGAAGAAAGAGGTCAAAGTTCAAAACTCTAACCTCTTACCTCTGATTTCTAACCTCTAAGTTGGTGCAGGTGACGGGACTTGAACCCACATGACCTTGCGATCACTAGCACCTGAAGCTAGCGCGTCTGCCAATTCCGCCACACCTGCGCATTATCGTTCGGCATTACCACCGAACATATTAAATTATACCACACATTGGCGAGTTTGTCAAGTACTTTTTTAGACGTGTTTGAAATTTCAGCTGAAATTTTCTCGAATTGTGATTTACCCCTTGCAATTTCGTTCAATATCTGCTATAATACTAATATAAAAAATACAAAGGAAGTGCAAAAAATGGCGGAATCAAACGTCCACAAAGGTCATCGACAGCGCATGATGAAACGGTATTTTGAGAACGGTTTTTCGGGATTTGAAGAACACGAAATTCTTGAAATGCTGCTTTTTTATTTTCTGCCGAGAGTGAATACTAATGAAATCGCGCACGCCCTGATCGAACATTGCGGTTCGCTCCAAAAGGTCTTTAAATCGCCCGTTGAAACGCTGAAAGAAGTATCGGGAGTCGGCGAAAATACTGCGGTCGCGTTGAAATTCATCGGCGACTTTTTTGAATATGTGATATTAAAATCAAGCAACAATGAAGTGTTTTTTAACAGCACGGAAAGTTTTGTTAAGTACAGCAAAGAAAAATACCGCACACTACCGCACGAATGTTTTTCGGTTTATTATTTGGACAGTCAATTGCGACTGCTTTTTAACGATGATTTTCAAAGCAATGATTCGGGAATGGCTGAGTTCTACATTCCGCGCATAGCGAAAAAAGCGGTTCAGTACAACACTAAAAATGTTATTCTTTCGCACAATCATCCAAACGGCGGCTGCCGACCGTCGGTGACGGATTTTTCCACTACCCGCAGACTGGCAACTGTTTTCAGCGGGTTGGGAATAGGTCTGATTGACCACATAATCATCAGTGGCGACAAAGATTATTCTATGCGCGAAAGAGGTGATTTGCCCGAAGTGTGGCGGTGACTGAAAAGCGATGAAATATTACAGTCAAAATTACACAAAACCCGCCGCCGGGCGCGGTGGGGTTCATATATTTTTGATTTATTATCACCCGATAAACGGGAATTTAATCGTACCATTCCACGTTATAATCAACAGGAATAAAGCCGTCCTCAAATCGTCCTTCAAATATAGCTTTTTTTCTGTATTTTCTTCTCAATTTAGAATTGATGACAACCCTGTCTATGGGATTGTTATTAAGATATTTTTTGTAATACAATTCCAAATCACGGTTTGAATAAGCATTGCACCATTCCAGCCATACTTTCATTATTTCATTCTTTTCATCGTTCGTAATAGGCGTTAAATAATATTCATCAATATATTCATCCAATGTTTCATCAAATACTCTTTCATAGATACACACAAGTCCGTTGTAATAAGCAAGACCTATAAGCGGAGCGTCCTGCCAATTATGAATAGTTATCACTCTTTCCATAATTTTCTCCTTGTGAATCCCGATTAGCCGTTTTCCTGTATTATATTTTACCACACTTCGCCCAAAAAAGTCAACCCGCTGAAAATTTGTGTCACCACTTGACAAACCTGCCGATATGTGGTATAATATAGAAAACATAATATCTTTAACAGGATAAACTGTATACTTCAAGGGGGCATAGCATTGGTATGGGGCAAAGCCTCTTTGTGGTATAATGTTGTTAAAGTAGGATTACCGAAAGGAATAATACTTCGGTGAGTTTTTCAAAAAAGTATTTTGTGATATTTTAACGAGGTGTAATTATGAAATTCGCCGCGCATATTCGTAATGACGGGCAAATACAGACGGTTAGTGAACACTGTAAAAACGCAGCCGAGAACGCTCGGAAATTCGGCGGGTATATCGGCGCGGCAAGTATCGGCGAAATCGCGGGGTTGCTGCACGACATCGGGAAACTTACCGAAAAATTCAACGGGTATATTCGCGGAGAAAACAACTGTCGGCGCGGGGAAATCGACCACAGTTTCGCGGGCGCAAAATATATCCGCGAACTTACCGAAAATAATAAATCAACGCGCCGTGTCGGTGAATTTATCGGGCGCGTTATTCTTTCACATCATGGTGTGAAAGACTGGGTTGACGACGAGGGCGAGGATAATTATTCACGGCTTACAAATAAATCCGAGGGATACGCTGAAATTATAAACAATCTGAAACTGTTCCCCGAACTTAATATTAATGATGAATTGTTGGCGAAAGCCGCCGAGGAATACAAAGCGATTTATTATGCTGTCTTAAATCTTTCAAAGAGCATATCCGAAATGCCCCTAAAGCGCCAAAAACAGGCGTTTGCTTTTTATATGGGAATGTTTGAAAGACTTTTGACATCTGCCGTGATTGACGCCGACAGAATTGACACCGCTGATTTTATGTCAAACGCAAAAACCGAACGAGAGTATGATTATAGCGCAATAATCAGCTCAATGGAAACGCGTATGAATAAACGGTTAGCGGAGTTTGACGGCGCGGAGGACGGCATTTCCGAGCGGAGAAAAGACATTTCAGATCGGTGCAAAACCGCCGCAAAAAACAGCATTGGAATTACAAAACTAATCGTCCCGACGGGCGGTGGGAAAACGCTTTCATCGCTGAGATTTGCTATTGAATACTGCAAAAAGCACGGTAAAGAACGGATAGTTTACACCGCGCCGTTTTTGTCTATACTTGAACAAAACGCCGATGAGTTTCGCAAAATCGCGGGTGACGAAAACTTTCTTGAACACCATTCAAATTTTGCGGCGGAGAAATCCGATGATGTTTCCGAACTGCACGAGTACGAACTCCGAAGTGAAAAATGGGACAGCCCCGTTATCGCGACAACTATGGTGCAGTTTTTGAACGCGCTTTTTTCGGGGAAAACTACCGATATTCGCCGTATGCACAGACTGGCAGGTTCGGTCATAATAATTGATGAAGTGCAGTCATTGCCGATAAAATGCGTGTATTTGTTTAACCTTGCGTTGAATTTTCTGTCCGCTGTATGCGGCGCGGCAATCGTACTTTGCACAGCTACTCAACCGCCGTTTGACAAGCTGAAAGAATTTCCGATAATACTTGACGAAATCACGCCGAATATCAGCGGAAATACTGCGGAAGATTTTGAAATTTTTAAGCGCGTAAAAATCGAAAACCTGTTTTGCACCGAGGGTTACAGTACCGATGAAATCGCCCTCTTCTGCGCCGAACGTCAAGCGGAATACGGCAGTCTTTTGCTTGTCGTGAATACGAAAAAAGAGGCAATGGATTTGTTCGTTTCGCTGAAAGAAAAATCCGACACGGAGATAATTCATTTGAGCACAAATATGTGTCCTCAGCACAGGCGGGAAATAATTAAAATGCTCCGTGAAAATGTTTCGGGGCTGATTTGCGTTACTACACAGCTTATCGAGGCAGGAGTTGACGTTTCGTTCGGTTGTGTTGTAAGGCTGATAGCGGGCATGGACAACGCCGCGCAGGCGGCGGGACGCTGCAACAGAAACGGCGAGTGCGGAGAAATTCGCCCCGTTTATTTGCTTAATATGCGAGATGAAAGTCTTAAAGGTTTGCCCGAAATATCCACCGCAAAAGATATTTCGATTGAGATACTTCAAAGCGAAGTATTTAACGACTATTTGGGCGTGGAATGTATGGAAACGTATTTCTCTGAACTTTACAAAAATTATGACAATGAATTGTTTTACAGAACGGAAAAAACGAGCGGAAATCTTGTGGATTTCCTTTCGTTGAACAAAGATTGGTTTGAACTTTGCGAACATAAAAACGATAAAGACTTGCAATACTGCGCTCAGGCATTTAAGACGGCAGGGAGCTTGTTTGAGGTGATTTCCGATGGAACGGTCGGGATTATTGTGCCGTACAATGACGACGCTCGCGAGATTATTGCGAAATTAAATTCCGATATTACGCCTGCCGAGCAGGCGAGGTTACTTCGTACGGCGCAGAAATTTACCGTAAATGTTTATCCGAATTTTTACGAAAAACTTTGCGGGAAAGGCGCGGTTTATACGCTTTCAAGCGGTGCGTTGGCGCTTGATGACAGGTATTATAACGCCGAATACGGGGTTTGCGAAAATCCGTCGGAAAGGGTGTTTCTTGAAATATGAAAGGAGTGATATTGTGAACAATGACGGAGAACGGGGTGTTGAATTTCAGGTGACGGGAGCATCGGCGCTGTTTACCGATATTCTTACAAAAGTAGGCGGCGAGCGGTGTACATATATGATACCGACATACGAGGCTCTTAAAGGCATAATGCAGAGCGTGTACTGGAAACCGACGATAATATGGGTGATAGACAAAGTGCGCGTAGTAAATCAGATAAAAACGGTGCGCCGGGGAATACGACCGATAAAGTACAACGGCGGCAGTAACGACCTTGCTTACTATACTTATCTTGACGACGTGCGTTATCAAGTCAAGGCGCATTTTGAATGGAACAAAAACCGTCCCGAACTCGAATGTGACCGCAGCGAGGGAAAGCATTTGTCAATAGCAAGACGAATGATAGAGCGCGGCGGGCGGCGCGATATTTTCCTCGGCACACGCGAATGTCAAGGCTATGTCGAGCCGTGCAAATTCGGCGAGGGCGCGGGGTATTATGACAACACGGGTGAAATCCCGTACAGCCTTATGTACCACGGCATAACGTATGCGGACGAGGCGGAACTTCCGGAGGACAAGGGACTGCTTACGGTGCGTTTCTGGAACCCCGTGATGAAAAACGGCGTTATCGAATTTATTCCCCCGACGGAATGTACAATAAAGCGCCATATAAAACCGCAGGCAATTAAACCGTTCGGCAGGGAACTCGGAAACTTTTCGGGCGTGCTTGAAGAAGATTTATTAACTTTATGCGGAGGCGATGAAATTTGAGCTGGGAACAAGAACTTTTCAGCGTCTACGAAACGCAATGCGGGAGGGAGTTTGACGGAGAGGACGGACTGCCGAAAATTTCACACTCCACCGCAAACGCGCAGATACAAATTACGCTGAATAATAACGGGGATTTTGTTGAGGCGCGAAAACTTTCAAAAGAAGAGGGTCAAAACACCCCGATACAAGTGACCGAGGATTCCGCGAGCAGGACAAGCGGCGACGCGGCAATGCCGTTTGCGGACACGCTGGAATACATAGCCGCCGACTATCCTAAATATGTTGACGGAAAAGACGGCGACAACTCCAAAAAATTCTCCCTTTATATTGAGCAATTAAAAGACTGGAGCGAAAGCGAATACACTCACCCTGCCGTAAACGCGCTTTACAGTTATATCAAGAAAGGGACAGTTATTGCGGATTTAGTAAGGTGCGGGGTTCTGTCGGTTGATGAAACTTCGGGGAAACTGGACAATTCAAAAACAGACACGAAACAACAGCAAAAAAGTTTTGTTAGATTTAGAATAAACGGCATTGACGAACCCGAAACATGGAAAAATAACGCGCTGTCCGAAAAGTTTATTGATTATTATAATCAATTGCTCGGCGAACCTGTTTTGTGCTACGCCCTCGGAAAAGTTCTCCCGCCCGCTGAAAAACACCCGTCGAAAATACGAAACAGCGGGGATAAGGCAAAGTTGATTTCAACAAACAGCAAACTGAACAACAAGCAGAATTTTGTTTATCGCGGAAGATTTTCAAACGATAAAGAGGCATTTTCGGTAAGCTATGAATTTAGTCAAAAAATGCACGCCGCGCTAAAGTGGCTGATAAGACGGCAGGGCATATGCTTTGACAATTCGCTTACGTCAATAATTTGGGCGAGTACCATGGAAAAACTCCCCGATGTTTATTGCAAGGGATTGCCCGAACAGGACGATGACGACGATGACCCGTTCGCCGATGAAACAGAAGTCGATGTACAAAAATCCTACAGTGAACTACTTAAAAAGCGCATTTTCGGAAATAAATCCGAAATTACGTTTAACTCAAAAGTAATGATAATGTGCGTAGATTCAGCGACCCAGGGACGGCTTTCGGTGTCGTTTTACGATGAACTTCAAAGCTCGGCGTTTTACAATAATCTCGTAAAATGGCACGAGGAAATCGCGGCGGTAAGAGGTTACGGCAAACGCGCGAAAATCAATTCGTTTTCCGTTTATGAAATTACAAATTACGCATACGGCACGGAAACATCAAAGGGGTTCGACTGCAAGGCAGAGGTGCGAAAAGACCTTATCCTCCGCCTGCTCCCGTGCATTACGCAAGGGCGAAAACTGCCTGCGGATATTGTGCGGGCAATTTGCAGGAAAGCGTCTAATCCGTTAGCTTATGAGGAGAAATACAACAATCACCGCAAGGTTCTCGAAACCGCTTGCGGACTGATACGAAAATTCAACATTGACCGAAAGGAAGGAGTTACTACTATGGCTTACGACAAAAACGAAACCGACCGCAGTTATCTTTTCGGCTGTCTGCTTGCTATAGCGGACGCGGCTGAAAGGAATACTTACGAAAAGGACGAAAAAAACAACCGTGTAACAAACGCGCGCAGATATTGGAGCGTGTTCGCCCAAAGACCGTGGACGACTTGGAAAATCATCGCGGAAAAATTGCTCCCGTACCTTGACAAAACAAACGAATACGGCAGGCGCACGGGTTTGCGCTATGAGAAGATGTTAAATGAAATCATGGGGAAACTGACGATTTCTAAATACGCAAACGACAGCGCGCTTGACCCGAACTATTTGCTCGGCTATCACCATTTTACGGCTGAGATTTACAAATCGAATAATAACGACAACAAGAATGAGGAGGAATAAAAAATGCTTGAACACAAAATTGACTTTACGGTGCTTGTCACCGCGACAAACGCAAACCCCAACGGCGACCCGCTGAACGGAAACCGCCCGCGCGAAAGCATAACGGGACTTGGAGAAATTTCCGACGTTTGCATTAAGCGCAAGATACGCAACAGACTTCAGGATATGGGCGAGGAAATCTTAGTTGTGTCTGATGATTACCGCAAGCCTGATGATAAGTTCGACAGTATTCATTCCCGTGTCGATAGCGTAGCTGAACTTAAAAATATTTACAGCTTGCTGAATAACAAGAAGAAAAAGGAAGAAAGTAAAAAATCCAGAATTGACCTAGAAGATGAGTTTCAAAAAGCGGCTTGCGAAAAGTGGATTGATGTTCGCAGTTTCGGGCAAGTATTTGCTTTGAAACAGAAAAGTCAAACCAAAAACAGCAATACTGAAAACAAAGACAATGACAGCGGTTCTGTATCTATAGGCGTTCGCGGACCTGTTTCAATTCAGCCTGTTTTCAGCGTAAATAGTGTTGACGTAATAACAACCAAAATCACGAAAAGCACCAGCAACGAAAGCGGTGACAAAAAGGGTCCGGATACAATGGGCGAAAAACACCGCGTCGCGTTCGGATTATATGTTATAAACGGAAGTATCAACTGCCAGCTTGCCGATAAAACGGGATTTTCCGCAGAGGACGCTGATAAAATCAAAGACGCGCTGACAACGCTTTTCGAGAACGACGCGTCGTCTGCCCGTCCCGAAGGGAGCATGGAGGTCTGCCGGGTTTACTGGTGGGAACACGACTGCCGAACACCGAGCGTAAGCTCCGCGAAAATACATCGTTCTGTAAAAATCAGACTGAAAGACGGGATAAAACAGCCGACTTGCTTTGACGATTACGAAATAACCGTTGAGGACACGGGCGTTAAACCCGAAATCATTGACTTGATATGATGTATTCGGAGGACGATTTTTTAATGCTTTCGGGCATACAGCACTTTGCGTTTTGCCGCAGACAATGGGCTTTGATACATATTGAGGGGCAGTGGGAAGAAAATTTCCGAACAGCCGACGGCAAAATTATGCACGAGAACGCTCACGACGCGGAATTTCGCGAAAAGCGCGGGGATTTTATCACCGTTCGCGGAATGAGAATAATGTCGCGGGAGTTCGGGATAAGCGGTGAATGTGACGTTGTGGAATTTACGCTTGATGAAACGGGCGGCGTTTACATTCCGAAACTCGGAGGGAAATTCCGCGCCGCGCCCGTTGAGTACAAGCGCGGCAAGCCAAAGCCCGACGACTGCGACCGCGCCCAACTGTGCGCACAGGTTTTGTGCCTTGAAGAAATGCTGTGCTGTTCTATCGGCGAGGGATATATTTTCTACGGCGAACCCCGCCGCCGAGAACGAGTGGTTATTGACGACGAACTTAGAAGTTCAACGAAGAAAATGCTCTCGGAAATGCGCGAACTGTATGACCGCGGTTATACGCCGAAAGTAAAACGAACAAAATCCTGCAACGCCTGTTCGCTGAAAAACATCTGTTTGCCGTCGCTTGAAAAGGCGCGTTCCGCCGCCGAATATATCAAAAGCGCGTTTGAGGAGGACGAATGAAAAAGCTGTTAAATACGCTCTATATCACAACGTCCGAACGCTATTTGTCGCTGGACGGCGAGAATGTTGTGGTATCGGAAAACTACAATGAAATCGCGCGTTTCCCGCTCCATAATCTGGAGAGAATAATGGCGTTCGGCGCGGCGGGAGCGTCGCCCGCGCTTATGGGCAAATGCGCCTCGGAAAATCGCGAACTTATATTCTTTTCGCGTTCGGGAAAATTTCTCGCGAGAGTTGAGGGCGAACTTACGGGTAATGTTCTTCTTCGCCGTGAACAATACCGTACAGCGGACAATTCCGAGAAGAGTTTATCAATAGCGAAAAATATGATCGCCGCGAAATTATACAACAGCCGTTGGACGCTTGAAAGAACCCTGCGCGACCATGCCGCGAGAGTTGACACGGACGTGTTCGAGCAAAAGTCCCTGTGCTTGAAAAAAGCGTCGGAAAGCGCTTTGACAGCCGCCGACGAGGGGGCTTTGCGAGGAATTGAGGGCGAGGGCGCGACGGTATATTTTTCGGTTTTCGATGATATGATTTTACAGCAGAAAGAAGATTTTGCGTTCACGGTAAGGAGCCGCCGACCTCCGCTTGACAAAGTAAACGCAATGCTCTCGTTCGCATATTCGCTCTGCACGAGTATGTGCTGTTCCGCGCTGGAATCCGTCGGACTTGACCCGTATGTCGGCTTTCTGCATAGCGACCGTTCGGGCAGGCGCTCGCTGGCGCTTGATTTACTTGAGGAATTTCGTGCGCCGTTGTGCGACAGGTTTGTGCTTACCTGCATTAACAAGAAAATAATTTCAAAAAATTCTTTTATAGAACAAGAGGACGGCGCTGTGCTGTTGACCGACGACGGGAGACGGGAGTTTTTACGCAGCTGGCAACTTCGCAAAGACGATGAAATCACTCACCCGTTCTTGAAAGAAAAGGTTCAATGGGGATTAGTGCCGTATGCGCAGGCGCTCTTGCTTGCCCGCTATCTGCGCGGCGATTTGGACGAGTACCCGCCGTTTTTGTGGAAGTAAAAATATTCGTTGACAAATAACTTTTATTGTGTTATAATAAAGTAAACGTAATATCTTTAACAGGATAAACGGTATACTTCAAAGAAACATAATATTGGTGTGGGGCAAAGTCTCTTTGTGTTATAATAAAGAAAATGGATTTCGATGTGTTTTGCTGAAAGTACGATTTGAACGGAAAACAATATGTTGATTTTAATAACCTACGATGTGAACACGGAAAATGCCGACGGCAAAAAGCGTTTGAGGAAAGTCGCAAAGTGCTGTGTGAATTACGGCGTAAGAGTACAAAATTCCGTGTTCGAGTGCATAGTAGACCCTGCGCAATGCAGAGTTCTCAAACAAAAGCTTTTAAGTGAAATTGACGCTGATGTTGATTCACTTAGAATATATTACTTGGGAGATCCCCAAAAAGCGAAAACGGAACATTACGGAGCGAAATCCGCTCCTGAAATGGACAAGCCGTTATTGCTCTAGTGCGAACCGCAAGCACACATAAAACCGCGCGGCATTCGCACCAAATTCTCGGCGAAAAATCGCCGCGAAAATTATTTTTTTGCGAATAATTTTAGCTTTCGCGAAATTTTTAGTTCAAATTTCACAGTTTTTGCGGGTTATTGCCCGTCAATTTCCGTGAAATTTGCAGTCGCCCCGCGCTTGCGGGGCGTGGATTGAAATCTTGTTCCCGCGAATTACATTACCGTTGTCGTCGTCGCCCCGCGCTTGCGGGGCGTGGATTGAAATTAAACTCCCGCACAAGTTACCCGCGCGGTCGGCTGTCGCCCCGCGCTTGCGGGGCGTGGATTGAAATTCTCCGCACCCGAACCCATTCCCTGCAGGGCGGCAGTCGCCCCGCGCTTGCGGGGCGTGGATTGAAATTCCAGAGGTAAAAACCTTTTAATTCTCGTCTACCGTCGCCCCGCGCTTGCGGGGCGTGGATTGAAATCTCTGGACTTGATTATTTCGTCCGTTACCTCGCGTCGCCCCGCGCTTGCGGGGCGTGGATTGAAATAGCCTATCTACAACAAGTACGGCGGTTGTGATGAGTCGCCCCGCGCTTGCGGGGCGTGGATTGAAATTATTAAGCGTTGGTGGGTTACGTTCCTGCGCGGGTCGCCCCGCGCTTGCGGGGCGTGGATTGAAATAAAACTCGGAAATCAGACCGACGAAATTCTCCCGAGTCGCCCCGCGCTTGCGGGGCGTGGATTGAAATATTTTCCATTGTTTTTACCTCCTGTTGTTTGCGGTCGCCCCGCGCTTGCGGGGCGTGGATTGAAATTCCAGAGGTAAAAATCTTTTAATTCTTGTCTACCTGTCGCCCCGCGCTTGCGGGGCATGGATTGAAATGTCGTTTTGGCGCGAAATTCCGAGGACGGCATCAGTCGCCCCGCGCTTGCGGGGCGTGGATTGAAATCCCGTAGGGCTTGACGATTTCTACGGGTATCCGAGTCGCCCCGCGCTTGCGGGGCGTGGATTGAAATAATCTTAATATCGTTAATTATAATGCTGTCGCTTTGTCGCCCCGCGCTTGCGGGGCGTGGATTGAAATATAAAAAAGCACCTCAACACTTGACAAAAAGAGAAGTCGCCCCGCGCTTGCGGGGCGTGGATTGAAATAATTATGGACGATAGAGGAGTAATGATAACTATAGGGTCGCCCCGCGCTTGCGGGGCGTGGATTGAAATCTTTCATTTTTATTTATATTACAATTTTAACACAAGTCGCCCCGCGCTTGCGGGGCGTGGATTGAAATTGCTAGTTCTTGGATTTTGGGGTCATTTTGTTGGTCGCCCCGCGCTTGCGGGGCGTGGATTGAAATGGCTGTTTGGGGATAAAAAAAGAGCGGGTGACCGCTCGTCGCCCCGCGCTTGCGGGGCGTGGATTGAAATGGTTTGAAAACGGACAGGCAGGTCGGCGCACGGGTCGCCCCGCGCTTGCGGGGCGTGGATTGAAATCCGTCGCAGTGTCTGCCCGCGTACCCGCCGACACGTCGCCCCGCGCTTGCGGGGCGTGGATTGAAATACGGCAAGCAGGCGCGGAATATCATTTTTTAAAGTCGCCCCGCGCTTGCGGGGCGTGGATTGAAATTGCGGATATAGTTTGCAAACTCTTTCCGCGCCTTGGTCGCCCCGCGCTTGCGGGGCGTGGATTGAAATATTTCCATTGTCTTCTGCCTCCTCTTCGTCGTCCGTCGCCCCGCGCTTGCGGGGCGTGGATTGAAATATCGTCATTTGGATTGTCACAACAAACGCCGCGGCCGCCCCGCGCTTGCGGGGCGTGGATTGAAATCCTTTGGTCGGCGGGGTTATGCCGACTACCACAAGTCGCCCCGCGCTTGCGGGGCGTGGATTGAAATTTTTTTCCGCTATTCGCGTATAATTCTAATTGTGTCGCCCCGCATATGCGGGGCGGTATTTTATGCGCGAAAGAGGGGATTTGCCCGAAGTGTGGCGGTGACTGAAAAGCGATATTGGCGATGTTGCGCAAAATCGCCCTATGTCATCTCCTGATACATCTTCATCAACTCCGCGACTATTTCCTGTTCGGTCATCGTGGGCTTAAAGCCGTATGCCTGCATGACCGCTTTGTCGTTGTCGCGGTGGGCGGTGCGGAGTGCAGGGGGCATCGTGAGTTCATCGTACAAATCGGCGAGTGAACTGTCGGGGAACTGCGCCCGCGCGTCAAGAATACCCTGCGCAGTCTGCTCGATTTTGGCTTTCTGTTCGGCGGTCGGGGTACACCATGGGAAGTTGTTGTAGACAATATCCTTGGAGTAACGATAATCGCTTTTAAGTCTACCACATACAGTACGCACCCACGCCATATGAACGCTTGAAGTTAATACGCCGAAGTGGTATAATGTGGCGTCGGGGATAATTAAGTTACCATTAGTTGAAATTGTATTACCATCTAAAAATCCCATAGGAATATACTGCCGTTGTTCTGATGATACAACAGGAACTATAATATATCTATCTGGATTGTATGTTTCTCTGAACCTTGTTGGAGGAACGTTTTGCATTGCTTTATCGGTGCTTTTAAGACGTTCTTCTTGAACTTGTTTTATTCTTTCCATTACCAAAGGCATAGAGCGAATTTCGTTGGGAGGAACATCTACCAACCACAAGCAGTATCTATCAAGGCTATTTATATATTCCTTAGAGCCTACAAGTTTTTTGATATACTTTTGAGCCTTGGGCTCTTTTTTTATGAAATCATCGTAAACTTCTTTTTCGATAATCAACCCCTTACTCTTAGCATAGTAATTGCCTTTTGACATCTTTGGAACATTACAAATCGGATTTGTTCGCCTTTCAATAAATACATTTGTAGCATTGACCAAATATCCGTTAATATTGTCGACTTCGACAGGCAATTTGTCATCAAAAATTATTTTCTTAGTTGGCGGGCAATTTGAAAATCCAATAATTACACAATGAACGTGAGCTTTTTTTATTGACTCGCTATCCCAGACAAAGGTTCTATATGCAAAATTTATAGAAATGTTCTTCTCAAATAACGGTTTCCACAATATTGCAACTTGTTCACCTTGTGTAATAGAATTAGTTGACACAAAAGCAGCGGTTATATCGGTATTCTCTATGTAGTTTGTCGCTTTGATATACCAACCCGAAACATAATCCAACAAGCCAGCGTTACTGTCTGCGCCGAAGAGGTCAAAGAGTTCTTGCTTTTGCTCTTTTGAAACATTTCTCGCACCGATAAACGGCGGATTTCCGATGATATAATTCAGTTCCGACTTCGGCACTACGCTTTCCCAATCAAGGCGCAGGGCGTTGCCCTCGACTATATTCGGGTTCGTTTTCAGCGGGAGAAATTCCAATGTCTTATCGTTGACAATACTTTTCGTTTGTTCTATCATCTGCGACTCCGCAATCCAAAGCGCGGTTTTCGCGACAGCTACCGCAAAATCGTTTATTTCAATGCCGTAAAACTGCTTTATCGAAACTTTGATAATATCGCTGTCGAACGAAATGTTATCTTTCGTTAAAATCTCCAAAACCTCGTTTTCAAGCCGTCTTAGCGACAGGTAGGTTTCAGTCAGGAAGTTGCCTGAACCGCAGGCGGGGTCTGTTGCCGTGTCTAATTTGATACAACATAACGGCAGCCTTTTTCTACCCCTTAACGATGAACACCCCCGTGTGCATTTTTGCACACCCCTCATAACGATGCCGTATGCACCGTTACGGAGTAAGGTATTTGATTTTATCGCTGCCTGTGCGTACATTGCGTTCTCCTCGTGAAACTACAAATCTGCCTGCTATGACATCGTTGCCTTAATAGCGCCTGCGCTGTGGATTCTCACAACACGATTATCATCAGTTTCTGATATGTGCTTGAGTTGCTCCACAAACGGTCTAACAAACTCCGGTCTACGTTTTCCGAGAACCCGGAATATTTCCGGTGCTTCCATTCGCACTTTGTCATCCGTATCATGTAGCAATTCCTCAAACACCGACATATGATTCTCATAAATGTCGGGAGTGTTTGTGGCGATATTTTCCGATGCCCAAATAAAACTCAAGCGTACCTTGGCTTCCTCATCGGATGCAAAACGGAACAAGTCCATCCAATACGGCTCTATCACACTGTATTTGCCGCGACCGATTCTTCCGAGAGCATTAACCGCTCTTTCCCTTAAAAGAGGCTCTGTGCTATCGCAGAAGGAAACAATCTCCGGAACTGCATCCTGCACTTTCAGAGGATATTCCATCCCCATCTCACCAAGCAGCCATAATGCCTTCGCCTGTATCTTTACGGATTCATGTGCAAGGAGAGAAGAAACATACGGTATGCTCTCTGCCCACTTGTCCCTGTTCTTCGTCAGTATTCCAAGTTCTTTGTAAAGTTCCGATTCGCTCAATCAATCATCTCCTCTGGCTATTTTATTGAAACTGTCCACGTATCCCCATCGACCAGGTACTGAAATTCCGTCAGCGCCGGATCGTTTATTACACGCATCAAGTCCTCAAAATCATCGACCGTGTTTATCTCCGACAGGCGATTGCTTTCTACCCATTCCATCTGCCCCTCATCGGAAGACACGACCGTCCCGCTATATTCGGTAGCCTTAAACAGAAGAACAACATACCGTCCGTCCTTAATTGGAAATTGCTTCACGCCTACAAGCTGAGGATTCTTTATGTCCAGTCCCGTTTCTTCTTTCATCTCACGAATCACCGCGTCAACGAAAGATTCCCCCCGTTCCAAGTGACCGCCCGGAAGCGTATATCCCTGCCAGTCATTCTTTATTCTGTTCTGAAGGAGCATTCTGTCTCCATCCGTGATGAGACACAATACCGTCAGTTCGACATTTTCTGTTCTGCTCATATTGTTCTCACCTCTTCTTCGGAGCAGGAAGTTCCTCATACATTGCTTCCAAAAGCTCCCGCAGAAAATCTTTATTATCCACATCGTCCACAAGCAACATCTCTTTTGCGCCATCATACGGAAGTTCTGTATCCGCATTTGACATCATCTCCACAGCAGACTTTGTAGGCTTCACGAGGAAGCGATCATCGTAAATGCCGCCGACAATCTTGCCGCGATAGTAAATGATGTATTCTCCCATCATCGCCCGATAGGTCACATCATCCAGTTCCGAAAGCTGCTCCAATATAAAATCCAGGTATTCTTTGCTTGATGCCATCTATCAAATCTCTCCTTATAACTCGCACACCATGATATATTCTTCGGCATTTTCATCGACCGTCTTGAACCCGACATTCTTATACATCTTCACGGCGTAGTTTGATTTCTGCACCGCCAGGGATGCCCGTTCATAGCCCTGCCATTTCAGTAGTTCGAGCATCTTCACCATAAGCTGTGAGCCGATGCCCTGACCGCGATATTCCTTAAAAAGCGAAATGGCGAAGGACGGAGTCTCATCATCTACATGACCATAATCGTCCATGATTCTCGTCCAGACCGCTCCGACCACTTTGCCGCCGAAATCAGCGACCAAGCAGTTATCGCCTTTCTGGGTACCGAAATCATCCGTGTACACACGAAGTTCCGGTTTCTCGATGATGTCCCGCGCTGGCGGCTCCGCACCCTTCGGTATGAAGATAGCTTCATACAAGAAGTCCTTCAGCAGATCGGTTTCACCTTTACGAAGGCTGCGGATCACATATTTTTTGTGCTTGTCGCTCGTCATGTGGGAGATATGCTCGTTACGCACCCTGCCCAGCATTTCAAGGATCTGTCTGCCAATCGGCTCCGGCTCGTTATCATTGCTGCCGCATATAAGTTCCAGCGTGTCCGGCGTCCAAATGTACCCGTGCGCCTTGTTATAGAGGTACTGCTGGATTTCCTCGTATTCTTTTTCTTTCAGTTGCTTCATATATACATCCTTTATGACTCCGGCATTTGAATTGCCTTTAATGCCTCATCAATTTTTATCGCCTGCACAGGAACATATTCACCATTGAGCCGAACGCCCCCGCCAGTCAATGAGAACAATTCCCTTGACGTGTTCAGGTCAAGTCGTAAATTTTCGTTTGAAAGTAACTGATCCAAACCAGCAGCCACCTTCTCCGAAAGAAACTTCTCAGCTTCCTTCTGCCGTTCAATACACAGTTCTTCCGATTCACAGTCTTTCCTGATTCGAGCGTTGCTGATTATCCGGATTTCATTTACCACGCCAAGCATATGATAGACCAGTCTCATCATATGGGCTTTGGCTTCCTCTTCATCCATCTCGAAGTAAAATTGTTCAAACACCTTATCAATCTGCGAAGAAACATCTGCAAGCCGTCTATCTGGCTCAGCTTGTTTTTTAACAGCTGTTTTTGCTGTTGTTGTGGTCTTTTGCTCCTTTTTCCCACTGACAGCATTTTTTATTCCGCGACCCTTTTCCTTAACCCAAGGCCATGCGGTGTTTTTCCACCAAGGAGATATAACCTCCCGAAACAGCAAGATGCCTCCTGCTACGATGGCCGCACCCAGAGCTTCTCCGACTTGCTGTGCAAACTCTTCCTGCTCCGGTGTTAATTGAACGCGCCGTTCTTCATAAGGGTACGGATCATAATCATCGCTCCGTAAATCGTCAACATCGTACTCTTCCCACTCGATGATGTCGGGATTCTGATTGTTCTCGTCCCGCGTCAATCCTCTCACGCGGTCTGGATTATCCTTGGAACGAATGAGATGATCTCCATCTTTTACAATTGGCTTATATACTTTCTCACCCATTCTGTATCTTCTCCCTCAAACAAGACAAATTATAAGTATTTCTTGAACGCTTTCTTCATCTTGAGCATGACATCGATTATCCAGTCAAACTGTGCGTTCCATTGATTCTTGTCACCGAAAGTTACGCTCTTCTCGATAACGATACGGCTTGCCTTACGCTCCGGCAGTTCTCGCCAGTCAAAGGTTAATTCAGCGTCGGATTCGATATCGTCTTTATTATCAAAGAGTGAGTGGAACAGGTCTTTATCCTCGCTGATATACAGTTCCACGTCCAGTTCGTTCCGCTTCTGAATCTGCGACACGGCGATGTGGCAGGCAGAAGAACCCACGCTGAAGTTCATCCAATGATCCATAGACGGCTTCCTGCGATTGAAGTTCTTTGCAAACTGTGCGTTTTGGAAAGCGTAGTCCTGGAACGCCACCCAATAATCGTATCTCTGCTGCTGAGTCCCATTTGCAGACTCGCTCTTTTTTACTTCCTTTGTCCAGTCGTTAGGTTTTTCAATGACCTCAAACTTCACGGCAGGCTCGGAAGTACCGATGCGATACAGTTTTATCTCACAGAGGAAGAATCCGATTTTCTCATCGGTATGGTTGTTCAGCCATTCGATAGCCGCCTTGTGTTCCTCACGAGCGTGTTTCACGACCCATATAATCACATCCGCAGATTTACCAGACGCATAGGTTATCAGCTTGCCGAGGTGGTCGTGGTTGGTATCCTCCAGTTGATTCTCTATGATGATTTTCCGATCCGTCCCCGTCTCAGACGCAAAGATATCGACATTGAAATCTCCCACGGAAGACTCTGTCTCATCAACGGTAATATCAAGCCCCACTGCATCTGCAAGGAGAGCGATGTTATCGTCCTGTGAAAGCCACGGAGTAAAGTCCAAGGCTTCATGCGGCCACACCGTCCGCAGATCTTTTATTTCTTCAAGTCTGCTCAAGTTCACCATTGTCTTACTCCTCCTCGCGCTTTACATAGGTAAGCTGAATATCATAGCCCAGAACTTCGAGCATCTGAACAAAGGTTTTATTCACGATGGAATCGCCTTTCTTGATGAGCCGATTCACATACTGACCCGTTGTACCGACTTCCTCTCCGAGTTTCGCCTGTGTCATATCAGCTTCGATGCACTTTACTTTGACATCGACTTCAAAATTGTTCTTGACCATATTTCAATCCCTCTGTTGTTTCTAACGATAATTTTGTTGGTTTATTGCACTCAAAGTGTTATTTATTATACCACATATTTATGAACATTTCTACCCCATAACGAAAAAAGACACCCGACCGTAGCCGAGTGCCGTTCCTGCCTGTGTATCTGTTATGCCTGTATCTCCGTACCGTCCCGGAAGGTGACCGTGATCTCCTTGCCCCTGCCCACCGTGACGAACTCGACCATGCTGCTCCAAAGGCTGCCGTCAAACTCGCTGATGGTGCCGTCTTGGGCTTTCAGCACCTTGATGAAGTTTGCCAACCGTTCGCTCTGCGTTTCTTTGGCGGAGATGGCGGCTACCACCTTATCGTACCGAGCCTTCGCCGTATCGTACCGCTGGACAAGTCCATCGTAGCGTTTCTGGTACTCATCCTGATCCTGTGCGACACGGGCATTCTCCGCCACGATGTTCTGCGTCATTTCCACCAGCACCACCATCTCTTCCTCCAGCCTGCCCTTTTCTTCCTGCAGGGAATCGGTGACACAGAGTGTTTTGCGGATGATCTCTGCATTGGCAATGATCTCTTTTTTCTCCGTCACGAGTTGGTTGTATGCCGACACAAACGCCTCCTTAACCTCGTCCTCCGTAACATGGGGAGTCTGGCACTTCTCACCGTTGTACTTGCGGTTGCAGCGGTAGATGACCTTGCGGTAGCGGTCTGTGGAATGCCAGACCTTCGAGCCGAACCATCCGCCGCAGTCGGCACATTTGATCTTGTTTGAGAAAATGCTCACGCCGCTGTATCGTGAACCGCCCTTCGTGCGCTTGGCAAGCTCCGCTTGCACCAAGTCGAACACCGCCGGGCTGATGATTGCCTCGTGGTTGCCCTCCACATAGTATTGCGGAACTTCACCCTCGTTCTTCTTCATCTTTTTCTGAAGGAAGTCCACCGTGAACTCCTTCTGCAAAAGGGCATCGCCCTTGTATTTCTCGTTCGAGAGCATCCGGCGCACCGTCTGTTGGTTCCACACGTCCTTGCCTGCAGGTGTCTTGATGCCCCGGCTCGTAAGTTCCGTGGCGATGGAGTGCGGCGTCATGCCCTCAAGGAACAGGTGGAAGATCAGACGCACGGTTTCTGCCTGCTCGGGATTGACCACAATCTTGCCGGTTTCTTTATCCTTCTCCAGCCCAAGAAAGCGACTGTAGGCAAAGCTGACCTTTCCGTCTGCCATGCGCTTGCGCTGCCCCCAGGTGACGTTTTCGGAAATGGAGCGGCTTTCTTCCTGCGCAAGGCTCGACATAATGGTGATGAGCAGTTCGCCCTTGGAATCCAGCGTCCATATGTTTTCTTTCTCGAAATAAATCTCAATGCCCTCATCCTTCAGCTTCCGCACCGTGGTAAGGCTGTCTACCGTATTCCTTGCGAAACGGCTCACGCTCTTGGTAACAATGAGATCGATTTTCCCTGCAAGGGCATCGGCAATCATTGTTTTGAAGCCCTCGCGCTTTTTGGTGTTCGTTGCCGAGATTCCTTCGTCCGTGTATATGGCAACGAACTCCCAATCGTCCCGGCTCTTAATGTAGTTGGTGTAGTAATCGACCTGTGCCTCGTAGCTCGTGGTCTGGTCTTCGTGGTCGGTCGAAACGCGGGCATATCCGGCAACGCGGCGCTTCTTCGTACTGTTGATCGGCGTGGCCGTGTACCGGCTGATGGTAGCTGGAATTGCCGTTACTTTTCTTTGCGCCATGCTTTACCACGCTCCTTCCGTAATTGTTTCATGTGTTCGCTCATCTGCTGCCGTACCTCCGGCGTATACCTACCCTTGATGGATTCCTTAAACTTGGCTCTCTGCTCATCCGTCCAAGGTCTGCCGACCCGTTTCGGCTGCTCCCATGTGCGGCTGACCGTCCTGCCGTCCTTGAAATGGAAAACCATCTCCGTAGCGGAAAGCACATCAATGTGGTCTATCCGCTTTTCAAACTCACCATCGTCATATTCAGCAATGCCGAGCGTCTCCGCTATGAATGGTTTCAACACATCCTCTCGCAGACCGACCGTTTCGCATCCGTCCCGCTCAGCGCACCGCCAGTAGTAGGCTTTGCCGCTTTCCGATGTAGAAGACGGCTGCGTGGCTCTGCGGAAATTGCACCCGCACCCCACGCACTTTATCTTGCCCGTCATGACGGAGGAGCCTTTGCAGTTCGGTCTTTTCCTGCGTTTCTCTGATGTTTTCGCTCTGTACTCCGCAGTCCAGCAGTCCTTGTGTCCTGTGTTCGGGCAGTCCTTAGTAATGACCTCGCCGTTCTTCAGATGGAACTCAAGCATCCCGCGTTCCGGCACGTTGATGAAATCCACTCTATCATGGAATGCATCCTCATCGAACTCATCCAGGCCGAGGACGGCGGCGCAGGCTTTCTTGAGGTTCTCGTGGTTTATGCTGCCGCCGACGGGACACCGACCGCCTTTTTTCTTCCTCGAACCGCAGACCCAAAACTCCATGAAGCCCCGGTCAGTACGCTTGTTGTGCATATAGCTTTGACCGCAGTGCGGGCATTTCAGCATTCCCGAAAAGCAGGTAAGGTTCAGGCTTTTGTTCGCCCTCGGTCCCAGTTCCTTGCGCCGTGCGATCTCCTCCTGCACATAATCGAAGGTCGCTTTGTCGATGATGGTGGGATGTGTGTCCTCCACATAGTACTGCGGTAGCTGTCCCTTGTTCTTTTTCCGCTGCTTTGAAATGGGATCGGAAATGAACTCTTTCTGCAGGAGAAGGTTTCCCGTGTAGGTCACGTTTGTGAGAACCACCTTGATATTGGAATCCACCCAACGGCATCCTTCTCTTGTTGTGATGCCCTCGGTGGCGAACTCCCGCTCCGTTTCCAGCCTTGATTTTCCGTCCAGGAAGTTCTGAAAAATGCGTCTCACGACTTCCGCTTCCTCCGGCACGATGACCAGTTCATCGCCTTCCCAGCGATAGCCGTATACCCGGAAGTGTCCGTTCGGTATCCCTTTCTCGAACCGCTTTCTGATACCCCATTTGCAGTTCTCTGAAAGGCTCCGGCTTTCTTCCTGTGCGAAGGATGCGAGGATGGTCAGCATCAACTCGCCGTCACCGCTCATGGAATTGATGTGTTCTTTCTCGAACCGCACCTCCACGCCGATATCCTTCAAGTGCCGCACCGTCTCCAGCAGGTCCACCGTGTTCCTGGCGAACCGTTGGATTGATTTCGTAAGGATGATGTCGATCTCGCCGTTGTCGGCGGCTTCAATCATACGCTTGAATTCATCGCGCTTGGCTATGCCAGTGCCGCTGATCCCATCGTCCGCGAACACGCCTGCGTACTGCCAGTCAGGATTCTTTTGTATCAGGGAACTGTAGTAGCTGATCTGTGCGGAGAGGGAATGGTTCATGCGTTCCGATTCCATCGAGATGCGGGCATAGGCAGCGACTTTTTTCTTCGCTTTTATGGTCGGCACTGCCTGTTCGACCCTTGTGATTTTTGCCATGAAATCACTCCTTTCCGACACTATACATCACTCTTTACGCCCCGGAAGTCAACGATATATCCGAAAATAATGTGCCGAAAACAGGCTTATATTTCTCAAGGAAAATTGTATCAATCTGACGATACTCCTCATCGGAAATAATGCCTTCTTCGAGCATCTTCCTGGCAAGGTGCATGGTGGTCTGATAGAGCTTTTCGTTGCGGAAGTCTTCTTTACTCATCGCCGTCACCACCTTTGAAACGGTCGGCGATGTAGCATTCATGGCTGCAATACTTCCTGCGCCTGTCCCCGTAAATGTGGAACTCCTTACCGCAGTGCGGGCATCTGAAATCGTAGACCGCCTTACGCTTCACTTGGTCGAGATGGCTGTTCCACCACTCGTTACGGCACTTGTCGCAGCAGAAGCGCTTTTTCTTCTGCTTGGCGATCTGTTGAATCTCCCGACCGCAGTTCTCGCAGGCTGTTGTTTCGCCGGTGAGTGTAACGGAAGGCTCGATTGCAGCGTTCCCGTTGATATCGTTCCTGCGGCAGAAAGACTTTACTGTGTTCAGAGATATGCCAAGCGTCTGGGCAATCTTGCCGTAGCCGTTGCCTGCGGCGCGGAGTTTGATGATCTGCGATTTTTGATTGTCAGTCATAATCCTTCGGCTCCTTCCGAGGGATGCGTCTTGTGGTATCTCCCTCACTCACTACCGAAAAATTCAACCCCCACCGTTACGGCATAAAAAAAGCGGCCTGCAGGCTCTCCGAAGAGACACCCACAGGCCATACCTGTTCCGAATAATCCTTTATTTTCAACGGTTGGAACACGAGGAACACGAAAAATCCTATTACAACATAAATTTCGTGAACGAAAATAGGGTATATAAAAAATGTGTATTATATACGGAGAGATAGAAATTTGCTGTTCCTATGTGTTCTCGTGTTCCGATTAAATCCTCGTGGCGAAGTCGAGACTGATCCATCCCGCGCCGCTCTTCAATCGTCCCCATCCTGCGGTCGAGCCTTTGCCGGACTTGACCTCCACGATGGTGTAAACGCCCACGGGGATGAACTGCGTCCTGTCATAATCCGTTCCAGGCCCTTTGCGGATATTAAGGTCGGTGATGGTGATCCGCACGAGGAACGGAACATCCGGCGTGACGGGAGTAGTTGTTTTCGGTGTGTAGATGTTTACACCATTTACATCAAACACACTATATCCCGGATTGGCATCAGCGCACTTTTTGGCATTCTCCAAAATCTTGTACGCGCCTTTCTGCGTCTTGGAATCAGCCCAGGTCTTACGGACGCGGTACCAGGCAATAGCCGTCTCGCTCTCTTTTACATCGAACTGCGTAAGGTTCCACCGCTCGATGATCGAGCAGAGGTTCTGTACATAGGTAAGACTCGTGGCATAGCCGCCGTCCTTGATGATCTGCACGGCTTTCTTATAGTCGGTGCAACCTTTCAAACCGTCATAGCGGAGTTTACTGCCGTTCTTCGCTCCGAGGAGATACGCGCTGTGGTCGGCGATGGAGTCCTCCACACACGGATACTTGCGGAAGTCCGCCGTAATTGTCTCGTAGCTGCCGTCCGTATGCTGCTCCTTCGTCTGCTTGGTGTACTTGCTTTTGCCGTCCCAGGTCGAACCGCTCCAGGTGTTGCCGGAGAGTGAGCATTTCATGCCGAACACGTTATTGGCGTTCTGCGCCAGTTCCGACTTGCCGTAGCCGGATTCGAGGACGAACTGCGCCATCGAAACCGATGCGAGGATGCCCGTTTTTTTCTGGTCTGCCGTAAACAATGCTCCCACACTCTTTACGACATCCGACTCTGAAAGAGAAGAAAAGGCAGAAGCCTGTGTTCCCTGTGTAGTAGTGAAACCATCGGTACCCCCGGTACCACTGCCGAGAACCGCCGTGACCTTTTCCGCAAGATCGCCCATCCTGGCATACATCCAGTTGCCGGGACAGCTTTTGTTTGCGAACCACCGGTGGACGGTCAGGATCATCTCGCCGGACTTCGGTTCATAGGCGAGCGTCTTATCCTTATCGCCGAGCCACAGGAGCTTCGTCTTGCCGTTTCTCTTGCAAATATCCGCGCACAGCTTGATAAGCGTCTGATATACAATGTCACGGAACGCATATGGCTCCGTGGTATCGGATGCGCACTCGATGGTAATCGCCCGCTGGTCGTTGGCATTGGACGAGGAACACCATGAGCGGTTCTTCTCCTCCACATACATCCCGACACGGCCGTCCTTATCGATGCCGTAATTGCTGGATGCCTTTGTGGAGGTTTTTTCAAACCACTCCCCAAGCCCCTCCGCCGTACACTGACCGACCACGCAGTGGGGAGTGATGCGGTCAATAGAATGCGTCCGCTGCCCGGAATGGTTCGGGCTGAGTTTGGTGTATGCCACCATAGAACTGTTTGTATAAGCCATGTCACTCGTCCTCCTTTCCCGATCTGTCATGGAGCTGCTCCAGCACCGCTTTCAGCTTTTCCGGGATAGGCAGTCCAAGATGTGCGGCATTCTCCGTAAGGCTCACGCCCTCGTTGGAGATGTAAAAGAAAATGACCGCTGTGCGCAGGACGCTGCCCGTGCCGATGACCTGCACATCGAGGATGTTGGCGATCCCCACGAGCAGGAAAATTAGTACCTTGCGGCAGATACCCTTGAATCCCACCTCGCTGGAGAGCTTCTTGTCGGCGATGGCGCACATGACGCCCGTGATGTAGTCGATTGCCACGAACGCCACAAGAGCGATGAGCAGACCGTCACAGCCTCCGAGGAAGTAACCGAGCCACCCTCCGATTGCCGCGAAGATTACCTGAATGGTGTTCCAGAATTCTTTCATGAGATATGTCCTCCTTTGCGTTTTGGTATGAAAAAAGCGACTGCCCGTAAGCAATCGCTGATTCCCGAAAGATAGTGTGTCGTATTGTGTTATATTGTCAGACCTGTTTCGGCAGCCATTCCCATAGCCGCAAATCCTCCTGCCCAAGGGACCACATACACATTCCTCGGAGCTTCCACCGATAAGCGGCCTCGTTCGCCCAATAGACGAGGGAGTCCACGTCCTGGTAATAGAGGATGGAGAATCCGTCCGCGTCTCCGAGGAACAGCCGCGATACCCAGATGTTGATATCCACGGGTATGACCGTTGCCTGATAGTCGTTGCCGCAAGAAAGCGAGAGCATATCGTCCGAATGGAAAAAGTCATAATCCATCGAAATGTCCTCGCTCCTCGTGGATGATTCCTCCACGTCTGCGGTCAGCGTGAACACCTGGAACTCGCTGTCCCATGTGCAGTTGCTCCTGCTGATACGACCGAAGGATTTCTGCGTCCCGTCCGGCATGACCACATCGAACCGCTCATACGGCTCGTATGTCCAGGCGTCTCCCAAACGCATCAGTTCGCAGACCGTGCGGTTGTCGGAGCGGTACCCCGCATAGCCGCCGGAGAAACCGCTGACCGTTGCCGTGAAACGCAGCGTATAGGAAGAGCCGGAATAGACGCGCACTCTGTTCCCACGGATACGCATCTCCACCGTGTACATATTCGGATCAGTCCGAAGGTCCGCGTTCGGCGTTCTCGTGATCTCCTGGCTGTAGCTGCCGAGAAGCGTGGAGTCGTCCCATAGCTCCACCGCCTGGTTATCGTAGTTCAGACAGCAGAAAAGATTCCCACAGAAAACGCCAGCCCGTCCGCTGCCATTTACCGGGAACGCCAGCCTTGCACGGAGATGAATATCTGAAAAACCGTCATATCGCCACGCAAGCTGACCACTGCCGTCAAGCTGGGAGTAAACTCGCTCCATTGAGTATTCCTCCGACCGCCACACCTCAAAGGAGCCTGACAGCACCGTCCAGTAGTTCGTTTCCAATACTCCGTAGTCCCGGAAGTCCTCGTACCACACGAGTGCAGAGTCGGGCTTTCTGCGGAGCATTTCCAAAGTCAGCCTGAAACCACGGTCGGGCCCGACCATGTTGCCATCCACGTCCTTGAACTGCCGTGGGGAGAAGGTATAGGTCGCATCACCGGCAGACGGCTCTTCTGAAAAGGACGAACAGACGCGGAAGCCGTAAAACTGGACGCCTTTCACATCGACAGAAATCTTTATCGTATGCGTTCCCGCCGAAAGGCTCACGCCGCTTGCAAGCGAAGTCCAGAAGGTGCTTCTCCAATACGGCCACCACAGGCGGCTTTCCGTATAGTGCGTGGTCGCTCCGTCCAGCGACACATAGATGCCGTTCTTGTCCCAGAAGGGATAGCATAGCCGCACCGCCACATCATAAGTTCCCGCTGTGCTGACGGTAAACTGATATGTGACCGTGCCTTCGTCACCAAGCGTGGCGATGCCGTTCTCAATAGACACAATGCCGGATGCGCTGGCGTAATTGCCGCCGTCATGGTCAACGATGATGTTCTCAAATTCGGTTTTCTGCTGCTTGCTATACGCCGTCAGATAGTGCCTGCCGTTATATGTCCCGCTCATCTGCGGATAGGAATAGCTGTCGGCATCCCGCCCTTCCATGTAGTCGTACACATGAGGGAGCGCCCACGGCACTTTATTGTTATCATCCCAATATCCCACGAATGGGATAAACGGCTGCGGCGGCTCATCGTCCGTGAAGTTATACACGCCCTTGAGCCAGTTCTGCGCAGCATAGTAGGTCTGCGAAGTGCCGCGATAGGTCTTGCCGATATTTGCGGGCTTGTCGTATATCTGCCAGTTCCAGCCGTAGGCGGGCATTCCGAGAAACACCTTCTCCGTATCCATGACCTGGGATGCATAGTCGTAGATTCCCTCAAGCCAGGAGCGCGGGGATACCGGTCCCGGCGCGGAGCCTGCCCATGCCATGCCATAGCTCATGATGGATGCGGTATCGCAGTAATTGTTGAGGTCGGCATACACGCACCAGTTCTCACCGCCGACTGAGCCGTTGACGCTTGTCATACCAGGCAGACAGATGTTCATCAGCTTGGATGAGTCATAGCCTTTGACCGTGTTGTAGATATTGCGGAACATTGCTGTGGACGTCTCGTGCGTGGAATAGCCATCGCCTTTCTCAAGGTCGATGTCGATGCCGTCACACCACGGATATTTCTGCATGATGCGGACAAGTTCCGAAAGGAACATATCCTGCGCACCATTCGTATTGTCCCTTAAGGCTCGGAAGATGCTGTTCGTGCCGTCATTCGCAACGGTCAAGAGCCACTTGATGTGCGGGTACATATTGATGTAGGTGAGCATATCCGATATGGCCACGCCCGTTTCGTAAATCTCGCCGGTTGCCCTGACCTTAAATGAGAACAGCCCGATCTGGCTGATGCGGTCACCGTAGTTCCGAAGAGCCGTATACATCCTGGCATTGCCCATGAATGTCCATACCATGATTTTCTTTCCTTTAAGTACATCCATCAGAGCAATTCACCTCCATCGTCCATTTCCTGCATCGAATATAAAAGCTGCGCAGATTTTCCCTGCGGAAGAGACACGATATGCTTGGAATCCCATGCCGCGCTGTACTGATAAAATCCGTCCTTCGTTTCCTTCGCTCCGTTCCTCGTGCATTCCCTCGTAGAAGCCAAAAGAGCCACATCGTCTCCGGCGTTCATGGCATTCGGGAAGGTCGCTTTCTGACCTCCGACTCCCTGTGCCAGCGTGACAGAGCCGCCATCCATGTACTGTTTCGGATAGAGGTGGATATCAAGCCCCGCCGATGTGCCGCCGAGGTTCAAAAGGATCACCGTTTCTTCCGAGCGGACGATGCCGTTGAACCACACGGGAGCGTTCTCCGACTCCTTCAGACAGATCTCGGTGTGCGGAGCATAGCCCGTCAGAGCGGGACCTTCCTGCAGCTGAAGGTCGGTAAAATAAATCGTGCCGGAGCAATCGGTGATGGTAGGAATGACCGTAACGCTCACGACTCGCTTATCCTGCTTCTTGTTCACGACCTCCGCAAGGCGGATGAATCTGACGTTACCCATCGAGCGTCCACTTAATTTCGCAGGGATGTCCTACCCATCCCGTAGCGACCGCTCCCGCCTGGAGGAGTATGTCCGTCACATACAGTTTTCCCGTGCAGTTCGTGACGCAGATACGGACGGTGATGGACTTGATCCTGTCCCCGTAATGCTCCGGCGATACTTTCGCCTGCGTTTTTGAAAAATAAACCATAGCCCACCTCCGTCAGTACAGATCGATGAATCGGCTCTCTGTCGTGCCGTCCTCGTATTCGATAATGACCTCAATGCCGACCTGGGAGGAATCAGACATCTTCTCCAAATCCTCCGAGCCGATCTGTGCCGAGATGGTATAGCTGTCGCGGTTGGCGGGATACACGGTCTGCGAGAGACTCTTTGTCATACCCGATGTACCCTCCGCTTTGAAGGACGCCGTGCCGGACGCGCCGTTTTCACCATCGGCCACAAAGCCGGAACTCGTCCAGTAAGCAAGCCCATCGTCAGCACGGGAGTTTCGCAGCAGGTTGAACGGTACCATTTCACGGATATCATCGTTGGATACCATGCTTGTGCCTTCCAGCGTATCGGCAGCGTTGTCCCATTGACTTGCGGAACTGCCGAGGTTCTTCAGCGTGGTGGATAGTTCAAGCACCGTGTTCCAAGGCTCCTGCAGGTTGTATTCCCGGCGAACGATTCTCGTTGTGACCGAAATACCCAGTTCCTTGTCCTCTACACGCACATAGTCCCCAAGTTCCCATGCTTCATGCTCGTAGCCCGTCAGCACCGACAAATCCATAGCGTTCAGCACATAGGAAATAGTCGGCTTGGCGTACTGTGCAAGGCGCATCTCGGCATACTCCTTCATCTGATATGGATTTGTGAAGGACGAGCAGTCCAACGTGGAAATGCGTATCTCGTTCGTATAGGAAAAGTCCTCCACATAGGGCTTGCCGCCGTTGATGTCGGCGAATGTCAGCCCGTCCGCGCCCACAGCATAGAGCCGTGTCACAAGACTGCGGGTATCGACCACCCTCTGTATGGACTTCATGTTCTTTCTGTAGGCGAACAGCGCACCGCTGTCCTTGCCGTTCACTGTCAGCAGATGCACAAGCCTGTTGGCGCAGTCAAAGACCAGATCGCCGCCGTGCAGGTCAGCCACATTTCGGAGGATGGACAGAGCGTTTTTCTCGCTGCTCGTCCACGTCCTCTTGGTGCGCACATTGACCGTGCCGACCGCCCATTCAGTGCCGGAAAGAGCGTAAGCCATAGCGGTTTCCGGGTACTCCGCTTCAAAGGTTCGATCCTCTTTTCTGACAGAGAAAGTAAGATCGTAGAACTCCGCCTCGGCATACACCTCCGTGACGGAACTGCCATCCGTGTCCTTGCTGTCCGTGACCGTGCGAACCTTGTAGATATCGTCCACGATCTGTATCTTTTTTTCGCTGTCGATATATGACCGCTTGCTGTCCCGGTAAGGAATCTTGAATGAAAGCGTATCCTCGCCGTTGATCTCGCCCGTTACGATGATGTCGTAGGCATTTTCAAGCACCGCCTCCCATGCACCGTTGCTGTCAAGGACAACGGGACGGGCATAGCCGATCTTCTCATAGGGAGAGCGAGGGATATCGTAAAGCCGTATATCCACGACCTTCGGCGTCAGGCTCGTTTCGGTCGTGGTAAGCGTCACACGAAAACGGATATATTCCCTGTTGGGAGATTGCAGCTTGCCGTCCGAAGGGACCACCACCCAATCGCTCCATGTGATAAGATCATCACTTGTGGAAGTCTCCACCAGGGAAACAGCGGTCGTGCCTGAGACATACTCGCTCGTCACAGACACACGACCCGTGCCGGACAGGTTGCACTCTGCAGCCGCCGTGGTAAGGATACCTTCTGTGGGATAAACGCCGCTCGATTCGCGGAGCGTGACCGTTCCAGGCTCGGTGATGCCGTCAACAGTTCCCGTGGTATCTCCGGCGTTCGCCATGACAGCGGAGCGGAAATAATCCATAAGATCATCGGCGGTAAGTTCCGAATCGCAGTCCAGAAACCAGTCGTCAAAGCCGCCTGCGTACCAGTAGGAACTGTTCAGCATTCCCCAGATTAGGTCTGCCGTGCAGGAGCGGTTCAGTTCACCCGTGAAGGTCAGTGCGGAGGATTTCCACACCGTACCGCTGTCCTTATCGCCGACCACGTACCAGGCTTTTTTATTGTCCGGCTCGATCACCGCCGCGATGAAGTACCACTTGGCATTTTCAAGATTGAAGGACGGCGTGACCGAGGTATCCAATATCAGGGAGCCGGAGGAATTGTAGAGCATCAATCTCGGCTTTCCGCGGATGAGGGACAGATAAAAAATCGGCTGTCCCGTACCACCTCGGGTAGAGAGAATCGGCGTGTATGTGTTTCCCACGGAATAGGTGGTCGGTCGCATCCAGCCGCCCACGATGATCCGTTCCCCAAGATCGGAGAATATCGTGCCGTCATTCGTGACCTTCAGATAGGTCTGCTCCGAGGATGGATTGTTGATGTTCATGCGAAAATAGGAGTCGAACACACCGTCAATCAGAGACGCGGTCGTTCCACTCCATTTGTTGATATACGCCTTCCTGCCGTTCCCGGAGGAATCAGTAAGGCAGGTGTCGGCATCGGGAGCATCCTCGTTGAAACGCCACAGACCGCCCTTTGCGTACTCCGCCGGGAACTCACCCGTGAAGTCCGTCTGTTTATTCAGTATCGTTTTTAAGGACATCCGCCGTCACCTCCATCTGCTCTTGGCTTCGATTTCAAGCCTTGTAAATGTGGCGTTGTTCGCCGCCACAGCGATTGTATTGTTCCCGACAGAAAGCGTTGGGAAGTTCAGTTCCGAAAGATACGGCAGTCCGTTCCGCAGGACATTCCCGTTTGCGTCCTCCACCCAGGCGGTCATCATATCCGTATCGACCACCAACGTTTCCGCTGCCGCAAGAGCAGCGTTCACCACTTTAAGCTGTGAGCCGTTCGTGGTAATGGTGATGTAGTTACTTACACCGGAGGAGATCACGCCCTTGATGCGGTACACAGGATTGGACGCCACATTGCCTTTCGTCCTTCTGACCGTATGCGTTCCGGTGGAAGTAATGGAAAACTCCTCATCCTCCACAGCGTAGGCAAAGGGATCGGGACAGAAAAACTTCAAATCGAAGCTGCCCGCCGAGCGGACGAGCAGCCTTTCGCAGTCCACCTTTTCGTAAAGCCGTGCCATGAAGTACCTGTCCGGCACATCATCGAACACAAGCTGTTTCAGCCCGTCCGTGGGATCGAGCCAGAGTGAAATATCGTCCAGTACCGAAACAAGAGATGCAAAGTTCCTCTTCGGAGCAATGCTGCAGGAGACATTAATTTCTCTGTAGTCAAAATCCGCTCCGAAGTCTGCCACGCCGCTCTTGCCCGGAATGGATGCCGTATAGTTGCGCAGCCCTCCGCACACCTGCCAGGAGGTGAGCCGTGCTTTCAGACACATATCGGCAGACGCCGTATCGTTGTATGTAAAGCCCATTCAGCACACCTCCTTAAGCCGTTGAAAAGCGTCCCTGTGCACGGGAGCCCGTCTGTATCAGGTTATAAAGTTCCTGTGAAATCCTGCGGATATCGTCCTCGCTGCGGACGATCATCTGACCGACTGAAACGAGCGCGCCGTAAGAACTGCCGCCGTTCATGCCTGTTGCACCGCTTACGGCAGAGCGCACCGTAGCATCCGCATCCAGTTTGAAATTGCTCGGCACGGCAGACTGCATATCGTCTGCAAGACCGCCCATTACATCCATGATGCCCTTGTTCAAATCCTGCGCGGCATTGATAGCGACCTTTGCCGAATCATCAATACCTCCGGCAAGACCCGCCGTGAGCATATCGCCGACCCACGCCATCTCCTTGGACGGTGAGGATATTCCGAAGAAGCCCTTGATCTTACTGAGCAGGTTCGAGCAGAAACCGCTGACCTTGCTCCATAGCCAGGATGCGGCGTCCCCGATGCCGTTCCAAATGCCCTTGATAAGATTGAGACCGACCTGTGCCATCTGCGATACGCCGCCAGCAAAGCCCTTCACAATGGAAGTAATGATTTGCGGTACGGCTTTCACAATCGCCACAATAATCTGCGGTAGGTTCTTTATAAGAGCCACGAACAGCTGAACGCCTGCCATGATAATCTTGTCGATGTTTCCGATCAGTGCGTTCACGATGCTCGTTATAATCTGCGGTATCGCATTCACAATTGTGGTTATGATGGTCGGAAGGTTCTCTATGAGAGCCACCAGCAGCTTTATTCCCGCTTCGATAATCTGCGGAATAGCGCTGAGTATGGCGTTCAATATCCCGTCAATGATCTGCGGTATTGCAGCCACGATTGCGGAAATGATCTGCGGCAGAGCCGTAATCAGCGAAGTCAGAAGCTGTATTCCGGCATCGATGATCTGAGGGATAGCTCCCACGATGAACTCAACGATAGCCGTGATGATGGCGGGCAGGGCTTCGATTAGGACAGGGATAGCGTCAAGGATACCCTGCGCCAGTCCCGTTATCAGCTGAAGGGCTGCGTCCAGTACCATCGGCAGATTTTCAATAAGCGTCTGTACGATCTGCGTCACCACAAGCACCATCTGCGGAATGAGTGTCGGAACAGCCTGGGCAATGCCCTGGATGAGGGACACGATAATCTGCATACCCGCGTCCACGATCTGCGGAAGGAGCGTCACGAGTGCGCCGACCAGTTCCGTAATGACCTGCAATACGACAGGCACGAGCGTAGGTATCGCTCCGATGATGCCCTCCGCAAGAGCGGATATTATGGACGGTGCGCTTTCAAGTACAGCCGCCGCGATGGTGGAGATAAGGGAAACCGCCTGCGGTATCATACTACTGACAGTTTCAATCACACTTGTGACGCCGTTTTTGATTTCTTCTCCGGCCTGCTCATTTCCGGCAACAAGGTCAGACAGACCGTCCATGATCTGCGTGATGCCGGGGAGCAGTTCTCCGACCATGCGGTTCTTCAATCCGCCCAGCGTCCCTTGCAGTTTTGTGAGACTGTCCTCGAAAGCGGCGGAGGCTGCCACGGCTTCGTTGCTCATGACCATGCCGTAGTCCTGTGCCTCCTGCTTTAAGGCTTCCGTCTCCTCTGCGGTCATATTGAGGACTGCCGCCATATCTGTAGCGGAGCGCCCAAGAAGGTCGGTAGCCGCAGACGTCCTTTCCGCGCCAGCCTCCATGTCCTGCAGAGCGGAAATTACAATGGAAAGCTGCTCATCCTGGCTCTTGCCGTTCAGATCATCAATAGAAAGACCGACCGCCGCCAGTTTTTCCGCAGCAGAGGACGAGCCGTTTCCCGCGTCAGCAATAACGCCGGAGAGCGTTTTCATGCCTGCCTGCAGGTTGTTGACGTCCGTGCCGCATCTCTGGAACACATAGTCCCATTCCTGGTAGGACTCCGCGCTGATACCGATTTTCTGCGACATCTTGTCGATCTCGTCCCCGGCTTCAGCCACATCGTTCGCCATGTTCCACAGGGCTTTCCCTGCAGCGACAGCAGCCGCACCAATGGCGGCAACAGCGGCGGCCATAGCCTTGCCGACTGTCTTTGCGATCTCACCGAGCTTCTGGAACTTGCTCCCGGCATCCTCGGTCTGATCTCCGGCATCGTCTACTTCCTTGGCAAACTCGCCCGCTTCATCGCCTGCCTCGTCAAAACCGTTCTCGGCGTCTTGGAGAGCCTTGTTGTTGTCCTCCAGCTCGCGCTCCATGTCGTTCAGAGCGGCTTCTGCGTTGTTCAGCTGAATCTGCCAGTTCTGTGTGCGCTTGTCGTTCTCTCCAAAGGAGGTGGCGGCGTTGTCGAGAGCCGCCTTTAACGTCTCGATCTTCTGTTTCTGTGTCTCGATTTCCTTGTTCAGCACCTGATTGCGGGAAGAGAGAGCCTGCACGGATTTATCGTTTTTGTCAAACTGCGAGGATACCAGCTTCATTTCCGAGCCGAGTACCTTGAACGACTGGTTGATATCGGACAGGGCTTTCTTGAATTCCTTCTCTCCCTCGACACCGATCTTCAGACCGAAATTGTCAGCCATGCGTCTTTACCTCCTTCCCGTCAGATTCCGTAGGGAATAACATCGTCAATCGTGAGATTCTGTTTCGGCTTCGATATGCCGCTAAACTGCTTATGGCATTCCCATAAATCCATAAACAGACCGAACGGCATCAGCCAGAACTCATCCTGCGTAAGATGAAGCTGACCGATGCCGTAATATAACAGCCGGGTAAATAACTCTTCGTCACTTACCCGACCTGTGCGTTTTTTGAGTCTGTCTCGCTTTCGATATTGCGTTTCGTTCCTCTGTACATAGCCTCCATGATGGCGTCCTTGTAATCCGTCAGTTCCATCGGCGAGGTGAGTAGCTCGACCTCCTCCGTGGTCAGTTCCGGCTTTTTCTCATCGGGATGCTTGAGGTTATGCACAAGGATTGTTTGGTTGCAGAGCAGCGTGATGAGCCACACGATCTCATCGAGAGCCATCTCGAAGTTCTCCGACTTCATCAGCTTATCGCCCAGGTTCTCAAGGCCGCCGTAGCGTCCGGCGATCTCCTTTGTTGCTTTGGTGGTGAGGAGCATCTCGTACTCCTGGCCGCCGATTTTTACGATTGCGCTTCTTTCATCCATGTCTTACGCCCCCTTCGTTACTGTGACCGTATAGGTCTTGGATACGGAACCTTCAACGACTACGATGACCACGGTGTTCGTACCCGTGTGCCAGGTGACGGAGTCCCCGCTGTCGATAGCCGTGCCGTTCGCCGTGATGGTCGCGGTCGCTCCCGTAGACGCCGTAGCGGATACCGCGTTCGTGGCGTTATTGGTCGTAGCCGTGTATTCCGTCACGGCGGAGTTAAAGGACGGCGAGAGGGACAGCGAACCGATGGTCAGAGCCGTCAAAGTCGGCGTGGGATACACAGGCTCATAGACGCTCGAATACCAGTTGCTGATGGTCGTTGCCGGAACGCCGGAATCGTCCTCGGACACCTCCGCTTTCCAGGGATGGTTGCCAAGCCCGTCCACCTTGTTCCTGCGGTAGACCGTACCCTCGATGGTAGGCGTGGAGAACTCGATGCTCTCGCCCTTGGTGGTAAGGTTGGTGGAAGGGATGCCGAACTTCACGCGGTAGAGCCAGAAGTAGCGGTACTTGCCGTTCGCCTTCTTCGCACGGAAACCGATAGCCACGGGATCGCCGCCGTCCTCGGATGCGGATACCAGCACGTTATTGTTGTCGATGGTCGCGCCCGTAAGGTCGGCAGCCACCGCAAGGCCGATATTGTCCACGCCGAGGGAGAGCGTCCCGCTCTGAAACTCCTTCACGACCTCCGCCGCGCCGTCATCGGCGTAGAGCGTAGCCTCGGCAAGCTCCACGGACAGTTCCGCTGTCATTGCCTTGGCAAGGGACACGGGAGCGCCGTAGGTCTCGTTGCCGCTTGCGTCCTCCGTGATCTTGGAATAGAAAAGTTTATCAAGACCGATTGTTGCCATAATGTTCAATCCTCCGTTTCATAAAGTTTCGCCACGTCAATGGCGTAGTGATGGTAGCCGGTATCGTCCTCGTGTCCGATGTACCGCCTTTCCGTGATAACAAAATCAGCGGTAAGAAGAGCCTTGCAGAGCCGCTTCTTCCGCTGCATATAATTGCCCTTGGAGAACAGGGAGAGCCTTGCCTCCTGCGTCTCGTATCCGGGAGCATCGTCCGCATGAAGTCCGTAGGTGTCCGCAAGCGGAGTCACCACCACATATTCATCCGGCGGCTCGTCCGAAAACACGCCCGTCTCCACAGGCAGGTCGCAGTCCGTGACCACGGTCTTTATTTCCGATAACAGGCTCATATGCCGTTCACCTCCGATTCCAGTTTTGCCTTCATCGCTTCGATGCAGGCGTTCTTCGATGCCGACTTCGCAGGCTTTAGGAACGGCCTTGCAGGCTGTCCGCTTTTACCGTATTCGAGTATGGTCGCTATCTTGGCATTGCTCTCGCCGTCAGACCTCGGTTCGGCAAAGCCGACCTTCACATTGAAATCGCCGTTCCCATCCTGCAGGGCAGGCGAAGTGCCGAGAGCGGACAAAAGCTGTCCCGTGGAGCGTGACGGCTCTTTCGTGCCTTTGCCGATAACGGACGCCAGGTTGGAGCGCACCTTGCCCTCAACGACCTCCGCACCCGCTTCCAGCACCTTCGGAAGTATCTCGTCCGTCCTGTCCGCCAGTTTGGATACCTTCATGAGGAACTCCTCCGGCATCTTGAATGTCGCTTTAGCCACTCTGTTTCACCTCCTGCACCAACGCCTCCAGATACATACCGCGTCCTTTGACATCCTCCACCGAGAAAATCTCGAATGTATGCCCGTCGCAGAGTATCTTCATTTCCGTAGTGACCGTGACATTCGGTATCACGCGGAAACGAAAAAGGTCGGTGGCGGTCGAGAACTGAGCCATGTTCGCCCATTTCTCGCTGCCGTGCCGACCTTCCCTGTAGGCGCGTACCTCGGCAACGGTCACATCCGTTTCCGTCTTAAAGCCCTCATCGTCCGTGGTATGCTGTTTCTCCACGATGGTGATGAAGCTGTTCATCTTTCCGAAACTCATAGTCACACCTTCCAATCCCGGTCGAGCCGAAGGAGGAGGTTGACCGTGTTCCAAACCTGCTGCGCCGCATTCGTGTTGTCGGCGAAGAAGCCGCCCGTGGAGCCGTCCCTTGATTCATAGAAGTGGCTTGCCAGCATGATGACAGCCTGCTCCGTAGTCGCGGGCATGGCGTTCTCGGAATAATAGCCCTCCGCGATATGCTGGTAGCTCTCCGCGTAGGAAACGGCGGCGGTAATGTACTGCGAAAGCAGCTCATCATCCGCCGAATGCTCCAGTATCAGATTGGCTTTTACCTTTTCGAGCAGAGTATCCATCACCGCCGCCTCCTTTCCTTAAGCCGATGCCGCAGGCTTTGTTTCCACGATCTGCATCGTGAACTCCGTTTTCGCGTAGCTGTCAGCCCACAGCGTGAACGATTTCTCCCCGGCCAGGTACTTTGCATCCTCCGCCTTGATATAAAGGACGAAATCGCCTGCGGAAAGGCCGAGTGCGGTTGCCTCGGTTGCGTCATCAGATGCAAGCGTGGCTTCTGCGCCGGTATCGTCCGTGAACTTCACGCCCTCGATGCTACCAAGCCCCGTGCGGACTCCAAAGCCCAGCCACTTATGCTTGCCCCAGGTCGAGCCGTGATCCGCAACAGCCAGGTCTTTTACCTCGCAGTCAAGCGTGATGGTGATCGCCGTCCCGTCAATGGCAACAGTAGCGTGACCGCTGTTTGCAGCCGTTTCCGAAGTCGGCATGAATGCCGGAGTCGGGCAGGCAAGCACGGATACGCTCCACGCATCGGGAATTACAAGACCTGCGTTCTTCAGCTTGGCGATAAGAGCGTTAAGGTCTGCACGTATATCCGCCGCAGTATTGGTTGTCTTGGGCTTGATGTTTTCCGCACCGGGGAAGCCGGAGAGGGACGCGCCCTCCCCGAACTCCAACACGCCGCCGATGTGGGTAACTTCGCCGCCCTGTTCGGTATAGTTCTTTGCGTTGTACTCACTCATGGCCTTGCCCTCCTTAAGACTTCATCTGCAGGAGCTGGATGCCCTCTGCGAGGATGACCTTGCCGTCCACACGCTCCGTAGCCACATAGCCGATCTGGCCGTTGGTGGCGTACAGTTCGTTCAGACGCTGCACGGTTCTGCCTGCGCGGTCGCCGATCCAGTAGTTCTTGAAATCGCCGAACGCCACGGTGTACGCCGAAGATGCCATCGTAGGAACATACGGAGAGGTATAGAGGTCGTAGCCGAGCAGCTTGTCAGGCTCACCCGCCTGGAGGGAAGGCTGCCACAGGTACACGCCGTTGCCGTCCTTCAGCTTGCGGATGGCGGAGATGGTCGCATCGTTCATGAGGAACTTTGCGTTCCTGCGGTACGGAGCCTTGAGCGCATAGACAAGGCTGATAAGCTCGTCCGCAGTGATGGCGTTGTTTGCAGCCGCCGTAACTCCGACAGTACCGCCGCTTGCGGTAAAGATACCCGTAGGCTGATTGGTGCCGGTACCCACGCAGAAGGCTTCCTCCTCGGCAATTCCGAACGCCCTCGCAAACTCCTTCATGAGATAGTCCTCAATGTCGAAAGCGGCATCCTGGAGAAGCTCCACGCTCACGCGGCAGAGGTCGGTCAGCTTGAACGCATCAATCTGCTTCTGACCGAAGGTCGGATTGCTCTCGGTGTAGGCAGCGTTCTCCGCAGTCCACTGTGCAACGGAATGCCCGGTCGCAACGGGAATCTTGCGCTCGTGCTGTGTGGTGATGATCTTGGCGAGGGAACGGATCACATTCTCCTGCTCAAGCGCAGACACGATATCGCGCTCGAAATCCTCCGGCACGAGGTAACCGCCGTCAGCATCGGTGCCTTCGGACAGCACATTGTGGACGAGAATCTTGCCGCGAAGATGGCGGTCGAAGTCCTCCTTGTACGCATCGGACGCGCGCCTGGTCTTTTCGGGCTTGAGGGATGCGGCCTTTTCGGGAGTCCCGATGAGAGGCTGGTTCACGGGCTTGGAAAGCTCCGCTTCGATGGCGTCCCTGCGCTCCATGCGCTTGATCTCGTTGGTGAGGCTGTCCAGGTCATGCTCCATCTTGGAGTAGGTGGCATCGTCCTCGGCGGACAGCACTCCCATTTCGTTCCTGTGGGTATCGAGGAATCCCTCCATCGTGTTCCACAGCTTGGCTCTCTTGTTTCTCATCTCTGTAATAGTCATGGTAAAAATCCTCCTTGCTTAAAGCAGTTTTTTGTAAAGAGACGCCCTCAGTTCATCGACCGGGCGTCCTTCGGGTTTCCTTTCCGGCTTTGCATTCGCCTTGCCGGAAATCTTGTTGATGAGGGAGCGTTCCACCGCTGATGCGGAGAACTCGTAGCCCTCTGTGTCCGCTGCGGATTCGCGCTTGGCATCCGTCAGGATATCGTCCGCAAATCCAAGTTCGATGGCTTTCCTGGCGTTCATCCAGGTGGTATCGTCCATCATGCGGGCAAGCTGCTTATGCGGCAGCCCCGTCTTGATCTCGTAGGCATTGATGATGCTTTCCTTGACCTCGGAAAGCATATCGATTGCCTTTTCCATGTCCACATGATCGCCGAACGCCATCGTTGCCGGGTTATGGATCATCATCAGAGCGGTAGGAGCCATCAGCACCTTCGTTCCCGCCATAGCGACCACCGATGCCGCAGACGCCGCGATACCGTCCACCTTGACGGTCACATCGCCCTTATAGTCCATCAGCATGGTGTAAATCTGACTGGCCGCGATGCAATCGCCGCCGGGCGAGTTGATCCAGATGGTAATGGGACCGCTGCCCGCGAAAAGCTCCTCCTTGAACATTGCCGGCGTGATATCGTCATCGAACCAGCTTTCTTCGGCAATCGTGCCGTACAGTTCAAGAACTCTCTCTTCGGATGGTTCTTCGTCCGTCTGATTTTTCCAATTCCAGAACTTCCTGTTCTTCATCGGATTCGTCCTCCTTTCCGTTGTTTTCTGTATCTGCAAAAGCGCCCGCCTGTGACAGCGGGAGCATATTGCCGTTTACGAGGTAGAGATCGCCGCCGTCCTCCTTGGGGATTCGGTCGAGGTTCTCCAGTTCCCGGATATCGTTTGCCGACATCCAGCCGTTCTGCCTTGCCGTGGCATAGCCGTTCATGCGGCTTTGATAATCGCCGCGGAGCAGTCCTTCCACATTGAACTTCACGAAGTATGTCTTTTTCTCATCGGCGGTCAGGAGCGACCGTTGTATCGACTGCTCCCATCTGACCACCCAGGGATCGAGCGTGTACTTCACGAACTCAAGGCTCTGCTGTTCTATGTTGGAGAAACTGCTTTTTTCCAGATCGCCTACCATATGGGGAGGTACACGGAAAATCCTCGCTATCTCGTTTATCTGGAACTTGCGTGTTTCGAGGAACTGCGCCTGTTCCGGCGATATGGAGATTGGCGTGTATTTCATGCCTTCCTCCAGCACGGCTATCTTGTTGCTGTTCGCCGAACCTCCAAAGGTCTGCTGCCAGCTTTCACGCACCTTGCTGGGGTCCTTGATTGTGCCGGGATGCTCCAACACGCCGGAGGGAGCCGCGCCGTTTGCGAAGAACTTGCTGCCGTATTCCTCTGTCGCAATCGCAAGCCCTATGGCGTTCTTTGCCATCGCAATCGGCGAGTAGCCGACCAGCCCGTCAAAGCCGAGTCCGGGGATGTGCAGCACATCGGACGGGCTTAATATGACCGTATCGCCCTTCATGGTCTGCGCTTCATCGGATGACCGCTGGTACTGGTAGTAGAGCCTGCCGTCCGTGTCTCGGTTGACAGTCATCTTGTTCGCCATCAGCGGATATAGCCCGATGATCTCGTCCTTGCCGTTGCGGATGATCTGCGCATAGGCGTTTCCGTAAAGCAAAAGATGAGTCATCAGCGTTTCTCGGAACACAAATGAACTCATCTCAGGATTCGGCTCGTCATGGAGCAGAAGGTATAACGGATGGTCGATGGCTTTTTCCTTGCCACCGTCCTCCCGGTATCGGTACATATGGAGCGGCAGCCCTGCGATGGCTTCAGACAGGATACGCACACAGGCATACACCGCCGTCATCTGCATAGCACTCCGCTCGTTCACGATCTTGCCGGAAGAAGTACCGCCGAGGTAAAAAGTGTAGCTGCTGCCGGGAGTCCTGTTCACAGGCTTGTCCCTTGACTTAAAAAGCCCCGAAAATATACTCATTTCACATCACGCTCCTTCCTAAAACACCAGGAGTCCCCTGGTGTCATATACGCTTTCGCCCGTGTCGTTCCCACAGCGGATGGCACGGTCAAGTCCCATGATGGTCGCTATCGCGCCATCGATCTTTTCTGTCGATTTTTCCTTGTCCGCCTTAATGTTCCCGGCGGGATCGGTGCGGATATAAATGTTGTCCATCATCCATCTCAAAATGGGATGTCCGCCGTGAGCGATCTTCTCCTCCAAGGTCAGCTTCATCAGTTCCTTGGTAGGCGGACTCATATCCTTGAAGCCTTGTCCGAACGGCACGACCGTGAAGCCCATGCCCTCAAGGTTCTGCACCATCTGCACGGCTCCCCATCGGTCGAAAGCAATCTCACGGATATTGAACCGCTCTCCGAGCCGTTCGATGTATTTCTCGATGTATCCGTAATGAACCACATTGCCCTCCGTGGTCATGAGCAAGCCCTGACGCTCCCAAAGGTCATAGGGAACATGGTCGCGCTTCACACGAAGGTCAAGCGTGTCCTCCGGCACCCAGAAGTACGGCAGGATACTGTATTTGTCCTCTTCGTCCTGCGGAGGGAACACCAACACGAACGCCGTGATGTCCGTGGTGCTTGAAAGGTCAAGACCGCCGTAGCAGATTCGTCCTTCCAGATCGTCCTCGGATACAGCAAATGCGCAGGCATCCCATTTATCCATTGGCATCCAGCGCACCGACTGCTTCACCCATTGATTGAGCCTTAACTGCCGGAAAGCGTTCTCCTCGCCGGGATTCTGCTGTGCTGAATCACACGCTGCTTTCACCTTGTCGATACCGACCGTGATACCGAGGGATGGATTGGCTTTCTTCCAGACCTCCGGATCCGTCCAGTCCTCGTCCTCTGCCGCACCATAGATAACGGAATAGAATGTCGGATCGACCTTCCGTCCCGCCTGGATGTCCAGGGCTTTCTGATGTACCTCGTAGCAGATGGAATTTGTATCGTTTCCCGCCGTGGTGATCAGGAAGTAAAGCGGCTGCATCCTCGCATCGCCGGAACCTTGCAGCATGACGTCAAACAGCTTTCTGTTCGGCTGCGTATGCAGCTCATCAAAGATAACGCCGTGCGTATTAAAGCCGTGCTTGTTCGCTACGTCCGCTGAAAGCACCTGGTAGGATGAATTGGTCGGCTTATACACGAGCTTCTTCTGCGACTCCAGTATCTTCACGCGCTTGGCGAGAGCCGGGCAGAAACGCACCATGTCCACGGCAACATCGAACACGATTTTTGCCTGGTTGCGATCTGCAGCGCATCCGTACACTTCGGCGCGTTCCTCACCGTCACCACAGAGTAGAAGCAGCGCCACAGCCGCCGCAAGTTCGCTTTTGCCCTGTTTCTTCGGTATCTCGATGTATGCCGTGTTGAACTGGCGGTAGCCGTTGGGCTTCAGAACGCCGAACAGGTCGCGGATGATCTGCTCCTGCCAGTCGATCAGTTCAAAAGGCTTACCCGCCCATGTCCCTTTTGTATGGCAGAGCGACTCGATGAACATGACGGCGTAATCCGCGGCGTCCTTATCGTAGTGGGATGTTTTCGCCATGAACTTGGTGGGCTTGTATTTCTTCAGTTTTCGCAATTGCACCACCTCCCAAATGGCATAAAAAATAGCCGCATTTCTGCGACCTTCCAAAATGTATCTGTACGAGAGACAGAGCCTTCCGGCCCGTCTCCTTGGTTATTCGGATTGCTGTGTTTTACTGCTGCATCGCCCAGGCGATTGCGTGGCCGTCATCCTCAAACTCGACCTCGCTTGCCGCCCGCAGTCCGATGGCTCCTTCGCAGGTATGGTCATCGTCAAGGAACTCGTAGGTTGCTCCGAAGTAGCAGGGCTTGTTCTGCCCGTTGTAGTAGTATCCCGCGATGACCACCTTGTCTCCAAAGGTCAGCAGCTTGCTCCATCTGCATTCCAAATCCTCCGGCGTGGTAGGATTCGGCAGTCTGTATTTTCTCGTTGCGTCGTTGATCGTCATGTTCGTGTCCTCCGTTTTCGGTGTTTTCTTTGCCTTTCGGTATGTACATATATCACTCTAAAAGCACATAATATCAAGTCAATTCCGAGAAATATATGTACCAGATATCCTCCCCGGAAACTGTGTAATTTATTCCTCTTCGCCAGTCAAAATGAAGCGGACGTATTCCTTCCTATGCTCCTCCAGATAATTGACCAGTTCGTAGAAGTCCCGCGCATAAGCAAGGCGCTGCACCATGTTCACATCGAACATATTAGTAAGCCCTGTCTCGCGGATTGCGAGAATCTGTTCCTTAATCTTCTGCGTCATCGCTGCACACCTCCAATCCCGATACCAGCTTTGCGTAGATCGTGGTATAGCGTTCGCACTCTGCTCCTTCCGAACCTGCGATAGCCTGCAGGAAGAAGTCGGCGGCTTCCTTGCGGGAATCCCACACCTTTTTCTCTCCATAGCAGATGGTCGTGACCGTTGCGAGCTTCTTTACGATATCCTCGCCGTAAACCACGTTCAGTCCGCTGCCCGTGTCCCACCGCATGAGGAGGGAGCCGGTATCGTCCACGCCGAGGACGGTGCCTTTCGTTCCGACAGGCGGAGCCTGCACGTCCTCCATCCGTACCAGTTCCACCCGTGCGCCCGCAGAGTACTCCCTGCGGATACGCTCTACCGTTTCTTTATTCGGAAATCTCATGGTCGACACCTCCATTCTTGAAAGCCGAGGAGCCTGTGAGGTTCTTCAGCAGGATTTTCCGCTCGACCTTGTACTCCGCGCCGATGAAGCCCAGCCGCAGGAGGAAACAGCGGAATGCGTACTTCTCGTTGTCCACTTCCTTTTCCGTGGCGGTCACGCGCTTGGCGTTTCTCGCCATCTCGCAGAGTGCGGAAACAAGGTGCATATATGCCTTTGCGGAATCGCCGTCCATCTCCGTGAACCAAGGGAAGGATACCTTCTCGTCCGTCACCTCAATCGGAAGGCTGTCCGCGCCAAGCGCCTTTTTCATAAGTGCCGCCTTGGAATCTACGATCCGCTGAAGGTTCTCAAGGGCTGCGTCCGAAAGGCTGTCCCTCGGAACCGCCACCGTAAGCCCCTCTGCGGCGGCTTGTGCCGCGCTGTCCTCGGTTTCGGATTCTTCCTCGACCTCCGAATCCGCGCCGTCCTGCGGCTCACATTCAAAGCCTGCGGCGGCGATGGCTTCAAGCACCCGCTCGACCTCCTCGCTGTCGGCGCGGTCATCGAAGAGGAGCGTCCCGTCCTTGGTGACCGTGAAGTAGTTGATCTCGTAGTTGCAGGTCGGCATGAATTTGTATTCTGCCTTTGCTCCCGTGGTGTCGGCGATGACCTTGACCAGTTCCTTGCGCCTTGCGCCTGTTACGTTGTACTTTACTTGCATTGCGTTTACCTCCGTTTTTGCTTGTTTTCTGTGCCTTTCGGCATGTATATACATCACTCTAAAGCCCGGAAATAGCAAGCAAATAAAAGATTTTCCACCGTAGAATAACCGCCCGATTATGCGGTCGGAAACTGTGAGTAATACACAATGCCCGAAAGCACGAAAACCACACACGGCAGAGCCACGCCATTGCCCCACATCTTATACTCCGCAGAATCGGAATACGGATCGGCAAGCCACTTCTTTATCTGCTTCGAGGTCTTGGGCTTGCTTTCGGGAGCGGTAGCCAGCCGCCATGTCTCGAACACCTTGTACCAATAGTACATTTCTTCATCGGAAGGCTTTTCCGTGCCGAGATCATCGCACCACCAGTCCGGGAAGCCCTGCAGTCTTGCGCACTCGGTCGGCGTGAGCCTGCGGACGATGTAGTACGGTTCTTCGGAGATGGTAGGCGGGTCCTTGTAGTCCGTAGCGACCAGCGTGTTCGCCACATCCTCCTCGGCTTCCGTATGATAGGAATTCTTGCTCGTGGTATAGACGGGATGCGCCACCGCACCCGGTCCCTTCGCTACCATCGTAGGCTCGACTTCTTCCTCGACCGCAATTCCGAACTGTGCGTTCTGCCCCATGTTATAGGTAGCTCGGTCGATGCCGTATGCCACGCCGTGTTGCTCCGTAGCGTTCAGCGTGAAGCTGACATTATCTTCGGAGAAACCGCTGCCCTTATGGGATGGTCTTGCGCCGTTGCCCTCAAGAGCCACCACAGCCATGCCGCCCTGGTTGCAGGAGGGATTACCGCCGTTCCCGTCAAGTGTCCGCGAAGTATCGGCTTTATAAAAACCGCTGTGCGGATTGTCCGACTTCATGGAATTGCTCTCCTTGGAGCAGATGCCGAAGGCTGTCGGAACGAACAGCGTCTGGTCATTGTTGCAGCCGAGCGTGGCTGACTTATCGTCTTGTATCAGTGCGCCCTTGCCGCCACCCTCGCAACCGGAGCGTATCTTCAGCGTTTTCGGTGTCTCCACCACGAAGGGCTGGTTATTGCCGCCCGTGCCGAAGGTGGAAAGAACGGTCTGCGCCACATCGAGCGGTCCCGTGTATCTGGAATCCTGCGAGTGGTTCTCGAACACCAGTGGAGGATGATGGCTTTCCGCACGGAGCGTGTTCGTCACATCCTCGGTCAAGTCCATCCGCTGTCCGCCCTGGTCGTTCAGGCAGAAAGTGCCTGCCTCTCCAAAGCCCTCGCCAGCATCAGCGGCAGCTCCTTGCCACGCGCGGAAGCCCTCCGCAGAATACCCAGACACGCCTTCTGACTCAAATAGTATTTTTCCGGCACTCCCGCCTGCAAAATCTGCGACAAGGTAGATGCGTTTTCTTCTCTGGGGAACTCCCCAATACTGAGCGTCAAGGACTCTCCAGGCAACGGAGTAACCGTCTCCCACGATGCTTCCTGCGGACTGCCACTTCTTAACTGAAGGAACAGATACGGTTTCGTCTGCGATGCGGCAGACGCTTTCGAGGACGCACCGGAAGTCCTCTCCCTTGTTTGAGGAGAATGCCCCAGGGACGTTCTCCCACACGATGTATCTTGGATATTTGCCATTGGTGGCACACCTCATTTCCTTGATGATTCGGACGGCTTCATAGAAAAGCCCGGAGCGATTGCCGTCCAGCCCCTCACGCTTGCCCGCAATGCTCATGTCCTGACAAGGCGAACCGAACGTGATGATATCCACAGGCTCGATGCTCCCGCCGTCCATCTTGGAAACATCGCCGTAGTGTTTCATAAAAGGCAGCCGCTTGGTGGTCACCCTAATAGGAAACGGCTCGATCTCCGATGCCCACACGGGAGCAATGCCGGAAATCAAGCCGCCCAAAGGAAAACCGCCGGAGCCGTCAAACAGGCTGCCGAGCGTCAGTTTATTCATCGGACACCTCCAGTTCTGCGAAGGTGTATGTCTTGCCGTCCCTCTCCACGGAAACGCTGTCCGCAGAGCCGACCTGCTCGATGTACCGCTTCACGATGACATCGCAGTATTTCTCATCCAGTTCGATAGTGTAACAATCCCTGTCGGTCTGCTCACAAGCAATGAGCGTACTGCCGCTGCCGCCGAACGGATCGAGGATGAGCGTGTTGCTCATGGAAGAATTCTGTATCGGATACGCCAGGAGCGGAATGGGCTTCATGGTCGGATGATCCGTGTTCTTCTTGGTTTTCTCGAACTCCCATATCGTGGTCTGCTTGCGGTCGGCGTACCACTGGTGCTTTCCGCTTTTCTTCCATCCGTAGAGACAAGGCTCATGCTGCCATTGATACGGTGAGCGTCCAAGCACCAGGCTCGGTTTCTTCCAGATACAGCAGCCGGAGAGATAGAATCCCGCGTCCGAGAATGCTTTGCGGAAGTTCAGCCCCTCGGTGTCCGCATGGAACACATAGATGGACGCATCGTCTGCCATAACCTTTTCGATGTTTGAAAAGGCATCGAAAAGGAACTGATAGAACTTCTCATCTGCAAGGTTGTCGTTCTTGATCTTCCCGGCGGTACCTTCGTAGTTCACGTTGTACGGAGGATCGGTCACCACAAGGTTTGCCTTCCGTCCCTGCATGAGCGTGTCGAAGGTTTCCGCTTTCGTGGAATCGCCGCAGACAAGCCTGTGCCGTCCGAGCGTCCACACGTCTCCGCTCTTGGAGAAGGTTGGCTTTTCCAGTTCCGCTTCCACATCGAAATCGTCCTCCTGCACATCGGTATCGTCCTTGAACAGGTCGGACAGTTCCTTCTCGTCAAAACCCGTGAGGGAAAGGTCGAAAGCCTCTGCCTGCAGTGCTTCGATCTCCACGCGCAGAAGCTCCTCGTCCCATCCGGCATCCATTGCCATGCGGTTGTCGGCAATGATGTACGCTTTCTTCTGCGCTTCCGTCAGATGGTCGGCAAAGACACACGGAACCTCCGCGATGCCTTCCTCTTTCGCCGCAAGAATGCGACCGTGGCCTGCGATAACGCCAAAGTCACGGTCGATGATCACGGGATTGATGAAGCCGAACTCCCGGAGGGAGGAACGGAGCTTATTTATCTGTTCCGGGGAGTGGGTACGCGCGTTATTCACATACGGCACGAGTTTCCCAATCGGAACAAGCTGCATTTCACTCGTTGTCTTCATAACGCTTCACCGCCTCCCTTAATTCTCTGTATTTGTCGGTATGCTCCCAGGTGGGATAGCCATTTCCGAAATGCCCATATGCGGAGTAGTCCGCAAAGGAGCAGTTCCGCAGGCAGAACTCGTTGATGATCGCCGCCGGACGCATATTGAATACATCGTTCACGGCTTTCGCAAGTACCTCATCGCTGACCTTGCCCGTACCGAACGTATCGATCTGGACAGCCACGGGATTGGCTTTTCCGATGGCGTAGCTGATAGCGACCTGGCACTCGTCAGCCAGTTCTGCGAAAACAATGTTCTTTGCGATACACCTTGCCATGTACGCGCCGGAGCGGTCGACCTTAGTGGGGTCCTTGCCGGAGAACGCGCCGCCGCCATGAGCGCCGAGTCCGCCGTAGGTATCCACCATCAGTTTCCTGCCCGTCAGTCCCGTGTCAGCCTTGGGACCGCCCTCCACAAATCTGCCGGAGGGATTGACGAGAATTTCTGTATCGGCATCAAACGGGAACTTGGTAAATACGGGATGTAGCACCTCGGCGATGATTTCGCTCTTTAACACATCCAAGTCCTTATCCTTGTCGTGCTGAACGGATACCACGATGGTCTTTATGCGCTTCGGCTTTCCGTCCTCATACTCCACCGTGACCTGCGCCTTGCCGTCCGGCTTAATGCCGTGGATGAGGTTGTCGCGCCTTACCGTGTCCAGTCTTTTACATATTTTGTGTGAAAGAAGGAGCGGCAGGGGAATATACTCATTCGTCTCATTCGTGGCATAGCCGTAAACGGTACCCTGATCGCCCGCACCCAGGTTGGCATAGCAGGAGGTATCGCCGTTCCTTGCTTCGATACTCATATCCACACTGCCAGCGATATCGCAGCTCTGCTTTCGGATAAACACATAGATGAGAAAGCCGTAAGGATTGTACCCGACCTTCTCCAATGCCCTGCGAACGATGTAACGGATATCCACGGGCTTCGAGCAGGTGATCTCACCCGCAACGATGATACGCCTTCCCGCCGCCATGACCTCGCAGGCTACGCGGGAGGACTTGTCTTTGTAAAGGCAGGTGTCCAGGATGCTGTCGGCGATGAAGTCACACAGCTTGTCGGGATGTCCTGCGCATACGCTTTCTGCTGTCTTATAAGTTTTCATGTCCATATCTCCATTTCTTTTATTTTCTGTTCCTTGCACGGAGCAGCCGCTCCATCAGATCGTCCTGCGGGCTTGCGCCGTCATATTCCACGGAGCAGTTCTCACGCACGATTTGATAGATTTGGAACCAGTCCGCATTGACCTGTTTCTTGTAGTCGCGGCTCATGGACACATAAGGCGATGCGATGGCGTTCCCCGTGGTGGGATGCTTGGCAAGGTATCCGAACTCGGATATTGCTTCCTCGCATTGAATCCACCGCGCCACGCTCATCGCATACTGCTCTATAAGCTGGTTGTTTACTAACATTTCACAGCCCCGCGCCTTGAGCCAAAGCCAAGTCTCTCTGAAAATCTCCTCGGCACACAGGTCGCTGCCGTTTTTCTGCTTTGCCTTGAGGTAATCCCTGACGGGAGGAACATCCTCGCCCTGGATATCCGCAGGCTCCGGCAGATCATCCGGCATCACCAGCGTTCCCTTTGCCGTGCCGTCTTGTATCTTGTCCACGAGCGGTTTCCTTTTCGGACCTGTTCCCGGTCTGGGACCGCCCCTGTTGGTACCGTCTTTTGCCACATTCTCACCTCCGATCTGCATTCACCGGGTTAATACCCCGTTTGAATACGAAAATTTGCACACGAAGCCCCAGGCCGCTGTCCGCATAAAGGACCCGTAGAGATTTTGACCGCCCCTCCCGGTCAGCTGCGAATCTGTCTGTCACCCATTTCAAGATGAATCTTGGTGTGGCAGGACTGACAGAGCGACATGAGGTTGCTCTCACGATGATCGCCGCCTTGGGAGATGGGGAGGATATGGTGTACCTCTTCCACGGGAGTCAACCGTCCTTCCTTAAGGCACCGCTCACACAGAGGATGCGCCGCAGCATAACGGTCACGGATTCTCTTCCAGGCTCGGCCGTACTTCTTGTTCGTGTCGGGACTGCGCGTGTGTTTGTTGTACTGCTGTGCGGCAAGTCTCTGATGCTCTTCGCAATATTGACCGCCCTCGACAGCCAGCCTTGGACATCCGCTTGCAGCGCACCCGCGCCTTGGTTTCCTCGGCATACAAATCACCTCGCTTTCCGGACATAAGAAAAGCCCCGGAAGGATTGCTCCTCCGAGGCTCGTCTTACTCTACTTTGCTATTGTAATCATACCATAGGTCAAGTGTGCCATACTGTGCCAAACCGTGCCAACTTTCAATCCGGGACAGAAAAATTCTGAAGAGCCGACCCATGTATGCGATGCACCGTGCGCAGCGACACGTTCAGCATCCGGGAGATTTCCTCCCAAGTACAGTCGTCAAGGTAGCGGTAACGGAGTACCAACTGTTCGTCACGGTTTTCCAGCTTATCTATCGCAGTGTTGATTTCTTCCTTGAGCCGTACAAGGTATGTGATCTTTTCCTCCACGCTCCGCTGAATCTCGTCTATCTTCTCAAGACACCTGACGAAGGGAGCCTCTGTCGGACGGTTGGGATTATGCGGCATTCCGTCAAACCTCATGCCTGAGACGCCGCTCGATAAATCCTTCCAGTAGTCAATCTCACGCAGGCGGCAGTTGATGAGTGCGTCCAGGTGCCGCGCCTGGTTCAGATATTCTTTTGCGGTCATGCGTCCACCTCCATTTGCAGGGAGCGGATCAGCATCTCGCCATCAACACTCGTAAGTACCGAGAACCACCCGGAACGGAAGAATCTCTCGATTTCGTCCTTGTCCGCCATCGCCGTCCTGTTCCTCGGATTCGCCTTAAGGCTTTTAAGAGCCATACGGTAATCCTTCACAGCCTGCAGGATGATTGCGTTCGCCAGATTCTCGTAATTTGTGATGTCGCTCATATGCGATACCTCCCTTTGTCGGAATCAGGCATCGTTGCAATGGAGCGATGTATCTTTGTATCAGTGCAGGGAGCCGTTTACCACGGTTCGCACCTCATCCACCGAGCGCACCACCAAGGCAGTGCCGCCGGCCGCGAGGATTTTACGGATTGTCGCTTCCTGGAGCTTCGTAGGCTTGCCGCTATCGGTCTTTACCTCAAATCCGAAGAAGTGTCCTCCAATGCAGGCAATGATATCGGGAATGCCCGCCGTCCCGTACATACCGCCGTGTTCTTTCCAACAGAAGCACCCCGGCACGGTCTTAAGGTACTTCATGATCGCTTTTACAATGTCCGCTTCTTTCATCTGTTCCTAAAACCTCCGTATTTTCAACGCTTGGAACACATGGAACACGAGAAATCCTATTTTCATATATTTTTTGTGGTGAAAATTAAGGGTATATAAAAATATGTGTATTATATATGGGGAGATAGGATTTTGGTGTTCCTACGTGTTCTCGTGTTCCAAAGATGCTCGTGGAAAGGCCGCCGGGATTCATCATCCCAGCACCTCTCCGAGCCTTATCCCCGTCAAAATGCGCCTTTTCGCCATGCGGTCGATGTCCCTTGTCACATCGGGGAACGCCGCCGTGATCTGCTGCACGAAGTTCTTCTGCGAGTACGGTTTTAAGCCGCATTCCTCGCAGTAACCTTTATATGCGTTGAACAGTTCCGTGGACCCGGCGCTATATTCAGCGTCCAGTTCGCAGTAGTCCTTCACAAACGACAGCACGGAATCCGACTCCTCGCGGTACTGCTGCAGCTCGTCCGCATTGACCTGCGTTTCGGAGAACACATAGTGATTGTTCATCAGCCTGCGCAGCCCTTCCAAAGCAAACAGGAAAATGCCGTCTGCCTCCATGCGGAACTTCTCCAGCAGTTCAGGATCGCGCTTGTCCTGCGGCACGGTATGATTGAACCGTATGATGATGAGCCTGCGGTAAAAGCCCTCCGACTTATCGCCGTAGTTCTTCGGGATACTGTTGCAGGAGAACAGGAGTCTTGCGCTCGACTGGAACGAGAACGGATTCTTGTTCTTTTTCTCCACGGTCAGATAGTCCTCGCCTACAAGAGCCTTGAATATGCCGTTATCGTCAATGTTCTTCGTAGGCAGGTCGGCGAAGATGTTAGCCAGCTTGCCGAAAAGCTCCGCCGTCTTGAACCGCTCGTTCAGAGCCTGCCAGGATACATTGGACACATTCTGCTTGCCGAGAAGCACATCGTTCAACACGCGCAGCAGCACCGACTTTCCGGCAGACGCCACGCCCACGATAACAAAGCACTTCTGCGCCGAGTTGACCGGTATAAGGAAATATCCGAGCATCTCCTGTATCAGTCCGACCTGCTCCATATCGCCGCCCATCGACTCCGCAAGGAACTTCTTAAACAGCGGACAGTCCGCTTTTTTGTCGTAGGTCACGTTCAGCTGCACCGTAGAGTAATAATCCGGCGTGTGTTCTGTCAGCGTATCCTCCAGCACGTTGTATAAGCCATTGCGGACATTGATGATGTAGGGATTTGCGTTCAGTTCGCGGATGTCCCTCTGCACCAGGAGACGCCACTGCTTCTCAGCGTCAACGATCTGCGACATCTTAGTCTCGCGGATCAGCATCTTCTCCTGCACGAGCCTCTGCGCTTCCATCTCGGACATCTCGACATATACGCCTCCGCGGTAGCTGAAGTGCTGCTCCGCCGCATAGAATACCTGCTGCCCGTCCGACATATCCTTCGCAAGCACACCCGGAAGGAAACGCAGCCCCTTGTCGGTCGGCTCGTACCAGTCGGGTATCGCCGTCCCAGCCTTGGCTCTCTTTGCGTTCTTACTTGCCTGGTACGCTTTGCTGGCATCCTTGAACACCTGATTCAGCGATTTAAGGAACGATGCCTTCAGCTTGAAATGGTCGCGGATTTCGGAATTGATGATGACGTCCGCCGTTACCACATCCTGGTTATACAGATAATCCGACACAAACTGCTTGGCCGCCTGTAAGTCCTTGATTGCCTCGCCCGTCACGGGGATGCCGTGCAGAATGTCGAGAAGATCGTCAGCAGACAACGGCTGATAGCACCACGCCGCAGGGGACTTCACCGGGCATTCTCCGGCAGTGAACTTCGGACACTTGAAGCCCTTTTCACAGATAGTCTTGCAGGTGATGGGATTCGTTCCGCTCTCCAGGAAGTGATTGATTTTTTTCTGTGTGTTGCCCTCGCTATAACCGGGATACGGAGCGGACAGGTCGTGTATCATCTTCGTGCCGCCCTCAAAGGGAGCGAGATTTGTAATCATAGCGTACCAGTCATGCTCCGACAGGGACGCCGCGTCATCGCGGCAATGCTGCATGAAAACACACGAACGCATGACCTGATCGATGCCTTTTTCCGTGCCGCTCTTACGCTCCACGGGTACAAGGTCGACCTCCGGCAGTACGTCCGACAGCTGATCCTGCGTGTATTTGCGTTCGGGATGGAAACTGACGCAGGTCACCTCCACGGGAGTGTCCTTCTTGCAGTGCATGAAACCGGGAAGGCGCATGACCCTCGACTCATTCACGCACATCGGATCACCGTCAAAATGCTTTACAAGCTGCGTCTGTATCATGCGGAAGCGCTCCACCTTGGCGGTCGAATCCATGAACCAGTACACATGGTAGGATTTCTGTGTTTTCATAATCATGGACGGAGGGAGCGGGAACGCATCGATCTTTTTTTGCTGCTCGTCAAAGCTGTCGTTGTCCATTTCCACGAACTGCGCATTGATCCTCGTAATGGAATCATCGTCCTGCCCGCCGTAGTTGACCACAAAGAAGATGCCGCGGTTCATGGCATTGTGGTTCTTGAGCGTTTCTTCTATGCTTTTGTACTTCCCGCATTCGCAGGAAAGCTTCGAACCCTGGAACACGCCGCCCTTCTTATCATCAAAAACGCGGAAGCAGACGGTATCGGTCGGATTAAAGAGAGAACCGAGTACATCGGTCACCGTTACGTTCATGCGCCCACCTCCTCAAAATATCTGATCTGCTTCTTCAGCCGTTTTGCCTCCTCGATCTCCTGTGCGACACCCGGCGATATAGCGCCGAACACCCACACCTCATCGCACATCCGAAGGAGCGCAAGTCCGAACAGAAGGCCAAGATCCCGTTCATTGGGATCGTTATCGTTAAGTATCTGCGGATACAGAAGATGGCTCGCCACCGGCATATAGCCCTCGTCTATCACACGGCGGCAGTATGTGATTGCCGCCGCGACATTCGTATCCACATCGCCCGCGTATCTGGAAGCCACATATATCTTCCTGCGGTTCTTGTCGGCATAGCGTTTTTTCTGCTTCTGCCGGTATTCCTTCATTACTTGGCTCATCGCCGACCCTGCGGTCGGATCGGCGTAGCCTTCGCTGTTTTTGTACATAGTCAATCCTCCAGTTCTTCCATCATTCCAAAGGTCGGCCCCGCAGACGCTTCCGCAATCAGCGGAAGGTCAAACTCCGGGAAGGGCTTTTCTTCCATGCAGGCACGGATAAAAGCCACCGCTTCCGACAGCCTGTCCTCCGGGATAATGAAAGTCAGTTCATCGTGTATCTGAAGGATGGGCTTGAGCCATTCCCGCTCCGGCAGTCCGGCAAGTATCCTCGTAATAGCGAGTTTCAGGATGTCCGCCGCCGTCCCCTGGATAGGTGTGTTCAGCGAACACCGCTCCGCAAACGACTTCTGCCCCCAATTATCCGAGGTGATGCCGGGAAGGTACCTGCGCCGTCCGAGCCAGGTTTCCGAATACATACGCCTTGCGGCTTCTGCCTTCGTCTCTTCCTGCCACGCGGTCAGACCCTTGTATCCGTGCTTGAGGTTGAAAAGTATCTCCTCACACTCACTCACGGATTTTTCAACCCCCGCCTTGAACTTCAGCGTCTTCTGTAGCCCTCGCGGGAACAGCCCATAGAAAGTGCCAAAGTTCACATTTTTGGCAATCGTCCTGTGTTCCTTGTAATTTTCCGAATGCTTGTCCTGGGCTTCCTCGTAGCTCACGCCGAAAATGACGCTGGTCGTGGCGGCGTGGATATCGCCGTTTTTGCGGTAGGTGTCGAGCATCCTCTCATCGCGGCAGTAGAATGCGCCCACGCGCAGTTCTATCTGCGAAAAGTCAAGCGAGAGGATAAGGCATCCCTCCGGCGCTTTGATGAAGTTCCGGACGCCGATGGGATCGTTGGTCTTTCTCGGCATATTCTGTGCGTTCGGATTACGGCAGTTCATCCTGCCCGTATCCGTTGAAAGGGCGAACAGTTCCGGATGGATGCAGCCCGTCACGGGATTTAAGTATTTCAAGTACCCATCGATATAGGTGGACTTGATCTTGCCCCACTTGCGGTACTCCTGCACGAGCGTAAAAAGCTCCGACAGTTCCGGACGGTTCTCATCGCACCACTCCTTGAGGAGCGTCATGGTCATATCGTCAGCCGCCTCGCGGTTGGTTTCCGTGGTCTTCAAAATGGGCAGCCCCAGGTCTTTATACAGATAATTCTTGAACGCCTGCGTAGAGCAGTTCGCGCCGATGTTCACATCGCCGATGATGAACTCTATCTCCCTGCGAATGCGCTCCATCTCGTTTTCCGCTTCTGCCTTTCGTTCCTGCATGAGCGGAAGGTTGACCGGGATGCCGTTTGTTTTCATGATGCCGAGGTACACGGCGGTCGGACTTTCAATCTCCTCCACGATGTACCTGTGTTTCGGAAGGTAGCGGTCGAACCAGTCATTGAACTTGTGATAGAGCCGAAGGGCAAAATCGGAGTCAGCGGAACCGTAGCGGACGGTTTCCTCATCCTGCGCGTCCAGTTCATCAAAGTGCTTTCCGTCCGTAACGTTTGAAAATGAAGGGAGCGGTTCTCCGAACAGTTCCTCCGCCAGCCTTTTCAACCCGCTCTCGTTCAGCTTGCGGAATTCGTATATGCTTTTAAGGCTCATCTGTGACGCACAGATCGTGTCGTACACGGGAGCCTGTATCACGATGCCCCTTGCATACGCCATTGAGGATTCAAAGGCGATGTTGTGGGCAATCTTTATGGTGCTTTTATCCATGAGGAACGCCGTCAGAAATGCAAAAAAGGCGTCCTTGTCTATGTTGGTGCCGACACGGTGGGCAATCGGAACATATATGCCCGTACCTTCCTTGACAGAGAAGGAGCATCCGACAATATGCGCCCTCGCGGGATCGAGAGCCGCCTTGTCCTCCTCGCGGTACGGATCATCGGGAGCAGTCTCAAAGTCAAAAGCGACAATACCGCTGCCGCCGATGTAATCCTTTATCCCGTCCACCGTGGTCACACAGTTATATTCTGTAATCATGCGTAATCACTCCTATGGGAAATACCCGAAGGAGCGTTGTACCCCTCCGGGCTTTCGTGTGCTTTACTTCAAAGGTTCGATGATTTCTCCCGTTTCAGGATCGACCAGCGGCTCATCGTCAATGAGAGATGCCGGAGTCAGGTTCGCGGCATATACCTTGACCGTTTCCGACACGCCCGCCACGGCGCTGCGCTCATCGGCGGTCAGCATACGCTCAAACGAAAATACCGCCTGGGAGAATGCGATGCCGGATGCGTTGGTGGCCTTCTTCAGCGTGATCTTCGTTACCACCTGGTTCAGCTTGCGCCCGCGGGAAAGCTGGCTCTTCACATAGTTCGTGAAGGACTTGAGCGACCCGGTCGGCAGGGAAAGCGTGATGGGGAACAGTTCTCCCTCGCGCAGGATGTAAAGCATACGCTTGTTTTTGCACAGTTTGCTCTGACCCTCGCCGCTGCCGAACTTGTTATACGGGCAGTTCTGGCAGTTCCCGCCGGGAGTGCCGATGCCCGTCACGCCGTCAAAGCTGCCGCAGTCGGGAGGATTGTTCCCGCCCGTGTACTTGTCGTGGTAGTAGGCATAAGCCGGATGGTTGTAGACGATAACGCCGGTGATGTCCTTCGCCATCTCGGACTCATCGCTCTCAGCGGAGGGAATCTCGAAAGCCGTGCCGCCGCCTGCTGGCAGCTTCACGCGGTCAAAGGAAAACTCAAGCCCCTGGCAATCGTCCGCCATTGCCTCGTTCAGTACGTCTCTGTTTGCAAGAGCAGCGAAACCCTCGTTCACTGCGATTTCGGTGTTCTTCTTATCTGACATGATCAATGTCCTCCTATGAAATGAAATAAGTTGTGGTTTTTGCATTGGTGCAGTGAATCGGTGTTCCTACGACTTGCGGATGCCGACCGACACTTTTTCGTAAGTACTGACGGTATCGCCGAGCCATGTCGGGACGTCCTCGCCCGTGGCTTCCCGCTGCTCCTTGATGAAGGATGCGAGTGTGTTTGCGTTGACCGTCTCCACGACCAGGCTGCCGTATCCGTTTTCTTTCAGAGCCTGCATCATCTCGTCCTTGCGGCCGGATGCCGGAGACGCGAACAATCTGCTCTTCAGATAGAACGTGCTGCCGTTACGGGAGAAGCGGTCAAGTTCGGCTTCTGACATGGCATCAGAGAGCTGCTCGTCCAATTCGGCTATCTCCGCACCCAGAGCCTTGGTCTGCGCTTCGAGGTCTTTCTTCTGTTCCTGCAGAGTCTTGAGCCTGTCAGCCATTTCAAAGATTTTTGTGTTCTCCATCGGTGACTACCTCCTTTCACTTACTACCGAGGAATTCAACCCCCTGTGTGAAAGGTCAGTTCTTAAAGGGATTCCTGCCCTTGCGGTAATCATCCACGAGTATTTTTGCGAGGTTCATTTTCTGCCGGAGCGCGTATAAGACCTTGCGGTCGACCGTACCCCTGCACACGAGGTAGATGTAATGGCAGTTCTCTTTCTGTCCCGCTCTGTGGATACGAGCCTTCGCCTGCTCGAAATTGCTCATGCTATAGTCGAGGGAATAAAAGACCATTGTGGATGCCGCCGTGAGCGTGATGCCGAGTCCGGCAGCCGCAATCTGTCCCACAAAGACACGGCACTTATCGTCATACTGAAAACGGTGGATTTCATTGTCTCGGTCCTTCACGCCGCCGCGAACCACGGCATAGCCGATTTTTTTCTTTTCAAGAAGCTCCTGGATATCGTCCAGTTCGGGCACGAAACGAGCCATGATGACGAGCTTCTTATCCTCGGCCATAGCTGAGTCAATAATGTCGGAAAGCGCATCCAACTTGGCACGGCTCACGGTATTGACCACACCATCGTCATCGGTAAGATGACCGCCCGTGATCTGCGAAAGGCGCAGGAGCCTTGTGAGGATGTTTGCCGTGGTGACTTCCGACTCGTCCAGTTCGGCGTAGCTTTCGTCCTCGATGCTGTCATACAGTTTTATGGCGTCCTTCTCCAAGTCCACGGTACGGACTTCCTCAGTGATCGCCGGAAGGTCAAGGCACTCCGCTTTTGTCACGCGGAACGCCACGGAGTGGAGCTTCCGCAGAAAATCATCGGTCATCCATTTACGGAAAATCGGCGTGTGGTTGCCATAGCCGCCCATGTCAAAATACTGGTTGCGGAAGGCATAGAACGATGTTCCGAATATCTGCGGATTAAGGAATCGGTACTGCGAGAACACATCCAGTTCGCGATTCGTGATGACCGTACCCGTGAGGAGTAGCTTGTATTTTGCCTTATCTCCGATGTGGTGCATCCCCTTGCTCTGGGAGGTACGGTTCTCCTTCAGCTTGTGCGCCTCGTCCGCAATCACCAGGTCGGCGTTGTAAGCCAGCAGTTCCTTTTCGAGCCGCCACGCCGATTCGTAATTCACGACCACGACCTGCAAACCCTCGTCCGGCAGCTTGGTCAGCTGCTCTTTTTTCTTTGCCGATGTACCTTTAAGGATGGTCAGCGAATATGGGAAGTCAGCGAACTTCTCGAATTCCTCCTGCCAGACGCCAAGGATGGAAAGCGGCGCGACCACCAGCACACGGTTGACCTTGCCGTATTGGTACATACATCCCGCCACGGCAATGCTCACGATTGTTTTGCCGGTACCCATTTCCATCAGAAGAGCCGTGCCTCGACTTTTAAGGCGCTCGTCAAATACGCCGAACTTGTCGCAGGCAAAGGCAAACGCCTTTTTCTGGTGGTCATACGGAGCAGCCTTGATAGGCATCATCAGTTCGATGTTTTCACTCATTGCCGTCACCCCGCATTTCCTTGATCTCGATTCCCTGCACGGTTTCACCCGGCGTCAGCACGAGAACCTCGCAAAATTCTCCGAAGAGAAAGGTGAGCAGCCTTTTCGGAATGCTCCTGTGTTCGCTCTGCAGGACTTCCTGCTTTTTGCCGCTTTTGTCGGCGATATTGATTCGTACTTTGTGTTTTAATCTCATAGGTTCGTCCTCCTGTTCCTGATCTGCATTGCTGCGGAGGATGGATGTATTTCCTTCCTCACTCACTACCGGGAAATTCAACCCTCCGAAGAGGTGCGGCCAGGGAGGACTCCGACCGCCGTATCTGCAGCCGCTCACGGCTCAGTCCTTCTTCGGGTACTTGTGGCGTTTCACACGCTCGACCCCGAAAGACTTAGCCACCTTGTCGATAATCTTGTTCTTGCGGTTCGTCATCGCTGCGGAGGAAGGCAGCTTGCCCGTCTGCTCGGCTTCAGCCTGGCGCATCTCCTCAAGCTGCGTACCCTCGCCGAAATGCTCGAAGAAGAAGTCCTGCTGTGACTCGGTGCATTCCTCATCAATAACGCGACGCACCTGCGCTACCTGGGGATTCTCCGGCTCCGGCTCGGCAAACATCGCATCTTCCGGGCTGCCACTCTTGTCGGCAAGCGTGTCCCAGGGATCGACCGCATCCTCGTTGTCGGGATCGGCCTTGTAGCTGTTGACCTTGGCATCAAACAGAGGATCGCGCAGTTCGTTCTCATAGCGGTCCTGCAGATCCATGTCGTGATCGGACTCATCAAGCATGATGGTCAGTTCGAGCGACAGGTCTTTGCCGACCTCAAGTCTCTGCGTAACCACACACTTTGCGTCATCATCCCAGCGTTCGTAGCAGTAATACTTGCCGTCCGCCGTGAGATAACAGGTACGGTTGGGATTAAACCCGCTCTTGCGTTTCTTTGAATCGTTGTTCTTCATTGCAGTGTCCTTTCCGTCCGAGCGGTACGGAGGGACACAAAAGAGCCTGCGGTTGAAGATGACCACAGGCTCCGATAGCCGAAAAAAGGCGCACGAAACTACGGTGGGAGCATCTTCGTTCCAAACACAGCCGTTATCGCTGCGTTCCGAACTCTTATGCATCCCTCCGTCCTTATAGCGCTATTCGGACTAAGAGATTTGATTTGGAGTTTTCCCCCGAAGGGGATGGGCGGGCTGATTGGTTAATCTGTCACCGCCCATCAAAGAGTGACCTTACTTTTTCTTCCCCGGCTTGGTCTGAGCCAAGGCACTTCCGGCAACGGACTTTGAGTCTTTACCGTAGCGTCCATCCTTCAAAATTTTGCTTGCTTTAGAAGCAACAGCCTTTGAAGTTTGCTTGCCGTTTTTCGCCATTTATGTCACCTCGCTTTCCTTTGAAATTGCCTTGTTTCTAAGGCTAATTTCATTTTATTCAAAGGCGATGGCGACTTAAATAAGCTCACTTGGGAGGGAGTTGGGGAGGATTTGGGAGAGGATTGGGAAAATGCTTTTTTCTGAAAAAAGGCATAAAAAAAGACCTCCCGCACATGGCAGGAGGCCGTCAGGTGGATTTAATCCACGAATAGTTCAGGAATGTTAAATTGTATGTCTTGTGCTTCGGTTTCTACTCCGATATTACCGCATTCGAGAATACTGCGTCTGATTTTCTTCTCGCCATCAACCTCGGTCACATATTTGTTATAGTTTGATGGCGTTTGTATGAATATTGACGCTTCTCTTGAAAAGCCGTTCTGTTGGAGGAATATCGTATCCGGGTTTGTTGTTCCGTATTCAACATATTCATACCAGTCATTGTCAAAATGGTCAACCTGATGGAATGCCTTATACTCCATAGAGACCTTTCTGAAATAGTTTGAAATGCTGAATAACAGTACATTTTCAATGACGCTCAATGATTCAGCAATCACGAGGTTTTTATGGTATTTTGACTTCGGATTGTAGCGTTCCGCTACCTTAAACTGTCCTGACCAGACACCCGTTTCGGGATTGTTCTCCTTATATCTCACGGCACTCCCCACAAGGGTACGCAGACCGTTGCCGCGAATCCAACGGAGAAGAATGGTCGAGTACCATCTGATAACCGAATCAAGTCTCTGCGTTCCAGGTTTTCCTATGGTTTGTTTCTCGTAGATGTCCCATTTGAACAGCCTTCGCAATTCCATCATGAATGCAACGAGTTTTTCAAAGTCTACCTCATCGTCCTCGCCAGTCAATTCCGGGTAAGCGAGTCCGTTAGCGATTGCTTCACGCAGACTCTCCGCTTGGTCATATGAAAGCGTAATATCATCGCTTGTCCGATCAACAGGGAAGTTGTCCAGGATGCGTTTCTTCTGCTTGTCATCGACATATCTTTCAAAAGTCTCCGTCACAGGAGTAACATCTCCCGTTGCCAAGTCTCGCGTATAAATAAGGCCGAATTTTCGCAAGGCTTCAAAGTCGGTTTCAGTAGCAGCGTCATGGCAGGAACTCATTTCAATATCGCCGTCAGCAAGGTCGCGGACAAGCGCATCCATATATTTCGCATTGGATTTTATATCTATGGACAATTCCTGTGGTGGGACGTCCGACTTCAACAGCTTTGTATACTGATCTTCCTTCAGCTTATCATCCTCTCGCACGAGGACTACATTTCCATAAAGGTTATATTTTATACGTCCAACACGACCGATGAGGTTCTTGAATTCAACCTCATCCATATTGCTGGGACCGTTTCTGTAGCTTGTAATAAAAAGATTGTCCGCAGGAAGATTAACTCCTTCAATCAATGTACTCGTGCAAAAGATGGTTCTCAAATCACCATTTTCAAAGCTGCGCTCTATACGCAGTCTGATATTCGCAGGAAGGTATCCCACATGATAAGCAACGCCACGCACAATAAGATCGGCAAGATAGCAATCGTCATGCACTTCCGATTTTATTTCCGCGGCCAATGCATTCAGCTTATCGTCATTTTTAGGATCGAAGTTGCTGGCATATCTTACTGCGTTTTCCAGGACAGACCTTCTCGAACTGCAATATACAAGGCTCTGTCCGTCCTTTCCAACGATTCTGACAATATCACTTAGCTTGCTTCCCTCTGGGATTGTATAGCACAGTTCACGCTCTTTTGTATAGTCATTAAAGAAGTAACCTTTCCGGGAAGGGATATCCAAGTAATACTTGAACTGGCAAACAGGAGCGAACCGAGATGCCAACCTGTTCATCTCGCCAAACTCGCCGCCCGGTATAATTCTCAGATATACTTCCGGATTCGGAATATTTGGAGAAGCCAGTACAATCGTAGGAAGCTGCTGCATTTTTCGCAGTTGAGTCATTACCTTGAAATAGTATGTGCTTCTGCCGCCGCGAGCGGAGATTTTATGTGCCTCATCAATAAAGAGAAAATCGATGTGGATGTTTTCCCGTTCAATCATCATATGGTGCAGGCGTTCAGGCGTCATCACAAAAATGAAATGATGATCCTGCTGTAAAACCAAATCCCCGGCGGCGGTTACGACACGGTAATTTTTCTCTTTCAAGACCTCCTGCAATGCGCCTATCAGGTTGCTCTTGACCTCGTTTATCAAAGCCTTTGTAGGCACAAGGATTGCGTAATTTTCTGTAGAGCCGTTCTTTACCTGCTCCTGCACATAGGTCTGCACCACAAACGATTTTCCCATCGAAGTGGGACCGGAATAGCTGAAGAACTTCTTATCCATCCCGCGATAGACAATCATCTGATCGTGAAAAAAGTATTCTTCATCCTTCCCAGGAATCTTGTGTTCGTCCTTATCGTATTCATAAAAAATCTGATCGAGCAGGTCGGTACTGATATATTCGCCTACTGCCTTTGAGTAAAGCCCGCGAAAATTACCGACAGCGGAAAGTGATGAACCAAGATAATATCTCACTGTCTCGTTCTGCGGGTATAAAAGGCGCAGTAATATAGCTATTTCCTGTCCCCACAGCCTGTCCCTATCAGCGGTCGGAATATATGCCGATTTAGACAGCAGGTCAGAAAACCGCAATGCATCCTTGATGTTAATTTCTCTCGGTTTACGCCCTGAACCGAATAGTTTAATGGAATAGTTATAAAGCAAATCCCCGTAAATTTCCTGAAGATATGCGTCCTTGTCTATATCACGATATAACGCTTCCGCAAGAGTGGCGTTTCTTGGAATCTGAATCAATTAGACAACACCCCCTGTCAATAGCTCGTTAACGATACTGACTTTTTCATTAGGGGCATCATTGAACGGCAGTACATAGAAATAGAAACTGTACCCGCTTAAACCGTTTTGCACAATAAGGTCTGTGATGTGAGACTGAACTGCGGCGATATCCTTTATAAGCTGATTCTTGACAGCGGTTCTGTATTTCTGGCTATCCGCTTCCGGCTTGTCAAGTTGAATTGTATAACCGAGAAATGCGCCGAATGCCATGTCCGGCTTGTAAGTGCCGCCCTTTTGAGGACGCATCAGTTCAACCATATACTGCGTTGCATCAGGATCGTAAATCGTCCACTGTGTAGTGCTTTCCACCATCCGCAATTCGTCATCCCCATGAGCTTCGATCTTTATGATTTTATCGAAAGCCCGGTCAACAGCAGCCGACAGGTCTCCCACAATATCCGATGCGCCGAAAACAAGCTGATGGAAAGGCTGGCCGGAACGGTCAAGCGACAAGAGATGGATGCCATCGCTCTTGCTGACAATGCCTCGATTATATTCGTCAAGCTCGATTTTGCTCATGATTTTAGGCGCGTCAAGTTCCTGCTCCATAAAAATGAACAGCAGGATTTCACCGAGAACATTCCCGGCATCCGCTCCGTATTTCTGCATGAACTTTAACATCGCCCTTGATCCCACAGCGGTATTGTTTTTTGTCATCTCGGTTATTCGCTTTATCTGCGCCCGTGAAAAAACATAGCTGCCGATGTTGTTTATGATAAAGTCTTTCAAATCACGGAATCTGAATTTGCAGTTGTTCGGATCAATGTAGAAAACGCAGGCCTTGGACGGATTGCTCATGCCGGATATCGTCATATCCGTTGCCTTCTTAAAGATGCGGTCGAACATCGGGTCCTTCAGAGTCCGCTTTAACGGGGAAACCTGGTCCTGGTCGACAAGAGGACTGATAAAATAAATGTTTTCGCCGGTCCCCACAAATCCGTCTATGTATCCCGTTCCGATTTCTCTGATGTTTGCGCCGAGTTTATCGTTCTCGGTGCTTATGATTGCGTAGGTAACGACATTAGCGAGAAGCGCCGACTCATCAAAGGACTCATAGTTCAGAATGTTATCCTTCTCAAAGCCAGCCATTTTCCCGACAACAGTTGTGCCTAAAATAGTTGTATCATCACGCAGGATATCCTTGATTGCGCGGAAGACCGCCTCGTGCTTCTCATTGTGGATCAGAGGAAGGACATACTTCTCGAAACCTCTGTCAATATCCTCAATGGACAGATTTCTCGCAGCATCAATTAAGTCTCCGGGAGCCGGATCGTGTCCGCTCTTGAGATGGCTCGGTAGTTCCTTGTTGAAATTATCAATGTCAAGACCGAAGGCCGCAAAAATTCCGCCGCATACAGTTTTGATTTTATCAGCACTGCGCATACGGCTCTGATATAAAAGCGTAATCATTGTTCCCAAGCAAATACGCTTCATCCTGCGACCTCCTCTCATTACTGCGGTTGATTAACGATTTTTTCCAACCATTTCTCCTTCGTTTCTGGCTTAATCGCCGGAGCCATTGTAATGAACTTACTTGTAATGTTAATAATTGCATTCTCTGATTCAATTGGTAAAACCAACTGATACAAAGAGAATAGCGACATGATTGATATTATCTTTCCTTCGCCTGTGGCTAATTGGGAAGATGTGACCATCTCATTAATCAAATGGTTGGTAGCGGCATCCCTGCTCTCAAGAACGAAGACAAAGCCCTTCAACTCAGGATGTGCTGTGATTATCCTCTTGGCTCTTTCAATATTATTCCAGTCAATTTTTTGTGTCTTATCTTTGACCTCTATTGCCAGTAATGGATTCCCGTCTTTTTCAACAGTCAAATCCCCAGGTTTCCCCGCCCGTGCATCAGCGGCGGTTTTGTAATCATCGACTCCCGAAATAGATATACCATGCTTATCAAAAATGACCTGCATACAAGCCGCAACAACACACTTCGTCAATTCAGGATCGTGAACCTCTGCCAAAAAATCCAACACCCCGAACGAGGCTGCACTTTCTTGGTTAAGGGTAAGATTTACCTCATCCCTATGTGCTTTGATTTCTTTCGCCGTGCATATGAAATACTTCAGCAACTCCAGTAGCTCTGGACTCTGCAAATCGTTGATTTCATTCATGATATTTGCAAATAGCTTAAGGTCAAAAAGTGTCCTCTGTGCGGAATCAAAATCAGTGTCTAAGCGTTTGAGTGTACGCATCTTCTCAATGGCACGGCTACCTTGCATTCCCGAATTGGGAGAGCAGAAACCCTCGCAAAGATCGTGCTTTGCTAAAAGAGGTATACTAATGCTCTCATCTTCGGAACGAATACTGTACCCACCAGGAATCGGCTTATTATTCTCATCCGATGCCCATATTTTGCAACAGTCAATATCTGGGTAATAATACTTTCGCCATGCTGCTGTATACATCAAACTTGCAGGAGAAACCCAACCATACTTTCCCCACTTCCACATGGACAAGTATGATAACAAACGCTTTGGCAATGCATCCTGGTCATACGACACGGTTCCCACTATCAACTCATCCAGTTCTTTTCTTATCTGATTAGAATCCATACTATACCTCCAAAAGCGTCATTCCCATTCCGTTTTATCTTTCCAGTCACTCGGTAAAGTGAAAGGATAGCAAATTCTAAAATGCTCTAACGGAACCGTTCTGTTTGTTTGATTCGTTCGTACATCGAAACCAATCGAGCGCATTCTTGCAAAGTATTCTTCATAATCTTCAACATCAATCGGAAACTTTGAAAACGCCAAAATCTTTGTACGGTATTTTTCATCCAAAGCTACTTTTTGAAACTGTATAGCTTCACACGAACTATCGGATGAAAACTTAATAACAAACTTAGGATATGGCTCTGTAAAATGTCCATACAAGGGCATGAGTGAATCATAAGTCGTATATTCGCTAATCGCCCTGTGTATCTCATTCCACATAAGAGTTAAATCCTCATCATGTACATCAGAACGATAAGCATCCACTTTTATCCTTTTCAAGTTTGTTGTAACTCCGCCAAAGAAGTTTAGGTCGATAGTAGCCACAGGTGCAGCTTTCGATTTGTCGATACTCACAAAAAGTTCACCATCGACAAATTTCCACACAATTTTATGCCCATTAAATGTGCGATGTTTCTTTTCGTCAACATATTCTGGCTTTTCTTGCATATAGTCAAAAATACTCATCTGGGCATCATTTACAACCTTTGTAACCTTTTTTTCATGAGTTTTTTTCGCACGTTTTCCCTTCATCTTGTCGAAGCTCAATACTTCGTCAGGCTCCAGCAAAGGAACCTCATATTCGCTCAGACCTTCAACTTGGTATCGCAAGGCCATGCCGATTTGCTTGGCAACGGGAGGACAAACCGAATTCCCAACTTGCTTGACACCTTCCGCATATTTCTGTGGAATATTGTATTCTGCAGGGAAGCCCTGCATCCTTTTTAGTTCCTCAACAGTACACTTTCTATTATGCCAATGGAAGGGACCATCATATCTTCCCTGATAGGCGATGATCGTTTTGCAAATATCATCTGGATCGACCTTATATAAAAAATTAGAGAACTTCGAACGCCAAGCAAACAGAGGATTTGGATGCCCCATTTCTTCCGTATAAAATCTATAGTTTTCTCCTACCGGAATATCGGGGAGTAGATCCCCATATTTACCTCCGTACGGAGGAACGACCTCGTTCTCATCGGTAATGTCTGCGATGGATTCCCTTACAGTGACATACGGAGTCTTGTTAGGGGAATCGGGGCCGTGCGTAGGACGAGGGAACTTAAACGCAACATTCAAGTCGTTCCTTATACCTACTAAAAACACCCTCTCACGTTGCTGTGGAACACCAAAGTCCGCTGCATTCAAAATTCTCCAATATAGTCGATATCCGACTTCTTCAAATGAAGCACAGATTATTTTAAAATCTTCCCCTTTTTTGGAAGAGAGAATACCTCTGACGTTCTCAAAGACAAACGCCTTCGGTTGAAAATGTTTTACATATTGACAGTAATACCAAAAGAGAGTACCACGGGTATCGCTCGTTCCAGCAACTCCTCCTGCTCGTCTTCCTGCAGCAGAAAAGCTCTGGCAAGGGGGACCGCCAACAATATAATCCACCTGCTCGCTTGAAAAATCTGCAGGCTCCATTTTCATAATATCAATGGGCTTAATCTCATCTTCCAAAGCCCCTGTCAATTCCTTATTTGCATTCAATGTAATGCAACAATTCTCGTCCCACTCTAATGTGTTCGTAAACCTGAAACCACAAGGGGACATTCCAACTTCGAAACCACCTATGCCCGCAAACAGGCTTAGGCATTTTACCGTTTTGCTCATACTATGTTTACCTTCCGTGTGTTATTAGTTTTCGGCGCTTTTTCCACTTTGTATCCAAGCATCTAATTCTGAACGCTTGAATTTCCATAACTTGCCCACTTTATGCGCAGGAACGCCTTTGTCTTTCCTAATCCAATCTCGAATGGTTCCTGGTTTAACGCCGAGATATTCCGCGGCTTCATCTATATTTATCCAGTTATCATTTGCGACATCTGCCATCTCTGCACCTCCAACTGAACTCTTAAAATAATCCATTCTGTATTATAGCAGATTTTGATGCGTTTTTCAATAGGTTTCCTGCAATTTGTTGTCGTTTCATATCATTTATCGTTATTGCACACCCTCGTAACGATACTCCTGCAAATCGTTACGGGACAAGGCTTTTCGTTATGTGCGTGTGCAAGCCCATCCAGTCTGCACACCCCGCACCGCTAAACGAGAGATGACTTCGCTGCCGAGAGACAAAAAAATAAGCCCTCTGCACACCCCTCGGTGTGAGAAAGGCGGTAATTCCTATGTATCGTAAAACGCCCTAACGAAAACGGGCAGAAATCCTTGTATCAATCACGCAACGGCTTCATCCGTTGCCACTCCATCGTTGATACAATGCAACGATGCACCCAGATACCCTATTAACGATGAACACGCCACCCTATT
>CANRAS010000001.1 GCA_947628655.1 uncultured Clostridia bacterium | reverse complement strand
CCCCATACCAATATTATGCCCCTTTGAAGTATACCGTTTATCCTGTTAAAGATAATACGCTGACTATATTATAACACTTCCTGCCCCAAAAAACAAGTTTTTTTCGTAAAAATCAAAACAGCCGTCACCTGATTTTGTATTTTGCGGGCTTGTCCGAACGTCTTATACCGCCCGTCACCTGCGCGAAAACGGATGCCTGCACCTCTTTTGCGCCGTTTTCTAAAAGTATATCGGCAAGCGCGGAGAGCGTACTGCCTGTTGTGCTTACGTCGTCAATCAGCAACAGCCGTTTGCCGACGACATCGGCGCGTTTTGATATGTGAAAACACGATTTCGCGTTGCGAACCCTGCTTTCGCGGGAAAGCGTTTTCTGTTCGGGCTTGTCAAAATCCGCCTCCAACGCTTTCAGCACGGGAATATCAAGGCGCATTGAAATCTGCTTTGCGATAACGTCAACAGGCGAAAATCCGCGCTTTTCAACGCTTAACAGCGAACTCGGCACGGGGACAAGCGCGTCGGCTGAAACGTCCTTTAACTTTTCGCTCATAAAAATCCCGAACGCCTCGGCGGGATAGATAAGACAATCGAATTTCATCATATGCACCGCCGACCGCGCAATACCGCTGTACCAACAGCACGCATAAAGCCGTGTGATGTTTTCGGGCGCAGGAAGTGATTTGCGAACCCACGGCAACAGGTCGGGGCATTCGGCGCAATAATATTCCCGCGCGTCTATTACTCTTCCGCAGAATGGGCAGATGTTCGGGAAAAACGCCGAAAGCACCCGCCTTTTAAATTCGTATCTCGAAAGCCTGTTCATATATCCGCAAACCTGTCCTCCAGCATCGGCGCAAGGCAGGAATAGCGTTCCTCGCGACGGTCGTTTCTCACCATTTGCTCTATTTTCGTGTCCGTGCCGATTACCACAAGCGTTTTCTTCGCGCGGGTTATCGCCGTGTACAGGAGATTTCTGTAGGACAGCCTGTTTAAGTAATTCGGCAGGAGCAAAATCACCGCGGGATACTCGCTGCCTTGGCTCTTATGTACGGTAATCGCATACGCGTGTTCTATATTTTTCAGCATATCGCCGTCGTATTGCGCCGCTCTGCCCTCAAAATCTATATCGCATTTTCGGTTTACGCGGTCTGTACCCGATATTTTACCGATGTCGCCGTTGAATATCCCGTGTGATTTTTCCGAGCCGCGCCGCCACTCAACGTCATAATCGTTTTTAGTCTGCATTATCTTGTCGCCGTCACGGAACACTACCCTGTCGAACATCGCCATTTCGCGCTTGTTCTTTGACGGAGGATTGAGCGCCGCCTGAAGTTCGCGGTTGACAAGCTCCGTGCCGACCGTGCCTATTCGTGATAAGCAAAGCACCTGTATATCATCAAGCGGGTCATAGCCGTATGCTTTCGGCAGACGCGTTTTGCAAAGGGAAATCGCGAGTTTTAAAGACTCCGTTTCATTTTCGGAATACATAAAGAAAAAATCGCTCGATTTGTCGCGAAGTTCGGGGAGTTCGCCGTGGATAATACTATGCGCGTTCATAACGATAAGGCTTTCCGCCGCCTGACGGAATATTTCGGTAAGTTCTACGGACGGCACTTTTCCGCTGGCTAACAAGTCGTGCAGGACGTTTCCCGCGCCCACGGACGGCAATTGGTCGGTATCTCCCACCATAATAAGCCTTGTACGGCTTTTGAGCGCTCTGAGCAGTGACGCGAAAAGCATAGCGTCCACCATCGACATCTCGTCAATTATAACAGCGTCGCAGTCGAGCGGGTTTTCCTCGTTTCTCTTGAAAGTATTCCCGCCCGCGGCAAAATCCACTTCCAGAAGTCTATGAATTGTCTGCGCCGCCGCGCCTGTAAGTTCCGTCATACGCTTTGCGGCTCTGCCCGTGGGTGCGGCTAGTTTTATCTTCATATGCCTGCGGCGCATAAGTGCGATAAGCGCTTTAAGCGTCGTGGTCTTGCCCGTGCCGGGTCCGCCCGTCAAGATGAAAACGCGCTCGTTCATACACATCGTAAGCGCTTTTTTCTGCATTTCGTCATATTTTATCGAATATTCACATTCAATCCCCGAAATTTCACCCGAATAATCCGTATGCTCACTGCCCCGCTGTATCATTTCCGCAAGTCGCTTTGCGATGTAACATTCGGCGTTGTAGTATTCGGACAGGAAAATATAGCGCGTGTCATACTTGTCCGTGTTTACTATATCCCCTCTGCTTTCGGCGTACTGCAGGGCGTTATAGTAAGCCTTGTCGCCTATAAGCAGATTTTGAGTAACATAATTTGCAAGGTCGGTTTCGCGGACGCAGCAGTTGCCGTCGTTCGCGTATTCTTTAAGCCCCCAGATTATCCCCGCGTGGATACGCTCCTCGCTGTCCGCGGGGAAATCGAGGTCGCGGGCTATGCGTTCGGCGTCCTTAAAGTTCAAATCAATTCCCGTGCCGCACAGGCAATACGGGTTGCTGTTCACGGCGCGGATAAGTTCCGTGCCGTACAGTTTCCACGCCGAAGATATGACGTACTGCGGGATATTGTACTTTGAAAAGAACGTCATAACCTTGCGAAGTCCCGTTATCTTGTGAAATTCATCGCCTATGGCTTTTGCCTTGTCGGCGGGTATTCCTTTTATGGACGCAAGCTGAACGGGGTCGTTTTCGAGAACTTCAAGCGTATTCTCGCCGAAAGCGTCAACTATCTTCTTTGCGGCAGACGGTCCTATTCCTTTAATTACGCCCGAACCTAAATACTTCCTTATAGCGGTAACGTCTGTAGGTATAGTGCGCTCGAATATCTCCACGGAAAACTGCCTGCCGTATTTCTGGTTTGTAACGTAATCCCCGTACATCGTAAGGCGTTCGCCCTCGCGCACGTCGCCCATATTACCCACCGCCGTAAACAGCTTATCGTCCTCGCTCATTTCCAGAACGATATAGCCCGTTTCTTCGTTGTAATACACAACGCCCTCCACATCGGCGGTGATACACTTAAAATTGTTTTCAGTATCCTCGTTCAATCTTTTCACCATTCTTTTCACCGACAAATCCCACATCGGCGTATTTTTCACTCAGCGACGCAAGTTCTTCGCCGCTTTTGTCCGTTATTACTATTATCCTGCCTATAAACGAACATTTCCTCGCGTTTTGCAAAAACTCCTCGATATTCTCTTCGTCCCTTACAAACACGTCAAATCTGCGCGTGTTGCCGTCAAGCAAGGCGCAAAACAGATATTTCAGCAAAACGACCAATCCGAAAACAGACAAAAACATCAGCGCGAAAATATACAAAAACCGCATATAACTCACCTCTTGTGCATTATATGCAAACCCTTTTCAATGCGTTAAACGCGTTTTAATAAAAGGCAGTTCCAGCCGTCCTCGTTTTTTTCCGAAACGGCTTTCCAGCCGTTTTCGGAAAGCGCCGCCGTCACTTCGCTTACACGTTCGTCAATTATTCCCGAAACGATAAGAGAGCCTCCGTCTTTGATAAACTCCGCGAAAAACGGGCTCATCGAAATGATAACGTCCGCGACGATATTCGCGCAGATAACGTCGTACCCTCCGCCTATTTCCGTGCGCAGAGCCTTATCTTCCGCTATATTCCCGCAAAACGCTTTATAGCAGTCAAAACCGTTGTTTTCGATGTTTTCCGAGGCGGTTTTCACGGCGTTCTCGAAAATGTCGCAAATCGCGGCTTGCTTTGCGCCGAACAGCAAGGCGGCTATCGTCAGAATACCGCTCCCGCAGCCCAGGTCAAGAACTCTGTCGCCTGCTTTCACGGTGTATTCAAGCGTTTCCATAACCATTTTCGTCGTGTGGTGCTGTCCCGTGCCGAATGTTGACGCGGGGTCTATTTCAAGTATCTTGTCGCCGTCACGGGGCGTTACATTCTCCCACGACGGTTTTACCACAAGACTTTTGCCTACTCTAAACGGCTTGTAATACTGTTTCCAGTTGTTTGCCCAATCCTCTTCTTTTACGTTTGCAAGTTCTATGCGAATATTGCCGTAAAATCCGTCGGCGTTGTCTTGTTTGCAATGTTCGATATATTCGCGGATTAAGGCAAGAGTTTCCGCGCCCTGCGCGTTGTCGTGGACGTAAACCGTAATATGCGGTTCGGCGGTCTTAATGCCCATAAGACTGTCGTCCACATAATCCCAATTTGCGCTTTTATTTGCGAGAAAATCCTCAAAATCGGCGCTGTCTTGGATTATAAAGCCTGTTATTCCTCTGTCAGCAAGCGCGCCCGTTATTCCGTCTATTGCCGACGACGACGTGTAGATGTTTACTTCTATAAAATTATCCATAATTCCCCCGTTGTTAAGTAAAAATAAACAATCCGAGGTGCGGAAACCAACTTAAAGAAATCCGACACCTTATTTTTATTATAGCAAATTTGCGCGAAAAAGTCAACCGCTTTAAAATACTCTTGCATATTGCACGGTGATAATTCATAGAATTAAGTGAAAATAACACGTTGGAGGTACAAAATGAAAGAGTATCTGCCTGAAGGTTTCTTATACGGCACTCCCGAAAATACCGCGCTATTATCATCATATCAATGCTTATCGGAATGTTTGAGAAACGGAACAATACTTGAGGCGCCCTGTATAGTATGCAACAGCAGTCACGACCTTGTTGTGGACCTCGGCTGTATGCGGGGAATTATCCCGCGCGAAGAGGGCGCTGTGGGCATAGCGGAGGGTACTACAAAAGACATCGCGCTTATTTCCCGTGTAAACAAGCCCGTTTGTTTTGTCGTGACGGATTTTGAACGGGACGATAACGGCATAGTCCGCGCGGTGCTTTCGCGCAGGAAAGCGCAGGAGATGTGCGAGGAAAACTATGTGGCAAAGCTGATACCCGGCGACGTTATCCCCGCGCGGGTCACACATATGGAGCAGTTCGGCTGTTTTGTCGATATTGGGTGCGGTATTCCGTCGCTTATTCCGATAGACCTTATCTCTGTTTCAAGAATATCCCACCCGTCCGACCGTTTCAGCGTCGGACAGGACATAAAGGCTGTCGTGAAATCGTTTGAAAACGGCAGAGTTTGCCTTACCCACAAAGAACTTCTCGGCACTTGGGAGCAGAATGCGGCTTTGTTTTCACAAGGCGAAACCGTCACGGGCATTGTGCGCTCTATCGAAGATTACGGCATTTTTGTGGAACTTACGCCAAACCTCGCGGGTCTTGCCGAACCTCAGGGCGGGATTTCTATTAATCAGCACGCGGGCGTTTACATAAAAGCGATAATTCCCGAAAAGATGAAAATAAAACTCGTTATCGTAAACGCGGTCACGCCTGACAACACCTATCACAATAACGAGCTTAACTATTTTATAAATTCGGGGCATATAAACAGCTGGATATACTCTGTCGAAAAAAGCCGAAAGCGCATTGACACTTACTTCTGACCGTCGCCTTTTATCTTCGCCCAATACTCCCGCGCCGCGTTTTCGAGCTTATTATCCCCGAAATGATAGTAAACCTTGTCTTTAATATCATCGGGAAGATACTGCTGTTTTACATAATGGTTCGGGAAATCGTGCGGGTAGAGATAATTCTGTCCCTTTATCTCCGCGCCCTCGCCGTCGTAATGTTTATTCTGCAAATGACGCGGGAAATCGCCGTTTGCGCCGTTGCGAACGTCGGCGAGCGCCTCGTCTATTGCAAGATACGCCGAATTTGACTTAGGCGAGGTCGCAAGCAATACTACCGCGTCGCCGAGCGGTATCCGCGCCTCGGGAAGTCCCAATTGCACAGCGCTGTCAACACACGCCTTTACTATCGGGATAGCCTGCGGATAAGCAAGTCCCACGTCCTCCGACGCTATGACAAGCAACCGCCTTGACAGCGAGATAATATCCCCCGCGTCTATAAGCCGTGCCGCGTAATGGAGCGCGGCATTTTCATCGCTCCCGCGAATGGATTTTTGCAAAGCGGACAACAGGTCGTAATGCTGGTCGCCGTCGCGGTCATAGCGCATATTACTGCGCTGAGTGAGTTCCCGCGCCGTATCAAGGCTTACAACGCCGTTTTCTGCCGAAAGCGCGCATAATTCTACCGTGTTAAGGCACTTGCGGACATCTCCGCCTACGCCGTGACAGATATAGTTTACCACTTCGTCGGATACGTCATATTCCGCGCCGTTTTCCTTTCCGAGCGCCGAAAATCCGCGCCTTACCGCTTTTGCCATTTCAACGGGTTCTACTTGTTTAAACTCAAACACCGTACTGCGCGATAAAATCGCGTTGTAAACGTAAAAATACGGATTTTCTGTCGTGGACGCGATAAGCGTTATACTTCCGTCCTCAATATACTCCAAAAGGCTCTGCTGTTGTTTTTTGTTGAGGTACTGTATCTCGTCCAAGTAAAGCAATATGCCGTTACTGCCCAAAAAAGTATCGAGTTCCGCTGTGATGTTTTTAATATCGGCGGTGGAGGCGTTCGTGCCGTTCAGCTTGTGCAGGCGCATATTCGCGGAGTTTGCGATTATCCGCGCTACTGTGGTTTTCCCAACGCCCGACGGTCCGTAAAATATCATATTCGGGATTTTGCCCGTTTCAATTATTCGGCGAAGAGGTTTTCCCTCGCCCAAAAGGTGCGCCTGCCCTACTACGTCCTCAAGGCTTTCGGGGCGGATTTTATCTGCTAACGGCATATCATATGCCCTTATGCTCTCTTAAAAGAGCCTTTATCTTCTCGTTGGGGTCCATTACATTGGAGATAGACGTATCGTGATTTATGCACGCGACAAAATACGCGAGATACTTTGAAACGTCTACTTCCTTATACCACGGGCGTTTTAGAAGTTCGGGCGTGCGGTAGGTAAGATTTGTGCTGAACACCGCGTCGATCATACCGTCCTCATAAGCCTTATCGAACGACGCTAAGCCGTTTGTGAATATTCCGTATGTCGCATAAGCAAAGAACCGTTTCGCCTTGCGCTTTTTAAGTTCTTTCGCAATATCAAGCATAGATTCTCCCGAAGAAATAATATCATCTGCGACAAACACCGTTTTTCCCTCAACGGAAGAACCTAAATATTCGTGTGCGACAATCGGGTTGCGCCCGTTTACTATCATAGAGTAATCGCGGCGCTTATAGAACATTCCCATTTCCACTTCGAGCATTGACGCATAGAATATGTTGCGGTTAAGCGCGCCCTCGTCGGGGCTTATCACCATAAACTGTTCCTTGTCGATAACGAGATTTGGGAAAGCCTTGAACATCGTTTTAAGCACTTGATAAGACGGAATAACATTATCAAATCCCATAAGCGGGATAGCGTTGCAGACACGCGGGTCGTGAGCGTCCACGGTAATAACGTTTGAAACGCCCATACTGTGAAGTTCCTGCAACATAAATGCGCAGTCAAGCGATTCGCGGTAGGCGCGCCTGTGCTGACGACCGCCGTATAACAAAGGCATAATTACGTTTATGCGATGCGGTTTTCCGCTTGTCGCCTGAATTATACGCTTTAAGTCGGCGTAGTGGTCGTCGGGGGACATATAGTTCTCGCGGTCGAACAGCTTGTATGTACAGTTATAGTTGCCCACGTCGATAAGGATAAACAAATCCTTGCCGCGCACCGTGCTTTTTATAAGTCCCTTTGCGTCGCCCGACGCGAAACGCGGACATTCCGCCTCGATCATATAATCGTGTACGGGTTTGCCGTATCTGTCCGCCCAGCGCGTAAGGTAATCATTAATACGCTTGCCGAGTTCTTCCGTGCCTTTCATCGCGATAAGCCCTATCGGCGCTACTTCGTTGTACTCGCTGTACAATCTTTCGGTGTTCTTTACTGTGTTTTCCATCTTTTTCACCTTTCTGAAATCAAGTGGTCAGGTGCCGTCTGTTTTTTCGGGAAACTGCCGTGAAAGCAGAATATCCCGCACTTCCATAAGCGCGAACCCCAAGAAATTCGTCCCTTGCCAGAGAAACGGGTTATATACGCCGTTATCGCGCTCCGCCATACCGATACCCCAAATTTTGTCAATTGGCGACGCCTCGGCGAGTATTCTGTTCCCCGTACCGAGCAGAAACGCCTTTAAGTCCTCGTTTTGCGAGAATTTCGCGATGTTCCCCTCGATGACGATTTGACAGCACTCCTCGTCCCATTTCTCCTGAACAAAACCCGAAACCTTTCTTCCGAGTTTTTGAAACTCGTGCGGGTGACTTGCCGACATAATCGCGCCGTATGTTTGCTTATCGCCGAACAACAGCGCCTTTTGAGCCATCATATACTGCTCCGCGGTATGGTATTCCACACCGTCAGCAGTAAATTTACAGTCCCACCACTGACTAAAGCAAGCCTTTGAAACGCTTTTATCATATTCGGGCTTTCCGCTCCAGAAGAAAATGTATTTTAGATTTTCTCCGCTGCCGAAACGCTCGCGAACGTAATTCAAATCATATTTCATTATTCATAAAGCGGGTATTTCTTAGTGAGTTCCGTCACCATTGTGCGAACCTTGTCGGCGCTGGCTTTGTAATCCTTTGCCGTGAGGTAAATGCACTCGCCGATTATCTTCATATCGTCCTCTTTAAGACCGCGCGTTGTGACAGCGGGAGTTCCTATGCGGACGCCCGAAGTGAACGCGGGTTTCTGCGGGTCATTCGGGATAGCGTTCTTGTTTACTGTGATGTACACCTTATCGAGTTTGGTTTCAAGTTCTTTGCCCGTGATGTTGAACGGGCGCAGGTCAACGAGCATAAGGTGGTTGTCCGTACCTCCCGAAACAAGGTCAAAACCCTTTTCGAGAAGAGTATCGGCAAGCGCTTTCGCGTTCTTAACTATCTGTTCGCCGTAAGCCTTAAATTCGGGTTTCAGAGCCTCGCCGAAACAAACCGCCTTGCCCGCGATGACGTGCATTAGCGGACCTCCCTGCGTGCCGGGGAATATCGCGGAATTTATCTTCTTTGCGAGATACTCGTTATTTGTGAGGATAAGACCTCCGCGCGGACCTCTCAAGGTCTTGTGGGTCGTCGTCGTTACTATATCCGCGTAAGGCACGGGACTTTCGTGCTGACCCGCCGCGACAAGACCCGCGATATGCGCCATATCAACCATAAGATACGCGCCGACCGCTCTCGCTATATCGGACAGTTTCTTGAAATCAATCGCGCGGGGATACGCCGACGCGCCCGCCACGATAAGTTTCGGCTTGCACTTGTTCGCCTGCTTGTAGAGTTCCTCATAGTCGATGAAACCCTCGTCATTCGTGCCGTATGCCTCAAAGTTGTATATCTTTCCCGAAATATTCACCGGAGAACCGTGCGTGAGGTGTCCTCCGTGCGCAAGGCTCATTCCCATAACGGTGTCGCCCGGCTGTAAAAGCGCGACATAAACCGCCGTATTAGCCTGCGCGCCCGAATGTGCCTGAACATTCGCGAATTTTGCGCCGAACAGCTTTTTGGCGCGTTCTATCGCGATATTCTCGACAATATCAACGTCCTCGCACCCGCCGTAGTAACGCTTTCCGGGGTAGCCCTCCGCGTACTTGTTTGTAAGAACGCTGCCCATCGCCGCCATTACCGCGGGAGAAACGATATTCTCGCTTGCGATAAGTTCGAGGTTGCGTTTCTGGCGGGCAAGTTCCAGACCCATAGCGTCCGCGACTTCTTTGTCATACTTTCCGAGAAATCCTATGGTATCCACCAAATCATTGTACATAAAAATTCCTTTCTGCGGGAAAATCCCACATATAGCATTTGATACACTAATTATACCACAAAATATGCCGTTTTTCAAGCGGTGATTTAGCACATTTAAACCACACCGAGGCTTTATATTTTTGGTTATTTTGACTAATCAGATAAACTCAGCGATTTTGTCGCCCATTTCCGAGCAGGAAACAAGCGTCATACCGTCGCTCATAATGTCGCCTGTGCGATAACCCGCGTCCAAAGCGGAATTTATCGCGTTTTCTACCGCGTCAGCCTCTTTTTCCATTTTGAAAGAATAACGCAGCATCATCGCGGCGGAAAGTATTGTCGCTATCGGGTTTGCCTTGTTCTGACCCGCAATGTCGGGCGCTGAACCGCCGCTCGGCTCGTAAAGTCCAAAGCTGGTTTCGTTCATCGACGCGGACGCCAACATTCCTATTGAACCCGTAATCATCGACGCCTCGTCGGACAGAATATCGCCGAACATATTCTCCGTTACCATAACATCGAACTGCGCGGGGTCTTTTACTAACTGCATTGCCGAATTATCGACAAGCATATGCTCTAAAGCAACTTCGGGGTAGTCCTTTGCGACTTCCTCAACGACCTTTCTCCAAAGGCGGGAACTGTCAAGAACGTTCGCCTTGTCGACGCTTGTCACCTTTTTGCGCCTTTGCATTGCTACGTCAAACGCCTTTTTCGCAATACGGCGAATTTCGTTTTCGTTGTATTCGAGAGTATCGACAGCCGTCATAACGCCGTTTTTCTCTTCGGTGTAACGCTTGCCGAAATACAGTCCTCCTGTAAGTTCGCGCATAATCAGCATATCAAAGCCCTTGCGGCTTATCTCCTCTTTCAGCGGGCAAGCCCCGCTTAACTGCTTAAACAGTACGCACGGGCGCAGGTTCGCGAAAAGTCCCAACGCCTTGCGTATTCCGAGCAAGCCTGCCTCGGGGCGCTTGTCGGCGGGGAGTTTATACCACGGGGACGTGGTTGTATCTCCGCCTATCGAACCCATAAGTACCGCGTCGGACGCCTTGCACTTCTCAATCGTTTCTTCGGTCAGCGGAACTCCGTTCACGTCAATAGAACAACCGCCCATTAACAGCTGTTCGTAATTAAACTTGTGACCGAATTTCTCCCCGACCTTGTCAAGGACTTTCATAGCCTCCGTGACGATTTCGGGACCTATTCCGTCGCCTTTTATCACCGCGATGTTCTTTTCCATAGTTGTTTTCTCCCTTTCTATCTGTTTAAAATTAATGACAAAAATTCTTTCGGCACGGATTTTGTAAGCCACACTCCGTTCTTTGAAAGATAGAACTTATAGCCCGCTCTGTGCATTTCCCCCGCTTTTACAAGAAAAATATGCGGTTTTCCGTGCCTTGCGCCTACCTTTTCGGCGGTTTCTTTATCCTTTGAAAGATGAACGTACAGTCGGCTTTTCGGAATAAGCCCCTGCTCTGATATTGACGGCACGAACTTTTCCCCTGTGCCGTGGAAAAGGGTTTCGGGCGGTTCTTTTTCCTCTAATTCGACATCGACGTTAATCGAATGACCTTGATTTGCGCGTATCAGCGTGTGATTATCGTTAAAACTGTACCGCTGTTTGTTATCCGTGCGGACTATCTCTTCGAGCGTTTCCATATCCAAATCATAGCCGTCGGTTTGGTTTATCCCGCTTATCAGTTCATCTACGTTTGCCCAGCCGTGTTCGTCAAGCCGTATTCCGACAGTTTCGGGCTTGTGGCGCAGAATAAGGCTTATGAAAACGCTCGTTTTCTTTAAATCTGCCATTTGGTTCTCCTCAAAAGTCAATCGTGTAAGTAACATACCCCGAAGAACCGCCAATGTCGCGGCGGACAAATCCGAACTTCTCGTAAAAACCGCGCGCCGCCGTGTTGTCCTCGGCGGTTTCAAGCATTGCGTTCAAGTAACCTTTTGTGCGCATTGTCCGCAGGGTGTGCATAAGCAGTTTTTTCCCAAAGCCTTTATTCTGCCAATTTGGGTGAACATACAGATCCTTTATGTACGCGTAGCCGATAAACGGCTTTATAGTGCGCTCCCTTACCGTGCAAAACGCCATAGGTACGCGGTCTGTAAGCTGGACAAAAACGCTTTGGCGCTCGTCGAGGAACGCGGTAAGATAGCGCACCTCCGCGCCGAACGCCGCGCTGTTCGGGTCGGTGCTGTCATTCCTTGCAAGCTGTTTTATCTCGGCTAAGGCGGGAATATCGGAATAAATGGCGGGTCGTATATCCACTCTCATTTTTTCAGGGAGTTAAGCAGACCGCCTTTGTTGATAATATCCTTGATAAATTCGGGGAAAGGCTGAGCCTTGTACGTCTTGTTCCTTGTGATATTTGTTATTACGCCCGTATCGAAGTCAATCTCAACCTCGTCGCCGTTTTCGATGTCCTTGGCGGCGGCGTCGCACTCCAAAATCGGAAGTCCGATATTAATGGCGTTGCGGTAGAATATCCTGGCGAATGTAGACGCGATAACGCAGCCTACACCGCTTGCTTTTATCGCTATAGGGGCGTGTTCTCTGGAACTTCCGCACCCGAAGTTCATATTCGCGACGATAATATCGCCCTGCTTTACGTTCTTTACAAAATCCTTGTCAATGTCCTCCATACAATGGGACGCTAATTCCTTGTGGTCGGAGGTGTTAAGATAACGCGCGGGGATTATTACGTCCGTATCAACGTTATCGCCGTATTTATGTACTGTTCCGTGTGCTTTCATATTATTTAACCCTCCTCAACATCGGAAATATAACCTGTAAGCGCGCTTGCCGCCGCTATCGCGGGGCTTGCAAGATAAACCTCGGAAGTTGTGTCGCCCATTCTGCCGACAAAGTTTCTGTTTGTAGTGGAAACGGCTCTTTCGTGCGGGGCGAGTATTCCCATATGTCCGCCCAGACACGGACCGCAGGTCGGCGCGGAAACTACCATTCCCGCCTCTACGAAAATCTCCAGCAGCCCGTTTTTCAGCGCGTCAAGATAAATCTGCTGGGTCGCGGGGATTACTATTGCACGAACTCCGTCTGCGACTTTTTTGCCCTTTACGACTTTCGCGGCGGTTTCAAGGTCGCTGTAGCGTCCGTTCGTGCAAGAGCCTATTACAACTTGGTCTATCTTTATCTTCAGCGCCTTTGCCTCGTCAATCGTCTTTGTGTTTTCGGGCAGGTGCGGGAACGAAACCGTCGATTTCACCTGCGACAAATCTATGTCGATAACGCGGTTGTAAACGGCGTCGGGGTCAGCCTTGAAAACCTCAAACGCGCGGTTTGTTCTGCCTTTTACATAATTCTCCGTCACCTCGTCAACCTCGAAAATGCCGTTTTTCGCGCCCGCCTCTATCGCCATATTCGCCATACACAGTCTGTCGTCCATCGAAAGGTTTTTAAGCCCCTCGCCCGTGAACTCCATAGACTGATACAACGCGCCGTCAACGCCTATCATACCGATTATGTGAAGAATTACGTCCTTGCCGCTTACCCACTTATTCAGTTTTCCCGTGAGGTTGAATTTAATTGCTCCCGGAACTTTGAACCACGCTTCGCCTGTCGCCATACCCGCCGCCATATCGGTAGAGCCTACGCCCGTTGAAAACGCGCCCAATGCACCGTAAGTGCAGGTATGCGAATCCGCGCCGATAACGCAGTCGCCGGGGATTACCAAACCTTTTTCGGGGAGCAAGGCGTGCTCTATCCCGACTGTTCCTACATCGTAGAAGTTCTCAATGCCGAAACGCTGTGCAAATTCCCTGCATTGCTGACACTGAACAGCGGCTTTGATGTCCTTGTTCGGCGTGAAATGATCCATTACAAGTGAAATCTTGCTCTTGTCGAACACGTCCGTAAACTGATTTTTATTGAACTCGTTTATCGCGACGGGGCTTGTTATATCGTTTCCGAGTACCATATCCAGCTTTGCTCTTATAAGCTGTCCCTCGCTTACGCTGTCAAGTCCCGCGTGTTTCGCAAGAATTTTCTGCGTCATTGTCATTCCCATTTTTATATCCTCCATTCATAATAATATACATTAATAAACGCAATCAACTGCGTCAAAGTTTTCTTTTGCGCAATTACGCTTTGTAATCGTCGAAATTCTAAGTTTATTACAGTTCGTAAAAACTCCTCAAGATATTCAGCCCCACTTCCCCGCTCTTTTCGGGGTGGAACTGCGCGCCGAAAACATTGCCGTTCTGCACGAGCGCGGGGACTTTCCCGCCGTAGTCGCAATAAGCCGCGACGTTTTCAGACGGACACTGTGCGGCGTAGGAGTGGACAAAATAAACGTAGCCGCCGTTTTTCGCGTTCTTCAGCAACGGGCACGGCTCGTTAAACTCCAGAGCGTTCCAGCCGATATGCGGTACGGGCAAATCCTTTGGCGTCATCAGCTTTACACTGCCCTTTATCAGCCCCAAACCGTCCGTTTCACCAAATTCATAGCCTTTTTCAAACAACATCTGCATACCTAAACAAATGCCGAGCAAGGGCTTTTTTTGCGCCTGTTCTTTTATAACGCCGACAAGTCCGCTTTCGGCAAGCATTCGCATAGCGTCGGGAAATGCGCCTACTCCCGGAAGTATCAGCTTGTCCGCCGCTTTCAGTTCGTCGGCGGAATTTGTTATCTTGTTTTCATAGCCGAGAAAGTCCAGCGCGTTTTTCACGCTGAAAAGATTTCCCGCGCCGTAATCAATGACAGCGACCATTTTCTTTGCCTTTCCTAGATCTTTTACACGTCTGCGAATATCGCTTTTTCGTTAAGTTTGACGTGTTCCATAATATGACCGATATTGCCCTCGCCCGCGAACGTGCGCATATCAAAGAAGTCCATATCCGCGCTTATCCACAAGAGCGGATTTTTTTCGGCGCGGAGAGTTACGTCATTTTTGAGAACGCCCGCATACACTTCGACATATTCATCGGCTAGGCAATATGTAAAATCCATAAGGTGAACTATGCGAATATCATCTCGCGTTATTCCTGTTTCCTCGTAAAGTTCACGGTAGGCGGCGGTATAGCCGTCCTCACCGCTTTCGATTTTCCCGCCGACCATATTCAGAAGTCCCTTGTACGGGTCTTTGACGCGCCTGCACATAAGCGTCTGCTTTCTGTCCCGCGAAAACACGGCGATAACGTTAAACCCGCGCATTACAAAACTCCCTTTGTGGACACCGCCTGTCCGCTTTCGTTCGGGCGCGTTGCCGTTTTTAGAGCATACGCCAGCGCTTTAAACATCGCCTCTATCTTGTGGTGGTCGTTCGCACCGTATTCGGCGCTGATGTGGAGCGTTATCCCGGCATTAAACGCGAACGCCCGCATAAACTCTTCGGTAAGGCAGGTGTCAAACTCGCCGACGCGCTCGTTTTCAAACTCCGCTTTGAACACCAAAAACGGTCTTGCGCTTATATCCAGAGCGCAAAATCCCAAACTTTCGTCCATAGGGATATACGCCGAGCCATAGCGCGCTATCCCCGACTTATCGCCGAGCGCCTCAGCGAACGCCATACCGAGCACTATCCCGACGTCTTCGGCGGTGTGGTGTCCGTCAACGTTTAAATCGCCCTTTGCGTCAAGCTGAATACCGAACCCGCCGTGTACGCCGAGCGCTGTCAGCATATGGTCGAGAAAACCTATTCCCGTGCTGATTTTCACTTCGCCGCCGTCAAGAGAGAGCGACAGGGTGATGTCGGTTTCTTTGGTTTTCCTCGTGATTTTCGCCGTTCTGTTCATTACTGCTCCTCCTTGCGGACTTTTATCGAATTAGCGTGAGCCGTAAGCCGTTCGCGTTCCGCGATAAGAATAATATCGTCCGCCGCGTCCAAAAGCGCGTCTTTGGTGTAGTAAATGTAGCTTGAACGCTTGATAAAGCTGTCTACGCCGAGCGGAGAATAAAATCTCGCCGTACCAGAAGTCGGCAGAACGTGGTTCGGTCCCGCGTAATAATCGCCGAGCGGTTCGGGCGAATACTGACCCAAAAACAGCGAGCCTACGTTATCGAGTTTTCCGATGTATTCGAGCGGATTTTCCGCACAAACTTCAAGGTGTTCGGGGGCTATCCTGTTTGCAATATCAACGGCTTGTTCCATATCGTCGCACACGATAATACCGCCGTAGTTTTTAAGGGATTCGGCGATGTATTCTTTTCGTGACAGATTTGCACTCTGGCGCTCGATTTCGGCTTTCGTCTGTTCGGCTATGTCCATACTCGTGGTTATCATAATTGCGGAGGCTAACTTGTCGTGTTCAGCCTGCGACATTAAATCTGCCGCGAGGTATTTCGGGTTGCCCGTGCGGTCGGCAAGTACGAGTATTTCGCTCGGTCCTGCGACCATATCTATATCTACCGTGCCGTAAACGAGCTTTTTCGCGGTTGCAACAAAGATATTGCCGGGTCCTACGATTTTTGAAACGCGCGGGATTTCCTCCGTGCCGTAAGCGAGCGCGGCTATCGCCTGCGCACCGCCCGCAAGGAAAATCTTATCCACTCCGCAAAGAGCCGCCGCCACGAGAATATCTTTATTCGCCGTGCCGTCTTTAAGCGGAGGAGTTACCATAATAATCTCCTTAACGCCCGCTATCTTGGCGGGAATGGCGTTCATCATCACGGACGACGGATAAGCCGCCGTACCTCCCGGAACGTAAAGTCCGACTTTATCGAGTCCGCGAACGCGCTGTCCCATAATAACGCCGTTTTCTTCGGTAACGCAAAACCCCTCGCGCTTTTGGCGCGTGTGAAACGCGGTTATGTTTTCAACGGCGTTCAGCATTGCGTTCACAAATTCGGGGGAATTTTCGTTCGCCTCCGTCAGCGCGTCCTGAATTGCCTCGTCGGGGACGCGGTAATACTGCGGGTTCGGGCAGTCGAATTTCGCCGTGTAGTCCTTGACCGCCTTATCGCCGTTTTGCTTTACGTTCGCTAAAATTTCCTTTACGGTCACTTCGACCTGCGCGTTTACTTCGCCCGCGCGTTTTTCAACCTCGGCTAAGAACTGTTTTTCCTCGCCGTTTGCTTTTATTATCTTTATCATTGTAAATTCTCCTCAATAAGTTTTACAATTTCCTGTATGCGCTCCTGTTTTAGCTTTATGCTTACGGTATTGACAATAAGACGCGCGGAAACGGGCGCTACGTCCTCGCATACCTCTAAGCCGTTTTCTTTGAGAGTTGTTCCCGTTTCGACAATATCGACAATTCCGTCCGCCAGCCCTACCAAGGGAGCGAGTTCTACAGAACCCTCGATTTTCACTATATCAACGTCAATTCCCTTTTTCTCAAAGTAATTTCTTGTGACGGCGGGATATTTGGTGGCTACGGTCTTTACGCCGTATCCCGCGAAAAAGTCCGCGCCTTTCTTTACGGCAAGCGCGAACCTGCACTTTCCGAAATGCAAATCGGCGATTTCATAGAACTTCCCGCCGTGTTCCATTATCGTATCCTTGCCGACTATTCCTAAATCGCATACGCCGTGTTCCACATATGTAATGACGTCGGCGGCTTTCGCTAAGACAACTTCTATATCCTCGTTCGGAACGGCAAGAATAAGCCGTCTGCCCTTTTCCCGCAGATTTGTAACGTCGTATCCGATTTTTTCAAGCAAACTCACCGCTTTTTCTTCAATCCGACCTTTTGTAAGAGCAATGCGCAGTTTTCTGTTTTCCATAGGCTAAATATCCTCGCTTGTTATTTTTCCGCCGTTTATTATTTCAATATGCGGTATTTTGTGCGCTTTCGCGTATTCTCTTGTTTCTTCGGCGCTTGCGAGGACGGAATTTACCGTGCAGTATCCCGACGCGATAAGTTCGGCGCACCGTTTCAACGCCAAAACGGGAACGTCGCTCCAGACTATTACATCGGGCGATTTTTTGAAAACCTCTCCGTCTTTTTGCAAAAGCACTCTTGCCACCGCCTCTACGTTCACCGCAAAGCCTACAGCGCCCGCATCTCTGCCGAAATCGCCGAGCAGTCTGTCATAGCGCCCGCCCGAAAGCGCGGGCTGACCGTAGCCCTCGACGTAACCGCGGAAGATTATTCCCGTGTAGTAATTCTTCCTGCTTAAAAGTCCCAAATCAACGCGTATCTTCTCCTTTGGGATAACCTCGCTCAAATCACGGCACAATTTTTCGAGCCGCGCGAGTTTCATATCATAAAATTCTCCGTGCAGATATTTCTTTGCCTTTTCCAGCACCTCAATACCGCCGAACAGACGAGGCAGAGCCTTGAAAGCCTCGGCGTAAATCCTGTCCGTTTCGGGGATATTTTCCACGGCGTAAACCTCGTCAAGTTTCGGGAGGTTTTTCGTTTCTATCCAGCCGCGCGTATTCACGGCAAGTTCGACGCTGCATTCGTATTCTGCGAGAAGTTCCGTAAAAATGCCCATATCGCCGATTTCAATACGGTAATCCTCGTCGCACGCGGCAAGGGATTTCGCCGCCAGAACGAGCGCCTCGAAGTCCGCCGCTCCGCCGTCGCCGCCCAATATCTCTATTCCGCATTGTGATATTTCATCATCGCGCCCGCTGTCCTTGGGGTTTACCATATAAATATTCTGATTATAGAACAGTTTAAGCGGAAGTTTTTCGTCTTTCAGCCTTGTCGCCGCAAGTCTTGCAATCGGCATTGTGCTGTCGGGACGGAGAACCATAAGCCTGTTCTTTCCGTCAACGAGCTTGTACATCATTTCCTGCGGAAAATCTCTTACATAGCCGTTGAACACGTCAAAGAACTCCAGCCCCGGCGTTATCACTTCGGAATATCCCGATTTTTCAAACAATCCCGTCAAGCGTTCGGAAATCTCGCGCTTTGCGGCACATTCCTCAAAAAGCAAGTCCCTTGTGCCTTCGGGAGTAAGCAGGTCGTTATTTTTCAAAACATTTATTCCTTTCGATATTAACTCAATACACCGCGCCGATTTTCAGCGCCCTTAATATAGTAACACATTGCGGCGCTTTTGTCAAGAGATACTCTTATAAATCAAACAAAGAATACTGCGCGGACTGGTGAAATCCCGCGAAAACGCCGAGTTCTTTCAGCTTTTCGATTACAGAGCCGTTTACACCGCTTATCTGCTGAATTTCATCAATGGAAAGTTCTTCATCGGACGCTATCGCGTCTTTGAGTTTCACCGCCGCGTTTTCGCCGCAGCCGGGAACGACATTCAAAGGCAGGCGTATTTTGCCGTCCTCCACAACATAAGCCGTAGCCTTGGATTTGCGCGCATCCACGGGGAGGATTTCTATACCTCGGCACATAAGCTCTAAGATAAGCTGAAGAGCCTCAAGTTTCGCCTCCTCTTTAGCGGACGGGCGCTGAATTGTCTTTATATCGGCAATGCGCCGTTTCACCGCGTCTTTTCCCTTTAAAACGACGTCGAGTTCGATATTCTCCGTGTGTTTTATAAGTGTAGCCGCGTAAAACTCCGCGGGCTTGTATATCTTGAACCAAGCGAGTTTTACCGCCGCCGTAACATACGCCGCCGCGTGCGCTTTCGGGAACATATACTTTATTTTAAGACAGCTGTCGATATACCACTGCGGGACGTTGTTGTCCGCAAATGCCTTGTATATTTCCTCGTTAAATTCTTTCTTTGCCTTTCCCTTGCGCGTAAACTCCATAATTTTAAACGCCATAGACGGCTCTAAGCCCTTGTGCATTAAATATACCATAATGCTGTCGCGCGTTCCGATAACATCGGAAATCGTGCAGGTGCCGTTCTTGATAAGGTCCTGCGCGTTGCCCGTCCAGACGTCCGTGCCGTGCGACAGTCCCGAAATCTGCAAAAGATCCGAAAAGCACTTAGGCTGTGCGTCCGTCAGCATTCCCATAGCGAACGGAGTGCCGAATTCTGGTATTCCCCACGTTCCGCACGAAACGCCTATGTCCTCTTTCGTAAGCCCCAGCGGTTCGGTCGATGTGAACAGCTTGTACACCTGCGGGTCGGACGTGGGAACGTCCGCTATCTTCATACCCGTCATATTCTCCAGATGCTTATATAATGTAGGAACATCGTGTCCCAATTCATCGAGTTTCAGTATCGTGTCATGAAGAGCGTGGAAGTCGAAGTGGGTGGTTATCATATCGCCCTCTGTTTTGTCGGCGGGGTGCTGAACGGCGGTGAAATCGTAAACTTCATAATCGTTCGGCACGACGACCATTCCGCCGGGGTGCTGAGAAGTCGTGCGCTTTACGCCCGTACAGCCTATGGCAAGTCGCTCTATTTCGGCGTTGTTGTATACTATCCCGCGCTCCTCGGCATATTTCTTGACAAAGCCGTATGCGGTCTTGTCCTTGACTGCGGAAATCGTTCCCGCCTTGAAAACGTGGTCTTTGCCGAAAAGTTCCTCAGTGTATCTATGGACTTTCGCCTGCACTTCTCCCGAAAAGTTAAGGTCAATATCGGGCGCTTTGTCGCCTTTAAATCCCAAAAACGTTTCAAACGGAATATCGTGTCCGTCGCGTATCATCTCCGCGCCGCATTTGGGGCAGTTTTTCGGCGGGAGGTCGAACCCCGAACCGTATTTTACGCCGTCTATTTCATCGGTAAATTCGCTCCATCGGCATTTGGGACAGCGATAATGCGGCGGCAGAGGGTTCACCTCCGATATGCCCGACATAACCGCGACAAACGACGAGCCGACAGAACCCCGCGAGCCTACAAGATAACCGTTGTCCTCGGAAAACTTTACGAGTTTCTGCGCTATCATATAAAGCACGGAAAAGCCGTATTTTATTATCGCGTCAAGTTCTCGGTTAAGGCGTCCCGACACCGTTTCGGGGATTTTGCCCTCATAGCCGTACCAGTCCATCGCTCTGCCCCAGCAGAGGTCTTGAAGTTCCTGCTCCGCTCCGGGGAGCGAGGGGGTATATGTGCCTTTCGGAATGGGGCGCACCGTGCCGTCTATCATATCGGCTATTTTATTAGTGTTTGTAACTACGACCTCAAACGCCTTTTCCTCGCCTAAGTATGAAAATTCTTCGAGCATTTCATCTGTCGTGCGAAGATAAAGCGGCGCTTGGTCGTCCGCGTCGGTATAGCCTTGCCCCGCCTGCAAAATGGTGCGGAATATCGCGTCCTCCGCGTCCATAAAGTGAACGTCGCAGGTTGCCGCGCAGGGTTTCCCCATTTTGTCGGCAAGTTCGACTATGCGCTTGTTTATCTTGCGCAAGCCGTTTTCATCGCTGACTTTGCCGTTTCTAAGCAGAAATCTGTTGTTGCCTGTCGGCTGTATCTCAAAATAATCATAGACGGAGGCTATCTTTTCAATCTCGTCTTCGGGCTTTTTGTCGAGTATCGCGCGGAAAAGTTCGCCCGCCTCGCACGCCGAGCCGATTATAAGCCCCTCGCGGTATTTTGTAAGTTCAGACAGCGGAATACGCGGTTTTTTATAGAAATATTCGAGGTTGGAGAGGGATACGAGTTTATAGAGGTTTTTAAGTCCCACTTTATTCTGAACGAGAATTATCATATGATAAGCCGGCAGACTTTTCACGTCCTTGCCGCCCAAAAGCGAGTTGAAATCGCCGAGTTTTTTAAGCGTACCGAGTTTGGACGTGTTGTCAAGCAGTTTCAGCCATATTTCCGCCAACACGTTCGCGTCGTCTACCGCGCGGTGGTGATTGAAGTTTCCGAGTTTGTATTCTTTCGCAACGGTATCCAGCTTGTGGTTTGAAAGGTTCGGCATTGCCGCGCGGCAGAGTTCGAGAGTATCGAAAAAGCTGAAACTGTAGTCTATTCCCTGACGTTCGCAGACCGCTCTGATAAACGACGTGTCAAAGCCCGCATTGTGCGCGGCAAGAACGCCGCCGCCCGCGAATTTGATAAATTCCTCAACCGCGTCTTTTTCATTCGGCGCGTTTTCTACCATTTCATCGGTTATTCCCGTAAGTTCCGTGATTTTCGCGGGTATCGGGATTTCGGGGTTTACAAACGTCTGAAAGCGGTCGATTATCCCGCGGTTCTTGATTTTCACCGCGCCGATTTCGGTTATTCTGTCGTTCTCGCGGTCAAGACCCGTTGTTTCAAGGTCGAATACTATTATCTCCCCGTCAACGGGGCAATCCGCACAGCCCGAAACAAGCGCACCGCTGTCGTTTACGAAGTACGCCTCTATACCGTATATCATTTTCATCTTCTCGCCGTCGCGGTTAATGCTTTCGATAGTGTTCATCGCCTCGGGGTACGCCTGCAGGTTGCCGTGGTCGGTTATTGCGACTGCGGGATGACCCCATTCATACGCCTGCTTTATAAGTTTAGAGGCGGGAGTTATCGCGTCCATATCGGACATATTCGTGTGCATATGAAGTTCCACGCGCTTTTTTTCGGCGGTATCCCTGCGCGAATGCGTCGTAAGGAGCGCCATTGAGTTCGGGTGGATATTCAGTTCCTTTGAATAAGAGTCATACTCAAACTTTCCCTGCACGAGAATTGTTTTGCCGTTGGCAATGTTTTTCCTGACGTTATCGGCGTTTTCCGCTTTCGTGATTATTTTTAGTATTTGAGAGGAAGTCTTGTCCGAAAAGTACGCGGAATAAATAAAAGTATTACCGTCGCGCGAGGTCTTTTCGTCGACTTTGAAAACCGTTCCCCAAACCGTCGCCATATCTTGGTCGCTCCACGCCTCGGACATAGGTTCGGGCGCGCTGAAATTGCCCTTGCCGTAGAACAGCACGGCTTTGCTGTCGAAATGCTCGTTTGTGAAAGCAAGAGTTATCTCTGTCGGAGCGTCGGAGAATTTCTGCGAACCGCCGCGCTTTTTAAAGCCCGTGTTTTCGGTCGGGGTCTGCTGAGCTTTAAGCTGTTTTTCGTCAACATAGACTACGGGCTGTTCTCTGTTTAAAAGTTCTTCGGGGTCTTGCTCGTTCGGGGACAGGAACTTGACGGTTATATTCTTATCGAAAAATCCTTTGACGTAAGTTTCGATTTTCCTGTCCGTGCCTAAACCCTCTAATATTCCCTTTCCGCCCGACTGCAAAGTTATCTCGAAAACATTATCGTCATTCGCGATTTCAGCGCCGTCAAAATAATTCTGTATCAGCGGATTTTTCTTTTTCAGCAGTTCGATTATATCATATATGTAATCCTCTGTAAAAAGTTCGGGGAAATATTTCGGGTAGATTGTGGCGTTTACTCCTCCCGCAAGACCTGATATGGTTTCGTTTGCCTTAAAAAGTTCTTCCATCGGGATAAGGTCATCGAAACGAACATTTATATTCAGCAGGTTTTTTGGCTCGTCGCGTACTATTTTAAGGACTTCCCCGTTTTTCGTAACTTCGGGAAACCCGTTTTCGCCAAACAAATCCGACAGCTTTGCGCTCATAATTATCCTTTCTGACAGCTTATAAAAGCTGAATTTCTTTTTTCAGTTCCTCTAGTATTTTTTCTTCGGGTATCTTCCGCAAAATCTCGCCTTTTTTAAATAAAAGCGCCTCGCCGTTTCCTCCCGCTATTCCTATATCCGCCTCGCGAGCCTCACCCGGACCGTTCACCGCGCAGCCCATAACGGCGACTTTTATCGGCTTATCCACGTCGCGGAGCATTTCCTCGACTTTATTCGCAAGCGAGATTAAATCAATCTTAGTGCGCCCGCAGGTAGGACAGGAGATGATTTCCGCGCCTCCGCCCATTCCGCACGCTTTTAGAATATCCTTTGCGGCATACACTTCTTTTATCGGGTCGGCGGTGAGCGATACGCGGATTGTGTCGCCTATTCCGTCGCAGAGCAGAGAGCCTATTCCTACCGAAGATTTTATAATCCCCATACGCTCCGTTCCCGCCTCTGTAACGCCGATATGGAGAGGATATGACGTTTGCTCGGCAAGCAAACGATACGCCTCTATCGTAACTCGGACGTCGGAGGATTTCAAACTCACAACAATATCGTCAAAATCACATTGTGACAGCAGTTTTATGTGACCTTGTGCGCTCTCGGCAAGCGCTTTCGCGGTTGGCGCGCCGTATTTCGCCAAAATCTCTTTTTCGAGCGAACCGCCGTTTACTCCTATCCTTATCGGGATACCGTTTTTTCTGCACGCGTCCGCTACGGCTTTTACATTTTCCGCGCCGCCTATATTGCCGGGGTTAATCCGCACTTTGTCAACTCCGCGCTCAATGCACGTGAGAGCTATTTTATGGTCGAAGTGAATATCCGCTACTATCGGAACATTCACCGCGTTTTTCAAATCCGCGATAAGTCCCGCGTCCTCTATTCGCGGAACTGCCGCGCGTATGATTTCGCACCCCGCTTTTTCAAGATCCTTTGCTTGATTTACGGCGCGTTCTCTGTCCTGTGCGGGAACATTCAGCATTGACTGCACATAAATATGCCCGTCGCCGAACGTGATATTTCCGCATTTTACTCTCTTTACCTTTCTCACGCAAATCCTCCCGTAAACAGCCTGCGTATATCCGAAAACGTCACAACTACCATTAAAACAAGCATAAGCGCCATTCCGACAGCGTGGATAGTTCCCTCCACTTCGGGCTTTACGGGCTTTCTGCGGATAAGTTCGACAAGCAGGAATATGAACCTCGCGCCGTCTAGGGCGGGTATCGGAATAAGATTGAATACGCCGACATTTATCGTGATAAGCGCGATGATATACAGAATATCAGTCAGCGAATAATGCTTTACCGCCTCGGTTATTACCGTTCCTACGCCGATAGGTCCCGACAGATCGTTTAAGCCGTATTTCCCGCGTATCATATCAAAAAGCGTCATAACGATAATCCGCGCCGTCGAACAGCTTTCGCGCCAGCTTTGAGAAATTACCCCGCCGAACGTCTTGTCCTTTGCGAGTATAATAAAATCAAAATTTATGCTGTGACTGCCGTCCTCTTTTTGTTCGGTCTGAAACTCGACGTTTGGGATAGTGATGATTTCGCCGTTTCTCTTTACCTTGAAATCATACACAAGATTGCCGTTTTCGTTTACACGGTCGCTGTTCAGGAGTTTATAGCTTATATCCCTGTCGGTAAACACGGTCATTTTGTCGATGCTGATTATTTCATCGCCCGCTTGTAAATAATTGCTTGACAGGCTGTTTTCTTCAAACGAGTGTATTGTCGCAGACGGGATATATTCCATACAGCAGACCATTACAAGCGAAACGATAAAGCCTAACACCAAGTTCATAAACGGTCCTGCGAGAATTACTATCATTCTTTGCCACACGGGGCGGGCGTTGAACGCGCGGGGATTTTTCTGCTTTTCTTCCTCGTCTGCGCCGCCGTTTTCTCCCTCAAACGAGCAAAAACCGCCGATAGGTACAGCGCGGAGAGTGTACTCGGTTTCCTTGCCCTTTTTTCGGAGCAGAACGGGTCCCATTCCCAGAGCAAATTCGTTCACATAAATTCCGCATAGTTTTGCGGCAATGAAGTGTCCGAGTTCGTGAATTACTATAATTACACAAAAAACAAGTATCGCAATAACAACCGCCATATTTCCTCCTGTTATACGGAAACGCCGAATTTCCCGTACACATATTCTTCCGCCGCTTTTTGAGTGCTTTGCAAATCATAAAGCGTGGGTTTGCTTATAAACTTTACATTTTCGAGCGCGCCGCACACCGCGTCGCCGATTTCGTAAAAATGTATTTTATCGTCCAAAAACAGCCGAACCGCCGCCTCGTTCGCGCAATTCACGGCGCACGGGGCGTTCCCGCCTTTTTTAACAGCGCGTTTCGCCGCGGCAAGGCACACGAACGTTTCCTCGTCGGGTTTTGCAAATGTAAGTTCTCCGAGTTCCGACAGCGAGAGTTCTTTCGCGGGACATTCCAGACGTTCGGGGTATGTAAGCGCATACTGTATCGGCAGGCGCATATCCGCACTTCCCATCTGCGCGATTACAGCGCCGTCGGCAAATTCCACCGCCGAATGAATAACGCTCTGCCTTTGCACGACTATCTCTATCTCTTCGGGCTTAGCGCCGAACAGCCACACCGCCTCGATAAGTTCCAGTCCCTTGTTCATCATCGTCGCGCTGTCTATCGTCACTTTATCGCCCATATCCCAATTCGGGTGGGAGAGCGCCTGCTCTTTCGTTACTTCCAGAAGTTCTAGGCGGGTCTTGCCGAAAAAAGGTCCTCCCGACGCTGTTAAAATCAGCTTTGAAAAGCGATTGTCGCCAGCGCCCTGCAAGCACTGAAAGATAGCCGAATGTTCGCTGTCTATCGGAATAAGGCTCGTTCCCATTCGCTTTACCGCGTCCATTACGAGCATACCGCCCGAAACCAGCGTTTCCTTGTTTGCAAGTGCTACGGAGTTGCCCGCCTTTATCGCGGAAAGCGTCGGCACTAGTCCTGCCATTCCGACAACGGCGTTCACCACTCGGCACCCGCTCAGCGCGGATATTTCGCAAAGACCTTTTTCACCGCAGAGGACTTTTGTGTTAGTATCGAACAGGCGCTGTTTTAAATCGCCGTACAAGTCCTCGTTTGTTATAACGGCGTATTCCGCGGAAAACTCCCGCGCCTGATTTTCAAGAAGTTCTGCGTTTTCGTTCGCGGACAAAGCCTTTACGCCTATATTATGCGCACGGCATACGTCTAATGTCTGTTTTCCTATCGAACCCGTTGAACCTAATAATACTATTTTGTCCATAAACACCTCGTTATACCGTATCTTCTGAAAAAATCGCCCCATTCGGTCTGGCGAATGGGAAAGACATTCTAAGGCGAGCCGTTGGGTCTTACCCCCCTGCCGCCTGACTGTTTCAAATCACCGCAGGAGAAAGATAAGTGAACACCACATAAATAAACGGCGCGACAAACAATACGCTGTCAAATCTGTCGAGTATTCCTCCGTGACCCGGCATAACGTTGCCGAAATCCTTAACATCGTACTGGCGCTTTATAACGGACGCAGAGAGGTCGCCCAAAACGCCCACGACCGACGCCGCCATTCCTACGGGGATTATCACGGCATAGTTCATCTTGAGGTCTGTAGGCAGAAGATTGTTGTAGACAAACGCCTGAACGGTGACTGCAATGCCGACGGTAAGTATTCCGCCGATAAGTCCCTCGACGGTCTTTTTCGGGCTTATTTCGGGGCACAGCTTATGCCTGCCGAAAAACGTTCCGACAAAGTACGCGCCCGAATCGCCGAGCCACGCGCAGAACAGCAGGTAGACGAGAAGATAAACGCCCGGAAGATAGTCGGCGTACATATATCTCGTGGAGATGATACAGCTCATCGCCATCGGGATAGCAAACGTCGCCGCGCCGCAGCAGGCTATTTCAACGAACGTCGTTTTCTTGTAGCCGAACAGCATAGCGCAGACAAGAACCATTACCAATGTGAGGAACGCCAGAAACCTATACGGTTTCAGAAAGTCGATGACGAACAGCGAAACCTCGCCCAATGCCATTATTACGCAAAAAACTGTGATGAACGTATGCTTGTCACACCGAACGGCATGGATAAGCTCCCACACGCCGATTGCTGAAAAAACCGACAGTAATCCCAAATAAACGTAAAAATTATCCAAAACCAAAGCCGTTATACCCACAACACACCCAACAAGTGCGGATATTAATCGTTTCAGCATAAACTTCTCTTTCCGACCTGTTATACACCGCCGAACCTGCGGGAGCGCCCCGCAAATTCTTTCAGCGCATATTCCAAATCTTTTTTCTTAAAATCGGGCCACAATACGTCCAAAAACACAAATTCGGCATACGCCGCCTGCCATATCAGGAAATTCGACAGACGCTGTTCACCGCTGGGGCGTATTACCAAATCAAGAGGGGGAAAGTCGCGGGTGTAAAGTTCCCGCTCGAACAGCTCCTCAGTAATCATATCGGGCGTTATCTCGCCCGACAGGCACTTGCGCGACAGCGCGGCGGCGCAATTTGTGATTTCCGCTCTTCCGCCGTAGTTTAACGCTACGCCCGCTGTGAACCCCGCGTTTTCCTTTGAGGTTTCCATAATATCAAGCAAATCCGCTCTTATATCCTCGTCGAACGCCGAAAGGTCGCCGATAAAGACAAACCGAACGTTCTCGCGCGACATCGCGCGAATATCCTTGATATACTGCCGAAGTAAACCGATTATGCCGTTTACCTCGTCTTTCGGACGTTTCCAGTTCTCCGTGGAGAATGCATAGAACGTCGCCGCCTGAACGCCGAGTTCTCTGCACCAATTTATTGTTTTCTTAAACACGTCGGCGCCCTGCTTGTGACCGAAGTTTCGCGGCATCGCGCGTTTTTTCGCCCACCGTCCGTTGCCGTCCATAATAAAGCCGATATGGCGCGGTAAAGCCGATGTTTCCATTAAATCGCCATTATTTCCTTATCTTTTTCTTCGCCTATCTTGTCTATTCTTTCAATAAACTTGTCTGTGATTTTCTGAACGTCCTTTTCGCCCTCTTTAACGTCGTCCTCGGTTATCTCGTTCGCTTTTTTCTTCGCCTTTATCTTATCCATAGCGTCGCGGCGGACGTTTCTTACGGCTACTTTGCTTTCCTCGCAAATCTTGCTTACCTGCTTGCAAAGTTCCTTACGTCTGTCCTCTGTAAGCTGCGGGAACGTAATGCGGAGTACTCTGCCGTCGTTCGCCGGGTTAATCCCTAAATCGCTTGCCTGAACAGCCTTCTCGATAGGTTTAAGCTGTGACGCGTCATACGGCTGAACCACGAGTATTCTCGCCTCCGACACGGAAATGCTTGCCATTTGATTTATCGGAGTAGGCGCGCCGTAATAGTCAACGGTTATCTTATCCAGCACCGCGGGGTTTGCTCTGCCCGCGCGGATAGACGCGAGCTCGCTTTCAAGAGCGTTAATGCACTTGTTCATTCTTTCCTTTGTGTTATCAAGAACTTCTTTCATATCCATTCTCCTATCTAAAAAATCAATCGGTGTCTTTAGGTTTATGCCTTGTTACAAGCGTACCGATAGGCTTGCCCATAACAGCGTCATAGATGTTGTCGGGACGGCTCAAATCAAATACTATAATAGGTATATTGTTGTCCGTGCTTATTGACGCGGCTGCGCCGTCCATTACCTGTAACCGCTTTACAAGCACATCGTGATGAGTGATAACGTCGTATTTTACAGCGTCCGAAAACTTCTTCGGGTCTTTGTCGTAAATTCCGTCAACCATAGTCGCTTTCAGAATAACGTCCGCTTTAAGTTCCGCCGCGCGCAGTGCCGCCGCGCTGTCCGTCGAGAAGAACGGATTTCCCGTGCCGCACCCGAAAATCACTATCCTGCCCTTTTCCATATGCCGCAGCGCCTTGCCCAAAATAAACGGCTCTGCTACCTGCTGCATCGTAATCGCGGTCTGTACCCTGACAGTAGCGCCCAGCCCCTCCAGAACATCGGCAACGGCAAGCGCGTTCATCGTTGTCGCCAACATACCGATATGGTCGCCGCGCGCGCGGTCGGAGGTTTTTTCATCGCGCCCGCGCCAGAAGTTGCCGCCGCCTACGACTATTCCGATCTGTGCGCCCGCGTCGGCGGTTTTCTTGATACTCCTGCAAATGTTTTCGATTGTCGGAAAATCAAGACCCATATCTTTATCGCCCGCCAAAGCCTCTCCGCTGAGTTTAAGAAGAACACGCCCATACTTCGGTTTTTCTAAATCACCCATCGCTTTACCTCCATAGCTTAATAATCAAGCACGCGTATTCTCGCGGTAACTTCCGCGCCCTGTTTTGCAACATCGTCACACTTGGTCTTAACCTCCTGCTCGGTCATAACGGAAGTCACGAAAGCGAGTTCCCCTTTGCTTTGATTTTTCGTTACCAGGAACTGCACATCGCCGAAAATGTTCTTTACGGTTTCCTTTACGGCGCTGTCGTCGTTTGCCGAAATCCGTATGTAGTGTGCGCAGTCAAACCTGTCGAACGGGCGGATAAAGTCCTGTGTGCTGTCCTGCCATGTAAGAGAACGGCTTGTGTCGGAATGTTTCACGGCGGAAACAATATCCGATACGACCGCCGACGCTGTAGGAAGTTTTCCCGCGCCCTTTCCGTAGAACACAACGTCGCCCGTCGCGTCGCCGCGAACGAGTATCGCGTTGAACACGTCGTTTACGCCCGCAAGCTGGCTTTCGTCCTTTATTACCGCAGGGAAAACGCCGATTGAGATTTCATCGTTATCCTCGCGGCGCGCGCAGCCTATCAGCTTTATCTTTGCGCCGTAGCTTTCGACGTATTCCACGTCGGACAGCGTTACTTTCGTAATGCCCTCGGTGTGGACGTTTTCGGGATAAACGTGCCGTCCGAACGCAAGCGACGCTAAAATACATATCTTCCTGCACGCGTCTATGCCCTCGACGTCGGCTGTCGGGTCGTGTTCGGCGTATCCTAACTCCTGCGCGATTTTCAGCGCCTCGCCGAAGTCCATTCCCTCGCGTATCATTTTAGTGAGTATAAAGTTTGTCGTGCCGTTGAGTATACCCGCTATCTCGTCTATCTCGTTTGCCTCAAGGCACGCGTGAATGGGCTTTATTATCGGTATTCCCCCGCCGACGCTTGCCTCGAAGAAAAAGTTTACGTTTTTATCCTTTGCGATTTGCAAAAGCTCCGCGCCTTTTGCGGCGACAAGTTCTTTATTAGACGTTACGACGCTCTTGCCTGCCTCCAATGCGGACTTTACATAGCCGTAAGAGAACTTCAGCCCGCCGATTACCTCCGCTATTACGGTCACTTCGGGGTCGTTTAAGATAACGTCAAAATCCTTTACAAACTTATCAGCATACGGAGAATTCGGGAAATCCCTCACATCGAGGATATACTTTATATCCAACGGCTCTCCCGCCTTTTTTTCGAGGTTTTCCTTGTTTTTATAAAATACCTCCACCGTGCCGGAGCCTACCACTCCATAGCCCAAAACGGCTATTTTTGCCATATTTTCACGATCCTTTCGTTTGTATTTACACTCTTATGATTATTCTACCACAAAGAGGCTTTGCCCCCATTCCAATCTAACGCCCCTTAGAAATATACCGTTTATCCTGTTAAAGATGTTACGCTGTCTATATTATACCATACCGGGGAATATTTTTCAAGGGCTAATGCAAAAAAACTTACTTTATTATAATATTACGCTTTACTGCGCGACTTTTTCTTTAGCGCAAGCCTTTTTCAGCGCGATGATAAGCAGAATAAACCCCGCGGCTGTAAGCATATGACCCGCGCCCGCTATTCCCGAAATCATCTTGTCAGCGCCCTTTGAAAGCTCCGTGCCGAGCACTTCGAACGTTCCGCGAACGCAGAGCATTATTCCCGTCAGCGGAACGCCGACGTTATAAACCGCGCGGAACACCTTGAACAGCTTTTCCGAATAAACATCGTAACGTCCCGCGAACAATGCTATGATAACATAAACGAACATTCCGAGAACGAAGAAATGCGTATGCGCCTTGCCTAAAGCGGTTGTACCCGCGAAGTCGTTCATTCTTGTAAGTTCACGGTAGAATAAGCCCGCGCAAATTCCGATAATCGCGTAACAAAGCGCGTAGTTCAGACTTTTTTTCATAAGTTTCTCCTCTTTTCGTAAATTATCCAAACCCCGTCCCAAAAATACGGCGGAGAAACCCCCGCCGTAAAGAAAATTCATTACTCGCCCACAAGCTCTTTGTAAAGCCCGATGTAGAGTTTTGCGGAAGCGCCCCAGCTGAAGTCGGCTTTCATTGCACGCGTCATCAGCTTGCTCCATTCGGCTTTATTGTCATAGTAAGACTTCGCGCGTTTTATAGCGTCAAGCATATCATGCGCGTTGTAGCTTTGGAACGTAAAGCCTATTCCGTTGTCGCCCGCGTCGATTATGCTGTCTTTAAGACCGCCCGTCGCGCGAACTATAGGCACGGTGCCGTATCTCGCGGCTATCATCTGCGCAAGACCGCAAGGTTCACTCTTAGACGGCATAAGGAACATATCCGCGCCCGCGTAAATCTTCTTTGCGAGAGCAGGGTTGTATCCTTTGTAGAACCCAACCTTGTCTGGGTATCTCCAGTGCATTTCCTGGAAGAAGTCCTCGTAGTGACGTTCGCCCGAACCCAAGATAACTACCTGAACATCTGTCGCGACAATCTCGTCGAACACATACTTCACGAGGTCAAAGCCCTTGTGGTCGGCAAATCTTGAAATCATCGCGATAAGCGGTATATCGTACTGAGGCATACCGAACTCGTCAAATATAGCCTGCTTGCAGACAGCCTTGCCCTTGTGGTTCTTCGCGGAGAACTTCGCCGCTATCGTCGGGTCTTTTTCGGGGTCGTAAAGGTCGGTGTCTATACCGTTCAAAAAGCCTGTTGTCTTATACTGCTTGTTGCGGAGTATTCTGTCCAGACCGTGCGAATACCACGGGTCGAGTATCTCCAGCGCGTAGGTCGGCGATACGGTCGTTACCTTATCCGCCACTTCGATTGCGCCTTTCATAAAGTTTATGTCGCGGTCATACTCGATTATGTTTACATTCTGCGGCGGGATACCTACAATATCCTTTACAAGGTCAAGACCGTACTGTCCCTGATAGCCGATGTTATGAATGGTAAACACGTTCTTTATATCGCCGAAACCCCACTCGTTCTTATAGAACAGGTGGTGATAAACGGGGATAAGCGCGCACTGCCAGTCGTTGGAGTTGATTATCTGCGGGTGGAAGTCAATGTGGCGCAGCATTTCAAGAACGGCACGGCTGAAGAAAACGTATCTTTCCGCGTCGTCATAGTAACCGTAAAGACCGTTTCCGCGCTTAAAATAGAACTCGTTATCAAGGAAATAATATGTAACGCCGTTCACTTCCTGCGTGAACACGCCGCAGTACTGACTTCTCCAGCCTACAGGGACTGTGAAGTTCGTGACAAAACGCATTTTTTCCTTTTGTTCGGGCTTTATCGTGTTGACGTAATAAGGCATAACAACTCTCGCGTCATGTCCCGCCTGAACAAGCGCCTTGGGCAAAGAACCCGCAACGTCCGCCAAACCGCCGCTTGCCGCAAAGGGCAGAGCCTCGCTTGCCGCATACAATATTTTCATAATTCCTCTCCTCCGAATTCTTTGATTATAAAGCAAAAATAATGCTCTATATTATTTTACCACACTTTTCCTCAAAATGCAAGGGGGATTTTCGATTTTAGGCTGTTCCGCCCAAAATTACGCTACGCGCGCGGAATAAGTCCGCCGACCGCGCTTGCAAGCTGATTTAAAGGCATAGTCTGAATATATATCTTGCCGGGACCCGTAACCACGGTGTTGAAAAATCCCTCGCCGCCGAAAAGTTTGTTGCCTATTCCCTTGACGGTCTGGATTTCCATTGTACAGCCCCCTGTCATTGCCGCGAGATAACCTGTATCAATGATCATCTGCTGACCCGCCTGCAGGTCGTATTCCACTACATAGCCGTCTATTTCAAGGAACGCAATGCCGTTGCCGTGAAGTCTTTGCATAATAAAGCCCTCGCCGCCGAAGAAACCCGCGCTTATCTTCCGCTGAAACGCCACGGACAATTCAACCGACGGCTGTGACGCGAGATAGCCGCCTTTCTGGACAATCATATCGCCCTTGCTTATGTCAAGCGGGATTATCGAACCCGGAACATTTGACGCGAACGCTATCATTCCCGGACCGCCCTCGGATACATATGTATTCTGGAACATAGATTCTCCCGAAAACATCTTTCCTATTGCCTTTCCAAATCCGCCTGTGCCTGTGGACATCTTCATATTCGGGGTCATCCACGCCATTGCGCCTTTTTGACACATAATAGCCTCGTTCGGGTCAAGATAAACAAGAACGACGGGCATAGGCTCGCCTTTGATTTCATACCTCACTGCCAACCACTCCTTTTTAAAATAAAAAATTACTGCCATTTTTATTATACAATAAACCGCGAAAAATGTCAAGCTATATTTTTCCGCACGCGATAAAAATAAAATAAAGCGCAGTCGTTATCAGCGTAAACGAAACCTTTCCGCTTATTGCCGTTGCCGTCACGGCGCAGAGGAGCGCGGAAAAAATGCCCGCCGCGCGCATTGCCTTGTCGATATTCTCCGCTTTGCAAACGCGCATAACCAAAAGTTTCAGCAGACCCGCGCCGTCGAGTTCGCCCATAGGCAGGAGGTTGAATATTCCGATAAAAAGATTAACGGCGCTTTGCGCGTATTCGCCGAGGGCGCGGAAAATCACCGCCATAAGAAAGTTCACGGCGCACCCCGCCGATAATATCACCGCCCGCGCGAATACAGGCGCTCTGTCGAGTTTATCGGCTGTTATCCGTATTCCCGCGCCGTAGAATGTAAGGCGGTTTACCCTTACGCCGAAAACCGCCATAGCGACGAAATGCGCTGTTTCGTGCATTGCGCACGCCAAAAGAGCGGTTATCCCGAAACCGCTTTCATCAAGCAGAAGATACAGCGCCACGACTGCGAAGAACGAGAAATCAAGGCAGACTGCAATTCGTTTCAGTTTAAATTCCAGCATACTGTATTCTATGGCGCGGTTGTCCGAAAAAGAACCCCCGCCGGGGTTATCGGCGGGGTGTAATATTTATCAATCGGCGAAAACCGCTCCCGTATTTGAGGAAGTGACCATTTTCGCGTAGCGCTTGAGGTAGCCGTCAAACTCGCGCGGGGCTTTTATGCCTTTCTTTCTGCGTTCTTCAATGACGGAATTGTCAACAAGCAGTTCGACCTTGCGGTTCGGAATATCAATGTGTATCTTGTCGCCGTCCTCTACGAACGCGATTAGACCGCCCTCTGCCGCCTCGGGCGAAACGTGACCTATCGCCGCGCCGCGCGACGCACCGCTGAAACGTCCGTCCGTTATCAGCGCAACACTGCCGTCAAGTCCTTTGCCGACGATAGCCGCAGTCGGGGCGAGCATTTCGGGCATACCCGGACCGCCTTTAGGTCCTTCATAGCGGATAACGACTACATCGCCCGCGTTTATCTTTCCGCCCAAAATAGCGTCGCACGCGTCCTGTTCGCCGTCGAATACTCTTGCCGTGCCTGTGAAGTCCATCATTTCGGGCTTTACCGCGCCTTGCTTTACAACAGAGCCGTTTTCTGCGAGATTGCCCGAAAGTATAGCGATACCGCCGTCCTTGCGGATAGGCTCGGCGCAGGTGTGAACTATAGTACCGTCGGCGTCTTTTGCCGACGCTATGCGTTCTTTTTGCGTACCGCTTACCGTCAGAACGTCCTCGTTTATATGACCGCCTTTGGAAAGTTCTCTTATAACAGTCTGGATACCGCCTGCCGCGTTAAGGTCGGTGATGAAGATACTGCTTGCGGGATTGAGTTTGGCAAGCTGAGGAGTTTTTCGGCTCATAGCGTCAATATCGTCAAGCGTAATATCAACCTTTGCCTCGTGCGCGATGGCAAGCAGGTGCAGTACGGTATTGGACGACGCGCCGATAGCCATATCGGTAGCAAGCGCGTTTTCCATATTCTTTTTCGTAAGTATATCAAGCGGACGAATATTCTGCTTTACAAGTTCTACAACGCGTTCTCCGCTTTCTTTCGCAAGACGTCTGCGCGCGGAATTGACGGCGGGTTCTGTACCCGCAGTCGGAAGAGCAAGTCCCACCGCCTCTGTAAGGCAGTTCATCGAATTTGCCGTGTACATTCCCGAGCACGAACCGCACGTCGGGCAGGCGTTGTCCTCGTAATCGCGGATAACGTCGTCGCCTATTTCGCCGTTTGTGTATTGACCTATTGCCTCGTATATTTCCGAATATCCCACTCTCTTGCCCTGTACGCAGCCGGGGTTCATAGGACCTCCGCTTATGAAAATGGACGGGAGGTTCATTCTCGCCGCCGCCATTACCATACCGGGAACGATTTTGTCGCAGTTCGGGATAAACACAACTCCGTCAAGCGGGTGCGCCGTGAGCATTACTTCAATGCTGTCTGCTATAAGTTCTCTTGACGCCAAAGAATAGCGCATACCCTTATGGTTCATCGCAAGACCGTCGCATACGCCTATCGTGAAGAACTCGAACGGCACGCCGCCCGCGTTTCTTATTCCGTCCTTTACATAGCGGGAAATCTCGTGAAGATGCTGGTGTCCCGGAACATAGTCCGACGCCGCGCACACTACCGCGATAAACGGCTTGTTCATTTCGCTGTCGATAACGCCGAGCGATTTTAAAACCGCTCTGTGCGGAGTTTTCTCCACACCTGTTTTAATAAGGTCAGACCTCATTTTAAATTACCTCTGTTTCATAAATATTTTTATGCACGAAAATCAACGTGCAAAGTCAGCCTTTAAAAAGCATTGCCGCGCCGATAATGCCCGCGTCGTTTCCGAGGGAACATACGGATATTTCGGTCGTTTTAGCGGAATTGCGGGAATATATCTGCTCCATTACCGCTTTCCTTAACGGTATCATCAGCGTATCGCCTTCGTTGCACACCCCTCCGCCTATGCAGAGTATATCGGGCTGGAACGTGTTTATAACGTTCGCTATCCCGCACGCGAGGTATTTTACATACCGTTCGGTGATGGATTTTCCTACCGCGTCGCCGCGTTTCATCGCGGTATAGGCGGTGCGCGCGCTTACCTTGCCCTCTTCCGCAATCACGTCTTTAAGAATGGATTTGGGGTGTTCTTCGGCGGCGCGTTTCGTCATTCGCGCAAGCCCCGTCGCGGAGGAATACGCCTCAAAACAGCCTCTTCTTCCGCAGGAACACGGTTCTCCGTCTATTTCGATTACCGTGTGACCGATTTCACCGCCCGCGAAGTTCGCGCCGCGGTAGATTTTCCCGCCGATGATTATTCCCGCGCCAACCCCCGTGCCGAGCGTTATAATAACCGCGTCGCAAGCGCCCTTTGCCGCGCCCGCGATAAACTCGCCGAACGCCGCCGCGTTTGCATCGTTTTCAAGGTAAACGGGTACGCCGAACGCCTTTTCTATGTCGGGTTTGAGCGGAGCGTTCACAAAGCCGAGATTGCTTGCGAACTCGACAAGTCCCGTGCGGCTGTTGCATATTCCCGGACAGCCTATGCCTATGGAACTCGCGTCCTGCGGTAATATTCCCGCGGTTTCACAGCATAATTCCACAGCGGATTTTATTTGACCTATGACCTCTTCATACGTCGGAATACCGACCCCGCGCGGATTTGTCTTTACTTTGGCGCGGGCGGTAATCAGGCAATCCTCGCCGACCACTCCGCACGCGATGTTCGTACCCCCAACGTCAACGCCTATGTAGTAAGCCATAATGCACCTCCCGAAATCAATATCCGAGATTTTCGTTTACGATTATAACCTTTATTCTGTCGGGCGTTCGCTGTTGGGCAAGCGTCACATACGAACAGCAAATTCTGTCGTCGCTGTGGCAATGTCCGCACTTTCCCGTCTTTGCGCACGGGGTGTTTCTCTCAAGGCGCACCGTGTTTTTCGGCGCGGCTGTACATTCAACGCGCACGCGAGCCTCGTCCAAATCCTTTACTATCTTATTAACGCCCGCTATGATGATAACCTGCTTTGGACCGAAAATCATCGCAGATACGCGGTTGCCGTTGCCGTCAACGTTGTAGAGTTCTCCGTTTTCGGTGAGCGCGTTCGTGCTTGCGATAAACGTATCGGAAACGAAAGCCTTGCGCATTATTTCCTCGACGGCGCTCCTGTCGTCACCGCCTGCGGAGCGGTCGAGATATACGCACGAAAAGTCGTTTTTCAGCATATCGGCAACGCCGCATTCCGTGAGCGTTACCGAACCGCCCGATGTTATCAGTTTGTCGTCCGCGATAAGTTCCCGCACGATTTCGCACGCCTTTGCCGAATTTTCGGCAAAATACGGTTTCATCCTGTTTTCAGCGAGCGCGTCCATTGTTCGTTTGATTTTTTCGTCCATACTGCACCTCCGTTGTTTATCCTCTGTTACAAAAGCCCCGCTTTCTGCTTTATTGTGATAATGGAATTATCGGCAATGTCAAAACCGCCGTCCGCGGTGTATTCGCCGTACGGAATATAAAATTCCGCAGGCTGAACGCCGTCCTCTACCGTATTAAGAAGAGCGGGTCTTAATTTTTTGTATTCATCTTCCGTTATATTCGTTTCCGAACTGCGGGAAATTATGCCGAAGTAAATATCGAGCAGGTTTCCGTCCATATTGTTGTAATTCTGGTTGATAAGTTCGGAAAAAATATCTCCCGCGACTTTCAGGCGGAACGACTCGCCCTCGTCGTATTCCGCGACGGAAATCAGCCTGTAGACATCGGTATAGGACAGCGACTGATAGCCCGAATTGTAGGTCGTAAGTTCGCCCCCGTCGTTCACCTTGACGTTTCGAGGAACGGAATACTCTACATTGCCGACAGCGGACAAAAGTTCCTCAAAGCTCGATCTGTCCATTTTTACGAAGTATGAACAGCCTACGCCCATTATTCTGTTTACGACGTTCAATATCTCGATACTTCCCTGCGCCGCGTGGATATTCGTAAGCGACCTGCCCTCGGTCGCCATACTGATACCCGCAGGTACGGGAACGAACACTACCTTGTTTTCGGGCGCGTTGTATTCGACAATGCAGAAAAACGTCGGGTCGTCGTCATAGCCGTCCGAAATCATCGTCATAAGTCTGAAATTGTATTCGTCCGTCGGGACAAATTCGCCTTGTATACCGCCCGTCAAACGGTCAGCGCCCGCGTCCTCCGTATCGGTCGGGAAAAGATACCAGCTAAACATAAAAATTGCCATAACCACGATAGCCAGCGTAATTCCGAACGCGATGAAATATATATACCAATTGCTCCGTCTGCGAATATACATAAACAAATGCTCCCTTTCAATTTTCCCCTAAACTTCTTTGACTTCTGTTTATTTTTAACAAAATCCCGCGTTTTATTTAAAAACATATTGATTTTTTCGCAAAACAGTAATATAATGTAATAGTGCGGTCGGACTATTACAGGCGGGATTTAAACGTCTGCGCTCAACTGTTTTGTAAAAATCTGTAATTGCTTTGCCTTTTTAATTTTATCATAATATTATAATTATACCACAAAGAGGCTTTGCCCCATACCAATGTAACGCCCCTTTGGAGTGTGCAGTTTATCCTGTTAAAGATAATACGCTATTTATATTATAGCATATAAGTCCGAAAATTTCAAGTACAAGAGGAAAAGTCATGAATAATTTTTATAAAAGAGCATGGAGCGAGGTAAATCTTGACGTTTTAAAGCAGAATATCGCGGTGATACGCGGGATTTGCCCGCAAAAGGAAATAATCGCGATAGTCAAGGCTAACGCTTACGGACACGGGGACGTTCAATGCGCGGGGTCGCTTATCGCCTGCGGAGTACGGCATTTTGCCGTGTCGAACCTATGGGAGGCTCAACAACTGTCCGAAAACGGCATTGACGGGGATATTCTGATATTCGGATACTGCGATATTCCTCTTATTTTGGAAAATCTGGGAAAGAATTACATATTTACTGTCGGAGATACCGACTATGCTAAGGAATTGTCCGAATGTGCTTTAGCTAATAAAGTTAAAATCCCCGTTCATATTAAGATAGACACAGGAATGTCCCGCGTTGGGATAACCACAGAAGAACAGCTTGACTTTATACTCGCGCTCGGCGGTCTGGACGTTCGGGCGGGGTATACGCATTTTGCGGTGTCGGACAGCCTTGACAATGCGGACGTGGACTTTACCGAAAAACAGCAGGCGCGTCTTATCGGAATGTGCAAAAAGCGCGGACTTCCAACGCACTCCCAGAACAGCGGAGGAATAATCTACCACGGCGGTTTTGACGGGAGTATGGTGCGCGCGGGTATTATAATGTACGGTCAAAAGCCCGACGAGCGTTTTCCGATACCTGACGGCATAAAGCCGATATTTCAGCTTAAATCGGTGGTAAGTCAGCTTAAAACCATTCGCGCGGGAGATACGGTAAGCTACGGCAGGACGTTCACCGCCGTGCGCGAAACACGGCTCGCGCTTATCCCGTGCGGATATGCGGACGGCTTTAACAGACGGCTGTCAAACAACTGGAATGTTATAATAAACGGCAGACCCGCGCCCGTATGCGGACGTATCTGTATGGATCAGACGCTTGCAGACGTGACGGACATTCCCGATGTGAAAATCGGCGATACCGTGACTGTCTATTCAAACGAAACGGAGGGCGGAAGTTCCGTGACGGAGGCGGCGAAACGCGTCGGCACAATAAACTATGAACTGCTCTGCGCTATCGGAACGCGCGTTCCGCGAATTTATATAAAAGACGGAAAGCCTTATGAAATGCACAGGTATATATAACCAAAACCGCCGCTTTCATCAGCGAAAACGGCGGTTGTTTTTAGGGAATTTGGAAGTTAATCAGTTTTTGCAGTCCTTAATCTGCGCCTGATAATGGTCAAGAAGTTCACCGAAACGCTGGAAGTGAACTACCTCGCGCTCTCTTAAAAACTTTATGACTTCATTTACATCGGGGTCGTCGGACAGGCGAAGAATGTTGTCATATGTTGCTCTTGCCTTCTGCTCCGCCGCCAAATCTTCCATAAGGTCGGCTATAGGGTCGGCTTTTGCCTGCATATATGCCGCCGTAAACGGAACGCCCGACGCGTTCACGGGGAAAACGGCGTTGCCGTGGTCAACGTAGTAATCCGCCGAGCCGTATTTGTCGAAACTCTTCGCGCCCTCGCCGTCGGTAAGCTGACCTACGATACTGCCGATTATTTCAAGGTGAGCAAGTTCCTCCGTGCCGATGTCGGTAAGCAGAGCCTTGCCCTTGTTGCACGGCATTGTAAAGCGCTGCGACAGATAGCGCAGGGACGCTGTCAGTTCCCCGTCGGGACCGCCGTACTGCGACAGGATTATTCCCGCAAGACGCGGGTTTTTGTTCTTAATGCAAACGGGTATTTGTGTTCTTTTCTCAAATACAAACATACTGTTTCACCTCCTTACGATAACGGCGGGAATGTGCCGTCGAGCCAGTCCCATGTGTTGTTTCTGCCCGCCGCTGTGGCGTTCAGCGGATAGAACGTATCCTCGAACGTCGCCTTGCACGCCTTGTACTGGCGTACCGCCTCGCGGTACATTTCCACGGCATGCGTATCGTCGGGGTGAGTATCTAAGTAGAGTTTAAGGTCCTGCGCCACAAAGTCCGCCTCCATTATCGCGCGCATAAGTTCCTTGCAGGAGGCGTCATTCTCGTTGGTTTCGGGGGCGCTGTTCCTCTGCGCCGCACATTCAGTGCAGGTTTCGCTGTTTGCGCAGTCCGCGTTTCCCCTGTTGTGAGAGTACCGGCGTCCATTATAGTACATATTATTATTTCCCATTGAAAAGCCCCCTCTCGTATTCATCTATAGTAATATCAAGCTCAGGGAATATTGTCCCCGCTCTTAATGCTTTACTCGGAGAATAGATCTTATCCATTCTCTGTTTCGGCACATAGGCATAGCCCACATGCCACGATGCTCCGGAAATTTCCATACTATCTTCCTTTCAAATTAGATTTTCACGGCGTATTGCCGCTGTTTAAGTTTATGCTTGTGGGGAGTTTTTTGTGCGCGCGGAGCGCGCAGTTTACAGTGCACAGTGCACAGTGAATAGTATAATGTGCGCACTTCGTGCGCGGATTAGATTGTCTTTTAATTAATACGCCCCTGCCGACGGCGGGCAACGCTTAATTACTTTACACTATGCACTCTTAACTGTAAACTGATACCAGGGGTTGACTTTTCGGGGATTATGCGGTATAATTTGCATAAAGAAACCGTTAAACTTATAATTAGAGGTGACAATATGTTTTCGGATAAATTTCATCTGACGCGGGAGCAAAGCCTGTTCCTTGCAAAAAAGAAATGGGACGAAAATGTTTACTGCGGTATGAAAATGGAAAGCCGTGCGGTGACATTCCCGCAGACTAAAACCATTCTGGACGGCGTAAACGTGCCGAACGTCAGCCTTGACGACATACAGGCTATTCTTAATATGCGCGACGCGTGGCGTTTTTTGATAAATACGGCAGACGCGCCGATAACATTAGAGTATCTGTGCGAGATAAACGGATATATCGCGAGAAACGAGGCGTTGGAGTGGGGGAAACTCCGCACAGGGAAAGTCTGCATATCGGGCACGGACTACGCGCCGCCGATACCGAACGAGGAAAACACGCGCGGGGAACTCGAAAGTATAATACAATCCGACAGCACGGCGACCGAAAAGGCTTTGGAGATGTTTACATTCGTAACGCGCGGACAACTCTTTTGGGACGGAAACAAGCGCACGGGAATGACTATTGCGAATAAAATGCTGATTTCATCGGGCGCGGGGATTTTGACGATTACAGATAACCATATGGAAAGGTTTAATGAACTGCTTTGCGATTTCTACAACAGCGGCGACGGCGGAGCGCTGAAAGCGTTTTTATACGAAAACGCGATACACGGGATTGAGGTTGGCGGGTAGAGGTAAGCGGTTAGAGGTTAGAGGTAAGATGTAAGAGGTAAGAAAGCACCGCTCTTGCAGTTTACAGTTAAGAGTGCACAGTGCACAGCAATGGTGTCCGCTCTCGCGGACGATTAGATTGTCCTTGAATTAATACGCCCCGCCAACGGCGGGGTGTTTTAGGTTACGAAAAAACGTCTTAAACATTTGGCTTAACAGTGCGGTTTTGTGGGCTTAGACGTTTTTTAAGACGTTTTTTAGACGTATTTTAGACGTTTTTTCAGTCAATATTTGGCTTTACAATGCGGGTTAGACGTTTTTATAATTATTTTTTATATTTTCTAAGAACATTTTTATAAATCAACAACAAAACAAGACAACAGAAAAAAGTGCTAAGGAATTGAGAAAATTCGCCAAAAAACGTCTATTTGGCTTAACACCGCCGTTTGTGGCAACAAAAAACGTCTAAAAAATACGTCTAAAAATACGTCTGCCCTCTTAACCCGCATTGCAATGCGCTTTTCTCCGTACAGAAAAAACGTCTTAAAAAACGTATACGCTCTCTTAACCCGCAAAAATGCCCCGCCGACGGCGGGGCGTATTAATTCAAAGACAATCTTTCTGTCCGCCGCAGGCGGACACCAAATACTGTGCACTGTGCACTGTTAACTGTAAACTGATGGCGGCGGGGCGTATTCTAGCCTCGAAAGTTGCGCCGCAAAAGCGGACAGACTTCGGACAGACTTTGGACAGACTTTGGACAGACTTTGGACAGACTTTTTTGGCTTAACACCGCCGTTTGGACAGACTTTTGCTATTTTTTATATATTCTAAGAACTTTTTTATAACACACAAAAAACATCATGTAAAACTCAATGAAAAAAAGTATTAGGATTTTGGCAAAAAGTCTGTCAAGTCTGTCCAAATGGCTTAACAATGCGGGTTAAAGTCTGTCCACAAGTCTGTCCATAAGTTTGTCCACAACCCTAAAGTCTGTCCAAGCGCCCTCTTAACCCGCAAAAAACACCCCGCCTGTCGGCGGGGCGTTTGGTTTAGACGGCACATTCTAGCTACCAGCATCTATTAAACCAGCTACTAGTTGGGCAGAATTTTTAGTACAAGTTTTCCATAAAAAGTTATTAATCCGCTTTTCGGACATATATTTTAGTATATTACCCGAAAGGACGATAATGATGATTGAAAAAAGATATTTCAAAAACACCGCGATTTTGTTTTTGTCAATGGCGATAACAAAGGTTGTCGGGGCGCTGTTCAAAATTCCGCTCGCTAATCTTCTGGGCGGTACGGGTATGGGGTATTTTTCCACGGCTTACGGATTGTATTCCCCGATATTCGCCCTGACTGCCGCGGGTATTCCTACCGTGATAATGCGGACTACCGCGCGGTGCGCCGCCGTAAACAACCGTATACACGCCGTTGCCGTGCGAAAATACGCGCTGATTATGTTCGCGGCGGTCGGCGCTTTGGGAAGCGCCGCCGTTGCCCTTTTCGCAAAGCCGTTTGCGGAGCATATCGCGTATTCGCCGAACAGCACTTTGGCTATTATATGTATCTCGCCCGCCGTTTTCTTCTGCTGTACGGCGTCGGTGCTGAGGGGCTACCGCGAGGGACTTTCCGACGTTATGCCGTCCGCCGCCGCGTCGGTCGCGGAGGCGGTATCAAGAGCGGTATTCGGCTTGGGGCTTTCGTATGCCGTGATATTCTATGCGAAAAACGAGTTTTTAAACGGGCGCACGGTTTTCGGGAACGACTGTTCGTCTGTAAGTCAAGCGTACAGCGCGGCTTTGCCTTATGCCGCCGCGGGAGCGATTTTGGCGGTAAGCATAAGCGAACTTTTCGGTCTGCTGACGCTTATATTCAACGAGCGAAAGAGCAAAAACCGCGAGGCTCTGCCTGAGCGATGTACATACTGCCGAAGGCGAATTTGCAAGGATTTAATCCGCGATATTGTGCCGATAGCGGCGTCCGCTCTCGCGGTAAACTGCGTTTCGTTTATCGACCTGCTGACTGTAACGCGGACGATTTCGCTGTCTGCCTCGCAAAATCCCGAATACTATATGGTTACGTTCGGGAATATTTTCGACAAATGCGGCGGAATAGAGGGACTGCCGAACTTTATTTACGGAAGTTATACGGGTATTGCCGTGTCGCTGTTTATGATGATACCGTCGTTTGCGGGTATGACCGAAAAAACAGCCGCGCCCGATATTGCCGCCGCGTGGGAACGCCGTGACGCGGATACGCTCTGTCATAAGACAATGCTCGGACTTCGCGCGGGTACGCTTATCGCCGCGCCTGCCTGCTTTGGCGCGGCGGCGCTTGCAGAGCCTATTTTGAATGTTCTTTACCGTTCAAGAGCCGCGGAAGTTTCCGTTTGCAAAACGCCGTTTATTATCCTTTGTCTTGGCGGGGTAATAATGGTTCTCTCTTCGTCAATGTTCAGCATATTTCAGTCAATAGGCAAGGCGCATATCCCGCTGTTGTTAATGCTGGGTTCCGTTTTGATAAAACTCGTGCTTAATCCCCTGCTTATTTCAATTCCTCAAATAAACATCGCGGGCGCGGCTATTGCAAACGTTACGGGGTATCTGTTTATGGCTGTGGGCGGAACTATAATGCTCCGCAGGCATTTCCCGCGCCGAATTAACATTCTGAGCGCTATATCCCCCGCCGTGATAAGCGGGGCGGTGTGCGGAGTTTTCGCGTATATCGCCCGCAGAATACTTGAAACGCGGGTAAACGCACTTCTTACCGTGATTTTTTCGGCGGGGTTCGGAGCGTTTGTGTATTTTGTAATGCTGATAATTACGCGAATTAGCAAGCGAAAAGCGGAGTGTTAGAGAAAAAATGGAAAATATTTACTAATACTGCCAAAATTATTTATATAATATTACTAATTTTAACATACGATTTTCATACAAACCGCATAATAAAGCGAAAAAACTCTATTTTTTTTGCAAAACCCCTTGAAAAATCGGACAAAATGCGGTAAAATAAAATTGCAGAAACATATATAGGGAGGTCGGATAGTGTTGGAATTTGAGTTCAAAAGCCGATACAATATCGACGACCTGCTGAAAATAATGAAAATTCTGCGGTCGGAAAACGGCTGTCCTTGGGATAAGGTTCAAACGCATGAAAGCATACGCACCGATCTTATCGAGGAATGTTACGAGGTCTGCGAGGGGATCGACAAAAACGACCCCGAAATACTTAAAGAGGAACTCGGCGATTTGCTTATGCAGGTCGTGTTCCACGCGGAAATCGAAACAGAACAGCATAATTTCGATTTTGAGGACGTCTGCAATGACATTTGCCAAAAGTTGATTTACAGACATCCGCACGTTTTCGGCGAAGGCGATAAAAAAATTAAAGCCGATACCGAGGACGAAGTGCTGAAAAATTGGGACGCTCTGAAAAAAGCGTCAAAGCAACAGGATACATATACGGAAACGCTCGAAAGCGTACCCAAGACCTTCCCCGCCCTGCTTAGGGGCGAAAAGGTTTGCAAGCGCGCCGCTCGTGCAGGACTTCCGATAAATAACGCCGAAAGCTCTATAGATAAGATACAAAAACTGCTTTCGGAGCTTAGTCGCCGTATATCTTTGCAAGCTGAAAACGGTGAGGACGCGGGGGAAACGTCCGAACTATTTGCACAAAATCAACAGATATTGGGGGAAATACTGTTTGTTTTTTGTAATTTAAACAGAATTTTGAAAATTGACGGCGAAAAAGCCTTGACATATTGGACAAATCGGTTTATAATGGCATTTAGGGCTGTCGAAAACGACATCATCAAACAGGGTGGTTCGCTGGACAAGCTGTCGTCTGAGGAAATAGACCGTGCGTTCGGCGCGTTATAATTATAATATAAATCTGCGCGCAGTATTATTTTTTGTGTTTCAATAATGTACAGTTGGGACGCAATGTTTCATTTTAGTCAATAACGGTGGGTGACAGAGGGAATGTTCCCCGCGGCTCACCGTTAGATAGATTTTTTTTGGAGGTTTTATAACATGACAAAGGCAGAATTGGTAGATGCAGTAGCAAAGAAAACAGAGGCAAGCAATCTTAACAAAAAGCAGACCGAAGCGGCTGTTAAGGCTGTTATCGAAACTATCACCGAGACACTTGCAAAGGGCGAGTCTATTCAGCTGGTAGGTTTCGGTACTTTCGAGGTTCGCGAGAGAGCTGCAAGAAAGGGTATCAACCCGCGTACAAAGAAGCCGATTAAGATTGCGGCTACGAAAGTTCCTGCTTTCAAAGCGGGCAGAGCGCTCAAGGACGCTGTAAGCAAGAAGTAATTCAAATTTGCTTTTGTTTTTATGTCCGGACAAAAAGACGGCGGGAGCAGTACCCTGCCGTCTTTTTATAGCAATAAATAATATCCGCGTAAAACAGGCGATTTTAGCGGTGTGCAGTTTGGGTGACAGTATGAGATTGGATAAATTTCTTAAAGTATCGCGCCTTATAAAGCGCAGAACGGTAGCAAACGAGGCGTGCGACGCCGAAAAGGTGATAGTAAACGGAAAAGCCGCCCGCGCGTCATACGAAGTCAAAACGGGAGATATTATAGAAATCCTTATCGGCAAGCCTCTGAAAGTCCGCGTGACGGAAGTGCGCGAGTTTACTAAAAAAGAGGACGCGGCGGCGCTGTATGAGGTGGTCGCGGGATAATGGCGTTATTACCGTGGCAATGCGATTGTTTGATAATCTGCGGTGGGTAGGCTCACCGCTTTTTTGTGCGGGAAAAGCGGTTATATCCGAACAGATTGGCGTATATTTGAGGTTATCCGAACATATGTATAGAACATAAACGCCTATCACGAGGAGGTTTGAATATGCAAAACTCAACAACTAACGTTCCGCATAATGTGATAATGGAAAACCGCAAAACGCTGCGGATTTCGGGAGTAAAGGACATCGACAGCTTTTCGGAAAACCGAATAGTGCTTAGTACGGTAATGGGAGAACTTATAATAAAAGGCGACGACCTGCATATCGGAGAACTTGAGGGGACAAGCGGCGACCTTACAATGACGGGGTGCATTAATTCCCTGTTGTACACCAGACACAGCGTTATGGACGGTCCTGTGAAAAAACTGTTCAGATAGTGAAAGGAAAGTGGCATGTACGTTTCTATACCCGATTGTTTTATGTTCGCGTTTTTGGCGGGGCTGATTTTCGGTTTGGTGTATGAGGGGCTGCGCATTGTAAGAATTGTACTGCCCGCGCGGATTGTCGTGTTCCTGTGCGACGTCGCGTTTTTCATCGCGTCGGCGTTTGCCGTGTGCAAGCTGTCGGAATTTTTGGGAAACTATATCCGCTTGTATACAGTAATCGGCTTTGCGGCGGGCGTTTTCGCATATATCGCGACGTTCGGCAGGCTGTTTAACAGACCCGAAAATGCGATTGCAAGGTTCATTCGCAAAACCGCGGGAAAAATCGCCAAGAAAATTGGCGGGGTATCCAAGAAATTTTTGGGCGAATTTGCACAAAAAAGCCGAGCGGGGTTTGGCAAAATCCACGAATATTACGGAAAATTCGCTGAAACGCACCTAAAGCCCTTGCATTCCGGCAAGAAAAAGATGTATAATATAAAGGGGAATAATAACATTGGGGAAAGGGAAAATAATGTTATCAAAGTACAGATCAGAAAAAGCAGCTGAAAACAAGAAAAAGCACGGCATAATACATATGCTCGCGTTTGTGGCTATTGTTGTGTCCGTGATTTTCGTTGGATATACTATAATAACGAAAAATATCGAGATACGAAACAACAAACGTCAGCTTGACGAACTTGTCGAGCAGACGGAGGCTATGAAAGCCAAAAACGAGCAAATCAGAGGGTATCTCGAAAACAGCGAAAATCTTGAAAAGTATATCGAGCAGATCGCCCGCGACAAGCTGGATTTTGCGAACAGCGACGAGAGAATATACTATGTAATTCCCGCAGGCAATTAACGCTTAGTCGGCGGGGTCGGCGGGTCAGAGTGCAAAAACGAAAATAAGGGGCAGGGTGTGCGCACTTCTCCCCTTTTCATTTTGTGAAAATAAAGGACGTTTTTTATGAAGATATATCCGAAAATTTACAGGGCGAACAGACGCTTGTTTAACAGAATGTCGATTTGTATAATCGGCATACTTATTCAGCTCGCGTACCTGATTTACTTTTTCTGGACGCTCGGAACTTCTTTTTCTTACTCGTCGATAATATTTAATATCGCGTCTATACTTATTGTGTTCGCATTGCTGAATTCGGACAAGCACCCGACTTATCGGACTTCGTGGATGCTGCTTATACTGATTGTGCCGATTTTCGGGATTATGCTTTATCTTTGCTTTGGCAGCGGAAATTCGGGCAACAGACTGCGCAGGAAGATGAATAAGTTTAACGAGGAAGAAAAACTCCTGCTCACGCAGGACGCGAAAGCGCTTGAAAAACTCAAAGAAATAAACGACGATGTGGAAGAACGCAATGTAATGAAACTGTCGCAGTATCTGTATAATTTCGGCGGTTATCCGATTTACGCGAACTCCGAAGTAACTTACTTTCCGAGCGGAGAGGCGAAGTTTGAAACTTTGTGCAGAGAACTTGAAAAAGCGGAGCGGTTTATCTTCCTTGAATACTTCATAATAGAAGAAGGCAAGATGTGGAATACCGTGCTTGATATACTCGTACGCAAGGCGAAGGACGGCGTTGATGTGCGGATAGTTTATGACGACATCGGCTGTCTTAGGACGTTGCCTTATAAGTACAACGAGTACTTGCAGTCGCTGGGGCTGAAATGTATGATATTCAACAAGTTCCACCCGTTCTGGGCGGCGCGAATGAACAACCGCGACCACCGCAAGATACTTGTTATCGACGGACACACGGCGTTTAACGGCGGTATCAACCTCGCCGATGAATATATCAACGAAATCGAAAAGTACGGTCACTGGAAAGACACGGCTGTTATGGTAAAGGGCGAGGCGGTTTGGAGTTTTACGATGATGTTCCTTACAATGTGGAATTATCTGAACATCAACAAACCGCACGACTGCGACAAGTTTATGCCGCGCCGTGAGGATATAGAGCCGTATCAGGGGGCGCACGGGTTTGTTATCCCGTATACCGACAGCCCGCTTGACAAGGAATCCGTCGGCGAGAACACTTATCTCAGCATAATAAACAACGCGCTCGATTATGTTTACATCACAACGCCGTATCTGGTTATTACCGATGAAATGAGCGCGGCGCTGACGATTGCCGCGAAAAGCGGTGTGGACGTGAGGATAATCACACCGCATATACCCGACAAATGGTATGTCCTCGCGGTTTCGCGGTCGTATTATAAACAGCTGACAAAATGCGGAGTGAAGATTTATGAATATACGCCGGGGTTTATTCACGCGAAGAATTTTGTTTCCGATGATAAGGTCGGCGTTGTCGGAACGATAAACCTTGACTACAGAAGTTTGTATCTTCACTTTGAGTGCGGAACTTATATGTACAAGACCGACTGTCTGCTTGATGTGAAGAAAGACTTTCTGAAAACGCTGGAGGTCTGCGAGGAAGTGACGTATGAGGACTGTTTGAAAGTCCACCCTCTGCGGAGATTGGGGCGGTCAATTTTAAGGCTGTTCGCACCGCTTATGTAAAATTTTAGCGCGTTATCCGTGATAACGCGCTGTTTTTATTTCTTTATTGCCCTTAAAGCGCTGAACACCGAGAACGCCGCGATATTTACGCAGACTATGCTTGCTCCGCACGGAGTGTCCAACGCGTAGGATATTATCATTCCGATTATGAACGTCGCAACGGAAATCACGGCGGAACATATCGTTACGCTTTTGAAACTCTTGAAAATGCGCATTGAGGACAGCGCGGGGAAGATAATAAGGCTCGATATAAGCAGACTTCCCATAAGGCGCATACCGATAACGATTGTGACGGCGGTCAGCAGGGCTATCAGCATATTGTAAAGAGAAACGTTCGTGCCCGTCGCTTTCGCGAAACTCTCGTCAAACGTTATCGCGAATATTTTCGTATAGAAAAACACAAACATAAATATAACCGCAAGCGCGAGTATTACGCTTACCGCGACATCGCCGCGGCTGACGGAGATTATACTGCCGAACAGATAACTGTTTAAATCAACGTTCGCGCCCTTTGACATCGAAACCGCCATTACTCCGACGGCGAGTGCGCCCGTTGAAATCAAGGCTATAGCGGAATCGCCCTTTATTCTGCTGTTTGACGATAACCGCAAAAGCAGGAACGCCGCGAGTATCACGACGGGTATTGCCACGGCAATGGGCGCTAGATTAGCAACAGTCGCGACCGCGAGCGCTCCGAAACCGACGTGCGACAAGCCGTCGCCTATCATCGCATAGCGTTTTAGTACAAGGCTTACGCCCAAAAGCGCGGCGCAGAGGGATACGAGTATTCCGACAATCAGCGCGCGAACCAAAATAGGCGCGGAAAACATCTCGCGTATTATCTCAATCATCTTCCCCGCTCCTTTCGCCGTTTTCGCCGTTTTTGAGGAAGTTTGACATATCGCTCTGTAAAAACTCCTCGGTCGTGCCGAAAAAACTCTCTCTTTCGGTAAGGCACAGCGTATGCGACGCGTATTTCAGCGCCGACTGCATATCGTGCGTTACCATTACGACAGTAACGCCGCTTTTGTTTATCCTTTCGATTATCTCGTAAAGTTCCGAAGTCACCATTGGGTCAAGACCCGTTACGGGTTCGTCAAGCAGGAGCAGTTTTTTCGTAGCGCAGAGCGCTCTCGCCAAAAGCACGCGCTGCTGCTGTCCGCCCGAAAGTTCGCGGTAACTGCGGTTTTTCAGCTCCGATATGCCGAGCATTTCTATATTATCGAGCGCGGTTTTCTTTTCCCTTGCCGAATAAAACGGGCGCACTCCGCGCGAATTAAGACAGCCCGAAATAACCACCTCAAAGACGCTCGCGGGAAAATCGCGCTGTGCGTCGGTTTGCTGGGGCAGATAGCCTATCTCGTTTTGCTTTAATCCGTCGGACAGTTCTATTGTACCGCTTTCGGGCTTTTTCAAGCCTAACAGGGCTTTTACAAGCGTACTCTTGCCCGAACCGTTTTCTCCTACAATGCAGACGTAATCCCCGCTTTTAATTTCAAAGCTGAGGTTTTCTATTACCGTCATATTTTCATATGACAGCGTTAGGTTTTCGGTTTTTATAAGTGCCATATTATTTTTTCCTTATTAGTTATTAAGCGCGGTTTCAAGCATACTGTAATTGCGCTCCATAAGAGATACATAGCTTTCCCCTGCCGCGAAATCTTCTGCCGATATATTGTGGCAGGCGTGAAACTCCAAAACGGGCAGGGCGTTTTCATTTGCCAGCGTTTCGGCGAGTTTGCGTCCCGAAAGTTCTATGCAGAACACCGCGTTTACCGTATCGTCCTGCGCGAGTTTTTCCGTGAGAAACGCAATAGTGTGCGCGGACGGTTCTGTTTCCGCGCCGCAGCCGGGGAACGCGGCGTAATAGCTTAGATTATATTCCCTAAAGAAATACAACAGCGGAAAGCGGTCGCCGAACACGAAACTGCGCCGTTCCGCTCGGAGGAGTTCCTCAAAACGGCTGTCCAGATCAAGGATTTTTTCAATATACCGATCGGCGTTTTCCTCGTAATACGCTGAATTTGCGCTGTCAAGCCTTATCGCCTCGCGCTTTATGCCGTCGACTATCAGCGCGGCGTTTTTCGGGGAAGTCCAGATATGCTCGTCGTATTCCGTGCTTTCGGAATGTTCGTTGTGTTCGCCGTGTTCTTCGTGTTCATCGCCGACAGGCTCTTCCTCGACGGGCTGTGCTAAGTTCATCATTTTAAGCGCGTTCACCTCGTCGGCGGATTTCAGCACGTTATCGACCCACACATCGGATTCCCCGCCGTTATAGATAAATAAATCACAACTGTCTATCTTCACTATATCGCGCGCTGTGGGGTCGTAACTGTGGCTTTCCTGCCCCGGCTTTAACAGCATAACAACGTCCGCTTTATCGCCGAACACCTGCCGTGCGAAATCATATGCGGGAAATATCGTCGTCACGATTTTCAGTCTGCCGTCCGAATGTTCCCCGCTTGAGCAACCGCAAAGGAAAATTACCGCCAGCTCAATTACTCCCAAAATCAGCGCGAAAAACTTCTTACGCATTGTCACGCTCCCTGCATTCGCCGCAAATACCGTAAATGACGGTTTTGCCGATGTCCACATAGAAACTGTGGCTCTGCTCTATATGACGGCTTAAATCCGCCATAAACGTGCAGTCCATATGAATAAGTTTTCCGCAGTTTTCGCATTTTAAGTGAAAGTGCCTTGAACACTCCTCGCTTTCATTAAGCTGATAGCACGACGCGTCGCCGTCCGTAAACCGCTTTAATATGCCTTGAACCGCCAGCTTTGACAATGTTCTGTAGACAGTAGCCTCGCCCGAACTTACTTCACCGCTCCTTATAATATCCTTGGCGGTGTAGCATTTACCGCGGTGAGAATTGAAAAACTCGATGATTTCATCGCGCTGTTTCGTTTTATAACCGTTATCGCCCATTTGTTCCTCCCGTTTGAAAGCCGAGCAGATTTGATATTGACTATCATTTTCAAATTATAACATATTTTTTTGAAAAAATCAATAGTTTTTATTGATTTTTTTTTCAAAGTGTAGTATAATTAAATAGTAAATACAGGGTATGCCCTGAAATTCGGAGGAGATTAATATGGCAGAAGTACTTATTGAAACATCGGCAAGGCACATTCACGTTACGCAGGAAACCCTTGAGATACTTTTCGGCAAGGGCGCGGAACTTACGAAGAAGAAAGACCTGTCACAGCCGGGTCAGTTCGCAAGCGAACAGAGAGTTACCGTTGTAGGTCCTAAAAAGGAACTTGCGAACGTATCTATCTTAGGTCCGTGCAGAAACCTCAATCAGGTGGAACTGTCCGCTACTGACGCGCGTTCTATCGGGCTTGACATTGTTATCCGCGAAAGCGGCGACGTTGCGGGAACTCCCGGATGTACGCTCAAAGGTCCTGCGGGCGAGGTAACTATTAAAGAGGGCGTTATCGTTGCGAAACGCCACATTCACCTTACCCCCGCGACAGCGGACAGCCTTGGTCTTAAAAACAAGGACATCGTTTGGGTTAAGTGCAATACAAACGGCAGAACGGCGGTTTTGGGCGATGTTGTCGTAAGAGTAAGCGAGAATTTCGCCGACGCTATGCACATTGACACGGACGAATCCAACGCAATAAGCGCGACGCCCGGTATGATGGGCGAAATCCTTAAATCGCTTTAATGTGAAATTTTCGCAGGAAAATAAAAAGATGTGATACTCGTCGGAAATTTAGGTTTCCCTGCGGGTATCGCACTTTTTATGTTTGCCTGCCGACGGACAAGCAGGCGGAAAGTTTATCCGTACAGAAATCGGGAAATATACTGCTGAAAGGGCGGGATTTATGGATTATCCTAATAAATTTGAACTTCATTCCGAATACAAGCCGACGGGCGACCAGCCCGAGGCTATAAAGGCGCTGTCCGACGGGGTGTTAAGGGGCGATAAGGAGCAAACTCTGCTCGGAGTTACGGGTTCGGGAAAGACGTTCACAATGGCGAACATAATAGCGAACGTCAACAAGCCGACGCTTGTTCTGGCTCACAACAAGACGCTTGCGGCGCAGCTTTGCAGTGAGTTTCGGGAGTTCTTCCCGAACAACGCCGTCGAGTTTTTCGTAAGCTACTACGACTATTATCAGCCCGAGGCGTATATTCCCTCGACAGACGCGTATATCGAAAAGGACAGCGCTATAAACGACGAGATAGACAGACTGCGCCACTCCGCTACGGCGTCGCTTGCGGAAAGGCGAGATGTTATCATTGTATCGTCCGTTTCGTGCATTTACTCGTTAGGTTCGCCCGACGATTACAGATGTAATACGCTTTCTTTAAGGCAAGGGCAGGAGATTTCCCGCGAGGAAGTGATAAAACGGCTTGTTGAAATGCAATACGAACGCAACGAACTGAATTTTATCCGCAATAAGTTCCGCGTTAAGGGCGATACGCTTGAGATTTACCCCGCGGGCAGTACGAACGACGCGGCGGTGCGCGTTGAGTTTTTCGGCGATGAAATAGACCGCATAAGCGAATTTGAGGTTGTGACGGGAAATACCCGCGCAACTCTTCTTCACGCGATGATTTTCCCCGCGTCGCACTACATCATAGGGCGCGATAAAATGGAGGATGCATTAGCCGAACTCGAAGAAGAACTTGAAGAACGCATAAAATTCTTTAAGGACAGCAACAAACTCGTTGAGGCACAGCGCATTGAACAGCGCACGCGCTACGATATGGAAATGCTCCGCGAGATAGGCACGTGCAAGGGCATTGAAAACTATTCGCGCGTACTTGCGCGGCGACCTCCCGGAAGTACGCCGATTACGCTTATCGACCACTTCCCCGATGATTTTCTGCTTATGGTGGACGAAAGCCACGTTACTTTACCGCAGGTGCGCGGAATGTACGGCGGGGACGTTGCGCGGAAGAAAAACCTTGTCGATTACGGTTTTCGTCTGCCGTGCGCTTATGACAACAGACCGCTGAGTTTTGAGGAATTTTATAAGAAGATACCGCAGGCGGTGTTTGTTTCGGCAACGCCGGGGGATTTTGAGAAAGAACGCTCTACGCAGATCGTGGAGCAGATTATTCGCCCGACGGGACTTCTTGACCCCGAAATTATCGTAAAACCGACAGACGGGCAAATCGAGGATCTTATCTCCGAGATTAACGCCCGCGTGGAGAAAAAACAGCGCGTTCTTGTGACTACGCTCACGAAGAAAATGGCGGAGGATTTAACGGAATTTCTTGACAAAGCGGGGATAAAGGTGCGGTATATGCACCACGATATTGACACTATCGAACGTATGGAAATAATCCGCGACCTGCGCGAGGGAGAATTTGACGTACTTGTCGGAATAAACTTACTGCGCGAGGGGCTGGATATTCCCGAAGTGTCGCTGGTTGCTATACTCGACGCGGACAAGGAGGGCTTTCTGCGCTCGGAAACGTCGCTTGTGCAGACGATAGGACGCGCCGCCCGCAACGCGGAAGGCACGGTTATTATGTACGCCGACGAGGTGACAGGCTCTATGGAGTATGCGATAGTTGAAACGCAAAGACGGCGGGAAATTCAGCAGAAATACAACGCGGAACACGGCATTACCCCGAAAACTATCATCAAAGAGGTGCGGGACGTTCTGGAAATTACGAAGAAAGAAACAAAGAAACACTCTAAGTCCGAAATCAGAAAAATGCCGCGCCGTGAACGCGAACAGCTTATCGCGCGTTATACCGTCGAGATGAAGAAAGCCGCGAAACTGCTTGACTTTGAACACGCGGCGTATCTGCGTGACAGGATAAAGGAGTTACAGGAATAAGCTGTTGACAAATTCACTTTGATGTGATATAATGAATTTGGTAACTTTAAAAAAATTTTAAAGCAGGTGCAGACAATGGCAAATGATAAGATAATCATAAAGGGAGCAAGGGAACATAATCTAAAGAATATAAGCGTCACTATCCCGCGCGATAAACTCGTGGTTTTGACGGGTGTTTCGGGTTCGGGAAAATCGTCGCTGGCGTTTGATACGATTTTCGCCGACGGTCAGAGGCGTTATATGGAAAGCCTTTCTTCATACGCCCGAATGTTCTTGGGGCAAATGGAAAAGCCCGATGTGGACAGCATAGACGGGCTTTCCCCCGCTATTTCGATAGACCAGAAAACAACGTCCAAAAACCCGCGCTCTACCGTCGGGACGGTAACGGAGATTTACGACTATCTGCGCCTTATGTATGCGCGGATAGGTATTCCCCACTGCCCTGTCTGCGGGCGGGAAATTAAACAGCAGACGGTTGACGAGATTGTAGACCGCGTTCTGGAACTTCCCGAAAAGACAAAGTTTCAGGTGTTAGCGCCTATTGCAAGGGGCAAAAAAGGAGAATACAAAAAGGAATTTGAGTCCGCGCGGAAATCGGGATTTGCCCGTGTAAGAGTTGACGGGATAACGTACGATTTATCAGAGAAAATATCGCTTGAAAAAAACATCAAACATTCCGTGGAAATAATCGTTGACCGCCTTGTAATTAAAGACGGCATAAAATCCCGGCTTTCGGAAAGCATTGAAACAGCGGGAACGCTTACGGGCGGGCTTATCTACATTGATATTATCGACGGCGAGGAACTTCACTTTTCGCAGAGTTACGCCTGCCCCGAACACGGCGTTTCCGTTGAGGAACTTGTACCGCGTATGTTCTCGTTCAACAACCCGTTCGGCGCGTGTCCCGAATGTACGGGCATAGGAAGTTATCGGCGAATTGACCCCGACCTTATCATTCCGAACACGGGACTTTCGATAAAAGACGGCGCTGTAAAGGGCTACGGGTGGACTTATAACGAGGGCAGTATCGCGGCGATGTACTTTGACGCACTAGCCGAACGGAACGGATTTTCCGTCGAACAGCCGATCGAGGAACTTCCCGAAAAGGCAGTGAATGAAATTCTTTACGGAACAAACGGCGACGCAATGCTTATAAAACGTCCGCGAAATCAGGGCGGCGGGAAATTCTACGCGCCGTTTGAGGGCGTTGTAAACAATATGCAAAGACGTTACGACGAGGGGAACGCGGCTATGTATTCCCACGACGCATTGGAAGATTTTATGAGTGATTCTCCGTGTCCTAAGTGTCACGGCAAACGCCTGAACGACGCGGCTCTGGCGGTTACGGTCGGGGGGCTTAACATCATAGAATTTACCGAAATGTCCGTTGTAAAGGCGCTTGAATTTATCGACGGGCTGGAGCTTTCCGAACGCGAGAAGATGATTGCGGGGCAGATACTGAAAGAAATAAAATCTAGGCTCGGCTTTCTTAAAAGCGTCGGACTTGAATATCTTACGCTGTCAAGAAGTTCGGGTACGCTGTCGGGCGGGGAAAGTCAGCGCATACGGCTTGCAACTCAAATAGGAAGTGCGCTGACGGGCGTTTTGTACATTCTGGACGAGCCGTCTATAGGACTGCACCAGCGCGATAACGATAAACTTATCGCTACGCTAAAAAAACTCCGCGACCTTGGAAATACGCTGATCGTAGTTGAACACGACGAGGACACGATGAGGGCGGCGGACTGGATAGTGGATATAGGTCCTGCGGCGGGCGTTCACGGCGGAGAGGTCATTTACAGCGGAGAAGTCGGCGGTATTTTAAAATGCAAAAAGTCGGTAACGGGGCAGTATCTCAGCGGAAAGCTGAAGATACCCGTTCCCGAAAAGCGCCGAAAGGCTGGTAAAAAGTGGCTGAAAGTTATTGGTGCGCAGGAGAATAATTTAAAAAACATAAACGCTGAAATTCCTATCGGACTGTTCACCTGCGTTACGGGAGTTTCGGGGAGCGGGAAAAGTTCGCTTGTGAACGAGATAATCTACAAGCACCTGTTCGGCAAGCTGAACAAGGGGCGCGTCCGCGCGGGGAAGTTTAAGGATATGAAAGGACTTGAACATCTCGACAAGGTGATTATGATTGACCAATCGCCGATAGGGAGAACTCCGCGTTCAAATCCCGCGACTTATACGGGGGTATTTACCGAAATACGGGAACTGTTCGCGCAGACGACCGACGCGAAAACGCGGGGCTACAAGGCGGGGCGGTTTTCGTTCAACGTCAAGGGCGGGCGCTGTGAGGCATGCGAGGGCGACGGCATAATTAAAATAGAAATGCACTTCCTGCCCGATATTTTCGTGCCGTGCGAGGTGTGCAAGGGTCACCGCTACAACCGCGAAACTCTCGAAGTGAAATACAAGGGAAAGAACATCTATGACGTGCTTGATATGACGGTATCAGAGGGCGTAGAGTTTTTCGAGAATATCCCGCGCATTTACAACAAGCTGAAAACTCTTGAAGAAGTGGGATTAGGGTACATCAAGATAGGGCAAAGCTCCACTACCCTTTCGGGCGGCGAGGCTCAGCGCATTAAACTCGCGGCGGAACTTTCAAAACGCTCAACGGGAAAGACGATTTATATTCTCGACGAGCCGACGACAGGACTTCATTCCGCTGATGTGAAGAAACTTATAGACATTCTGCAAAGGCTGACCGACGCGGGAAACACAGTGCTTGTTATCGAACACAATCTTGACGTTATCAAAACCGCGGACTATATCATTGATATGGGTTACGAGGGCGGCGACAACGGCGGAGAAGTGATAGCGAAAGGTACTCCCGAACAAGTAGCGGACGACCCGAAATCCTATACGGGGCAGTATCTTAAAAGAATTTTAAAGGCGAAATAACTTTCCACTTGACAAATTACGCGAATTGTGGTAAAATTTCATTGTGGGCTTTAATGCTTAATTTAATTTGCTTAAACGCCGACGGGCGTTTTAAGGAAAGGTGGTTTATTAATGAAAAAGTTTTTGGAGGAGTTTAAGGCGTTTGCCATAAAGGGCAACGCTATGAGTATGGCGGTCGGTGTTATCATAGGCGGCGCGTTTCAGTCTATCGTAACATCGCTTACGACAAACTTCATCAACCCGCTTATCGCGCTTATTACAGGCGGCGTTAAAAAGGACGAGAACGGCAACCCTATGATAATCGGCGGTTCGTTTACGATTAACGGCGTGGATTTTAACTACGGCGCGTTTCTCTCGGCGGTCATCAACTTTGTTATCATGGCGTTTGTGCTGTTCCTGCTCGTCAAGGGAATGAACACACTTATGGATTTGGGTCACAAGAAAAAGAAAGATGAACCCGAACCGGAACCCGAACCCGACCCGCAGCTCGTTCTTCTTACCGAAATCCGCGACCTGCTTAAAACAGACGGCGGCGCTGAAAAGGTAAAGGAAATGCTCGATGAAAAAGACGAGAGCGCGGAGGTTACGGAGTAAGTACTACATATTTAATTAAAAAAAGACTGCGCCCGTTGGCGCAGTTTTTTTGTTCTGCGATTGAGTTATAAAAATTAGCCGTGCGGGCGCACTGTGGGCAGAGCGCTGTTAAAAAAATTAGCCGTGCTACGCACGGCTAATATTATTTTAATCCTTTTGTTTCCATTGTTCGAGAACGATTTCAAGAACATCAAATTTACAACATCTTTTTACAAGTCTTATATTTTCTTTAGGGTTTTCCACGACCAATTTGTAGATTTTCTTTGCTTTCTTTTCAATAATCCCCGCATTTTTTTGACACCAGTCCAATTCTTTTGTCCGCCATATTTTGTTATTTTTAACAGATTTGCTGTCATTAGCGTATACTTTAATATCTATCGGCATAATCACACAATCATCTACAGGTATCATATTATTAACGTTTAATACACCTATTGCGGGATTTGCACCATTTTCATCTTTTCGGGATAAATCCCGCACATATATTTTATCTTCTGTTGATTTTGCGTTTTTATGTTTTTCTTTACCCTCAACGGAGGAAAGCGGAATACAATATTTTTTCTTATTATCATTATCAACAGGAAAAACAATTCCTAAAAAAGGTCTGTCATCTTTGCCGTTTTGCGGTGAAACAGACATAACATTAGTATCCTTTTTGGACAAGTCGCGGACGTATTTGATATTAACCAAATATAATTTTAATTTACTTCTCACTATGAAAACTCCATAAAATATTAGCCGTGCGTATGCACGGCTAATAAAACAGTTCCCACTTATACGGTAGGGTTCTCCTCTTTATTAGTTCCCACTTGTACGGCAGGGTTCTCCTCTTTATTAGTTCCCACTTATACGGCAGGGTTCTCCTCTTTTTACGGGAAAACAATCCCATAGCGAGCAATTTGGCTCAAGTGAGCGTTTGCTCAACTTTATTATAGCATATTTTTTAGGTTTTGTCAACTCTTTTTTTAATAAAGGCTGTGCGGGAAATCCACACAGCCTTTTTTCTTTATAGCGAACTTCTCGCAAAGTACTCCCATACGCCCTCGGCTATCGCCTCTGCAAGTCCTTCGGGGTTGTTGTTCATCAGCATACATTCTTTATCGTTGGATACAAAACCCATTTCGACAAGCACGGACGGGAAACCTTGCTCTAGTGTATACCAGTAATAACTGTACATATCGCCGCGCGAACTGCTTGTGCCGTCGCCGTATGCGCTGTCCAGGAACGCCGCGAGATTATTATTTATCGCGCTTGCAAGCGGCTGTGAGAACGGGGTGAAGTAATACACCTCGCACCCGTGCGCGCTTGTACTCGTGTTGCTGTTGCAATGGATTTCCAGGAACATATCCGCGCCGTATTGCCGCGCAACCTTCGGGCGGTCGCGGTCGTAGATAAATTCGGTTTCCGTCTTAAAGCGGACTACATTCGCGCCCATTGCCTCCAACTCGTCGGCGAGCGCTTTTGCGACTTTGAGATTAATGGACTGCTCCGTTACCTGACCTATCGCGCCGGGGTCAAAGCCGTTTTCGTTTACTCCGTGTCCGGGGCTGATTACTATCGTCTTTCCGCTTAGTGTAGCCGTCGGGATATTAAACGACAGAATAAGTTCGCCCGAATCGTCGTAATATGCGTCAACACCGCTGTAAATTCCCGCTTGACGGAGCGTGAGCGTAAGCATAAACTTCGGTATTCCGTCCTCTTCGACAGTTGACCACTCTCCCGCGCTGAACAGCGTGCAGGAACTGAAATCGGGAAGTTTTGTAATGCTCGTTACGTTATCGAACGTAATATAGATATACTGCGCGTTGAAGTCGCGCACGCCGTACGGACCCTCGTATGCGTTGTAATAACTCTGCGAGGTCTTGACGTTGAAACTCGTCTTATAATCAAGGCTTAGTTCAATGTAGCTTGAACCGCCGCTGTCGCCTATCGCGTCTACGCAGAGGGCGTTGTAGCCAAGTCCCGTATCATCGAACGTCGTGACGTATTCCGAACGGTAACGCTTTCCCGACGTCGTTATCACATATTCATCGGATATTGATTTCACATAATCGAGCGTACCCGCGGGCATTTGCGAAAACTGCGGTGACGGAATATGTCCCGTTGTCATCGGGTCTAATACGTCTGTGAAATCGTTCAGTACTTTCACGAACGTTACATATTCATCGTCGTTATAATACGGGTCCATTGTACCTACAACTTCGCCCGTGCCGAGTTCGGACTGCTCCGCGTCGGGGATTATCTCTACTTCTATCGGCTTTTTCGGAAGTTCGGGTTTCGCGGCGATTGTTACACTGCCTCCGTATGCCGACTTTTCATAGCCCATATAGGACGCGTAATAATACACTTCGCCCAAATACTGCTCTTGCCCTACTATTCCCCCGCCTACTGTGTAATAGCCGACGTATTCGGAATAGTTGCCGTTTGCGTCTACCTGTTCCGAAGAACTCTTTTCGGTAAGCTGAATAGTCTGACCGCCGATTGACGCATATACGGTCGAACCGCTGTATGCTACCGCGGAGAACGAAAGCTGTGTTCCGCCCTCTACGGTTATTTCGCCGATACTGTCGGCGGAAGTCATAACGTTTACCGTGCGTTCTATCGAATAACTGTATTTCTTGCCCTTATGCTCGATTGTGAAGTAGTTCATACCGACATTCAAATCCTGGCGGATAAGGAAGTTGCCTGCCTCGTTCAACTGTATTTTCTCGCCGTCAAAGTATACGTCGAAGTTTTCGTCGAACGTTCCCATAAACTTGACCGTCGGGTCATATGTTGTGTAACTCAGCGCGGAGGGCGACGTCATAATAAGTTCGTCAAACACCGTTTCTGTGTTTATCTCGTCCGCGAAGAACTTTTTAAGCGTGTCTGTGCTTGAAAGTACGTTGCTGTTCAGCGCCTCAAGTGAATTAAAGCAACTGCCCCCGATACTTCCGCCCATTTTCTTCATTATAGTCAGTTGTTGTAAAAGCTGATCTTCGTTCCAGCCGCTGTATTCTCCGATACGTTCGTTCATATGGCAGACGTAGGTTCTGACGTTGTTGGAGTTAGACAAATCGTTCCACCACGAAACAACGTTTTCAAAGTTCAAGTCGCTGTCGCTTGTAGAGCCGTAAGCCCTTACTATTATCATATCCGCGTAATGCTCTTCTAAATATTTTTTCAAGTCGCAGTGACCGTCATACAGCGCCTGAACGCTGTCCTGCGTTTCGGAACCGTCGGGGTCGTCGGTGTCGTTCGCCCATACGTCGTCAATCAAAAAGCCGACGGCGGTCGAATTTGACGTCTTGTGAATTACTTCACTAAGCGACCGCATTACAAAACGGTTTGTTTCGTAAAGCCAGTTATCGTATCCGATACCCGAACCGCAGCGGAGATACTCCGCGTACATATCTTCATTATCGGGAGTGTAGTAATTCGTGAGGATAATGCCCTCGCAGTCGTATTTCATCGCGAACTTGTGCGCCGCCGCCGAAAATCCCGATTTCAGACCGCCGCCCTGATTTATTACTTGACTTAACAGAGAATTAACGTCCAGCGTGATATACACGGCAAGCCCGTTGTTATGCGCGGTGCTGACAGCGGTCTGCAGAATATCCTCCTTTTCAAGGTCAAGACTGTAATAATCGGTTTCATCGACCGTGGAACGTATTACAAGCGTATTCATTCCCAAATCGGCAATATTCCCGCAAAGCGCTGTTATACCCTCCTCGTCAAGCGTGAAATCCGTTTCGGGCGACACGAAAACCGCGCGCATACCCACGGGGAGCGTGATATGGCTTTCCGACGGTTCTGGCATTTCGACAGTCGGACTGTCGGGAGCGGTCGTTTCCGTGCTTTCGCCCGCGCCCCCCGCGCCCTCTCCGCTTTCAGCCGACCCTGCGAGCGCGGTCGTTAATATCATACTCAGCGACAGCACCGCCGCCAAAATTCCCCTGATTACTTTTTTCATTTTTAATTCCCCACTACTCTTTATGTCAATACAGTTTTCAGCGCGTTAAGTTCATCTTTGACCAAACCGCTGACATCGGAACTCGGATTGAACAAGCTGTTATAGCTATAAAGGCAGATACCGCCGTAGGATTTCTGTTCGAAAGCCTCCAAAATCTGGCGCTTTAGAATTTCTTTATCATCTATCCACTCGCGCCTGCCCTCGTCGCCGCCCCAGCCGTCGGTTTGACCTATCTTTGACGGAGCAAGTCCCACAATTAACTTTGTGCCTCCGCTTGACGCGACGTTGTCCCAATGTTCGAGAACTTTAACATACGGCTGTGCCTCGTTTTTAAAGCCGAAGTATATCTGAGGCATTATGTAATCGAGATAACCGCTGTGCGTACACCATTTTTCAACGTCCGCGTACATATAATAGTAGTTGTTGTAATAATTCCCCTGCGGGCTTACTCCGAAAATCGCCGTGCTGTTCGCCGACTTTACCGCGCTGTAGAGCGAACTTACGAGCCTGTCGCAGTTCGCTAAACGGAAGTCGTCCAAGTCGCTGTAGGAACTTTCTTCAAACGCCTTTTCATCGAACCACTTTTCCGTCGTCGGATAGAAATAATCGTCTATGTGCAGTCCGTCAACGTCATATTTCGCGACGATTTCCTCCGCTCCGCCTGCAATAAGTTCGATAACCTCCGAATAGGCGGGGTTGAGGTAATAATAGCCGTTTACCTCCACAAGGCGGGTGTCATCGCCTGCCCAATCGTACATCGGATAGCCGTTTTCCCTGCCGATGTCGCTTACCGAACAGCCCCTAAGCGGATTTATCCACGCTTGGAACGACAGCCCTCTGTCGTGCGCCTCCTCAATCATTATCGGCAATGGGTCATATCCTCCGCCTATGTACTTTGTGCGCGGGAACAATCCCGAATAATAATAAGCGTCGCCGTGCGACCGCACATGAACAAACACTGTGTTTATGCCCAAAGAAACGCAGTTGTCGTACACTTTCCCAACAGCACTTCGGAAAGCGGACTCGCTCCCGCTTGAAAGTCCCGCAAGTTCGATATACGAAATCCACATTCCCTTTACCTCGCTGTAGTTCAGCGCCTGATAGGAATTTGTGCCAAACGAACCGCTCGGCGGTACGGGAATTGGTTCTTCCGTCGTGCTTTCTACGGTCGTTTCCGTGGATATTTCCGTGCTTTCCGTACTTTCTGTGCTTTCCGTGCTTTCAATTGTCGTTTCGGTGCTTTCGGGCGCGGAACTTTCCTCGCTTTGCAATGCGTAAAGCGGGGGTTCGGGTTCGGGTTCTACAATTTCATACGAATGTGTAGTTGAACTTGTTGTTGAAGATTGTGTACTCTTGCTTGATGAACTCGTTGTTGATTTTGTGCTTGACGGCGCTGAAGATGTTGTCTGCGCGGTGTCTGATGACGACACGGACGAAACGGACGCTGTGCTTTCAACGATAATCTCTGACGGGATTTCCGTCTTTTCGCCGCAGCCCCCAAGCATACACACCGCCAATGCAAGCGACAGCCCTGCAATGGTTATTCTTTTCATAGCTTTTCCCCATTTATTTCCATTTATTTCTCTATTATATTTAAAGCCATAATTATAATCCGACTTAATTATAACACATTTTATTTTTTTCGTCAATAGGAAATCTTCGGAAATACGCCGTTTTCACACAATTTTTAAACTCTTATCCTACGAAAACCGCACTATAGCCGTACTTCCGCACGGCAGGGGCATACCCGTGCCTGTTACGGGCAAGCCGATTTCTTCGGAACTTACGCTAATCTTAAAGCGCGTGCCGACGGTCATTTGAAGAAGATAACTCATAACGCTCGCCGATAATCCCGTCGTGTAGGAATTTAAAAGCACGAACAGCGGATTGTCCGATAACAGCGCGGTTATGTTCATCATAAGGTCATAGATGCAGTCCTCAAGTTTCCACATCTCGCCGTTTGTGCCGCGCCCGTAGCTTGGCGGGTCGAGGATAACGCCGTCGTAGCGCGTACCGCGCCGAATTTCCCGCGCGATGAACTTATTCGCGTCATCGACTATCCAGCGAATGGGCTTGCCGTCAAGCCCCGACAGTTTCGCGTTGGAACGCGCCCAATCGACCATTCCCTTTACAGCGTCGCAATGGCACACCCTCGCGCCTGCCTCGGCGCACGCAAGCGTTGCACCGCCCGTGTATGCGAAAAGGTTCAGCACGTTTATCGGTCTGCCCGCCGATTTTATAAGCGAGGAGCAGTAATCCCAATTCACCGCCTGTTCGGGGAACAATCCCGTGTGTTTAAAGCCCGTGGGCTTTACGATAAAGCGCAGATCGCCATAGCTTATCTTCCAGCTTTCGGGAAGTTTTCGGCGAAAATCCCATGCTCCTCCGCCCTTGTCGGAACGGATATAACGCGCGTGAGCGGTTGTCCACTCTGCGGCTGCGTTGTTTTTCCAGATTATCTGCGGGTCGGGGCGAATAAGCGTAATATCTCCCCAGCGCTCTAACCTTTCGCCGTTCGCGGTGTCAATAAGTTCATAATCTTTCCATTTGTCGGATATTCTCATATTTCCCTCAAAAATCAGCGGAGTTTTTAACCCTCGTCGAGAAACGACGTTTGATTGTCCTGTATAATGCCGAGATGTTTGTATGCAAGCGCCGTCGCCATACGCCCGCGCGGTGTTTTTGCGACAAATCCGAGTTGCATTAAATACGGCTCGCACACGTCCTCTAAAGTGACCGCCTCCTCGTTCAGCGCGGAGGCAAGCGTAGACAGTCCGACAGGACCGCCGTTGTAGCCTTTTATCATCATTTCGAGCATACGCCTGTCGAGATTGTCAAGTCCTAAGTTATCTATTTCCAGCTTTTTCAGCGCGCTGTCGGCGATTTCGCGCGTTATTTTGCCGTTGCCCAAAACTTCCGCGAAATCGCGCACCCGCTTTAACAGTCTGTTCGCGATACGGGGTGTTCCGCGGGAGCGCCTTGCTATCTCCATTGCGCCGTCTTTCATACACGGTATGCCGAGTATAATCGCGGAACGCTGTACTATATCGCAAAGCTGTTCGGGAGTGTAAAGCTCCAACCGCTGAACAACGCCGAAACGGTCGCGCAGGGGCGCGGAAAGCTGTCCCGAACGCGTCGTCGCTCCTATCAGCGTAAAGTGGGGCAAATCAATTCTTATAGAACGCGCCGCAGGACCGTTTCCCATAACTATATCCAGCGCGTAATCCTCCATTGCGGGATAAAGCACCTCTTCCACCTGCCTTGACAGCCTGTGTATCTCGTCGATAAACAAAACGTCGTTCTTTTGCAGGTTCGTAAGGAGCGCGGCGAGGTCGCCCGCCTTTTCAATCGCGGGTCCGCTTGTAACGCGGATATTTACGCCCATTTCGTTCGCTATTATGCAGGACAGCGTTGTCTTGCCAAGTCCCGGAGGACCGTATAGCAGAACGTGGTCAAGACATTCTCCGCGCTTTTTCGCCGCCTCAATGTAGACCGCCATATTTTCCTTTACCTTGTCCTGCCCGATATATTCGTCAAGTGTGCGCGGACGGAGAGTAAGTTCCGCCTCGCTGTCCGATTCACTGAATGACGGCTCGACCAGACGTTCGTTTACGTTAAAATCGAGGTCGTCGTTTGACATCTCTATCATTATTTTTCCCTTTCAGACGCGTATTCAAAAAACGCGTTTTACTTGCTCTGCTCCGCTTTCGGCTCTATTCGGCGATAGAAAAGTTCGGGCAGGTTTTTTTCGTCATAATCCGTCTTATGAAAACTCAGCATTGCGTTTATGCGCTTGTTTAAATCTTCGGGGTCCTGAATACCGCAAAGCTGTGCTTTTCGGCACTCCTCTTCGGCGTGCTGAGCGTCGCCCTGCATAGCGTACCAATCGGCAAGTTCCGCGTGGCACAATGGGTGATTGTCGTTTATTTTAACGAGCTTTTGCAAGGTTTCATAAGCCTTGTCGTCCTCGCCGCGCACCATTTGTATCTTCGCCAGACTGAAATACGAATAGCCGTGGTTTGGGTCATAGCGCAAAGCCTGCTCAAAACAATACGTCGCCTTATCAAGCTGTCCCTGCGTAAAATACGCGTGACCCAAACGCGACTGTGCCTCAGGATTATCGGGAGCGTATTCCGCCGCCTTGCGGTAGCACCACATCAGCTTTGCCTCGTCGTCCGTCGCCTCGTATAATCTGATAAGCCACTCTATGCAGAAAAGCTGATTTTGCCGAACATCGGAACGCGCAAGCGCCTGCTGTAGATTTTCCTCCGCCTCGGGGAGTTTGCCGTTAAACAGGGCGTATATTCCCTTATACGCAGTTTTCGCAACGTCGTCTTTATGGAGCAGTCTTATGCCGTCCTTGCCGAGGGCTTTGACGGCGGCTTTTTTCTTTTCGCGGTGCGGAACAACTACGTCTGTCCAGATAACCGCCAATAATGTTATTAAGATAACAATTCCGCTTCCTATGAACACTACCGCCGCTACCGTCCAGTCGTCTATTGAACAGAACGTGATAAGCGCGCCGATTGCCGCGCCGAGCGCAGTCCAAAAGATATTGTGAAATATCTTTCCTAAACTTTTATCTTTTTTACTCAAGGAAAACCTCCAAATAATACTGTCAGATAATACTATGCCAGATTTTTCAAGCCGAATTTTATCAAATCCTCTACGCTGTCCGCGGGATTTGCTCCCGAAAGCGCGGCGGCGCACTGCGCGGACGCGAAACCTAAAGTTTGCAATGCCGTCATAGCCTCGGTTATATTATCGCCCGCCGAGAACGCCGCGCTTTGCAGGTCTGCGGCGCTTATCTTCTGCTCTTTCGCCACTTTGTCTTTAAGTTCCAATATAATGCGCTGTGCGGTTTTCGCGCCTATTCCCGCAGAATGTGTAAGCGTTTTATAATCATCGGACGCTACGCAGAGCGCAAGTTTGCTCGGCGTTATGTCGCTTAAAACAGACAGCGCCGCTTTCGGACCTACGCCCGACACGGAGATAAGCTGTCGGAACGCGGAAAGTTCCGCGTTGTCGGCAAAGCCGAAAAGGTCGAAAGAATTTTCCGTTACATGAAGATGTGTGTAAAGTTTCACTTCATCAAGTTCGCGTATTTTCGCCAGGGTATTCATCGTTGTTCGGCAGGCGTAGCCTACTCCTCCGCACTCCACGACCGCAAGCCCAGCCTCCCAATATGTAAGTTCTCCCGTCAGACTGTATATCATAGATTTCTCCCTTGTTTCAAATCAAACTATCGCTTTTTGTTAAGCTGTGTTACTTCATTTCCGCGCATTATTTCATTCAGCCTTGAACCGCCCGTATGCCCGTGCGTTATCGCGAGCGCGAGCGCGTCCGCCGTATCGTCGGGCTTTGGCAAGGCTTTAAGACGCAGGATATTCTTTGTCATTTCCTGAACCTGATGTTTTTCCGCCGCTCCGTAACCCGTCACTGCTACTTTTACCTGCAAAGGCGTATACTCGTATATCCGAACGTTCTTCTGCGCGGCGGCAAGCATTATTACGCCGCGCGCCTGTGCAACGTCAATTCCCGTTGTGATGTTTGAATTGAAAAACAGCTTTTCAATGCTCATACAATCGGGCGTGAATTTATCAAGAATTACAGATAAATCCTCGTAAATCTCGCACAAGCGCTTATCGAACTTTGTATCGGGCGAGGTCGTTACAGCGCCGTATTTCACGACGTTAAAACGCACATTGTCGAACTCCAGCACGCCCCACCCGATTGTCGCGTAGCCGGGGTCTATCCCCAAAATTCTCATCATGTGTAGCTTTTGTTGTCCGTGACATACGCGCGGACGCGCAGCGGTATGCCCATACTTTCGGCAAGTTTCCTGCACTCCTCGATTTCCCGCGGAGTTATCACATCTACGACCGTGAACGAGGTATCGCATATTTTTTTCATATCCTCGGCGAATTTCAGCATTTCATTAAAAGCATACTCTTCGGCGTTACCGCTTATGACCTCTTTTTTAGGGCGCGTTACTTCGTTATAGCGTTTGGCGTTCGGCGCGTTAAGCGATATTGACACCGCGTCGATAAGACCTTTAAATTTCATAACGTCGAAATCCTTATGAACGAGCCTTACAAGCCCGTTTGTGTTCAGCCGAATTTTAAGGCGCGAGTGAGTTTTTATATACTCTGCTGTTTTTAGGAGCATATCAATGCGGACAGTCGGCTCTCCGTAACCGCAGAACACCGCCTCGGTTATCTCGCTGTTCTCGCTTATGAATTTATCGAACGCCCCGCATATTTCCTCGTAACCCGGCTCGTGTTCAAGCCAAAGGCTTTCGTTGTCCTCAATGCTGTCGCCGTTTTTTCGGATACAGAAAACGCAGTCGCACATACAGCCGTTTGTGATGTTTATATACATTTTCCCGCCGAATTTATAGAATATCGTCATTCGCTCACCGCCTATATAATATACATATTTATTATACCACATCTGCTTTGAAATGTCAATATATTGAAACAACAGAAAAAGCGGGGTATCTTTACTTTTATATAAAACGTTCCCCGCCTTTTAACAGTTTAAAGGGCAAAGTGCTGAGTGTAAAGTATTCCCCCGCCTTATACAGTTTAAAGGGCATAGTGCTGAGTGCAAAGTAATCCCCCGCCTTATACAGTTTAAAGGGCATAGTGCTGAGTGCAAAGTAATCCCCCGCCGTTGGCGGGGGAACACGATAACTTGTTTGCGCCGTTCCCCGCCGTAGGCGGGGAACGGCTGTTGTTTTTTGTATGCCGTTCCCCGCCATAGGCGGGGAACAGCTTTGAATATTCAACTTAATCCTCAAGCGTTTTTTGGAGATTGTCAAGTATTTTGCTCATCTTTTCGGCTTTTTTGGTTTCGTCTTTCTCCTCGTTTACCTCTTTAAGAGCAGTAAGTAAAACGCGGATAAACGCCTTGAACTGAATATCGGTTTGTTCCATATTCCGCACCCCTTTTGGTCAAATTTCGCCGTCTGCTATTACAACACACCATATCCGCAAGCAGGCGCGCAAAGCCTTAAAGACAATCTAATCCGCCCGCCGTTGGCGGGGGAACGCTGTAACTTTTGTCGCCGTTCCCCGCCGTAGGCGGGGAACGGCGTCTTATCTCTTACCTCTTGCGCCTCACTACTTGATTAACTTAGAGAACTCCAGCGCCTTACCCAAATCGCCTTCTACTTTAAGTTTGCCCGTGGTGTACGCCAGAACGGGGTCGAGTTTGCCGTCCATAAGCTTTATAAACTTCGCCTGCTCCATAGTAACGGCGCAGGAACGGTCGTTGTACTCGTACGGTTCAACCGACGCTTTGCCGTCCTTTACCTCGATGTAGAACACCCCGCCGTCCTTGCCCGTGATATTCACCTGAACGGCTAAAAACGGCTGTGATGAAACGTCCGTCTGCGCTACCTTTTCGCGGACTTTTGCGAGTAATTCTTCAAATGTCATAGTTTTCTCCTTTTCCACTTCTTGCTTTTGTTCGTTTATAAAATCGGCTGTGTATACCGACTTTTTATAATTATAGCATATTTCCCGCGATTTGTCAAGAAAAAATACTGCGGTGTATTTAAATTTGCATTATCCGCGGTAATTTTTGAAATAATAATGCGGGGTGATAAAATGCGTGACTTCTTCGCACGAAACGTTGACTTTGACAGCGGACTTCCTATGTTCGGCGGTCTGCACCTTACGCTGTGCGCTCTGCTTTTTATATTCGGCGCGCTTATTATTTTCTTTCGCGATAAACTTCGGAAGTTCGGGCATTTTGACGCTATGCGCCTGACGTTCGCGTGGGTTCTTCTGTCAAATATGATAATCCACTACACGGGGCGGACGCTTATCGGCGAGTGGCATTTTTCCGAGGACTTGCCCCTGCACATCTGCTTTATCACGAACTTTTTTATGATTTACATTCTGTTCACTAATAACAAGCACAATTTGTTCTCGGTCGTGTATTATTTCACGGTAATAGGTCCTCTGCCCGCCGTGCTGTTTCCCGATATTTCGCGCACGGGGAGCGGGTATTTGTTCTGGCAGTTTGTGATAAGCCACCACGTTATGCTCCTTATAGGACTGTACTGCGCTTTTGTTTTGTATACCCCTCCCGAACGCTCCCGCGCGGGGGCTGTGTACGCGTTTGTTTTCGGAAATTTATACGTTCTTGTTATGGGAATATTCAACCGCGTATTCAAAACCAATTACATTATGCTGTCCGCGCTCCCCGAACGGCTTTACGGGGTATTCCCGTTTCTTAAAGCGTTCCCCGCGTTCGTTTGGCTGGAAATCGCGGGTGTGCTGGCGCTTGTCGCGGCGTACTCCCTGCGAAAGTCCGTGCGGGAAAGATAACGCCGACGCTTTATAAAAACGCCGGCTTGTGCTTATTTCTTTACAATTATCACTTGCTTGCCCTTTGCGTATGTCCTCGTGAAATCCACTTCCTTCAGACGGCTTTCGTCTACGGTCATTGCGGCAACGCCGACATCGACTTTGCCTTGTTTTACGGCTGTGATTATTTCATCGAACTTCATATCTTCTATTTCAAGTTCCATTCCCAGCTTGTCGCAGACGGCTCTCATCATATCGGCGTCAATGCCGACGATGTTTCCGTTTTCAACCATTTCATACGGCGGGAACTGCGCGTTCGTCGCCATAACAAGCGTGCCGTTTTCACGTTTTATGTCCGCAGGTGAGGTGTAAACAAAACTGCCCTTTGTTTCATCGCCCGTGTAATTATCCACGATTTTTTGGAGCGTGCCGTCGCTTTCGAGTTCTTCGAGCGCGGCGTTCAGTTTTTCGGTAAGTTCCGTGTTGCCTTTCTTTACGGCAATCGCGTATTCCTCGTCGGCAAACGCGTCGGGGAGGATTTTAAGGTCGCTGTTATTCTGAACGTAAACCTGCGCGGGTCCGTCGTCTATGATTACGCAGTCAACCTTGCCTTGTTTGAGCGCGTTCACCGCGTCCGCCCCCGCGTCAAAACGCTCTATCCTCGCGGGTTCTTTGCCGTCCTCAGGTTCTTCGAGAGCGGACGCGTAGGCGTCGCCCGTTGTTTCCATCTGCACGGCTATTGTCGCGCCCGCCAAATCTTCAGCGGAATTTATCGTTTTATTTGTCCTCGCGCAGCCCGAAAGCATAACCGCGCTTAATACCGCCGATGACAATATCGCAGAAAATTTCTTCATTTTAGTTCCCCTTTCAAGTTTGTCAAATATTTTAGGCTATGTTAATTTTACCACACTTTCATATAATTGTCAACTTTTATCTGATAATTTGTTGAAAAAATCTGCAAATACTCTTTACAACAAGGGAATTAAATGTTATAATTGAGTAAAGAGATTTAGCTTGAATACGGAAAGGGATTAATATGGAACTTAAAAAAATAATCTCGGACGGAGAAAAGGTTCAGGTTTTTGAATGTGACGGGAAGTGCGTAAAGTTATTCAAAGACCCGAACGAGCCGAAAAGCGTCGTGCTTTACGAGGCTATTACTCACGCGCGCGTCGAGGAAACGGGCTACAAGAAAATTCCGCAGTTTCTGGAAATAGTAAGAGTTGACGATAAACTCGCTGTCGTTTACGAGTTATGCGAGGGGAAAACTCTCGAACAGCTTATGCGCGAAGAACCGAATAAAAGCGACGAATATCTGGGCTTGCTCGCGGATATTCAAATCGAGATAAACGGACTTTCCTCCGCAAAGGTAAGCCGTCTTAAAGATTATCTTACGCGCTCAATAGAACGTCTGGATATGATTGACGATGTGAAGAAATACGAACTTTTAACGCACCTTAACAAGATGCCTCAGCACCAAAAACTCTGCCACGGCGACCTTTCGCCCGGCAACATCATAATCGGCAGGCGCGGGACGTTCGTTGTGGACTGGATGAAAGCGAAACTCGGCAACGCCGCCGCGGACGCGGCTAAGACGTATCTCAGCTTTTGCCTGAAACACCACACGGAATGGGCTGAAAAGTATCTGAAAATATACTGTCAGAAAACAGGCGCGGACGTTGGTTATATCCGCGAATGGCTCCCGATTGTCGCGGCGGCGCAGTTAAAGTTCAAGCGTCCCGAAGAACGGGATTTGCTTATGGCGTGGATAGATATGTTTGAACTGCACTAAAAAATTTTTCCGCATAATAATGCCGTGCTACAAAATTTCCTCCAAAATATTGTGCAAAATCACAATTGACATATACAATATATTGTGATAAAATAATATTACCCTCTAAATGAGGGGAATATAAAAATCTTGGAGGGGAAATATTATGATTGATATTAACGTTACGGGCGGGAAGTTACCGCAGGAAGAAATAAACTACTATATCGAGTGTGCGCAGGCGAAATATCCCGAAAAGCACTTGTGCGGGATCGACCTTGAAGTTGACGGTGATTATGTGAACGCGAAGTATCGTTTCGCCGATGTGCCGTTCCAGCGTATCAGACGTATCACGGGCTATCTTGTCGGAACGCTCGACCGCTTTAACAACGCAAAGCGCGCGGAGGAGAAAGCGAGAGTTAAGCACTCGTTGCAATGAAATAGTTGATAGGGTTTAGCAGTTAATTGCCCCCGCCGATTGGCGGGGGCAATTAAAATATCGTTAGGGTTATTGTATGTCAAGTTCCTCCAATACTTCACTAAAAGAATGATATATCTTTTTGTCAGGGTCGCGTTTAAGGGTCTGAACCTCCTCTATAGCCGAAAGCGTGTCAGCGTTCGGGGTATCCTCTCCTCTTTCCGCAGAAAATTTTACGTCGGTGTTATCCATAAAATCACCTCGTTATTCAGCACCCCCGCTAACACGGGGGCGTTGTATTCCCTAGAAAATCAACATATTAACTCAAAGACAATCTTTCCGCGCACGAAGTGCGCACCTAGAGCAATCCGCAAAGCGGATTGCGAACTAACTACTAACAACTATTCTCTAACTACTTATCGACTATCTTGTTCTTCCCGCTCCTCTTGCCGACATATAAGCGTTTGTCCGCCATTGAGATAAGCGATTCTATTCCCACACGGACAGAGGACGTGTCGAGCGCGTCGTTTAACTCGTTCTCCGAAATTGCCCGGCTGATTTCTTCACAATCGGCAAAGCCGAACGTCATTGTTACATTAACGCTAAGTCCCTCGTAGGTTAAGCACAGCGCCTCTATCTGTTTGCGTATTCCCTCAAGACGATTGTAGCCTGCGGAGCGTTCGCCCGCGAAAACTATCACCATTTCCTCACCGCCCCAGCGGCAGACGATTTCATCGCTCGTGGTCGAGTTTATAATTATCTGCGCTACGGACTTCAGCACCAAATCTCCGCAGCCGTGTCCGTATGTATCGTTTATGCTCTTAAAATTGTCTAAGTCGCCCATTGCTATACTGTAATGCTTGTTGTTCCTAATCGTTTCGTTGTTCTCGAAATAATCCCAGAAACTTCGGCGGTTCGTAAGCCCCGTCAACGCGTCGTGCGTGGCTGTAAATTTCAGTTCCTCGGTAAGTTTGCGCTGTTTGTTCATCAGGATTGACATTTCCACATAAAACATCATCGTAAAGCCGTAAAGCATTATTGTCGCAAACGTGATGTTTACTACGCGGAAAATCGTTTTTTCCTGCCGGCTGAGGACGGCTATGCTCGATGAAATCGTACCGCCGTTGATTTCCGCCAATGCCACGGACATACCCAGCATCAGTATTGAACTTACTATGTAAATTATAATCGCCCTAAGGAAGATTGAGCGTTTCGTGTAGAAGAACATATAATAAACGAACACGGGCAGAGAGCATATCGGGTACAGGATAAACACCACGTCTACGCCGAGGAAAATCGTACACAGCACGGCGTGGATTACTATTTCGCTGAATATCAGCGACACGAGCGTCATAAAATGGTGCGCGGCTTTCTCAAAGCCCGCGATGATACCCGTTGTGATGTAAAACAGCACGCTTCCTATATTAAAATACGCCAAGAACATAACTTTAAAGCGCCAAAAAAGCAACAGAAAAACAAAGTGCATTACAGCGGCAAGAAAGCACAGCATGCGAATTGTTATTTTTCCGTTGAACTCTACGCCATTTACACTTGACTTTTTCATGAAATACTCCAAACCTTTTCAAGCATATATTTTATCAATTTTATTATATCACTTTTGAACATAAATGTCAATACCCCAAACAACAGTATAATAACTTTTGGGCATTTTTGCGGAGTATTATTGACATTCGACACAAAAATTCCAATGATATTATTATAAAGTATTCCCAAAAACAAGATGTGTTACCGTGTTATCAGTTTTTTTCAAGAACTATTGACAATTTAAAAGTGATATGCTATAATATAGTCAATGCAACATCTTTAACAGGATAAACCGTATAACTCAAAGGGGCATTACATTGGTATGGGTCAAAGCCTCTTTGTGATATAATTAAATTACAAAAATTTTTAGGAGGTATGTTTATGAAGTATGTATGTCCTGTATGCGGTTATGTGTTTGTCGGCGAGGCGGCTCCCGAAAAGTGCCCGCTGTGCGGCGTTCCCGGCTCGAAATTTATAGCAGAGCCTGAGGACGGCGGAAAGCTCGTGTTCGCCTGCGAGCATGAAATCGGCATTACCGACGGCGTGCCTGCTGATATTGTCGAGGGTCTGCGCTCTAACTTTGCGGGCGAATGCACGGAAGTCGGTATGTACCTTGCTATGGCGAGAGCGGCGCATAGAGAGGGCTATCCCGAAATCGGAATGTACTATGAAAAAGCGGCGTGGGAGGAGGCTGAACACGCGGCGAAGTTCGCTGAAATGCTCGGCGAGGTGGTTTCCGCGTCTACTAAGGAAAATCTCCAAAAGCGCGTTGACGCTGAACACGGCGCGACACAAGGCAAACTTGACCTTGCAAAGAAAGCAAAGGAAAACAACCTTGACGCTATACATGACACCGTTCACGAAATGGCTAAGGACGAGGCGCGGCACGGCAAGGCTTTTGAGGGCTTGCTGAACAGGTACTTTAAGTAATTCGGGAGGAGATTATGGAAAAATACTCTTGTATGTGCGGGTATGTTTACGACCCCGCTGTCGGCGACCCCGACGGGGGAATTGCTCCCGGTACGAAATTCGAGGATATTCCCGATGATTGGGTATGCCCCGTTTGCGGTATGGGAAAGGACGCTTTCTCGAAAGCGGATTAGTGGATTAACTGCAAAAATACATAGCGCGGAGAGGTTTCTCTCCGCGTTTTCTTGTGCAAAAAAATCAGCGCCGAGCGATTGCCCGGCGCCGATATGTTTTTGATTAACCCTTGACTGCGCCCAGCGCGATACCCTTTACAATGAACTTTGAAAGGATAAGGTAGATGATGATAACGGGCAATATCGACAAGCCTATCGCAAGGTACTGAACACCATAGTCGATGACCTTATCTAGCGATACAACCGACTGTACCATCATTGACATTGTGCGCTGACCAAAATTGTTGGACAGCAGGATAATTGACGGGGTGTAGTAGTTGTTCCATGCGCCGACAAAGCAGAAAATAGCCTGTACAGCGAACGCGGGTTTCAGAATAGGAAGTGCTATCTGCATGAACGTTCTGACCTCGCCGCTGCCGTCAATTCTCGCCGCCTCAACAATGTCCAGCGGGAAACTTGACTGCATGTACTGTAACATAAAGAATACAGTTGAGGGTGCCGCTATTGCGGGAACAATAAGCGGAACGTAGTTATCAACCCAGTGAATTTTAATCATGAAATCAATGAAACCTGCGGATACAACCTGCATAGGTATCATCAATATCGCAAGGATAAATGCTGTGGCAAACTTTCTCAGTTTGAACTGATATACGGTCAAGCCGTAAGCCGTAAGTCCTGAGAAGAATACGCTAAGAACTGTACAGCCTAAAGCGATTATCAAACTGTTGCGGTAACCAATCCAGAGGTTGAATACAGTTGCGAACGGACCGGCTGTGTTATCGGACAGCTTGTTCCAGTTGCTCACAAGAGAACCACCGGGGATAAGTGCAAAACCGTTCTTACTGATTTCGCCGGAACTTCTTGTTGCGTTCATGAAGATAATCCACAAAGGTATAATACAGATTAAAGTAAACAAAATACATACTATAAATCTGATTATGGAATGTGTCATTATCATGCGTTTATACGCAGATGACGAACTATTATATGCGTCAGCCATATTCGTACCCCCTTATGCCTTTTTCTTCTTCTTGGGCGCGGTTGAATCCGTGTTGAAACGGTTTACAACAAAGCCAAGAGCAAGCGTGATTACAAACATAATCATAGACGCGGCAGCAGAAAATCCGTAGTTCGGCATAGACGCGTGGAAGTTCTGATAAATATAGATTGCCGCTGTTTCAAGGTACTTGTTGTAGGTCGCGCCGGTGTGCATCAGATACGGAATATCGAACATCTGCAAACCACCGATAAGGGACGTAATGACTACATAGATAAAAATCGGTTTCAAAATCGGCATTGTGATTTTGAAGAATGTAGTCGAGCCGCTCGCACCGTCGATTGACGCAGCTTCGTAAATCGAGGGATCAATACCGAAAATACCCGACAACAAAAGCAACATCGTATTACCGAACCATAGCCATGCTTGAATCAGCATAACAATTATTCGTATTACCCACTTGTTATCCAAGAACGGATACGGGTCTGTAAACCAGCCCATATTGAGTGCAAGAGAGTTTACAATACCGTATTTGTTACTGTCGAAGAACATCAGGAACATTGCCGCAACGGACGCCGCCATGATGATATTCGGAAGATACATTACTACTTTAAAGAAACCTGTGCCTTTTATCTTAATTCTCGCATCGGAGAACCATACAGCCAAAAGCAAAGACAGAACTATCTGTACAATAAAGTTACCTATCCAAAGGATAAGCGTTGTGCCGAAGTCTGACCAAAATGCTTTTTGAGCGACGGAACCTGCGGAAAATCTTCCCTTTTCAGCGTCGCCAAAGAGCAGCCATTTGTAATTTTGAAAACCAACCCAATCTGTAGGGTTGTTACTGTTTCCTTTTAAGCTAAGCAAAAAAGTATTGATAAACGGCCATACCATAAAGAAACCGTATACGATAAAGAACGGCAATATGAACATATAACCGTATTTCGCATAGCTTACAAGTTTGTGACTCTTAGTGCCACTACCTGCCATAAGATCACCTCTCCCATTTGTATTTAAGTAATCAAACGACAAAATCGTCAGATTAAAAAATAGAGCTTGTTCGTATAACCTTACGGTTATACGAACATGCTCATAATATACTCATCTCTCAATCAAGAAACGGTATATGCCAAATCCAACTTCTGATTATTCAGTAGCTGTGAGACCGGGGAACAGCTTGATAACTTCAGTCTTCGTGTTAGGAAGAATGTCATCCTTGCTTACTGTGCCCTTGCAGTAGTCAGCAACCTGTGCATTGAACTTATCGTTGATGTCTGCATCGTACATGGTGATTGTGTCGCCCATGTTGATCTTCTTAGCCTCGTTGAAAAGGATAGCGAACTGATCCTGACCGTCAATAAGAACAGGGTTCTTGTACGTTACGCCTTCCATAGCCTTTGTGCTGTTCATGAAGTCACCGTTCTTCTGAGCGTATTCCTTCATAGCGTCCTCGTTCTGAGTAAAGAACTTGATCCAGTCAGCAGCTGTCTTCTTGGTGTTGCACTTAGCAGCTACGCACATATATGTGCCGCCCCAGTACCAGCTCTGAGGACCTGCGCAAGCAGAGAAGAGGTCTGTTGCTGCAGAATCATTAACAACGGATTCCATAACCTGGTTGCCGTCATCATCGAGTACGGGATTGCCATCATCGTCTACCTTCGGAACATCCTGCGCACCTGCTGCGAAGTTGAACAGCATAGAACCGGAAGTACCCTTCAGACCCCAAGTAGGAATGAACTCACCAAGAGCAGAACCATCATTAAGAGTGTTCCACCAAGCTGTGCACCATGTGCCGATGTTAGCGTCTACATAACCCTCATCGGTGTACTTCTTAGCGAAGTCGATGAAAGATTCAGCCTCGCCTGTGAATGCGAATACATCGTCCTTAACCCACTTGTCCTTCTTATCGCACTGCTTAACCTGCCACAGACCAGCTTCTGTACATACCATCTTTACAGCGCCATTGGAAGCTTCCTTCAGCTTAGCAGCTGTCTGCTCGAAAGTATCCCAGTCCTTAACCAATGCCTGCATATCTTCGGGTGTCTCTACATCGAGATACTGCTTAGCAAGCTTTGCATTGTATACAAAGCAGCCGGGTGTTGCCTGCCATGTTGCGCCTACGAACTCGCCCTTAGCGTTTGTACCAACCTGCAGAGTGTAAGGATAAGCGTTAGGCTGCTGATCCTTTGTGATGCCGAGTTCAGAAAGCGGCATTACGAGGTCGCCGCCAACGTTAGCAACCATTGCTGCGTTGTTGTTCTCATAGAGCTGAGCCCAACCAGCGTCGCAGTAAAGGATGTCAGCGTCGCCTGTACCCTTGAGGTAGTTCTGGTAAGCTTCCTTAGCAGCTCCGCCGGAGTCACCCTGAGTAACAACCTTGATCTTGTTCTTGTCAAAGCCTGTCTTCTCGCAGTAGAAATCGATCATCAACTGCATATCCTCGTTACCGGACCAAGACAGCAGGCTGAGTGTTTCATCCTCGTCTGTCAGCTCATCGGGGTTTGCAGGAGACTCGCTGCTTGTTGCGCCGCTGCTTTCGCCGCTTGTAGCACCGCTGTTAGCTGCGCTCGAACCGCTGCTGGTGTTCGATGCGCCGCTAGAGCTGCCGCCCTGGTTACAGCCTGCCAAAGACAGAACAGTAGCCGCAGCCAATGCAGCTGCTAAAACTCTCTTCTTCATAGGTAATTCCTCCCTAAAAATAATGTTTAGTTCGTAAGTCTCCCCCAACGGGAGCTTTGGAACTGTTGATAATAGTTTGTCGAGATGATATTAGTTTTATGTAACATCTGCTCTCGATTTCATTGTTATTTTAACACAAATTTTCAAAGTTTGCAAGTGTTTTTTTCAATTTTTTTTCATATTCAAGCGCGTAAACGTTTACAAACGGCTTATTTTGTTTATTTTGACGGAATTGTAACCTAATTACTTAAATGAAATTTAATGCTCGTTTGTCAGATTTTCCGCTTTAGAATGGGCTTTTCTGTCAATCGTTTATTTTACCCAATTTTTTAAGCTGAAATTCTCGTCTAATGTAACAATTTTGTAACTTTTCTTTGTGCAAAATGCCAAAATTTTCGTGCCGATTTTTGTAATCAAACCGAAAATCCGCTCTGCAACGCGAAATTCCCGCTTATTGCAAGCGGGAACGCGCGTTTTAATCAAACGGGGTGTACTTTATTCGCCTTATCTGCGTGTACGGCGTCAATGCCGACTTCCCTGTCGCGGCGCTTTTCAAAAAAGTTCGGCGCGACTTTCGGGAACATCGCGTAAGTGAGAATATCCTCGACCGACGGGTCGTTTACATACGCCGATGTTTCCTGTTTCATCTTTTCAAATTCGGGTTCGAGCAAATCGGCGGGACGGCAGTTTATCGGTTCTTCCGCGCCGATTATCTTCTTCTGAAATTCAGGGTCTATCTCGACGGGCGTTTTGCCGTACTCGCCCTTAACAAGCCCCTTGAACTCCTTTGTGACGGTCTTGTAGCGTTCGCCCGTAATCACGTTGAACACCGCCTGCGTGCCTACTATCTGAGAAGTGGGCGTTACAAGTGGCGGGAAACCGCTGTCTTTGCGGACGCGCGGAACTTCCGCGAGAACATCGTCGAGTTTATCTGCTTTGCCCGCCTGTTTAAGCTGAGAAAGCAGGTTCGAGAGCATACCGCCTGGTACTTGATAGAGGAGCGCTTTTGTGTTCGTCGCAAGCATTGTCGGGTCTAAAAGTCCGCTGTCGATGTACTTCTTGCGAAGTCCCATAAAGTATTCGCGCAGTTCGCCGAGCGCGGCGAGGTCTATGCCCGTGTCGTATTCCGTTCCCATAAACGCGGCGACTATAGATTCGGTCGGCGCGTGGGAAGTGCCTAGTGCGAGCGGAGAAAGCGCGGTGTCAACAGCGTCAGCGCCCGCCTCGACAGCCTTGATAATGCACATCGAGGCAAGTCCCGACGTATAGTGCGTGTGGAGCTGAATGGGGACTTTCACGGCGGCTTTAAGTTCTCTTACAAGGCTTTCAGCCTCATACGGCGTGAGGAGCGCGGCCATATCCTTTATACAAATCGAATCCGCGCCCGCGCTTTCGATCTGCTTTGCGTAATTCACATAATACTCGTGTGTGAAAACATCGCCCGTCGTGTAGGAAATTGCGACCTGCGCGTGACCCTGTTCTTTCTTCGCGGCTTTTATCGCGGTTTCAAGGTTGCGGATGTCGTTGAGCGCGTCGAATATTCTGATGATGTCAATGCCGTTCGCTATGGATTTCTGCACGAAATACTCTACGACGTCATCTGCGTAGTGGCGGTAGCCGAGCATATTCTGTCCTCTGAACAGCATTTGAAGTTTCGTGTTCGGCATTTCCTTGCGGATAGTGCGCAGGCGCTCCCACGGGTCCTCGTCCAGAAAGCGAATGCACGAATCGAACGTTGCGCCGCCCCAGCACTCGGCGGAATAAAATCCCATTTTATCAATCGTGGAAAGAATTGGACGCATATCGTCCATACTCATTCTCGTGGCAAGCAAACTCTGATGTGCGTCACGGAGAACGGTTTCGGTGATTTTCAACTTAGCCATATCGGTTCTCCTTAAAATTAATTAAGAGTAACAACGGGTGCGCCTGTTTCTACAGCCTCGCCCTTGTTTACGCAAATGGACGCTACAACGCCGTCCCTGTCGGATACGATGTCGTTTTCCATTTTCATAGCCTCAAGAACAGCGACAACGGTGCCGTTCGTCACCTTATCTCCGACCTTTACTTTAACATCTACTACAGTACCTCTCATCGGCGCTGTGATAGGCGTACCGCCTGCGGGCGCCGCGGCTTTCGGAGCGGCTTTCGGCGCTGCGGGCGCGGATTTCGGAGTTACGGGAGCGGACGCGCCGTTGTTTTCCTCTACGGTTACATCATAGGCTGTGCCGTTTACGGTAATAATGTAATTCTTCATATATTCTACCTCACTTAATTTAAAAATAATCTGATTTTTACAGCGAAAAATTCGCGTGTTTTCTCGGCAGACGCTGTACGCGCTTGTTCTGATAAATCAGAATGTTATTAAAAACCTCTGTATATGCGTTCTCCGCGCTGATAACCGCGTCGGCAAATCCCGCCGACGCCGCCGCGAATACGGAAGTATCGACATCGCCTGCGAATGTTGCTATCGCCTGCTCGTTCATCGGAGAGATAAACGCGTTCTCGTAAGCGATTGTTACATCTGCGCCCGCGAATGATACCGCCGCCGCGCCGACAGCCTTGCCCGTGATAAGGTTTATCTTAACGGTCGTAGCGTTTGCGTAGACTTGCGCTAACCGTGCGCAGGTTCTGATACTGCCCGCGAGTTCCGCCGCGCTGCTGCCAGCAAAGCCCTCTGTGTTGATAACCGTCACTACAGGGAGCGAGAATGCGTCCGCGAACTCTACAAAGCGCGCTATTTTCGCGCAGTCGTCCGCTGTGAGCTTTTCCGCCTTGTCGGTCGTCACGAAAGCGGTTGTGGTCGCGTTTATCGGAGCGAGAGCGGTGACTGCCGCGCTCCCGAACTTTTCGCCCAATTCCACCGCCAAGCCCTTATCGGCAAACGCTTTTACAAGTTCCATACCTTTCAAGCCTGCGGAAATAACGCCGTCGGACGGCTCTGCGTCTATCAGGCAATACGGTGCGCTGAGATTGTTCGCGGGGAGCATAGCGAGGAGCATTTTCGCTTTCTTCACCGCGTCGTCGCCGTCCTTTGCGACTATCTGGCACACGCCCGACTTCGCCGCGTTTTCGGCTGTTCCCGCGCCCGCGAGTTTCCCGTCCGCGTTATTGAACGGCGCTGTTAAGAACAGTTCGCTCTTTTCGGTCGCTATTACAATATCGGCGGTCGCGGCGAGCATAGCGGCGCACCCTGCGCATACGCCCGTAATTACCGCTATCTGCGGAACTACTCCCGAAAGTTTAGCGGACGAGGCGATTATCTCGGCATAGTCTGCGAGAACGCCCGCGCCCTCGGCAATATCTCCGCCCTTGGAATCGTAAAATCCGACTACAGGCGCGCCCGCCTTTGCCGCGTGCTCGTATGTGCGCTTTAATTTCATTGCGGCGTACTTGTCAACAGCGCCGCCGCGCACTTCGGTATCCTGCGCGAACACAAATACGCTTATTCCCTCAACAGTACCGCTGCCGACAACGACAGAACTTTGTTCGCCCTCTGCGGACAGAAACTTATCCGCCTCGACAAAGCTGTTCTCGTCCAGAAACGCGGCTATTCTTTTTCTCGCGCCGCTGTCGGGAACGCTTTGTTCCATTTCAGCAAGTGTTTTCGTAAATGCCATTTTATTTCCTCCATATTATTAAATATGTATGGCGAATTACGCCAAAAAATAATCCACAATAATTATACTACAATATGAAGAAAATAACAAGGGGAATTTTATCATATTTTGATTTTTTACGTTTTAATATAAAATAATTCAACATTTTTGGTGATTATCCACAAAATTAAATTCCCCCGCTTTTGACGGGAGAACTAAAGCCTTTTAATTACTGTTTACAGCACCCTTTGTCGAAAAACTCCGCGATGCTTGAAATTTCGGGCTTATCGCCGATAAAGCGGAGTTTTCTAAGCTGTTCCAACTGTTCTTCGGGCAAATCGAAACGCGCCTTGTCTATTCCGTGGAGCGTCATAAGGTTCAGTATCGCGCGGACTAAGCCGTCGGTGAAGAACTCCTCGCACGAAAGCTCGTCGAGAACGAACGTATCGCCCTCCAGAACGCCCGCCGTCCTGCCGAGCGTTTCCTCGCCGTCGCGGGCGTTGAACTCTATCTTATCAAGATTTTCTTTATTCTGTAAAATTTCTATCAAAATATCACCGCCTTGTATCGGGTTTTCCTACGGCGTTTCGCAGCATACGCAGTTCCGCTTTCGTAAGGTCGCGCCACTCTCCCGGTTTGAGCATACCCAGCTTAACACCGCCTATTGCTGTTCGGCGCAGTCTGCCGACTTCCAGACCGACAGCGGAACACATTCGGCGTATCTGGCGGTTAAGCCCCTGTTTTAGCGTTATTCTTAAAACAGTACGCTCCGCGCCCTCCGAGATCACCTCGACGGTACACGGGAACGTGGTTTTGCCGTCGTCGAGTTTCACGCCCGATGATAACTGCATAAGCTGTTCCTCGCTCACCGCGCCGTCAATCGTCACACGGTATGTTTTGCTGACGTGGCGGGAAGGGTGAGTTATCTCGTTTGCAAACTCTCCGTCGTTCGTGAACAGCAAAAGTCCCTCGGAATTGCGGTCGAGCCTGCCGACAGGCACAACGCGTTCTTCAACGCCGTCTAAGAGTTCTACGGCGGTCTTTCTTCCCTGTTCGTCGCTCATAGTCGTTATGTAACCGCGCGGTTTATTCAGCATTATATAACGCTTTTCGCGCGGAGGCTGAGCTATTTTCTTTCCGTCTACGGATATTATGTCCGAATGCGGGTCGGCTTTATCGCCGAGGTTACACGTTCTGCCGTTTACCGTGACTTTGCCGTCCGATATAAGTTCTTCGGCTTTTCGTCTGGAACACAGCCCGCTTTCGGCTATTATTTTCTGAACCCGTTCTTTTTCCATTGTTTTCTCCAAATCTTTTTTACGGGGCGTTAAACATAGATGTTAAACCGACTTAACAGTTTTTGCCAGAAGTTAAGTTCTTTATTTTCCGCCTCGGCGCTTTCCGACGCAAGAAGAGGCACGGTTTTGACGGGCTTTCCGTCAAGCAGGAACAACAGCTCCCCCAGCTTTTCACCGCGCTTTACTTCGCCGTAAACGAATTTCGGGAGCAGTACATACCGCACTAACTTCTGACGCTGTTCGGGTTTCAGCGACAGCGACGCGCCCTCGGCGTAAACGCCGATTTTCTTTCCCGTTCCCGCTACGGATACCCCTGCTCCGCATTCTGTCGGGAGCGGATAGGAACTTACCTGCGAAAATCCGTAATCAAGCATTTTTATATGGTCGTTCCAGTCGTCGCCCGCATTCAGCGTAACGGCGATAAGCGTTACCCCGCCGCGCTGCGCGGCAGACACAAGACACCTGCGCGCATTATCGGTAAAGCCCGTTTTTACGCCGATTGCGCCGTCGTATTTCGACAGCATTTTATTGGAATTGTAAAGTGTCCTCTTATACGGCGGGTTTCCGAACTCGACTTGCTTTGACTTGCAGGCAACCACCTCGCGGAATATTTCGTTTTTCATCGCGTAAGCGGTAAGGTTCGCGAGGTCAAGCGCAGTCGTGTAATGCCCGTCGGCGTCAAGACCCGACGGCGTTACGAAATGCGTATTTTTAAGTCCCAGCTCCTCGGCTTTTTCGTTCATTTTCTTCACGAACGCCGTCATACTCCCCGACACGGAAACCGCCGCCGCGTTTGCCGCGTCGTTTCCCGACGGCAGAAGTATCCCGTAAAGCAAGTCGCGGCGCGAAACGATGTCGCCCTCGCGCAGACCCATAGACGTTCCCTCGGTCATTATCGCGTAGGTATCGACCGTGAACTCTCTGTCCAAATCGCCCGCCTCGATTGTAAGTATCGCCGTCATTATTTTCGTCGTGGACGCCATCGCGCGCTGTTCTTCGGCGTTTTTGGCGAAAAGCACAGTTCCCGTTTCCGCCTCGATAAGCACCGCGCTTTTAGCGGACAAAGACAGCCCCGCCGCCTTGGCTTTACCGCGCGGAAACGGCAAAATCACACACACCGCAAGCATTATGGAAACAATCTTTTTCATCGCAAAATTCTCCTTGAAATATTTTTCAAGGATATTCTTTGCAGAAAAAGTCGAATTATTCCTTGGAATTTTCCGCGTCAAGCTGCGCTTGAGCCTGAGCCTTTGCCGCCTCTACTTTCGCCGCGGCTTTCGCCAGGCGTTCTTCGTTTTTCTCGCCCGCAGCCTCGGCTTTTGCCTCCGCTTTGGCAAGTTTTGCCTCTGCCTTTTCCAGCTTTGCCTCCGCTTTAGCGTTTGCCTTTGCATTTGCCTTATCGTCGTTTTTCTCGCCCTTAGCTGCTTTCTTTTCGGCTATGGAGTTCTTTATCTTGTCAACTACTCCGGGCAGACTTTCCATAATGCCGTCAAGCGGAGAACCCTTTGAGCCGAGTTCAAGCAGTTTAACGTCGCCGTCCGCTTTGATTACGATGAACGCCACGGGCTTTACGGTAACGCCCGCGCCCGCGCCGCCCGCGAATTTCTCCGCCGCCTGAGTGGGCAGGTCGGTGCCGCCCGACGCAAAGCCGAACGAAACCTTGGAGATAGGAATGATAGTCGTTTCTCCTCTGACGATAGGTTCGCCGATTATCGTGTCTACGTCCACCATTTCGCGGATATTTTTCATAGATACTCCCAAAATTCCCTCAATTGGATTTGCCATAGAAATACTCCTTTCAGTATATCAAATCGGATTGCCCGACTTTATTGAACTTCGTCAGAAACTCTTACGCGTTCTTTTCGGACGCCTGCCTGAGTTTAATATTCGCACCGCTCTTTTTCTTATAGGCGGTTATCAGCTTTAATCCTGCGAAAATCAGCTTAAAGCCTGCCGCGAGCGCCGCGAACACCGTCATTCGCACCTCAAAATACACGTCGTAAACCGACTGTTCGCTTTGAAAATCAACGCCGATATTCATATCGTCAAGCGGTTTCAGCGTGAAATAGCTGTCGATAAGTCCCAAAACGTTCCCCGCCGCCATATTCAGCGCGCCGAACTTTATCGCCGTTTTCGCCGCGTCGTCCCCGCCGACTGTCGCGCGTATGCTCAAATGCGAGAACGTAATGCTCTTGAAAAGTTTGCGGAGCGGTTTTCTTACGCTCGCGAACGCAAGTTTTACAAGCGCGATTATATCGTCGAACGTAAGCATAGTTATGTCGAAGAACTTCTTCTTTTCGCCCTTTTCGGATTTATCGTCCTTGTCGGATTTTTTGGCTTTCTTTGACTTATCCGACTTGGCGGATTTTTCGGAAACTTCCTCTGTCGGCGCGGGGGTGGCTTTTTCGCTCGGCGCGTCGGCGGGCGTTATTTCTTTGGAATTATCCGCTTTTTCGGATTTCTTCTCTTTCTTTGATTTCTTAGCCTTTTTCGGCTTTTTGCGCTGTTTGGGAATGTGAAGTATCGTAAAGCACATATACTTTATTGTTACCGCGACAGTACCGTTATAATCAAAGTAAACCGCGACTTTACCCGCAAAAATCAGCGCGAAAAACAGCACTATTGCCGCCGCGATTATCCAGCCCACGCACTCACCCCTTTCCGCGCATTTGCCTTATTCGGAAATCTTAACCGTTATCTTCGCTGTCGTTTTCACCGCCGTCAAATTCGGCGCTGTCATAACCGTCCTCTGCGTCCTCGCCGTCATATTCTTCAAGCGTTATCTGTCCCGAACTGTCGGGGATAGGAGGCAGAGAGCCTAAATCGTTCAGTTTAAAGCACCTTAGAAAATTATCCGTCGTTCTGTACGCTATCGGTCTGCCCGGTATGTCGTTCAAGCGCCCGTGTTCTTCGAGCAATCCGCGCTCCACAAGACTGCGCACGACTCCTCCGCTGTCAACACCGCGCACCTGGTCAACAAAACCGCGCGTTACGGGCTGATTATACGCCACTATAGCAAGCACTTCCAGCGCCGCGGGCGACAGCGGGGCTTGCCTGCGGGTTTCGAGCGCCGTTTTGATGTAACGCGCGTATTCGGGTTTCGTCATCATCTGAAAGCTGTTTTCCAGCCTGTTTATGACTACCGCGCTCCCATTTTCGGAATAACGCGCGTTCAGGCGGTCTATTATTCTGACAACGGTTTCGGGTTCTATTTCCGCCGCCTGCGCGAGTTTTTCGAGTTCTATCGGTTCGCCGCAGGAAAAGAGCACCGCCTCCACCGCCGCCATTCGTTCGTTAAACTTCATATTTACCTCTGTTATACGGCTATCCGCGGGCAAGCGTTATGCTTTCGCCGTCGTCGCTTATAGATATTCTGCCGTCTTTTGAAAGTTCAAGTATCGCCAAAAACAGCGCTACTTTTTTGGAACGCCCGCAGTTTTCGTATAATTCTTCAAGCGGTACGGACTTTTGCATACGCAGTTTTTTCAGTATAAGCACAATGCCCGTGAAAATCGTAACGTAGCTTTTTTCTACGGCAGGCGCTGAGGGGGCTTTATTGTAGACTTCCCTGCGCCGTGCGCGTTCGGCGAGCGCGCCGTAAGCTAAAATTAATTCTTCGGGTTCGTGTATCCCTCGGTACGCGCTGTCTATGTCGAGTTCCGCGGGGGCGCGCACGAAAACCTCGTCGCCCTGCCAGCGGGTTTTCAGTTTCTGCGCCATTTGCTTTGCAAGGGCGAGTTCTATAAGCTGACCTTGAAGTTCCTGTTTCAGCTTTTCCGCCTCGTCTTTCGGCAAAAGCGCCGTTGACTTTATAAGAATAAGCCGCGCCGCCATTTCGAGAAAGTCCGACGTGACCTCTATATTCGCCTCGTTCATACGTTCGAGATACCCCAAAAATTGGTCGAGCAGAACGGAAATCTCTATATCGTAGATGTTCAGCTTGTGTTTCTGCACGAGCATAAGCAGAACATCAAGAGGTCCTTCAAACGCGTCGAGTTTAAAATTAAGTTCCGTCATAATCTCAGAAGATGTAATTCGGCTGGAATGTTATGAAACATAAAAAATCCATCAGCTTTCCCGAAAGGAAACTCAGCGGTCCCGATACAACGCCCGCTACAATAAGGACAAGCACCACCATATTGATAATACCGCTGTTGCGCTCTACCCATATTGCAAACCTGCGCGGGAGAATACCCTGAATAAGCGCGTAGCCGTCGAACGGCGGGACGGGAAGAAGATTGAATATTGCGAGAAACGCGCACATTCCCGCGACCATTTGGAGCGCCATAACGATATACATAATCGTTGTTGTTATCGCCAGCGTTTCCAAAAGTATCTTTGTTATTACAAGCATAATAAACGCCAGCAGTATCAGCGACAGCGGTCCCGTAAGCGCTAACAGCACCTGCGCCGTGCGCAGCGTTACCTTTCTGCATCGGCGAATGTTTATCGGCATAGGCTTGCCCCAGCCTATACCGCACAGGCACATAAAAAGCGCGCCCACAGGGTCAATGTGCGACAGCGGGTTCAGCGTGAACCTGCCTTGCTCCGACGCGGTGTCGTCGCCGAGCCAATGCGCGACCAGCGCGCACGCACACCCCCGAAACGGGAAACACACGAATATCAGCATAAACACCGAAAAGAACGACAGCGCAACGGTCACAATGCTCCCGTCGCCCGTCATCCAGTCAAACAGCGAAAAAATTGCTCCTCTCATTTGTCCTCCACACATTATTACTAACTGCTAATAACTATTAACTAACTACTATTATAACACAACTTATTGATTTTTTCAAGAGGTAAACCACAAAAAATGATAATTTGCGTTATTTTACTTAAAAACGCAAAAACGCGCCCCAAGGGCGCGCTTTTTTCAGTTGTTCTTCTGCGTGAGCAGTTCGGCGAAGAAGTCCGCCATACACTTATTTCGGATAAGCAGAGGTCCTATTATATGCGTGCCGTAAAATCCGCCCGCGCGTATTCCCTCGACATCGGGGGATTTTTCGCTGTTGCCCGCGCCCTGTTTTATCACGAAAAACGGCTCTTTTACGCCGAATATTTCGCTTGACTTATTTATAAAGCCGATTATGCTGTTCTGCTCGAAAACGGCGTTTACGTCCTCGACGGTGCGGACGCCGCTTTCCGTGACGGTAAAGCCGAAAAATCCCAAGCCGTCATATTCCTTGCCGTCGCGGTCGGTTATCTTTTTGCCGAACATCTCGAACGAATTTCCCGTTGCAAGCAGGATTTTGCCCTGCGACAGCGCGGTTTTCAAGTCCTCCGCATACGGGCGCAGGTATTCTAACGCCACCTTTTGGTTTTTCTCCGTTCCCGAACCAATGTAAATAAAATCATATTCGGAAAACGAAAGTTCATCGCCTACGGAACGGCGTTCTATCTCCGCCGCTCTGCCCTTTTCGGATATGGCTCTCTGGAGCGCGAGAGTATTAGCGTATTCGCCGTACAAATTCATTAAATCATCAAACAGGTGCAGTATCTTCATAGCAATCTCACTTCAGTTTCACTTTAGATAAAAACTTCGCCTTGTCGGAAAAACACGTTATCGTATACAGTTTTTCGTGCTTTTTCGCGGCGATTTTCAGCAGTGCCGCGTCAATATCGGGCATTTCCGATATTTTTTCGGGGAATATGTCGGTATACGAAAACCGCGTTTCCAAATCGGAGGCGTGCGCGCCGAGCAAATATATGTGTTCAACACACGGAGCGTTAAGAAGTCCGAAGTCTATATCCCAAAGCCAGCTTACCTCGCCTGTCGAATAACGCCGGCTTACGGAATCCACTATAATAATAACTCCGCACGAAACGTTCTGTTCGACAATATAGCGTATTGACTGGTCGTAGGAAATCGAGTTTTCGTGTTTGGAAAGCAAAAATGTACCCTCGCTTGTGCCGAGGTAATATTCAAGTACTCTGCCGTTTTTCAGCACATAACTGCTGATTTCTTCGGCGATTTTCGCTTTGTCAATTCCGACAAGAGCGCAGACCGCGTAGCACGCCAGGATATTATAAACGTTATAAATGCTCTTAAAGCTGAGTTTTATAAGGCTTTCGCCGTCTATTGTTATCATACCGTTTTTAAGGTCGGCGCTAGTTACGGTATAATCCGTGCGGTGCTTTTTGTGACCGCAGTTTTCGCAGTAATAATCGCCGATGTGATTGAAGTGTCGGTAATTATATTTCATTCGGCTTTTACAGTTCGGGCAGAACGCGCCGTCGTCGTACACGGACGTGTTTTCCTCCGTGGAAAACGACTGCCTGTCCATACCGAACCACACGGCATTCTCCCTGTCTTTGCCGAACAGGGAAACAAGCGGGTCGTCGGCGTTAAGAATCAGCGTTTCATTCCCGTGGATACTCTCGCGGATATACTCGTAAACCCATTCGGGGTGAGCGTTTCGCGTAAGCTGATCGCGGAACAGGTTCGTAACCACATAATGCGTCGGCGAAAAAAAGCGGAACGTGCGCTTTGAAAAACGCTCGTCGCTTTCCAATACAAGCGCGTCGGCTTTCAGCTTACCGCCGAACGTGCAGTTATAGAGCAAAACGGCGGCAATTCCCGCGTCAAGGTTAGAGCCTTCCTTATTAGTGACTACCTTTTTCCCCTGACTTGTCAGCACGTGCGTTATCATCTCCGCAGTCGAAGTCTTGCCGTTGCTTCCCGTAACCGCTATGACGTATTCGGGGAGCGTTATTTTGGAAAGTATATCTGGGTATATTTTAAGCGCAATACTCCCCGGCAGGCTTGAACCGCGACCTATCAGATGTCCGAAGAAATACGCCAGCTTGCACGCCAAAATCGCAAAAAACATTTTCATAATAATTTCTCCACAAAAAAATTACCGAACAATTCACACAAACACTATTCTAACACATTTTTCACAAAAAGTCAACCCCCGTAAGAAAAAAGCGTAAAAAAGCGGTCTTTGCACGAAACGCAAAGACCGCATTGTCATTCGCTTTAACATACCCGCTTACTTTTTCTCGACTATCTCGCCCTTTTCGTGAGCCTCCGCGTCTATTTCACCCTCGACGGCAAGGAGCTGTTTTTGAACGCTTCCCGTACCCGCCATTGCAAAGATGTCCGTGGCGCTACCTAATATCAGCGATACGCCGAGCAAAATCGTCGCTAACAGGAAAAATTTCTCGTCGAACGCGTTCAAGCCTATTATAATGCCGATGCCTACCGTTGCGAGTATCAGCAGGAGCATAACCCACCACTTTTCAAAGCCCGCTTTTTTGATTGCAAACATATTCGGCAATTTTACAACGCCGAAAATTCCCGCCAAAATTCCCTCAATCAGAATGAAAAATCTGCTCAAATCGTTTCTGAAAATCACGAGCATTGCGCCTGCGGCAACGCCGAGTACCAAAATAACGACTTCCGACCCCGCGCCGCTTTTATCCTTTTTTATCAGCCACGCGAAGAAGTTCACAATCCCGTATGACGCGGCAATTACGCCGAGCATAACGATCAATATCTCCTGCGACCTGTCTTTCATTATTATCATAAACAAACCCGCGATAAGCTCCAGCATAGCCGTAAGCAACAGGTTTCTTCTAAGCCCCTTTAATTTCTCCAGATCCATAACGTTCTTCCTTTCATTCGCAAAAACCGCTTTCGCTTTTTCCATTATAATACATTTTCCCCCCGTTGTCAAGCGGTATTTGGGGGTGGTGAAAATTTTCCTCGCAAACCCCTTGACAACCCGCTGAAAATAGTGTATAATATATCTGTTGCAGTTATGACTTGGAAGCGTATCGAAGTGGTCATAACGGGCTTGACTCGAAATCAAGTAGTCCGCAAGGGCTCGTGGGTTCGAATCCCACCGCTTCCGCCAGCGAAACAAAACCGCCCTGCGTTGCAGGGCGGTTTTGTTTCGCGCAAGGGGCTTTTAGAAGTAAGAGGTTAGAGGTAAGACCTGCGGGTCATTACGTTTTCACCTCGCCTACAGCGGGAAGAACGCGAATAATTCTAACGCTGATTTTCCCCGCCGTAGGCGGGGGGACTAATAATTCTAACGCCGTTTTCCCCGCCGTTGGCGGGGAAAACGGCTTATTTCTTTGTTTAGTGCGTCAGCGTAGCGGTTTCAAGGTCTTACCTCTTACTTCTAACATCTTACGTCTTATTGCTTACCTCTTACATTTTACTGCTTACCTCTACCCGCTTACTTCTTCCGCGCCCATTGCATCAATCACCGTTTTCAGCGTTTCCAGCACGTCATTGTCTTTTACGCTAACCAACATTCTGGGCTTGCCGACGGTTTCTAAGCGCATTCTTTTGCCGACTGCTTTGGTTACGTTCGATATTTTCATCATATCAAACTCATTCATATAAAATACAAGGTCATCGCCGTGCTGGGTTATTTCGCTTACCCCGCATTCCGACGCTTTATTTCTGAAACGCGCCACGTCGATAAGTCCCAAAACGCTTTCGGGCGGGTCGCCGTAGCGGTCAATCAGTTCATCGGTGATGTCCTCCGCGTCTTCGTCCGTTTCTATCCGCGCGATTTTACGGTAGCAATCCACGCGCTGTGACTGGTTTGAAATATATTTTTCGGGAATAAACGCGTTGATTTTCACGTCTACAAGACATTCTTCCCGTTTGACCGCCTTTTCCCCGCGCTGTTCGCGGACGGCTTCGTCAAGCAACTGCAAATACATATCATATCCGATACTCGCGAGGTGTCCGCTTTGCGACGCGCCTAAAATGTTGCCCGCGCCGCGGATTTCAAGGTCGCGCAGGGCAATGCGGAAACCGCTCCCGAACTGCGTAAACTCCCTTATCGCGTCAAGGCGGCGCTGTGAGATTTCCGAAAGCACTTTTCCCGGTTTGAACGTAAAATACGCGTATGCCCGCTTATTCGTCCGTCCTACGCGTCCGCGCAATTGGTGAAGTTGGGCAAGCCCCATATAATCCGCGTCCTCGATTATCAGCGTATTGACATTCGGCACGTCAACGCCCGTTTCTATTATCGTTGTGCAGACAAGCACGTCGAGTTCGCCGTCGAGCAAGCGCCTCCACACTTCCATAAGTTCATCTTCGGACATTCTGCCGTGCGCCGCGCCTATTCGCGCGTCGGGGATAAGTTCGCGCAGTTTTTCGGCGCAGGAATATATGCTTTCTATTCTGTTATGGATATAGTAGACCTGCCCGTTTCGCCGAAGTTCTTTTTGTATTGCCGAGGCAATAACGCCATAGTCGTGTTCTATGACGTAGCTTGCGACGGGCTGTCTGTCCTGCGGGGGTTCGTCGAGAACGCTCATATCGCGTATTCCGCTCATCGCCATATTTAGCGTTCGCGGTATCGGCGTTGCTGACAGCGACAGAATATCAACTCCGCTGAACTCCTCTTTGAACTTATCCTTATGCGCCACGCCAAAGCGCTGTTCCTCGTCTATGATAACCAGTCCCAAGTCCTTGAACTTCACGTCGTTCTGGATTATTCTGTGTGTGCCGATTACTAAGTCAATTCTCCCGCTTGCAAGACCTTTTAGTATCTCTTTCTTTTCGGCGGCGGTTTTATAGCGCGACAAAAGCGCGATATTCAGCGGAAAGCCCTCCATTCTTGTTGTCGCCGTCTGGAAATGCTGCCACGCGAGAACGGTTGTCGGCGCGAGTATCGCGCACTGTTTGCCCGCCTCCATACATTTAAAGGCGGCTCTTAGAGCGACTTCCGTTTTACCAAAGCCGACGTCTCCGCACAAAAGCCTTTCCATAGGGTGCGCGCGCTGCATATCCGCTTTTATCTCGTCAATGCACCTAAGCTGGCTGTCGGTTTCGACATACGGGAAATGCTGTTCAAAATCCTCCTGCAAAGTATCATCGGGGGGGAACGCGAACCCTTGCGCTTTAAGGCGCTTTCCGTAGAGTTCGATAAGTTCCGCCGCCATTTCTTTCGCGGCGGCTTTCGCCTTTGCCTTGGATTTTGTCCACCTGTCGGAATTAAGCCTGTTGAGCTTTACCGTGGAAACATCGCCCGTGCCGATATAGCGCGAAACGCGGTCAAGCTGTGTTACAGGCACATGCAGAACGTCCGCGCCCGCGTATTTTATCCGAATATAATCCTTTGCCACACCGCCGTTTTCTATCTTGTGAACGCCGTCAAAAATCCCTATGCCGTGCGCGTAATGCACTACTAAATCGCCTACGGATATATCTTCGAGAGAGCGTATTTCCTCGCCCTTTTTCCGTTTGGGGATACGCCGCCGTGCCTCGTGAACGGCGGTATGCGTAAATACGCAAAGTCCGCTTTCAAGATACTCCATACCTGCCGAAAGAGTACCCGAAACCACTATTACTTTCCCCGCGGCGGGGACTTTCGGGGAAGTGTAAAAGTCCGCGGCGAAACCGTCGTCGGTGAGGTCGTGCGCGAGATTTTTCGCGCCCTTTTCCGTTCCCGCGAAGATAAGACAGCACATACCGCGCGCGAGATAACCGCGCATTTCGTCCTCAAGTATTTTGTACTCCCCGCCCCACGGGGCAATCTGCACGGCGCTGCGGACGTTTATCATCGCACCTAAATCCATACCGCCGCCGCGCAGGAACGAATCAAAATATACGCGCGTTCGGCTGTCCAGCGCGGAATACAGTTCCGATTTCGTAAGCATATAGCGGTCTAAGCCCTTGCAGAGTTTACATTCATCGACGAGGATTTTCAAGTCCTCCGCGTGCTGAAGCGACGCGGCGCGAAAACTCTCCCGCACAGCTGTGTTTTCGCAGACGAAAACGCGCTTTACATAATCAAACACCGTGCTTTCTTTACTGTAACACAGCGGGAAATACCTGTCCGCATTGCGAACGCCCGTTCCTTGGCGGGCTTTGTTCACATCGGAGAGCAGATTTTGACGGACAGCGTCCGCTTTTTTTCCGCGAAGTTTCAAGGCTATTTTTTCGATTTTATCGGCTAATATTTCATCGCTTTCAAACAGCGTTTCCCGCGCGGGGGAAATGGATATTCTGTCAAGCGACGCCGTGCGGCGCTGGCTTTCAACGTCAAATTCCGAAAGGCTGTCAACCGTATCGCCCCAAAGTTCTATTCTGTAAGGCGCTGAACTGCTCGGCGGGAAAACGTCAACTATTCCTCCGCGTATCGAAAACTGCCCCGCGCCCTCTATCATATCGGTTCGCGAATACCCCGCCGACAAAAGTTTTCTTGTAAGTTCCTCGGAGTTTATCTCGTCGTCAGATGTGATATTTATTATTCGCGTTTCGAGTTCTTCGGGGGGAATGGTAAGCTGTGCGGCGGCGGCGGGCGAACATATGACCGCCCTGCACGTCTTGTGAAGCAAAGCGGAAAGCGCGAAAATCCGCTTGTGTTCATACTCGCGGGACGACGCCTCCGCGTCGGCTAATATGAACTCCTTTTCGGGGAAAACAAGCGCGGCGCTCTCCCCTGACATAACGTTTATATCCGCGCAAAGTTTCTGCGCCTCGCCCTCGCTTTCCGCGATAATCAGCGTCGGTTCTTCGTTCAGCAGAGCCGACGCGAAATGCGCCTTGTGAATGTGCGAAACGCCCGTTACAAGAGCGGGCAGGCTGTTATTTCCGTTTAAATAATTATCCAGCCTTACAAAATCGGGGTTCTGCAAGGCGGCGTTTTTAAAAAACTCCATATTCTCCCCTAGCTAAAACTAATTTTACGAATTAAATTTATTCATCGCCGTATCTATCTTGCCGTCCACGATAAGTTCCAGAGCCTGCGCGGCGTTTTCAAAACATTGCTCTAACTTTTCGCCGTCCTCTTTTTTAAAGTGACCGAGTACCCACGCCGCCAAATCGTAATCGGGGTTCGGCTTTGCTCCTACGCCCATTTTTATGCGCGGGAACGTATCCGCTCCCGACAAATAGATTATGTTTTTTATCCCGTTATGACCGCCGTCGCTTCCCTTTCGGCGAATACGCATTTTGCCTGGTTCGAGGGAAATGTCGTCAAACACGATTATTGTGCGTTCGGGCGGGATTTTATAGAACTGCATTGCGTCAATTACCGCCTCACCGCTTTTGTTCATATACGTTTCGGGTTTCATAACAAAACAGCGTTTCCCGCAAAGCGTTACCTCGCACGTAAGCGACTTGAACTTTAACTTCTTGCACTCAACGCCGTGCTTTTCACAAAGAGTGTCGATAGTCATAAAGCCGATATTGTGGCGCGTGTTTTCGTAATCCTTACCGGGGTTTCCCAAACCTACGATGATATACTCCACCGCGCCCTGCGGAGTATCCTTTTGCTTTTCTAGCTGTTTAAATATATCGAAAATAGACATTGTTCCCTCACTTATTTTTAAACGCCAAAATGCTCCGCTAGAAGTAAGAGGTTAGAGGTAAGATGTAAGATTTTCTCCTCTTAAAGCGGATATGACGTTATTTTCTTTTATTTTAGCACAAATATTTAGATTTGTCAAGGGTCAGAAAATCCGCTGAAAGAGGGGTTTCCTCTGACAGCGGACTAATTTAATTAAGCCTTGGGGATTTAGCGGTTATCTAAGAAAATCCCGGCGTTCAAACACAAGGGTTGCCTGAATTTTATCACCGCCAAATCCAAACGCTCCCTTTGAGCCTGAAGATGTGGTTGACATCGTGTGAAGTCTGTAACCGCGTTTTGCGTAGCGGTTAATAACGTCCTGTAGGTTCGTTAGACTTTCTTCGCCCGAACTCGTTCCCAAAAAACGTTCGGTAAGCACCACCTGCACCACGATATACGGTTCATCGCCGTTGCCTTGTGCGCTGACAGGGCGCGAATCAAATCCCATCAAAAAAATCAACTCCTAAATCAATACTCGTCATGCCGTTTGGTATTCGGCTGAATGTTGCCTATTTTTTCAATCGTGTCAAGCCGTCTTTTTATGCGGTTCAGGCTTTCGCTCAGCCATTTAAGGCTCGTGACCGACCAGACCGCAAGCCAGATTATCAAGCCGTAGACGATTACATAGCTTATAATCTCGGTTATAACCTGCGTTTCGGTGTAACCGTAATATCCGCCCATTTTCAACACCTCCTTGATGTTTCATAGAAAGCGTGCTAGTTTCGCTTGTCCTTGTACATCATCTCGCGTTCGATTATGTCAAAACGATATTCCAGCTTTTCCATTGTGCGCTTCAGCGCTTTGACCGTTCGGATATACCATATAATGTATATGATGTCAAGAACGCCGATAATTAGGATAATGATACCTAATAAACCATTGCCAATTGCCGCAGGCATTTACTTCACCTCCCCTGACGGCGCGGGGCTTGCTCAATAACGGCGGTCACCGCTGAAAAGGCGGTGTTCTATGGTGTCAACGCGGTACATGACGCTTTTCATGTCGTCGCGTATCTCCACCAGCTTTGTTATTGTCCAAACTGCAAGCCAAATTTCCAAACCTAACACAATAAAATAGAGAAATACGGGCATTTTTACACCTCCTTTAAGACTATCAATTTTTGCTTGTAATAGTCCTTGATAACATTTTATCTGTAAAACAATGCGGTGTCAATACCCAAATGTAAAAAAATTCGCCCGTGTTGGTACATATATACACCAACACGGGCAAAAAATTTTTAAAATCCGATAAATTCCCAATATTCACGCCGTCTGAACGACATTACAATCCTTTGCAAGCGGGTGCAGGGACAGGACGGGTTCGGCTTTCGACTTCATTTCCTCAAACGAACTGCCGTAATAATACAGCGCGGTAAATTCGTTTAATTCGCGCCAGCTCCGCAAAACGCCTGTTTCGCCTATCGCTGTATTCAGCTTTGCGATAAGTTCGTTTACGTCGCTGTTCTTATAGACTTCATCGGGGAGATTTGTCGAGAGATAAATCCCCATACCCTCAAACCTGCCGACAGGTATCTTCTGCCCGTCCTTTTCGAGAGCTGAGCCTTTCGCTATCGTAAGGTCGTTTATGAAATCAAGAAAACGCTTGAAATCTTCGTCGTTTCCCGAAAATTCCATGTCAATATCGCACGACGATATTTCGCCGTTTTTCGCCATTAACGTACCCCCGCCTGTCACCTCGCCGAACGAGAACTCCTCCAGAGCGTCCTGCAGGCAGTCCTCTATATCCGCGCGGTGTATCGGCTGAAGTCGCTCGTTCAGGTGCAGACAGATGAACATAAATTCTCCTTAAACAATGTCGTTCGCGTCGAACGGGTCGCCGCATTCGGGGCAGAACTTCGGCGGTTTGGTCGGGTCGTCGGGTTCCCATCCGCACTTGTCGCACTTGTAAAGAGGAACTCCCGCAGGTTTCGGCTTACCGCACTCCTGGCAGAATTTGCCCTTGTTCTGCGCTCCGCACGAACACGTCCAGCTGTCGCCCTTTTGCGGAGCGGGCTTGCCGCATGCCGAGCAGAACTTGCCCGTATTCGCTGCACCGCAGGAGCAAGTCCAGCCGTTTTCGTTGAGCGTAGGCTGAGCGGGCGCGTTCTGCTGTGCCTGCTGTTGCTGAGCCGCCATATTGAACAGGTTCCCCGCGTTTATACCGCCGTTTGCCTGCGCCATATTCATTCCCATAAAGCCAACCATAGCGCCGCCCGAATTGCCCGCGGCGGTTTTCATCGCCTCGCCCTGAGCCTCGGTAAGGTGCGCGGCTGCCATTCCGGGGTCGCGGAAAACAGCGGTTCTCTGCAAATCCTTGATAAGCGCCTGGTCCTCCTGCGACATCGACGGCGGGTCCATATTGAACGACGTTATCGTCATACCACGCAGGTCGCCCCATTTTTTAGTAAGTATCTCGTTTAACGCGTCGCAGATTTCCATAGTGTGGGACGGGAGATTGCTCGGACGAACGCCAGAATCGGAGATTTTGCCTAAAGCGGGCTGAAGGGCGGTCACTATCTCGCTTTTCAGCATACTGTCAAGCGAACGTTTCGGGTAAGTGTCCGTGAAGTTTCCGCAAACATTCGTATAGAACAAAATAGGGTTTCTTATCGCATAGGAATACTCGCCGTGGCATCTTATCGCCACGTCAATGTCAAGACCGATTTTCGGGTCGTATACTCTGAACGGCACGGTCGAGGGCGTTCCGTAGAGATTGCCCTTTATTTCCTTTGTGTTTATGTAATAAACACGCTGATTTACGGGCGCAGAACCGCCGAACGCAAAACGCTTGCCGATTTCCTTGAACGTTTTAACGATATTTTCGCCGAGCTTTCCGTAAAACAGCGACGGCTCCGTGGACTCGTCATAGACGAACTCGCCGGGTTCGGCGCAGACCTCCGCTACCTTTCCGCCGTCAACGATAAGCGCGCATTGACCCTCGTTCACCTCAATGATAGAGCCGTTGGAAATAACGTTGTCACTTCCCTTTGTGTTGGACGATTTGCCGTCGGTGCGCTTAAATCCGCGCACCGCAAGAATATCATCGCTTATTGCGTCGCAATAAAAATGATCTCTCCACGAATCCGCCAAAGCGCCCGAAACAGCGCCTATTCCTGCTTTAATCAACCCCATAATGATTTCTCCTTTTTCACATATTAAGCCGTTCCGCGAAAGCGAAACTGCTTTTCAAAAGCGTTATTGCTCTTATTTTATATTTTACTATATTTTATCCCAAAAGTCAAGAGGAAATATAAATAAACTCCCCTTTTTGGGGAGTTATGAATTATTGGGGAAATTCGCTTTCCAGCTTATAATAAAATAAGTAAAGCCTTTGGACGGAGTTTTCGAGGAAATAATAGTGCTTTATATACGCTATAAGCATTATTAAAAACATAATCGTCAGTATCATAATCCCGACCCCGCCGATTGTCAGGTACATAAACAGCGAAATCATAAAGAATACGGCAAACGACATTGTAACTATCAGGTGAATTAGCCGTTCGTGCTGATAAAACGCAATTCTTTGCAATAATTCGGTTTTCATCGCGGAAAGTTCACCCGCCGTATGTTCTTCCGCGAAAAAACGCTCCAAAACCGCGAGATACGCCCTTATCTGTTTAGTCATCGAAATCCTCCAGTGCCTTGCTTGCCGTTTCCCATTCTTCCATTGCCCGCTCCTGCTCCTGCCGAAGCGCCTCGATTTGTTCGGACAGTTCCATTGCTTTCTGGTAGTCCGTAAGTTCTGCGAGTTCCCTCGTTTTTTCGGTTATTTCCCTGTCAAGTTCGTCAACGCGCGTTTCGGCGCGGTTTGCCTTTGTGTTCAGCTTTCGGCGTTCGCTTTCGCGCTCCTTGCGCTGTTTGTAATCAAGAGCCTGTTCGGACATCTTCGGCTTTTCCGAAACGGGTTTTTCCGCAGTTGTCTGCTGTTTTTCCAAATAATAGTCGTAGTTTCCGAGGTAACTTTCCGCGCCGTTTCCCGTCAGCCTGTAAAGCCTGTGCGCGAGTTTATTTATCAGATAACGGTCGTGTGAAATGACAAAAAGCGTTCCGTCATATCCCAAAAGCGCGTTTTCGAGAGCCTCGCACGACATAATGTCAAGGTGGTTTGTCGGCTCGTCAAGGAGCAGAAAATTCGCTCCGGAAAGCATTAGTTTCAGCAAAGCCACCCGCGCGCGTTCACCGCCCGAAAGTTCGCTTATTTGCTTGTATATGTCGTCGCCCTTAAACAGAAACGCGGCGAGAGCCGTTCGCACGGCGGTTTCGGTCATTTTCGGATAAGCGTCCCACACCTCGTCGAGCGCGGTTTTTTCCTCGGAAAGTCCTCTTTGCGCCTGGTCGAAGTAGCCGACGCTTACATTCGCGCCGAGTTTAAATTCGCCCGCGTCCGCTTGGTACTGCCCCGTAAGTACTTTAAACAGCGAAGTCTTTCCGCAGCCGTTGTCGCCTATCAGAAAAACGCGTTCGCCTTTTTTTATCTCTACATTGACGTTATGAAAAAGTTCCTTTTCGCCGAACGCGAGCGCGATATTTCGTGCGCTTAGAACATCGTTTCCGCTGTCCTGCGCGGATTTGAACGAAAAGCGCATACTTTCGGGCGCTTTCGCAGGCTCTGCGAGCGTTTCTTCAAGCCGTTCGATTGCTTTCAGCGTATTATCGACGGTATGCGTTTTCTTGTTCTTCTTGTGTTTCCAGCGGCGCTGCTGTTCGACGACTTCTTCCAAACGGTGAATTTCGCGGGTCGTTTCGTTAAAACTGCGCTGTTCGGTCATTTTTTCAATTTCCCGCTGTGCGATGTAGGCGCTGTAGTTTCCTTTATACGAGCGAAAACGCCCGTTTTCGAGTTCAAGCGTGCGCCCCGTTACCTTATCGAGAAAATACCTGTCGTGGGAGATTACGATATACGCGCCTTTATAATTCGCAAGGAACTCTTCGAGCCACTCCACGGACGATATGTCAAGATGGTTTGTAGGCTCGTCCAACAACAGCAAATCGGCGTTTGAAAGCAGGAGTTTCGCAAACTGAAGTTTACTTCTCTGCCCTCCGCTTAAAACGCTTACGGGGAGCGCGAAATCGCCGTCCGTAAACCCCAATCCCGTAAGCGCGGAGGAAGTTCGGCTTTTATAGGTAAGTCCGCCGCCGCGTTCAAAGCGTTCGCGAAGTTCGGTCTGCCGTGCTATCGTTTCATCGGAACTGTCGCCGAAGTCGATTTTGTCGTGAAGTTCCTCAAGCTGAAATTCCATTTCTTCCAGATCCGAAAAGACAGTAAGCGCCTCGTTATAAAGCGTTTTGTCGCTGTCCTTGCACGCGAACTGCTCCATATAGCCTAAGCGCGTACCGCCGGGGATAATCACATCTCCCGCATCGGGGGTAAGTTCGCGTTTCAAAACTCTGAACAGCGTTGTTTTTCCGCTCCCGTTTACGCCGACAAAGCCTATTTTCTCACCGCCCTGCACTTCAAACGAAACGTCCGAAAACAATACCCTGTCCGCGAATGACGCGGCTATGTTGTTTACACTAAGCAGATACATAATTTCCTCCGCACATTCATCGGATCACAGCAAGAATTATCCCGCCGACGGCGGGAAATCCTAAAGTTTCAATTATTTTTTCGGGTTCAGTTTTTCGGGACTGTATTTGCTGTTTACCAGACTTTCATCAATCGTCTTTTCGTAATTCTGCCCGAAAAGGTCAAGCATACTCTGGAAATCGTCGCCTTTCATCTCGGACATAACGCCTTCCCTGTTCGCGTCGAGCCATTTGTTCTGTTTGGTAATATCTTCCTTTATCACAAGATAAGCGGCGTTTTCGCCTGCGACGATTTTCGCCTTGCCGTCGATTTCCGCGTCGAAGATGAACTCTGTAAGTATGGTTTCGAGGTTCGTGTTGTCTTTTGTCACAACATAGTCCAAATCTTCGTCGGTTTCCTCTTTCGTGATGTCTGCGCTGTCTACCTGCTGTTTTATCCACTCGTCCTTTGTAAGATCGCCGAAGTCCTCTTTAGTTTCAGCCTGCGCCTCGGCGCGGGCGGTCGCCTGGTCTGTCAGATAATCATAGAAAACGTCAACGGGCTTTTCGCCGTTGTTCAGGCGGTCGGCATACTTTTGGAGATCGTCGCGGACGGCTTTCTTGTCCTCGTCGCTTTCGAGCTTTGTACCCTCAGCGTCGGTATAAGGCGCGGAGATGTATTTAAATCTCGCGTATTTGCCCGTTAAAAATTCGTTAAACTCGCTTTCGGGTATCTCAAACTCCCCGCCCTCGTCGTAATAGTGCAAAAACAGCTTTTGCTGAAGTTTGCTTACCTGCGCTATCTGCTTATACGATTCTTTGGCAATTCCCTTGCTTTCGTAGTATTCGCCCATCGTGTCAAAGCCGTAATAGTACTGCGCGTAGCTGTCCTTGTCATCCCACGTTGCGTTTACCTGCTCGTTGATTTCGGCTTGTTCTTCATCGGTAAGAGCAATGCCGAGTTCCTCGCACTTTCTCTGAACGGCAACGAACCGCACTACGGCTTTCAAGGTTTCGTCCTTTATCCATTGCGAACCGCTCACGCCCGCTATCGTTTCTTCGGTCAGCGGAACGCTTTCTTTGCTTGTCGTATCATCTGCGCTCGCGTCTGCGGAAGTTTCGGAATTCTGATTGTTCAGTTCGGTCTGCGCCTTTGAATAAGCCGACTGCTGGAACGTAAGGTAAACGCCGTTTCTGATCTCCATACCGTCTACCGTCATAATATAGCCCCTGTCACATCCGCAAAGCGACGCCGCAAGGCATACCGCAAGCACTGCCGCCGCTATTCTTTTTGCAATCTTCTTCATTTTGTGATGTCCTCCTAAATTAGCCTACGTCCTGCGTTCCGCTTATAAATCTTACGGAAACGAGAGTATTCTTTTTATCCACACGAGATATTGTGTATTCAAGCGTTTTAACGGATTCCGACGTTATGCCCAAACCCTCTACCGCCATTGTAATCGACGGCGGGATATAGTCAACGGTCAGCACATAAGTGCCGTTTCTGCCTGTCATTTCGGTGATTTTCGGGGCGTAGTTCAAGTAGCGCATATTCTTGCTGCAGGTGTAGACGTGATTTTTTTCGTCATACACAAACCGCGAATCTCCAACGCCGACCGTCTGATGTGAAAGCGTTGACTTCGCGCCGAAAAGTTCCTTGCAGGATACGCTCACGTCATATTCGGGAACTAAAATTCCGCCGTCCGACGAGGGCTTGTATTCGGAAGTGTCCTTGTTTATCAGAATATTCCATATAGAACAGCTTACTTTTGACGAATTTGTTATCTCGCTTTCATCTTCAAACGGCGCTATATCGTTTGCCACAACGGGCAGAAGAAAGCGCGCGAACTCCGTTTTCAGCGCGGTGTTGTCCGCCATATTGCTTATGCCTTTCACGACAAAGCGCACGGACGATACAAGCCCTATGACCGCCATAATGATAATGAAAACAGCCGCCGCAAAATACCACCTGCGGGTTTTTGCGCTCTTTTCCTCGTCGGGTTCGGCGGTTTTCGCGTCGTCCTCGGAGGAATTGCCCATACTCAGAACATCTTCTTCTATCTCGATGTCGGGTTCGTCCTCTATTTCGCCGAGAAGTTCGTTTATAACGTCCTCGCTGTACTTTTCGCGGCTTGTGGTTTCTTGTTTGTTCCTTTTTGCCATTTTTACCTCTTAATATTAAAAATCCAAATTACTCTCTTACCTGTCCCGTGCCGTTAATAAGATACTTATACGACACTATTTCCTCAAGACCCATAGGTCCTCTTGCGTGAAGTTTTTGCGTGGAAATGCCGATTTCCGCGCCTAAGCCGAACTCAAAACCGTCCGTAAAGCGCGTGGAGGCGTTTACATACACCGCCGCCGCGTCAACCGCCCGCTGGAAAAGCTGTGCGTTTTCTTCGGATTTCGTCACAATGCACTCGCTGTGACCCGTGCCGAATTTATTGATATGCTCAATCGCCTCGCGTACGCCGCTTACAACCTTGCTTGAAAGTTTAAGTTCGAGAAACTCCGCGGCGAAATCGTTATCATCGGCGATTTTTTCCACTTTGATATTTTCGGCGGTCTTTTCATCGCCGACTATCGCCACTCTGCCCTGCCAGAGTTCGTCCAGCTTTTTGAAAAATTCGGGCGCGATTTTCTCGTGTACAAGTATGCTTTCTATCGCGTTGCACACCGACGGGCGCTGTGTTTTCGCGTTATTGATAATACGCACCGCCATATCTAAATCTGCGGTTTCATCGACGTAAACATGGCAGTTTCCCGCGCCCGTTTGAATTACGGGAACGGTCGAATTTTCGACAACCGTCTGTATAAGCCGTTTTCCTCCGCGCGGAATAAGCAGGTCGATGTACTTATCAGCGCACATCATCGCGTTTGCGGTGTCGTGGCTTGTGTCCTCGACAAGCTGAACGCAGTCGGACGGCAAGCCGTTCTTTTCGATTATTCCCCGCATAAGGTCTGTGAGGAACTTATTCGTATTTATAGCGTCGCTCCCGCCTCGGAGAATGACCGCGCTGCCCGCTTTAAAGCAGAGCGCGGCGGCGTCGGCGGTGACGTTCGGACGGCTTTCAAAGATTATCCCGATAACGCCCATAGGAACGCTCACTTTGCGCAGTCTGAGCCCGCTTTTCAGAGTGCGTTCGCTTATTGTAATTCCCACGGGGTCGGGCAAATCGGCGACTTGTCTAATTCCGTCCGCCATATCGGCTATCCGCTTTTCGGTGAGCGTAAGCCTGTCAATTAAGGAAGAACTTATTCCGCTCTCCCGCGCGCGGTCTATATCCGTCTTGTTTACTTCGATTATCCGCGCGGCGTTGTTTTCGAGTTCTTTCGCTATCCCGCAAAGTATATTGTTCTTCGCGCTCTCGGAACATTCCGCAAGCCTCGGCGCGGATTTCTTCGCGCGTGCGCCTAGCGCGTCCATATATTCACTGCTGTTCAATGCTGTCACTTTCCTTTCACTGCGCCTTAAACCATGTACAGCGGGCGCTGTCGCTCTCAAAAAGCTGATACAGAAGTTTCGGGTCTTTATTGCCGATTATCACCGCGTCTATCCCCGCCTGCGCCGCTATCTGCGCCGCTTCGATCTTCGTGAGCATTCCTCCCGAACCGACAGCCGAACCGCTCCCCTGCGCCATTCCGATTATATCGTAATTGATATTATCCACAACGTCAATGAACTTTGCGTTCGGGTCGGCGGGGTCGCCCGTGTACAGTCCGTCAACGTCCGTCAGCATTACAAGCAAATCCGCACCGCACAGCTTTGCGACAATCGCGGCTAATGTGTCGTTTTCATCGAAATCCAAATGCTCGATAGACACAACATCGTTTGCGTTTATAATCGGCACTACGGACAGTTCAAACAGCCTGTTGAACGTGTTTATAACGTTCGTGCGCCGTTCTTCGTTGCTGATAACGTCGCGCGTCAGAAGCAACTGCGCCACGTTATGATTGAACCTCCCGAAATTCTCGCTGTAGAACTTCATAAGTTCCGTCTGTCCTATTGCGGCGCAAGCCTGCTTTGACGGCGTGTCTTTCGGTTTTTCGCGGAAACCGCCCTTGGACGCGCCTACGCACTGCGCTCCCGAACTTACAAAAACAATCTCTCGCCCCGAATTTTTGAGGTCTGACAGTACTTCAACGAGAGTACGGCTCTTGCGGATATTCATACTTCCCGTTTCGGGATAGGCGAGCGTACTGCTCCCAACCTTTATTACTACCCGCTTTTTATCTTTAAAACAAGGCATAATTTCACCGCCCGCTTTCTATTTCTCAGATATTATAATATGCAGATTAATTTACATACACATTTATTATAACAAATTTCCTCGAAAATTTCAATAGCTATTGCGAAAATATCACTTAATTTTTAATAAGTCGATAGTTTTTTCAAAGCCGGCGGTACAAATTTATGAAAAATAGATAAAATACCCCTTGATTTTCCTAAAAATTTGTGATATACTATATTATGCGGTCGGGATAAATTTGCTCGGCTTATATGCTAAAACGTGGACAGGGGCGGGATAATGGATAATTGTTCGGAACAGATAGTTTCTAAAAAGAAAACGGGAGCGGAAACGGCTAAAACTATAGCAATGGCGGGCGGTTCTCTGCTGGCTATGGCGGCGTGTATGTTTTTCTCGGTGTTCGCGGGGCTTGTGTTTCTGTCCATTTTCGCCGCGGGATTTTTGGCGCTCGGCGTTATGGTTATAATTAACTCCAATATAGAATATGAATATATAATCACAAACAACGAAATGGATATTGACAAGATAATCGGCAAGCGCAAGCGCAAACGTATGATAACCGTTGACCTTAAAAAGGCGTACGACATCGGGAAATATCCTCCCGAACAGGAAATAGAGGCGGAAACGACGGTTCACGCGACAAGCGGTCTTGCGAAAGACGCGCATTATCTGCTTGTAAAGCATTCCGAATACGGCGATGTAAAGGTCATCTTCAATCCAAACGAAAAAACAAGGGAGGCAATCGCGCAGGAAATTCCGAAACAACTGCGCGCGAAATTAGAAAGCGATGTCAAGTAGTAATCTTTTTATTCGCACGGGGACGGCGATAGTTGAAATGTCCCGTATCAGAAAAAGCTGTAAGAACAAGCGGTTTTTGTCGCAGTATTTCTCAGCGGACGAGATACGTTTTCTGGTAAAGCACAAATTAAACCCCGCGCTGATAGCGGAGAATTACTGCGTAAAGATAGCTTTCGCAAAGGCTATCGGCACGGGTATGCGTCTGATTAGGGCGCAGGATATTTCCGTTTTGCGCGACAGACTCGGAAGTCCGTTCGTAATAGCGGAGGGAAACGCGAAGATACTCGTCGAGCGCGAGGGGTATACCGTCAATGTTTCCGTTGACTCCTGCCGTGAATACGCGACGGCAAGCGTTATAATCAACAAGTAAATACATAACGATGCATGGCTTTTCGGGAGTATTCCCGGTGCCATGCATTGTGTGTTTAAACTACAAAAGACTGCGAGTGGTGATATTGAAACGAATAACCGCCGTAATGGCGGCGCACGTTGACGCGGGCAAAACAACGCTGTCCGAGGCACTTTTGCTGGCGTCCGGTGAGATACGCCGTGCGGGGCGCGTGGATAACGGGGACTGCTTTCTCGATAATGATACCCGCGAACGCAAGCGCGGGATAACTATATTTTCAAAGCAGGCTGTTCTGCATACGGAAAACGCCGAGATAACTCTGCTTGATACGCCTGGTCACGCGGATTTCTCCGCTGAAACGGAACGCGCCTTTTCCGTCGCGGACTGCGCTGTACTCGTAATCAGCGGAACGGACGGAGTTCAAACGCATACCGAAACGCTGTTCGGACTTTTAAGCCGTTTTAAAGTGCCGATTTTCACGTTCGTTAATAAAACAGATATTTCCAGCCGTTCCAAAGATGAAATACTGACGGAACTTCGCGGGCTTTCGCCGTACTTTGCCGATTTTTCCGAAAACATTCCCGAAATAACCGCAGAATATGACGAGGACTGTATGAACGCGCTTTTGGAAAGCGGAGAAGTTCCCGACAAACTTATCGCGCGGGCGATTGCAAAGCGGAACGTGTTCCCCGTGATGTTCGGTTCGGCGCTGAAAAATGTCGGTGTGGATAAGTTTCTGAAGTTAATTGATACTTATTCGAGCGAGGGGGAGCGTTATGACGAGTTCGCCGCGCGCGTTTACAAAATCTCGACCGACGCGGGCGGGGTACGGCTTACGCATATGAAAATACTCGGCGGGGAACTTAAAAACCGCGCGGTTTTGGATACTTCGGGCGAAAAGGTAACGTCGATACGGATTTACAGCGGTGCGAAGTTTACCGCCGTTGATACCGCCGTTTCGGGGCAGACGGCCGCTGTCGCGGGGCTTTCAAAAACGTATGCGGGACAAGCGTTCGGAAAAGCGGAAAACAGCACGGCAACAACCGACGCTCCGCTGAACTTTGCGCTGATACTCCCCGAAAACACGGACGCGGTACGCCTTTACAGCGCGCTTAAACGCCTTGAAGAGGAAGAGCCTACGCTGAAATTCTCGCTTGTAAACGGCGTTATTCACGCGTCGCTTATGGGAGTTATTCAGACGGAGATACTTCAAAGCATAATTGACGAGCGGTTTGGCGTTAATGTCGAATTCGGCGAGGGAATGATTTCCTACCGCGAAACGATAAAAAGCACCGTTGAGGGGGTCGGGCATTATGAACCTCTTCGGCACTATGCAGAGGTGCATGTGCTGATAGAACCGCTCCCGCGCGGGAGCGGAATACAGTTCGCGCGGGACTGCCGTGACCTTGACGAAAACCGTCAGAAACAGGTGATGGCGTTCCTGCGCGAACATCGGCATATCGGCGTACTGACGGGTTCTCCGCTTACTGACGTTAAAATAACGCTCGCGGCGGGACGCGCTCACCCAAAACACACGGAGAGCGGAGATTTCGCACAGGCGGTTTTCAGAGCCGTAAGGCAGGGTTTGGCGGGCGCGGAGAGCGTTCTGCTTGAACCTTTTTATCACTTCAAGCTGACAGTTCCGACAAGCGCGGTCGGCACGGCGATGACCGACCTTGAACGAATGTCCGCCGAATTTTCACTTCCCAAAACTGTCGGGGACAATTCCGTAATAGAGGGGCGGTGTCCCGTTTCGGAAATGCAAAGCTACTCCGCCGACGTCTTAAGCTACACCCACGGCACGGGACGGCTGAACACCGTCCTTTGCGGGTATTTCCCGTGCCATAATGAAAGCGAGGTAATAGAAAAGACGGGGTACGATTTCAACGCCGACGTCGAAAACTCCGCGGACAGCATTTTCTGTTCACACGGCGCGGGAGTTCTCGTAAAGTGGGACGAAGTGCCGAATAAAATGCACGTTCCGAGCGTTCTGCAAATCCGTAAAAGCGCGGTGTCGCAGGAGGAAATTAACCTCTATAAAAAGCGCGCCGCGACTGACAGGGAGCTTATGGAGATATTCGAGCGGACATACGGGAAGATAAAGCGTCCCGAACGCTCCGCAATGCGCCGCGACAAGCCCGCCGAACAGGGCTACAAATCCCACGCGCCGACGGGCGGTGAGGAATATTTGCTTGTGGACGGCTACAACATCATATTCTCGTGGGAAGAACTTGCAAAGACAGCGCGGGAAAATCTTGACGCGGCGCGGGCGAGGCTTATTGATTTAATGTGCAACTACTGCGGATTTAAGCGGTGCAGGCTGATTTTGGTGTTTGACGCGTATAAAGTGAAAAGCGACCGCGAAATAGAGCATTACGGCGATGTGACCGTTGTGTACACAAAGCACGCCGAAACCGCCGATAATTTCATTGAACGCGCGGCGCATAAACTGTCGCCCAACAACCGCGTTCGCGTTGCGACTTCCGACGGCACGGAGCAGATAATTATTCTGGGGCAGGGCGCGTTTCGCGTATCGGCGCGGGAGTTCAAGTTTGAAGTGGACGAGGTAATGGAAAACATTCGGAAGATACTGGAGGAGATGTAAAACCGCAATGGAAATCGAACCTGTCGCGTTTATCGAAAACGACTACACGGAAAAATTCGGCATACCGCGCCAAAGCGGACTTGTCGAACTGCCGTCGCGGATAGTTTTCACGGAAAAGTACGCCGATGAAAACGCCGTGCGCGGACTTTCGGACTTTACGCACATCTGGCTTATATGGGGATTTTCGGAAACGGACGGGAAATTCTCGCCGACCGTTCGTCCGCCGCGCCTTGGCGGGAACGTACGTATGGGAGTGTTCGCGACGCGCTCGCCTTATCGCCCTAACCCGCTTGGGCTGTCCGTTGTAAAACTTGAGCGGATAGAGCGCGGCGCACTTATCGTCACGGGCGCGGATATTATGAACGGTTCGCCGATATACGATATAAAGCCGTATCTTCCGTATGCTGACAGTATTCCGAACGCGTCCGACGGGTGGGCGCTGTCACGGCGCGGAGGAAATTTGCGGGTTACGTTTCCCGAAGAACTGCTCGTACTTATCCCCGAAGAAAAGCGCGGGGGGCTTGTCGAACTCTTAGCGCAGGACCCGCGTCCGCAATATCAAAACGACCCAAAGCGCGTTTACACAATGGCGTTCGGGGAGTTTCAAGTGTCGTTTAGGATTGATAACGAAATCTTAACGGTTACCGCAATAAAATAAGCGCGGTTTTGGATACCGCGCTTTCGGCATTTGTTAAACCATTGAAAATGCTAAATTTATAGCAAGTGAGTTTCCCCTTATTCTTTCCCTTTCGCCAGATGTACCTCTGTTATCGTAACCCTGGTGCTTTTGGAATTATCAGGGTTCAATAACTGCCTTGATATAACTCCGGGATTTGATAGTTCTTTGATTTCTTTTGACATTATAAATTCCATATTAAACCTCCTGAAAGTTTTTAGATAACTTCGATAACTTTCGATTTGTCGGTCAGTTTATCCGAAAAAATTATTATACCACAAAGAGGCTTTGCCCCACACCAATATAATGCCCATTTAAAATATACCGTTTATCCTGTTAAAGATATTACGTTTTCTATATTATACCACATTATCCACCGTATGTCAAATGTATCAGACAAATTGACGGCGAAATCTTAACGGTTACCGCAATAAAATAAGCGCGGTTTTGGAATACCGCGCTTTATTTTTAGTTTCCGTCAGCCGATATTGTGGATTTTGTCGTAGTTTACAAGTTCGTTTATAAGTTCGGGAACTTTTGTCGGCGCCTGCTCGTCGGTGAACTGGCACGTTCCGACTGCCATATGCCCGCCCCCGCCGTATTTCAGCATTGTAGAACCTACGTTTACATGGCTTGTTCTGTTAAGTATCGAATATCCGACCGCGCACGAACAGCCCTTTCCGCCTTTGCCGTCAACTATCCAGCAACTGATGTTCTGTTCGGGATATAGCGAATAAATCAAAAATCTGTTGCCCGTGTAGATAGGACTTACTCCGCGCAGATCCGTGATAATCAAATCGCCCTCAACGCGCGTATGCTCTTTTATCATAGCCTTGAACTTTTCGGTCTGCTCGTTGTACAGCTTAATGCGCTCCTGAATATCGGGTATAGCGAGTATTTCCTCCGTGGACATATACGAACAGCATTTTAACAGTTTCTCCATAAGCTGATAGTTGCTGATTGTAAAGTCGCGGAAACGTCCCAAGCCCGTGCGCGGGTCCATAAGAAATCCGACTAAAATCCAGCCCTGCGGGTTAAGTATCTCGTCGCGCGTAAGATTTCCGCTGTCCACCTTATCGACCGCCTCCATAAGGTCGTCGAAGTTCGGAAAACGCTCTTTTCCGCCGTAGTATTCGTAGATAATACGCGCACAGCTCGGCGTTATACGGCTTTCGCCCTTATATTTGCCTTTATAGCGGTTGCGTTCTTCCTCGCTGGAATGGTGGTCGAACCACAGCCCGCAGCCCTCGACAAACGGAACATTCGCAAGGCAGTCATTTTCCGTTACGGGAACAAGCCCGTCCTGAAGATCCTTTGGATGCGCGAAAACCCACGAGTCTATTACACCCGCAGAAAGCAAAAGCGCACCGCAAGCTAATCCGTCAAAATCCGAACGTGTGATCAATCTCATCGCCATAATCTGTTCCCTCTCTGATACTCTGATAAATTTAAGCTAAACTTCGGCTTATATTTAATTATATCACATTATTCTCCAAAAATCAAGGGATTTTTGTATTTTTTTCTGACCCCGCAAAATCAAACTCTCTTTCGGAGCAATGCCGTGCGAAGTCTTATCTTTCCGACGAGTTTATGTTTATCCTCGGAGGCTTTGAAAATCTTCTCGAACGCGCGTCCTAAGAGTGCGCGTTCCGAAGTGTCAAGCTCTGCATTGCCGAACGCCAGACGCTCGAATAATTCATAGTATTCCGATATATGACAGCCGAGCGTTTTTTCCGCTCTCCGGAAGAACTCGCGGGGCTGTTCGCCGTTTTGCGGAGTAAGCCCGCAGAGTTTCAATACCTCTAACAGCTTGTTATAAACGTAATCGGAATTTTCCGCGCGGCGGAACACCTGTATTCTCTTGTACGCGCGCTTTTTAAGCCGTATGTACCACTTCACGGACAGCACGGCAAGCGTCACAAACGCACCCGCCGACAGTATAATAACAATATACGGCAAGACCTGCGCAAACGTAAAACCATCACCGCTTGACGTAATTACCGCGCCCGACGGCGAAGAACCGTCTGCGGGCATATCCGACGAGGAATTGTCGTCTGAGGACGGCTCGTAGGTATCGGAACTCTGCGCCGAACTGTCAGAACTTTCGGGTTCGCTTGAAACATCGCCCGATGTTCCGCTTTGCTGACTGCTTTCGGACGTTCCCGTTCCCGTACCCGATGAATTATCAGCAACCGTTACATCGGCGGGCGCGGTCGGGTCGAACGGCACCCAGCCTACTTCATCAAGGTAAACTTCACACCACGCGTGGAGGTCTTTCATCTGCAATACGCGGGAAGTCGCCTCGGACGGCAGGACAAACCCCGTGACGTATCTCGCGGGTATTCCCATTTCCCTTAGAATAAGCACCATTGAACTTGCAAACAGCGCGCAGTGTCCGCTTTTAGAGTTGTTTAAAAAACTCATCACGGGATTTCTGCTGTCTATGTGCGCGTCAAGCGAATACGAATATCTGTTTTTAAGATAATCCGACACGGTTTTTGCGGTGACATAGCGGTCGATTATTTCGCCGAACCTGCCGTAAACGTCCTCATCGTAAAAACGCCCGCGGAAACTGTCCATCTCCTGCTCGCGCAGTTCGGTCAGACCCGAACCCTCTATGTATTCTGAAAGTTCTTCCCGAATTTTTTCGGGAACGCCCGTATAATGCGCGTTTACATAATCTCTGTACATTTCAAACGCGCCGACGCTGTTCGGGTTATACCGTCCGATTTTCTTGTTCATAAGGTTCAGGCAATCATCGTAATATTCAGAGTAATTTTTACGGTACAAATCCCAGCTGTTTTCGCTGTAAATTATACCCTCTTCAAAGACGACGTTTGCAGAATAGGAACTCCGCTCTCTGTAATTAAGACCGCGCAAAAGCTGATAGAACGCGTACATATCCTGCATATCCTGCGGGTCGTAGCATAACGGCTGAACAGCCGTGTAACCGAAAATCCGTCCCTCGACTTCATCGTCTTTTCTGCGGACGGTGTAATCTCCGAAAACGTCCTCCGCACTGCTTGAGAAACTCGAAAAATCTCTGATATACGGCGGTACGAAAACTATATCCGTGTTGCAAAGATATTCTATACGAACGTCAACGTCCGTAAGACAATCGCCGTAGCTTGCCGTAATAATTTCGTCAAACAGTTCTCCCTCGATAGGAAGCCACTTTCTGTCAAAGCCGTCTGCGCTCCATTCGAGCGGTTCGCTTGCCGTCGGCGACGACCACGTTCTGCCGTCGAACTCCATACCGATGTCACCGCGCAGGAACAGCGGTTCTCCCTTATCTTCCTTTGTAACCCGCAGGGTTTCGGACGTGTCGCGCCCCGACGGCGCGGAAAGCGACAGCCGTCTGCCCGAACCCAGCGCGGACGTTACGGGGCTTGAGAAATATCCCGAAACTTGCTTGAACGGGTCTTTCCTGTGAGAACTGCCGAACGTAATGCTTTGCAGAACCTCGAACATTTTTTCGTAATCAATGCCCGCTGAACTCGAAAAAATCGTTCCGAAAAATACGCCCAGAGCCGTGAACATCGCCGCCGCGCAGATAAGCGACGAGGAGTATTTTGAATAGTAAAGCCCGCGCGCCGCGCCGCGTTTGCCGAAACTCTGCGACTTCACTTCCCCGTTAAATCTGCGGTGATCCATTTTCACCTTGCGCCGATAACCGCCCGATGAATAAATATGCCGAACGGCAAGACCGTCGTTGTAGTAGTTTCCGACGGCGCACGCGCCAGCGTAAAGCGCAAGAGCGGGTACAAGTTCCCATTCAAACGGCAGACGTTCCGCCGTAAGGACGGGCGTCCACAGCACGAGGAAAAACACGAGCGACGGCAGAGCGTTTAACTTTCCGATAAGCCCCGCCGAAGTCACAAGCGCGAACAGAACGCACAGGATAACGCACCCGAACACAACGCCGTCTACATACTTGTCGGAGTATTGCTCAAACCGAATAAGCTGTTCGAGCGGGTGGAGAGTATGCTCCGTCGCGCTTATAAGCCGTCCGTCCGTCTGCAAAATCAAAAAGTCTACAAAGTACGAAAACTTTTCCCAAAACGCGTCGAATTTCAGCAAAATAAAAACGCCCGTAAGAAATACTCCCAAGGGTATAACGGCGCGTTTTCTGACGTACGAGAACAGCAGAGAAAACACGACCGCCGAGAGCATTGAGATAACGGCGAACGGAACGTTCGTGGGGGGCATATCGTATACCTTGAAAACATACCGCATACAGAAAAACGAAAGCGCCGCCGCTGTCAGAATGCGAATGGCTATAACGAGCGCCGCGCTCGGATTTTTACAGTAAAACCTGTCGAAAACGAGCGCCGACGCTGTTCTTTTGTAATTTACTTCATTTGTTTCAATATTCTTTTTCATATATTATCCGAAAGTTTATCCGAAGATGTGAATACCCTGTTTTTTAAGCGAGTCATTAACATACGCGTAACGCATATTTTCCCAGCGTTCATAGTTCTTGAACTCCTCCAGCTTTACCGCGCCCTGTATGCGCACAACGCTTACCGAAAACGACGACGCGGACGCGTTCCAGATGTCGTTGAGTTCCTTGTGGAGTTTGCGCAGGGGCGCTATATCCTCCGCCTTTGCGGTGTGCGGACAAATAACCCTTGTCAAAGGCAATGCGTCAGTCGTCGGAGTGGTCATTTTCACACGGGCAAAGCAGTCCTCCATACCCGCAGACAGCGAGTTTTTGATATTAAAGTATTCGCAGATACCGTCATAGCCCTTTTCGGTAAATTCGCCCAGGCAAATATCCACAAGCACCAAAAGTTCCGTGATGAAATCCATAACGCCCTTTTGCGCCGCCGAAAGCAGATCCGTGCGCTTTAACGCGAGTTCCATTTTGTCTTTCGGAACGTTATCGACCATACTGTCGAGTTTCGCGCGGATTTCGGTGTTTTCGGGCAAAAGCGGGTCGAACGCCTCCTTTACTCCGCACGACAGATACGGCGACTTGCCGTAGAGAATATCGTCGGTTTTCTCCGATATTAAATCAAATACACGGGATTTCGTGTGAAGGTTTTCATCCGCGTATTTCTGAAGTTCATCGGACAGGCGCGTGTAGAAGTCTTTCACAATATCCGCTGTAAGTTCCACATATCTTGCCTTTACATAGCTTTTTATGCAGTCCGTGTAGTTTTCCGCAAGACCTTTTGCCATAAACGCGGGCGTCACTTTCAGCTTTTTCTGCGCCTCGTCAAGCTGACGTTCCTCGCGGGATACGTCGTCCGTTATGTTCAGCGCCTTTTGCTCTAAGGCTTTATACGCCTCGGACAGCTTTGACGTGCAGGCTTTTATTATCTCAAGCGCGTAATACGGACCTTTTTCGCGGTCGCACACGGCGTTTTCGCACAATTTTTCTATCTGTCCCAAAGTTTCGGGGAGCATTATTTCTGCGCCCTTTTTGCAAAGTTCCGTTATCTCCTCTAATCGCTCGTTTACATACCGCTTTGTAGCCTCCGCGCCGTTTTTAAGCGAACGCAGCGAAAACAGCGGGTTTAGATTTTCGTCAAATTGGAACTTCGGCAATTGCCCCGCCTTTGACGCTAAAAGCGCCGCGTCGGGTGCAATGCGCCCCGTGATTTTGCCGAGTTCCATAGCGCCGATTGATTTTTGGCGAAGTCCGCCCAGCACTTTCCCGAATAATCTTAGTGCGATATACGAAACGAATTTTCCGAGCGGAATTTCATTCACCGCCGCCGAAAAAGCAAGATACCTGAACGCGTGAGAACCCTCTTTGTCGAACATATTGTGCGTTATAAGCCTTTCCGCGTCGTCGTCCCGCGCTATGATATTGCCGGGTTCGCACATTATTTTTAGCGCGGTTTTCTCCATAGTAAGTTCATACGTTTCTTCTGCGGGCGCGATATAGCACGCGTTGTACGGCGGTTTGTCGGAGCTTATCTCGATAGCGTCCGTATACTGCTGCCAGAACCTGCGCTTTCGGCTTTGGAACATATCGAGTTCGGATTTCGTAACGAGAGTGTTCGCATATGCGGTTGACAGATCCCTGCCCTCTTTTTCCGTAAACTCGGCGGTATCGCCCGCGAACATATATGAAACTATCGTCACGGGATATTTCGCGGTTTCAAAAAGCGTCCGCAGAATATATCCCACGTCAATCATCATACCGCCGAAAAACGCGTCGCCTAGATTTCCTATAACGGCTATTTCAAGCGGTTTGTCGTTGTGTCCGAACGCCGTCACCGCCGCGCCGAACTGGCGCATAACCGTACCGAAATAGTGGAAAAGCGCAAGCCGTCCGCATTGGCGTTTGTGCAGACCATAGACGGGCTTGCTTGGCGTATAGTTTTTTAGCCCCTCGTCGAACCAGTCTTTCATATATTCGGACATCGTTTCGGGCTTGTTCAGATACGCGTAGACAGCCTCGTCGGGGTTTATCGCAAGTTTTTCGCTGTCATCAAGAACTGAACCGCAAAATTCTGCGCTGTTTATATGCTCGTCTATGTCAATTCCCAAAAAGCGTATGCGGCTGCCGTCCTTTTGAAAACGGTTTTCGGCGATATGCTTTGCCCTCAAAAGGCAGTCGACACCGTTTTGTCCTATGCCGATACAGAACAGGCGTTTAGTGCCGAACGCGCTTTTAGAGCCGTGGTAGAGTTTCATAACACGGTCGGGCTTTAACCATTCGTATTCATTTCCGTTATCGGATAAATTGCTCATGTTCTTCACCTTTTCCCAAACGAAATATTTTATCGCACTAATATTGCTATTCAATAACCGCGTTTATAGTTTCGAGCGCGCCGTCTATCTTCGGCAAATTCTCCGAAAGAGCGTCTTTCCACGAATCGCCGCGGTATGTGAGCAGTCTTTGAACGCTGACGTTCACTTCGCTGTCAAAGCAATTTTCATCGACGATAACGGGCGTTATTTCGGAGTTCCCCCGCAGACGTTCGAGCCACTCCGTGTCGGAACGCAAAAGCCCGCTTTTTATCAGCGCGGTGTTCTCCTTTTCGCGGTATTCTTCGGAATTGCATACAATCCGTGAACAGTTGATAAAACTCGCGGCGCTTTGAATGTTCTTCGCGCCCTTTGGAACTAAAAAGCCGTCCGCAGACGCTTTGCAATAGTATTTGTCGGTATCATTGCCGCGCGGATAAGGCACAGCGCCAACGGCGAGATTTGCCTTTCTGAGTTCCGCTAAGGTGCTTTCATCGCCCGAAATAAAGACAGTTTCGCCCATAGCGTCCGCAGCGTTCCCGCTTATCGTATACTCGATTTCATAACCGCTTAAAAGCGCGTTCACATCAGCCGACGCGTCCGATGAAAAACCGTCCGCGAAACGGCTTCCGACCTGCGAAAACAGGGCTGTTCCCGTTGACGCCAAGAAATTGGAAAAAATATCCTCGCCCGCGATAAGCGTACCCGCGGGAACGGAAGGGCTTTCGATTACTCCCTGCGCCCCGCTTTGAAAGCTGTCCCACGTCCATTCGCCGTTTATCCAGAGTTTTTCGGGGTCGGGGAGATTTCCGCCTTGAATATACGTTCCCTTTACATAAATCAAAAACTGGGGCATTATTTTAAGAGTTGTCGGATAAAAGAACCGCTCGCCCTTAAACGAGTAATGCTCCACCGCGTCCGTCATATCCTCCCACTGCGGAGCGGAGATGTCGATGTAGTTCGTTAAATCCTCGTAAAGATTATTTGACATAAGATACGGATAAGTGTTCTCAACCTTATCGCAAAGGTCGGGGGACGCGTCGGAGGCAATCTTCTCTTGAAGTTCGGTAAGGTAATCCCCTTTCGGTCGCTCGATTATTACGCTCCCGCCCGTGGTTTTTTCATACTCGGCAACAAACGCGCTTATATCTTTTGTGCCGAAGTAGGTGATAGCCGTCCCGCCCGCAGGCTCGGAAACTTCGGGCGGCACGGTAAACGCAGCGCCGCTTTCGGTCGTGCTTACGTCATAAGACGAACTGTCACTGCTTTCCGCAGTACCCCCGGAACACCCGCAAAACAGCGCGGCGGCGCACACAAGGACAGACGATAGTATTTTTTTGATTTTCTTCACAAAACCGCCGCCCTTTCCGCTGAAGATAATTATACATATATATTATAACACAAAGAGGCTTTGCCCCAAACCAATATTACGCCCCTTTGAAGTTTACACTTTATCCTGTTAAAGATATTACGTCTTTTATATTATAACATAAAATTCGGCGGTAGTCAAGGGATATTTTGAGAAAATGTGCGGGAAAAAGCACGGGGAATGTCAGCGCGGTCGGACAGTACACAACAAAGCCGCCCGCAACTGTTCGCGAACGGCTTTTGTATTTATTCACGTCAATTTCAAAAACTGATGTCGCAGTCGGGGAGTTGGGTTTCCAGCCAAGCGCGGTCTTTTTCGCTTATCGGATTGCCGTCCAAACTTAAAGCCGTCAAATTTGTAAGGTTCGCGAGGGGCGTTATATCGCTGATTTGATTGTTGTGCAAACTTAAATCCGTTAAATCGGCGAGATTTGCAAGCGGGGCAACATCGGTTATTTGATTATTGCTCAAATCCAAATATGCGAGATTTTTTAGACTTACAAGCGGTTTTATGTTGCTGATTTTATTATCCCTCAAATATAGATAGTAAAGATTATTAAGGTTAGCAAGCGGGGAAATATCGCGAATTTGATTTCCCCACAAATATAAACTTTCCAAATTCGTGAGATTTGAAAGCGGTGTTACATCGCTTATTTGATTGCCCGCCAAACCCAATTCCGTCAGATTAGCCGGATTTGCAAGCGGAGTAATATTGCTGATTTTATTGACCCCCAAATACAAACGCTTGAGGTTTGTAAGCGAGCCGAGCGATGTTATATCGCTGATTTGATTGTCGCCAAAATCCAAATAAATCAAATTTGTAAGGCTTGCAAGCGGAGTAATATCGCTGATTTTATTGACCCCCAAATACAAATGCGTAAGATTAGCAAGCCCTGAAAGCGTGTTTAAGTCGCTGATTTGATTTTTGTTCAACCGCAATTCTTTAAGATTTACAAGTTTACCTATTGCGGCTATATCGGTATCGGTAACACCGCTTTCATACAAATCAAGTTTGGTCGTAGACGCTGCGTCGTATTTCCTGCCCGTTATAACAGTTTCCATAAAAACCGCCCTTTCCTATCGTTTAAACTGCCCCCAAACTAAACCTAGCGTCAGGCAGTTCTCCTTGCAGTCACGCAATGTACTCTTCGGTTACTTAGCTATTCCCAAAATACGCCGCGTCTAAATTAGTAAGCCCCGCAAGAGGAGTTAGGTCGTCCACTTGATTGCCGGATAGTTCTAAAAATAGCATTTCGTGCAGGTTGGCAAGCGGTCGGCGTTCGTTTTCTCAACACCCTGTTCAAGAATTTCGACAGCTTTGTCCGTGTCGCCTGTTTTCTCGTAAATTTCCGCAAGTCCCAAATAAACGTCAACGTTTGTCGGGTCGATTTCAAGAACATTTTCGTATTCGGCAACCGCCTGCTCGTAATTCTGTTCGGACAAATACCGCTCCGCGAGTTCAATCCCCAAACAAACCGGAATAACCGCCGTCAAAACGATTATCAAAATCTTTTAGACGTATTTTCGCATTTTTTATCATTCATAGCAATACCTCTTTTGTGACTAAAAATAAAACTTTAAAAGCAATGTGCAAAGGTTATAAATATTATAGCACACTTTAACTCCAATGTCAACCGCTAAGCACAACTTGGTGAAACAGATGTTCCCCCGCCTGCAACAGTTTATAGTTTATAGTGCTGAGCGAACAAGTAATACGCTCTCTCCCGCCTACGGCGGTAGAGAGCGATTGAAACAATTTAGCGCGTTACCACGTCGCCGGCTAATTAAACAACTAACGTCCTCCCCGTCGACGGCGGGGGAAACTATTACTATGCACTATTCACTCTTAACTATAAACTGTTGCAGGCGGGGAGAAAGCTATACTATACACTTTGCACTTTGCACTATAAACTGATAACGGCGGGGCAAACTTATAATCAGTCAATTTTATCATTCTGAAACCGCGACAAATGTTCAAACGGCAAAATCTGCCGTCCGCGGAACAGTCCGCACCCGTCGTTTATAAGCTGATTGCTGAACGCCTTGAACATATTGACGTTTACGGCGGATAAATCCAGGTTTTGCAGTTTCGTGAAACGCTCGTATGCCTCGTCAAAATATCTGCATTCGCCGTCGGGGATAATGTCGCGCCTTGTCCTTACTTCCTCCTGCTGGCGTTCGTAGCCGAAATGGTTCGCCTCGCCTATCTCCGCTAGGTCGTCCATTTCCTTAGTCCGCAATTGAAGTTCTGTATAACATCTTGCAAGATTGTCATAGAATGTGATATGTAACGATTTGTAGCCCGACGGGCGCGGGCAGGCTACATAATCTCTGTAATACAATCGGTTGTTTTCTTGGAGTTTCTCGTCCGTGCTTTCAAACTCCGCGCCCGACAGTTCCGCAGTAAAACCGCGTTCTTCCAAAAACTGCGGCAGAATATTCGCGAGTTCATACAGATATTTTATTTCCTGTTCCTCCTGCGTCATATCGCGTTCTAAGTGACATAGGGGAAGTGAAATTACAATCCTGTACGCAATCAAATCCCGAAAACAAGTAAGGTTGCTCTTGATTTCAGCCTCGGACGGATAACCGTGATTTTTTTGGTAGTAATCGTAAATATATTCGAGAATATACCCGTTGAACTTTTCCTCCGCGCGGATAAGCGATTTAATTCTGCCCTTAAATGTAAACGCCAAAAACGGGTATTTCTGGGTCATATATTTATAAAATTCCTTGATCCTCTGCGACTGCGACGTTAAGAAGTCGTTGTGTTCCAACAGTTCGATAATCTGTATCAGAAAATTGCAATGCGCAAGGTCTATCGGGTTATTGTTATCAATTGCCGACTTTTTCAAATCCTCGGAATACTCGTGCAAAATCTTAATCACCGTATCCCCGTTGTATAAGTAATCGTTTAAAGTAACCATATAATTTCCTCGTTTGTTTTTGGTTGTTGGTTTTATTATACTACTTTTTTCTGGAAATGTAAAGAGGAAAAATTTAAAAGAAACACGCCCCGCCGTCGGCGGGGCGTATTGACTTAAAGACAATCTAATCCGTCCGCCGTAGGCGGACACAATTACTATGCACTATTAACTATTAACTATAAACTATCGTCCAACCCCTGTGCCGTTCGCCAGCACCGCCTTAACTACCGTATAAGTCCCCGTGTCCTCGTCGAAAACGAGCCTGAAGTAGTTCTCCTCGCCTGTGTTAAGTATTACTCTGTAGTCCTCTACCTGCACACCGCTGTTTGTGTTAATCGGTCGGCTCACCGGGGAACTGTCAAGCCACATATCTTCAATAACCGCCTTGAGGTCGGTTTCGCTGTCGCTTATCGGCTCGATTGAAACTACCTGCGCGCTCTCGCCTGTTGCCGTATCTTCTATTGAAACGTTAACCGCTTTGCTGTAGTTAATTATAACGTCCTGCGCGTTCGTGCCGTGAAAATAGTCCGCACGCGAGGGCATAAGCGTTGAAACAGCAGACGCCATTTCCACCTTGGCGGTGATGTTTGTCCCTCCGCGGTCGTAGTGCGCTTTTACGTCGGTAAGCTGGAGCGTCGCGCTTTTTACGCCGTTGTAGTTCTCCGTGTCGCGCTGTGTAAGGCTGTCGAACTTGTCGGCGTTCGTAAGTTCAATCGCGACGTCGTTATCCGCAAATACACTTCCGTTTACATTCAAATGAAATACGCTTGAATAGTAGTCCTCGCTGTCGCCGTCGCAAATCGGCGTTACGGCGGGGATTGCCGTTTCGTTATACATCGGAACTGCAAAATATACGTTATCGTTTCCCGTATACGAAATCATTGCGTTCACCGTCGCCGTGCCGTCGAACTCAACGTTCATTTCCTCTACCTGCGTTGAACTTTCCGTTCCGCTGTTGCTCGCCGCGGGGTTATCCGCGGCAACTCTGACGGTCGTTTCCGCTTTGCTTACGGTAAGCGTTCCGTACTTATCGCCTACGGAATACGGCTCGTAGGTCGGGAGAATATCATAGAGTTTCCGCATAGATTGGTTTCCGACGCCGTTTATAAAGAACCTCGGCAGTTCGATGCTGTTGTAGTTGTTCTGCGGAGCGGCAAGATACGCGAGATTTCCGAACATAATAATCGTATCCTCGCCTTCGTCGGCAATTTTTATGTTGGTGTCGTTTTCAGCCCAGGTAACTTCCGCAGTAGGGTCAACAGGCGACTGTATCGACTTTAAATGATATTCAAGATACGGTTCGCCCGTGGAAACGTCGGAGGTTATCATTTCGGTTTCCTGTACAACATAGGACGATACACCGCCTTCTACAGAAAGGTCATCTCTCGCCTTGTTCGGCGCGTAATTCGGATTAACGCGAGGCACGATAACTACCGTTAAGAACACGGCGGCGACCGCCGCCGCGGCGCAGGAGATAATCGGAATTACCCTGTGCGTCCGTCTTTTCGGCGCACCGCCTATGCGGAACGCGCGTTTTTCGCGGGGTTCGGTATTTTCCCAGGCAGAAGTAACGTACTTTAGGTCGAGTTCATCAATAGCGTCAAGAATGTCTTTATTTTTCATATCATACCACTCCTTTTCAATTTGTCAGCAAGTTTTTTGCGAATACGCATAAGGGTTACTAAAATATTGCTTTGTGATACTGCCAGCCGCTCTGAAATGTCTTTGACGCTCATTCTGTACCAATACCGAAGGACGAAAATGTTCCGCTTTTTTGGGGTAAGCGAGCCTGCGAACGAATTGAGGAGTTCCGCGAGTTCCTTCTTCTCGAACGTTTTTTCCACATCATACGAGGACGGCACGACTTCGGAAAGTTCTTCGAGGATAACGTCGGTTTCGCTCCCTCCGCGCTTTTCTCTGCGATCTGTCGTGTAGCGGTTAAGGGCTATTTGCTTTATCGTTGTCGCCGCGAAACCCGCGAGGTTTTCGGGACTTTCGGGCGGGATACGCTCCCACAGGCGCAAAAGCATATCGTTTAAGCAAAGCTCGGCGTCCTCGCGGTTTTTAAGGACGTTCAGCGCGACTTCTTCGCAGTAATTCCCGTATCTGCGCTGAATTTCCGACAATGCTCGTTCGTCGCGGCGGTTAAACATCTCGATTATTTCCGTGTCGGTAATATACGGGATAATAATTTCCGCGTCCTCGTCCGAAGTATCGGGAAACGCAAACGTTATCTGCCTCAATTTGCTCACTCCCTTCACCTATAAAGATTATGTTTTTCTAGAAATATTACACTTTTTATGTGAAAATTAGATGAAAATTTCAAAAGCACGGAATTTTCGCCCGTGCTTACTTGTCGTATTTTGAGTTATTCATTATCGAAAACGCGCGGTAGACCTGCTCGAACAGCATTACCCGCGCCAGACTGTGCGGGAACGTCATTTCGGACATCGAAAGCCGTAAATCGCACTCGTTTTTAACATCTTCTGAAAGCCCGTAGGAACTTCCTATGATGAAATTCACAGCCGACACCCCGCTGTTCGCAAGGTTCTCGAACTTTTCGGCGAGTTGCTTTGCCGTAATCTGTTTGCCCTCAACGCATAGCGCGACTGTAAACCCGCCTTTTATTACGCTTTGTATCTTCTTTCCCTCTTTGTCGAGCGCCTGCCGTATCTGCGCGGGGCTTGGGTTTTGGGGCAAATCTTCCGCTGTCGGCTGAAATTCGCTCACGCGGGCGAACGCGGACAGCCTTTTCAGGTATTCGTCGCAAGCCTCGCGGAAATACCGCTCTTTCAGCTTTCCCATTGCGATAAAGTTAATATTCATAATAAATCAGCGTTTTCTCTGATTGTTCTTCGGCGTTGCCACCTGTATCCTGCGCCGTCTTTGCATATCGGCGGCGTTCGCAAGATACTGCTTTGTAATCGCCTTTGAGATAATAAACGCGATCGTCGTAATCACAAGTATCACGATAGACGCGACAACTCCCGGCGAACCCATAACCGTTTTTACGCGGTCTTTGAGTTTCGCTACGCTGTCGAGTTCCACGTCCGTTTCCGTCACAAGCGGAATGGTTGTAAGCGTTTCGCCGTCGAGTTTCAGCACGAGTTCGCCCATAGGCTCGCCTTGCTTTACGGGCGCGGTAAGCGGTTCGATTGTCGGCGTTATCTGCTGTATAGCGGAGCCGTCAAGGGATTTCGGGATAAGCGTGTAAAATTCCTCGGTAGTCACAACGCCGACCTTATCGGTGTTCTTCCCCATTTCAACGTCCGCCTCCATAACCTGCTCGTTCGCGCCGATTATCTGTTTCAGTTCAAATTCGCTGTAAGCCCAGTCATAAAGCGCCTGATGATCCTCAAACGACGTTATCCCCGTTTCGCCGTCCTTGTCCTCCCACGGCGACTGCATTGTCACCAAAAGGTACTTGTAGCCGTTCTTTTCGCAGTAAGTTACCAAAGAGCAAAATCCCGGTTCGGGGTTCTCCTCGTCCCATTCTCCGTTCTTTTTGAGAATGTATTCGCTCATACTTCCCGTTTTAATGCCCTTTACGCCCGCGTCATAGAAAATGCTTTCCGTGTCCATCATACGGTTTGTCGTGTAAATCGTGTAGCCGTCGGGATTATATTCGTTCGCGGGCATATCGTATTCCGACGCTCCGCAGTACTTCATAAATCCGGGATACTTGTCAATCGCGTATCTCGTGATAAGGTACATATCATAGGCGGTCGTGTAGTTGTTTTCGTCAAACAAACCGTGGGGATTTGTAAAGTGTGTGTTCTGACAGCCGATTTTCTTTGCGGTGTCGTTCATCATCTGCACAAAGTTCGCTATGCTCCCGTCGCCGATGTTATAAGCCAGGATGTTCGCCGCCTCGCACCCCGAACGGAGCATAAGCGCGTACAAACAGTCGTGATACGTGAGGTTATCCTGCAAAGTTTCAATCGCGGCGTTCGACGCGCCGTAGAAGTTCGGGTTGTAACTCTCGTCCGTCGCCCAGAATTCGTCAAAGCACTCGTAAGCACATTCGACTTTGGCGTTGAAGTCCTTTACGTTCTCCAAAGCGACAAGGCACGTCATTATCTTAGTGGTCGAGGCGGGATAGAGTTTCTTGTCGGGGTTCTTGGACGCTACGACAATTCCCGTATCGAGATTTACCATATAAACGCCCTCGCTGTACAGGTCAAACGACGGCGAAAATACGGCGTGAGTTGTTAAATTTGTATTAAATGCAGAAATTATCAGGATAAATGTAAAAAATATTGTGAAAATTTTTACCTTTTTCATATAGACAAATCCTCTTTTTTCGGTTATTATATTAAAGGGAGGGTATTCTCCCCGAAACGTCTGATTATATTATAACAAATTATTACCGCAATTGTAAAGAGTTTTTTTGAAATTGTAAGAATTTTGTAATATTTGCACATATGTTTTCACATAAAGTCGTTTCAAATTCAAGAAAACGGCGTTATAATGCGCCGTTTAAGTAACGGCTGCGGGAAAATTTCCCAAAAAGCCGTTGTGGAGGTATATATGATTTACGTTACGGGTGATACCCACGCGGATTTTCTGAGGTTCAAAGACCCCGCCCTGCGAAAGCTGAAAAAGAATGACGCGCTTATCATCTGCGGGGACTTCGGCTTTATATGGGACGGGAGCGCGAAAGAAAAGAAACTGCTAAAAAAAATCGGCAAACTGCCGTATAACGTGCTGTTCGTCGAGGGTTCGCACGAGAACTACGACCTTTTGGAGCAATACGAGGTGACAGAGTGGTGCGGCGGGAAAACCCGCCTGATAAGCGGGCGGCTGCGCCAGCTTATGCGCGGGCAGGTCTACGAGATAGCCGAAAAGACGGTGTTCGCGTTCGGCGGAGGGCAGACGGACGACATCTACGAACTTCAAGAGGGTTCAAACTGGTGGGCGCGCGAAATCCCGAGCGCCGAGGAACTGCAGGAGGGCTTGGATAACCTAAAGAAAGCCGACAACAAGGTGGATTTCATCGTGACCTACGAACCGCCGTCCAAAATGCAGGATTTCCTTTTGGGGAGCGGTGACAGAAACCACATCAATACATATCTCAATCAGATTTACGACAGCGCGGAGTTTAACGGCTGGTTTTTCGGGAAACTTCACTTAAACAAGCTGATACCGCCGAAATATCACGCGGTGTACGACAATATCGTCATAGCCGACAGCACGAAAATCAAGAAGAAAAAGAAATAAACCGCAAAGCGCGGGAAATTTTACGGGAGGAAAATATTATGGCTGATATTACTTTTGAAATCACAAAGGAACTCGGAGTCATATCCGAAAACGCAAAGGGCTGGACGCGGGAACTTAATATGGTCAGCTGGAACGGTCACGAGCCGAAGTACGACATCCGCGACTGGTCGCCCGACCACACGCGTATGAGCAAGGGCGTTTCTATGACGGAAGACGAGATGAAACAGTTAGTCGAACTGTTCAACGCCCGCAATGAAGAGGATACAATGGAATAATTTGTAAAATCATTGCAGAGAAATTCCACAAAAACAAGAAAGCGCGGAAATCCGCGCTTTTTGTTATTTTAAGCCGAACACCGCACGGCACATAAGTTTCCCGCTGTCGGTCTTGAAGATCTCGTTGTAAGCGGATAAAATGCCGCCCTGCCCCGCGCCGTCCTCGCAGAGATTTACAATCAAATCTGCCTCTATCAGGATTTGCAGGTCAATGCCGTCAATGTCCGTGTATGTATGGTGGCGCGCGACGAGCTGACACACGCGCTCGGTCACGTCCGCAGAATAGCCCGCGTCGGCTAACATTCGCTTTGCCATAGGCGGACCTAACTGTTCCTGCTGTTTGCCCGTGCATACGCCGTACAGCTTTTCGCCGATTTTTATGCCGACGTCATGCACGACCGCCGCCGCCTCGATTATCGTGCGTTCGCGTTCGCCGAGATTTTCCCGCGCCGCGATAAGCCGCGCAAAGCCCTGTACTTTCAAAAAGTGCTGAATGCGCTTTGCGTCGCCCGCGTAGTATTCTATCATTGATGTGGTGAGTTTTGTTATCATACCGTTCCCCTGCCTGAAAACTTCGATGAATGTTCCCCTAACTTTTCACTCCCTACAGTATACCACATTTCCCGAAAAAAATCAAGGGGAAACATCATAAAATCACAAGATTTTCGCAATAAAATCTCAATAAACAAATTTCCTCTTTATGCTACAATCAGCATAAGGGGGATTTTTTTGGAAATTACAGACTTTTCGGACAAGAAAGCGTTCGCGGAATTTGACGAGTTCGCGCGGAAATTCGGGGAATTTACGCAATCGCCGAGGTGGGCGTCCGTCAAAAGGCGCTGGCAGAGCGCGGGAGTTGTCGTGAGAAATCCCGACGGCGCAGTCACGGCGGAATGTCTTGTACTTATCCGCAAAACGCCGTTTGGCAGTTTGATGTACTCGCCCCGCGGATTTATCGGGGAATATTCAAGCGAAGTTTGGGCGGAGATGCTTTCGGGAATTGAGGAACTGTCGCGTAAATACCACGCTGTGGAATTTATTTTCGACCCAAGACAAAGCGCGGATTTTCTTAAAAAATACAAGCGCGATGATATTAAGTCAGTTCAGCCGAAAGAAAACGTGATACTGCGCATTGCAAAGCCGTTTTCCGAGATAGAGCGCGGATTTAAGTCCGATTACAGAAACCGTATACGAAAAGCGGTAAAACGCGGTGTAAGATTTGAAGTTCACGGCAAAGAGGCGCTTGACGAATTTTACGAACTTTACGCCGAAACGGGCAGGCGCGGTAAATTCCCCGTCCGCTCCAAAGAATATTTTTCGGCAATTCTCCGCGCTTTCGGCTGTGAATGCAAGATATTTCTATGCAGAAATTCAGACGGAAAAGCGCTGTCGGGCGCGGTCGGAATTGCTTTCGGAACGCGGTTTACATACGTTTACGGCGGGAGTTCCTCGGCGCAGAGAAACCTTTACCCGAATTATTTAATGCAAAGCGAGATGATAAAGTTCGCGCGGAATATCGGCTGTGCCGAATACGATTTCGGCGGAATACCCGATTACAAAAACGAAAATTCGGCGGGATACAGGCTTTGGCGGTTTAAAAGCGGTTTCGGCGGGAAATCGCGGAATACGACGGGGAATTTGCCGTAATCTTCAGAAAATTCACGGCGAAGTTTTTACGCCGTGCGCTTAAACTCAGGAAGAAATTTCACTCCATATTCACAAAAAATTCTTGACAAAAATCAAATAAAGTGGTAATATTAAATTCGGGAAGTGATTAAATGAAAGTTCAGAAATCCGCTGTCACGGGCGGGGATATTACAAAACGCTATACGTTGGGCGAGGAAATCTTCAACTCCGTAACGCACGGCGTTGGCGGTCTGCTGGCGATTGCGGGAACGGCGGTGCTTATCGTTCTCGCGGCGATTTATTCGGACGCATGGGGAATAGTAAGTTCCTCGATTTACGGCGCGTCGCTTATAATTCTGTATACGATGTCCACGCTCTACCACGCGCTGACAAACCGCAAAGCAAAGACGTTTTTCCGCATAATGGACCACGACACGATTTTCCTGCTGATTGCCGGGACATACACGCCGATTACGCTTGTACCTCTGCGCGGTGCGCTCGGCTGGACGCTGTTCGGGATAGTCTGGGGCGCGTCGGTACTCGGCATTGTGCTGAATTCCATCGACCTTGAGAGATTTAAAAAGTTTTCGATAGTGTGTTATGTCGCGGTCGGGTGGGTAATAGTATTTGCGGTAAAGCCGATGATACAAAGCTGTTCTCCGCTTTCGCTCTGGTTTTTGCTTATCGGCGGGCTTTGCTATACTGTCGGAATAGTGTTTTATGCGATAAAGACCGTGAAATACTTTCACTCGATATGGCACATATTCACGATTGCGGGAAGTGTTTTTCAGTATTTTTCGATAATGCTGATGATTATGGGGAGATAACAGTTTATAATTTATAGTGTTGAGTGCATAGTATGAATAAAGTTGCCCGCCGTAGGCGGGCATTTTTGATTGTCTTTAAATCCAAAGGTTGACACTCTAGGTAAAAGCCACGCGCGAGGTTACATAGCCCGCGTTTTGCGCGGAGCGCAAAACAACGGCGCGACAGCGCCGTTAATTCGCCGACAGGCGAATGCGGGCGGTCGGGCAAAGGCGCGTGTACGGGTGGTAAAGGCGCGTTAATACGCGGGACGGTTACGGTGCGCAGGATAAGGGCGCGGGACGCGCGAATTGAGCCACGCCAGACCTCACCGCGTTGCAGGGGCGTATTGACTTAAAGACAATCTAATCCGTCCGCCGTAGGCGGACACAATTACTGTGCACTGTGCACTATTAACTATAAACTGCTCGCCCCCTGCGCGAAAAAATAACGCGCAAAATTTTTTAATTCGCAGAATATTTTATAATCCCTCGCGCAAAATATTTCCATAATTAGAACGGGAAGTGATGATATGCGCGACAAAACCGACCTGCTTTGCCCGGCGCTTGATGTTAATTTGCAAAACATACAGATGATTACGGGAAATTCCTCCGACGTGATTATTAAAAATGGCGTATTGTGCTCGAACAGAATGGCTGTTCTGACGTGCGAGGGAATGACCTCGACGGACACGCTCGCGGAACTTATTTACAGCAAACTGAACTCGATAAGCGCGGAGGACTTCACGGCGAAAGACTTGTGGGAACGCCTGCGCGCCGAATGGCTTATCGCCGCGGAGGAACACGAAACGCAATACCTCTCCGAACTCGTGCTGAAACTTCAGTCGGGGTTCGCGGTAATTCTCGTTGAGGGAATAGCAAGCGCGATTTTGATAGGCATACAAGGCTACAAATCGCGCGGCGTTGACGAGCCGTCAAGCGAACTGAACGTGCGCGGTTCGCGCGAGGGGTTCACGGAAGTTATCCGCACAAATATGGCGCTTATCCGCAGGCGTATTAAATCCCCTACTCTTGTGTTTGAAATGAGCAGTCTGGGTTCGCGTTCCAACACGGACATCTGCGTTTGCTACATCAGCGACAAGGCAGACCCCAAACTTCTCTCGAATGTCAAGGAACGTCTAAATTCCGTAAATCTCAACACGATACTCGAAAGCGGTTATATACAGCCTTATCTTGAGGGCGACGGCGGGTGGTTCTTTTCGGAATGCGGAACGTGCGAACGTCCCGACACGTTCGCCGCGAAACTCTATGAGGGGCGCATAGGAATACTCGTTGACGGCACGCCGTTCGCGCTTGTCGTACCGCATTTATTCATCGAGAGCTTTCAGGCGCTGGACGATTACACTCAAAAGCCGTTTTACGCGGCGTTTATACGGCTTGTACGGGTAATAGCGTATCTTATAACGCTGTTTCTGCCCGGCGCTTATGTCGCGACAGCAAGCTACAATCCCGAAATGCTCCCCTCGTCGCTTATACTGAACCTCGCCGCGGCAGAGCAGACAGCGCCGTTTTCGCTTATGGTAGAATGTCTGTTTATCCACTTTATGTACGAGATACTGCGCGAGGCTGGTATTCGACTTCCGCGCCCTATCGGTCACGCTATCGGAGTAGTCGGCGGACTTGTTATCGGCGACATTACCGTAAACGCGGGACTTGTCGGCGCGCCTATGGTGCTTGTAGTCGCGCTGTCAGGTCTATGCAGTTTTGTTGTTCCGCAAAATTACGAGAAGATAGTCGTATTGCGCTTTCTCTACATCATAGCGGGCGGGACGCTCGGACTTTACGGACTTGCGCTCGTATCGGGCGCGGTAATTGTGAAGATGTGCGCTCTTAACACCTACGGAATACCGTATATGGCTCCCATATCGCCGTTTTCACCGAAAGCGTGGCGTGATATGCTTATCAGAGCAAACTGGAAACGTCTTGCGAAAGGCGATGTTACTGTGCAGGAGTTGAACGGGGCGGAAGTAAGAGCAAGAGGTAAGACGTAAGAAGTAAGAGGCTAGAAATGCTCGTTCCGCTTACGCGGAACACCGCAGAGGCTAGAGACTAGACAAAGTGCGCCCTGCGGGCGCGGAAAGATTGTCTGTGGGTCAATACGCCCCTGCAACGCGGTGAGGTCTGGCGTGGCTCAATTCGCGCGACCCTTGCCCTTATCAAGCATTAGTTTACCGTCCCGCGTATCAACGCGCCTGCGCCGACCGTGTACGCGCCGTTTCCCGACCGCCCGCAATTCGCCTGTCGGCGAATTAACGGCGCTTACGCGCCGTTGTTTTGCGCGTTGCGCAAAACGCGGGCTAGGTGACTTGGCGCGTGGCTTTCCCCTAGTGTATCAACGCAATTACCCTAAGACAATCTAATCCGCGCGGAGCGCGCACCAAAACTAACAGGGTAATCCGCAAAGCGGATTATTCGCTAACTACTATTCTCTAGCTACAACGCGGTTATGCGCTCTTACCTCTTACATCTTACATCTGAAAGGAGCAATTATGTCTAATCAATACCCAACAATCAGCCCCTCACAGCTTTTTTGTGTGCTTATACTTTCACGTCTAAGCGCGGAGGCGGTTTATCCGCGAACTGCGTCGGCAACCGCATTGGAGGCGATTTTGGCTGTCGTTATAGCGGAGGCAGTGCGCTTTTTGCTTGCATTGCCCGTGATAATATACTCGTGGCACGGAAACAACATTCACCGCGCGGTGTACAGCAAAAACAAGGCGCTCGGCTGGACAGGCGCGGTATTCGCCGCGATACTGCTTTTCGCGGCGGCGGCACGGACGATTTTCAACACGGCGCAGTTCGCGATGAAGAACCTCCTGCCGCACGGCGCGGTGTGGCTTATCTTCATATTCGCGGCGGGATTTGCCGTGTATTCGGCGTTTATGGGAGTTGAGGGGCTTGCGCGGTCGGGCGCGATATTCTTAATCGCCGCCGCGCTGATAACGCTTACCGCAGCGCTTGCGGACATTCCGTATATGGGCGTGAACTCGTTTTTGAGCCTTATACGCTTTGAGGACGGCTCTTCGATTGTGGGCGACGTTATCGAACGTGTTTTTCGCGGCGGGGATTATCTGATATTTGCCGCGCTGCTGCCGTATGTTTCAAGGAAAGACAACGGCAGTTTGGGAAAGACAGGGCTTTCTTTCGCGCTTGTTTCGGCTGTGTTGACATCGGCGGTCACCGTGATGAACTGCCTTGTTTTACGCGAATTATACGGGCGCAGCGAGTTTCCGTTTCTTGCCGCCGCGTCGCTTGCCGACATCTCCCTGTTCAAGAGGTTAGACGGGCTTGCGGCGGCGGTGTGGTCGCTGTGCGCGGCGTTCCGCAGCGGTGTTCTGCTCCTCTCCGCAGGCTGTGCCGTCAAGGCGGTGTACACGGCTAAAATAACCGCACAAAAACAAGGAGGCTAGGTTCTCTGAAAGCAATGCAAATACGCGTTTGGAGAACATCATCGGCGACCGCAGTCAACGCGGTATACCCCGCCAAAACAACTACACAAAATCAAGGAGGAAAAGTTTCTTGAAAATCACAAAAATATTCGCCGCGCTTTGCGCTTTGATTATTATGACGGGCTGTTCCGACGGCACGGAACTTGGCGACCGCGCGATAATACAAGCCGCCGCGATAGACTATGACGGCGAATATCATGTCAGCGCAATGCTGTTCAGCAGCGGCGGGAGCGCGGGTTCTACAATAGACGCGTCGCAGGAGAACGTCATACGCGTGACGGGCGCAGGCAGTACGCTTTCGGGCGCAATAGACCGCATTGCTCTGGCTGACGGCAAGCGTATCTATATGAGCGAAACAAAACTGCTTATATTAGGCGACGGATTTTCCGAAGAAAACACGACCGAGGCTCTCGAAACGCTGTGTTTCGATATGCGGTGCAGTCTGAATATGCCCGTGTGCTGTGTAGAAAGCGGTAACAGCGCGTCGGACATCAGCGACCTGCGCTTTACCGAGGGGATAACTTCAGCGGATAAACTCCTCTCGCTGATTGAAAACGGCGAACGTATGGGCGTTTCGCCAAAGGCTACTCTGCTTGACGTACTGAGCGACAATATCGGCGGAAAGCCGTCGCTCTTGCCGATGATAGGAATTTCCGAAAACGGCAGCGGTATGACGAACTCGGATGACGGCAAAACCGCTGTTTTGAAAGGTTCAAGGTATCTTTCGGACGGCGTTTTGGGCGACAGCTTTGACGAAGTGAAAACCACGGCGCTTATGCTTACGGCAGGCAAAACCGACCGCATAACGCTGAACTATCGTATCGGGAACGACGAAAAGACGTGCGAAGCGTACTCGATAAAAATAAAGGACGTTTCAGCGGACGGCAGGAACGTCTGGCGCGTTTCGGCGAAGTTCAGAACGCGCGGAGGCGGGAGTTTAAGCGACGCGGAACGTAAGGTCGCTTTGAACGCCTTGACCGAGATAGTGTCCGCAGTTTACAGTTAAGAGTGCACAGTATAATGTGCGCACTTCGTGCGCAGAAAGATTGTCTTTTAATTAATACGCCCCGCCGTCGGCGGGGCGTTGTATTCCCTAGATAATCAACGTATTGACCTAATGACAATCTAATCGTCCGCGAGAGAGCGGACACATCGAGCAATCCGCTTTGCGGATTGCGAACTGTTCTCTAATAACTAATCTCTAGCAACTACCCGCAACTTTTTTCTTGAACTTTCTAAAAACAATCGCCCAGCACACAATGTGCGCTAACAAGGTTACCGCCCAGGTTATCGGGTAGGATATGTAGACGGACTTTATTGTGTGATATTCGGGCATTTGGAATACGGTCGCTATCCAGAGTATCCGCAGTCCGCACGCGCCGACAAGCGATACTATCATCGGCAGAACCGAATAGCCGATACCGCGCATCATTCCTACCATAACGTCCATACACCCGCACAGCGCGTAGGTCGTCAGAATTATCTGTTCGCGGACAAGCCCCGCGTCTATTACGTTCGGACTTTTTGAGTAAATCGACAGCAGATTAGCGCCGAGCAGATACGCCGCCCAGCCTAAAACCAATCCCGTGACGATTACACAGCCCTGCGCACATAGCAGTATCCGCGGTATGCGGTCGTATTTCTTTGCGCCGACATTCTGCCCCGTGAACGAAATCGCCGCTTGATAAAACGTGTTCATCGCGATGTAGACAAATCCCTCTATCGACGCGGCGGCGGAGTTTCCCGTAACTACGGTGTTTCCGAACAGGTTTACCGACGACTGAATAACGACGTTCGACAGCGAGAAGATAACGCCTTGAAATCCCGCGGGAAGTCCGACGCGCACGACGGCTTTCATTACTATTTTGTGAAGTTTCAGTTTCCTAAAATCCAAGTGAATTGCGCCGTGTTCCTTGACAAGGCAAATGACGGTGAGCGCGGCGGACGTACATTCCGAAACAACCGTAGCGACCGCTACGCCCGCGACGTCCATTTTGAACACGATAACGAACAGCAGGTTCAGTAGGACGTTTATAACGCCCGCCGTTATCAGAAAATAAAGCGGTCGTTTCGTATCGCCCACCGCCCTTAACACGGCGGAGCCGAAGTTATATAACAGCATAGCGGGCATTCCCAGAAAATATATCCGAAGATAAGTAACCGCAAGCGGCAACTGTTCGGGCGTGGTTTCCATAAGCTCAAGTATTTCCGGGGAAAACACGACGCCGACTATCGCGAGTACAATTCCGCAAAGGACGGACAGCAAAACCGACGTATGTACGATGTCCTGCATATCGTCCTTGGAGTTTGCGCCGTGCGAACGCGCGGCTATTACGTTCACGCCGACCGCCAGCCCGATAAACAGGTTCGTGAACAGGTTGATAAGCGAGGACGTAGACCCGACCGCGCCCATTGAATCGTCGCTTGCAAACCGTCCGACAACGATTATATCGGCGGCGTTAAACAGCAGCTGCAATACCCCCGACGCCATTATCGGCAGAGAAAACCTCAGCATTTTCGGCAGTACCGCGCCCGTGGTTAAATCCATTGTATGTGATTTAGACATAAACTCACCTTCCTAATTACAAGAATATTATATCACTGTATGCGGATTTTGTCAAGGCGTTGATTTGTTAGGGCGCAAGAGGCTAGATGTGCGCGTTCCCGCTTGCGCGGGAACGCGCAGAAGACAGAGGCTAGATTCTAGTGTGCAGCCCCTAAAGTTGCGCCCCCTATCATAGGAAATGCCACTAGCCGTACTTCCTTATGGGGCGCAACTTTTGGCGCGGATTAGATTGTCTTTAAGTCAATACGCCCCGCCAACGCGGTGAGGTTCGGCGTGGCTCAATTCAAGCGCCCCTTTCCCTTATCCCGCATTAGATTACCGTCCCTCGTATTAACGCGCCTTTACCGCCGTGTACGCGCCTTTGCCCGCCCGCCCGCAATTCGCCTGTCGGCGAATTAACGGCGCGGTCGCGCCGTTGTTTTGCGCTTTGCGCAAAACGCGGGCTATGTGGACGTGTTCAATACACCCCTGCACCACGGTGCAGGGGCGTTGCTTTTCCTAGATAATCAACGTATTGACCCTAAGACAATCTAATCGCGCGCGGAGCGCGCACCTAAACTAATCTCTAACAACTATTCTCTAGCTACTCTCTCTTACCTCTATTCTTTATTTACTAAAAGCCCCTTGATTTTTCCGCAATAATATAGTATAATATACTAAAGTTCAAGAAAAGGTGATTGTGATGATACTTGCAAGTCAAAGTCCGCGCAGGCGGGAACTTTTGCGGATGATTTCTGCGGAATTTGAGATAATCCCCGCGCACGGCGAGGAAAATATCCCCGTGGGTACTCCCGCCGATACCGCGGTAATGCTCCTTGCGAAACAAAAGGCGCGGGAGATTTTCGCCGAACACAAGGGCGAATTGATAATCGCCGCCGACACGGTTGTCGCGGTTGACGGGAAAATTCTCGGAAAGCCCGCCGACGGCGAGAACGCACGGGAAATGCTGAAACAGCTTTCGGGCAGAACGCACAGCGTATTCACGGGCGTTTGTATCATAGCGGAAAACGGCGGTGAGAAAACGTTTTGCGAGGAAACAAAAGTCGAGTTTTACCCGCTGACAGACGCGGAAATCTCCGACTACATAGCCACGGGCGAACCGCTCGACAAGGCGGGCGCGTACGGTATTCAAGAAAAAGGCGCGCTTTTAATTAAACGCATAGACGGAGATTTTTTCAACGTCGTAGGGTTACCCGTAGCAAGGGTTTATCGGGAATTAAAGTTGATGCAAGTTAATTAGAGATTAGTAGTTAGTAGTTAGTTGCTGCGCAAGTTTTGAGGGTTGTTTTTTTACGCATTTCCCGCCGTAGGCGGGGAAATGCCCAAAAACCATTACCGCGCTTTCCCCCGCCGTAGGCGGGGAAATGCCAAAACTATTACAGCGCTTTCCCCCGCCGTAAGCGGGGAAATGCCAAAACTATTACAGCGCTTTCCCCCGCCACAGGCGGGGAAATGCCCAAAACTATTACAGCGCTTTCCCCCGCCACAGGCGGGGAAATGCCCAAAACTATTACAGCGCTTTCCCCCGCCGTAGGCGGGGAAATGCCAAAACTATTACAGCGCTTTCCCCCCCGTAGGCGGGGAAATGCCCAAAACTATTACAGCGCTTTCCCCCGCCGTAAGCGGGGAAATGCCAAAAACTATTACAGCGCTTTCCCCCGCCGTAAGCGGGGAAATGCAAAAACTATTACAGCGCGTTCCCCCGCCGTAGGCGGGGAAATGCCAAAACTATTACCGCGCGTTCCCCCGCCACAGGCGGGGAAATGCCCAAAACTATTACAGCGTTTCCCCCCGCCACAGGCGGGGAAATGCCAAAACTATTACAGCGCTTTCCCCCGCCGTAAGCGGGGAAATGCCAAAACTATTACCGCGCGTTCCCCCGCCACAGGTGGGGAAATGCCCAAAAAACATTACCGCGCGGTTTCCCGCCAACGGCGGTGCAATGCCACAAAACTATCACCACGCGTTCCCCGCCAACTGCGGGAAATACAAAAATCAAGTTCGCGGTTCGCAGTAAACTAATTACTAGCGACTATAAAACCAGCGACTATTAGGAGGTAATTTAATTGAGCAAAACAAGTTTTTCTACGGCTAGGCACAAGTACAAATTAAGCTACAACTCCCCTGTTGTGCTGACGTTTTCGGCGATTTGTCTGGCGTCGCTGATATTGGGGTACATAACGAATTACGGCACGACGCGCACGCTGTTTATCTGCTACGGACACGGCAGTCTGCTGAACCCGATGACGTATCTGCGCACGATAACATACGTTTTCGGACACGCTGATTTTTCGCATTTCGCGGGGAACATTTCCCTCCTGCTCGTCGTGGGACCCGTCGTCGAGGAACGCTACGGGAGCTGGAACCTCGCTGTTATGATGCTCGTGACCGCTCTCGCGGGCGGAGTGCTTAACACGGCGTTTTTCAGCACGGGAATTTTAGGCGCGTCGGGTATCGTGTTTATGCTGATTATCCTGTCCGCGTTCGGCAATATGAAGAAAGGCGAAATCCCGCTGACGCTGATTTTGGTAGCGGCGATTTATCTCGGCAAGGAAATCTTTGCGGGTATCGCGATAGAAGATAACATCTCCCACTTCGGACACATCTGCGGAGGAGTTTCGGGCTTAGGCTTTGGAACGTGGTTTTATCTGAAACGCTTTAAATACGGGATTTAAGGCGGGCAAGAGGCTAGAAGTGCTCGTTCCGCTTACGCGGAACATCGCAGAGGCTGGAGGTTAGCGAGTAATCCGCCTACGGCGGATTACCCTCAAACAGCAGACTTTGCCTGCTGTTTATTTGAGTGTCCGCTCTCGCGGACGATTAGATTGTCTTTAAGTCAAAACGCCCCGCCGACGGCGGGGCGTTTTTGTACAGCGTTCTCCCCGCTGACGGCGGGTGGAACGCTTTAATATTTATGCCGTTCCCCGCCGTTCGGCGGGGAACGGCATTTAATAATTGACTTTTGACAATTTAGTTAAAATATGATATAATGTAATTAATACTTTACTTCTTTAAAGGGGATTTGGTTGGAATGAAACGATTTGCCGTAACATTCATTTGTTTGTGGCTTTGTATTGCGCTTTGCGGGTGCAAGCCCGACAACGCTCCGCAGGACGTGAAGCCTGCGCCCGAATTTATGCCGTTGACCGAAATCGTAGACGGTCGGCGGGATATTTATTTGATTGTGAAAGTTCTCGAAAACAGCAGTTACTGGCAGGTTATTATGGACGGTGCGCGGGACTGCGGCGACGCTCTGGACTGCAACGTGTATTACAGCGGTTCGTATGTCGAAACGGACTGGGCGTCGCACGAACGCTTACTTCACGAGGCGAAAACGGCAGGCGCGGACGCGATACTGATTGCCCCCGATGATTCCGTAAATCTTTCGGGCAAGATAGACGAAATCTATAACGGCGGCATTCCGATAGTGCTTATTGATACAATAGCGAATACGGATAATTACAATGTGTGCTATATGACAGACAACCTTATGGCAGGACAAGAGGCGGCACGGGAAATGATAGCACGGCTGAAAGCCGACGGTTACGCCGACGCGGACGCCGTTAAGGTAGGTATTCAAGTAGGGTCAACGTCCTCTCTTACGATAATAGAACGGCTCGCGGGATTTTTCCAATATTGGAGCAAGTACGCGCCGCCGTCGTGGGAAATTTTGCAGGATATAAAGTGCAACGAGGGCGACACGGCAAAGGCGGTTGAGTGCGCAGAGGAATTGCTCGCGAACCCCGAAATAAAGGGAGTGTTCGGCGCGAATAACGGCTCGACGGTCGGTTTCGCGCAGGTCGTAAAGCAAAACGAACGCCACGACGTCGCGATAGTCGGGTTTGACTATTCAAGCGAAATTGCCGAACTTATCGCCGATGAAGGCTACAGCGCGTCAACCATTCTTCAAAAACAGTACGATATGGGCTACAAAAGCGTTGAAACAGCGCTGTCGCTGATAAACGGCGAAGAAACGTCCGTGAAGTTCGTGGATACGGGCGTAATTATCGTGAACAGAGATACTCTCGAAAACGACGACGTAAAAGACGCGCTTTCGCACAATTGAGGTTTGGGGTGGGGTAAGATATGAAAGAAAAGCAAGAAACACCGTATTCCAAAGAAATAAGCGGGAACATACCGTTTTTCAGAATACTTGTAATTTATCTTGTGATTTGCGCCGCGGGTATTACGTTTTTGCTGATTAGGTTTAATCTGCTTATCCGAAGTCAGGATAAACAGCTTACAAACGAGATATGCAGTCTTGTCGCGGAGAAGATGAACAATTCCATTCGCTATATGACAAGCGCAGTTGAGAATATGTCGTCCGTGCTGTCGGCGCAGGACTGCGATGATTTGCAGGCGCTGTACGACCAGATAAACGGAACGCACGCGGGCTGTAATTACATAAGCATCGGATTTATCGACGCGGACAAGAAAATTTACGCCTCCCCTACCGAACTTGACGAGTTTAAGAAGTGGGGACTTTTGGAAACTGCGGAACTTGCAAGTCCCGTGTCAATTTCCGCGCCGTACCGCTCGGCGGCGACAGGACAGTCCGTTTACACGATGTTCGCCGATTTCACATACGGCGGCGGGAAAAACGGGTATTGATTCCTCACCTATCCGCTTAAAGAAATCCAAACTATGGCGTACACGGAAAGTCTTGCCGAAGAAACGGAAATTTGGCTTATGGAGGCAAATTCGGAGAATATCATTCAATGCGCGGGTTCAAACAGCGCGTCTATCGGCAGTTGGAACAACGCGATTATCTCAATGCAAATGGCGATTGACGAGAAAGACAAGCAGGATTATATTGATTGGAAAAACAAAATGTCAAGCGGTGAAAAAACCGCGGGAGTTGTCTACCACATCGGAAACGAAACCTACACGCAGGTGTATTCGCAGATAGATTTTATGTACGGCTGGTATGTAGTAGTGCGTATTCCGAGCCGTTCGCTGTCGTTTGCCATTCAGCAGTTCAGAACGAATATTATCTGGTTCCTGTCGATTTGGTTTATCGCGACGTTACTAATGTTCCTAGTTTCTCACAAACGGGAAACGGCGGAAAAACGCGTCCTCGAAAATCTCTCTATCCACGACCCGCTCACATCGGTTATGAACCGCAGGGCGTTTGATTTCACGGCTAGGAAATATCTTGCCAAAGGCTTGAAAGCGGAAAGTTCTCTGCTGTTTATTGACGTGGACTATTTCAAGCAGGTAAACGACCGTTTCGGTCACGACGCGGGCGACCGTATATTGAAAGAGTTTTCGTCGGCTCTGCGCGAACTGTTCGGCGAGATAAGCTACATTTCACGATACGGCGGGGACGAGTTTGTAATACTTGTGCGGACGGTTGATACCGAACGCGTGAACGAACTTCTCCGCAAACTGCAAGAGCGCGCCAAAGACATCAAGCCCTGCGACGACCCGCAGGAATACGGCGGTTTTACGCTGACATTCAGCTGCGGCGCGGCGCGTTTCCCGCAGGACGCGGACAATCTCGACAAACTCTGCGCAAACGCGGACAATGCGCTGTACATTGTCAAAGAAAGCGGACGCAACAACTATCGCTGGTATGTGAGCAGCTAGAGAATAGTAGTTAGTAGTTAGCGAGTAATCCGCCGTTGGCGGATTACCCTATTGTGTGCGCTCCGCGCACAATAAAGATTGTCTGCGGGTAAGTGCGCCCCGCTGTTGCGGTGGGGTTTGGCGTGGCTCAATTCGTGCGACCTTTTCCCTTATCAAGCATTAGCTTACCGCCAAACGTATTAACGCGCCTGCGCCGACCGTGTACGCGCCTTTGCCCGACCGCCCGCAATTCGCCTACGGCGAATTAACGGCGCTTTCGCGCCGTTGTTTTGCGCTCCGCGCAAAACGCGGGCTATGTGAACGTATTCAATACGCCCCTGCACCGTGGTGCAGGGGCGTTGCTTTTCCCTAGATAATCAACGTATTGACCCTAAGACAATCTTTCCGCGCCTGCAAGGGCGCACTTTGAAATCTTACCTCTTACAGGTCAATCCGCAAAGCGGATTGACCACTTACTTCTTAAAGACTATCCATAAAGTTGCCTATCATCTTAAACGCTTTAGCGGTAGTCTTGCGCTTGAATTTGCTGTTGTTGGTTAGGGTTTTCACCGCGGCGAACGCCAGCCCGCCTGCGATAGTACCCGCGACGGTCGCTTTTATAATGCTCTGCGTTTCTCTGCTCAACGTGTTCATCTCCTTTTTTGAAAGTTTACGCACATATTTTTTGCAAAATCTTGAAATATATTCTGCTTTATCGGCAGGAAGTAACAGGAAACATTTTCGGGAACGGAACGTTATCGTGACAAAATATGCGGGATTTATGCTCTTTTGACTGCGGCTTTGTGTAATATTTAGCAACAATGGGGAAATGTGGAAAGAATTTTGTGAATTTCTACAAAATGCAAGTTTAATTTCAAAAAGTTGCAAAAAGCTATTGACAAATCTAAGTGAAAGCGCTATAATGTAAACATAGCAACGAGGCTATGATGCGGATGTACAGAGAAGTACGCCTGCGTCATAGCCCTTTTGCATTTAAGAAAGAAAAGAAGGGAGCGTACTTAAATGAACGCAATTTTAACGGCGGCGCTTGCAGAGGCTATGGAGCCTACCGCCGAAGAAGTCGTCAACGCGACGATGTTTAACGTCGGCGACGGCAACGGTATCTGGTATCTTATCGGCGCGGCGCTGGTATTCTTTATGCAGGCAGGATTTGCAATGGTGGAAACCGGTATGACAAGGGCAAAGAACGCCGGCAACATCATAATGAAGAACCTTATGGATTTCTGTATCGGCACGGTAGTGTTCGTGCTGATAGGTTTCGGGCTTATGCTCGGCGAGGACGCTTTGGCGGGACTTGTCGGTATGCCGACGCTCGACATTCTCGGAAACTTCTCGAACTTCGACAGGTGCGCGGAATTTGTATTCAACCTCGTGTTCTGCGCGACGGCGGCGACGATAGTTTCGGGCGCAATGGCGGAACGTACTAAGTTCATAAGCTACTGTATCTATTCGGGAGTTATCTCGGCTGTAATCTACCCTATCGAGGCGCACTGGGTATGGGGCGGCGGCTGGCTCGCGCAAATGGGATTTGTAGATTTCGCGGGTTCGGCGGCAATTCATATGTGCGGCGGCTTGTGCGCGCTTATCGGCGCGGCAATGGTAGGTCCGCGTATCGGCAAATTCGGCAAGGATAAAAAACCTCGCGCTATCCTCGGTCACTCGATGACCCTCGGCGCTTTGGGCGTGTTTATCCTCTGGTTCGGCTGGTACGGCTTTAACGGCGCGGCGGCAAACAGCGTTGAAAGCCTTGCGAGGATATTCCTTACAACGACGGTAGCGCCTGCGGTTGCTACTTGCACGACGATGATTTTCACTTGGCTGAAAAACGGCAAGCCCGATGTTTCGATGTGCCTTAACGCGTCGCTCGCGGGACTTGTCGGCGTAACAGCGCCGTGCGCTGACGTTGACTGCCTCGGCGCGGCGATAATCGGTCTTGTATCGGGATTTTTGGTAGTATTCGGCGTTTGGCTCCTCGACTACAAACTTCACATCGACGACCCTGTCGGCGCGGTAGGCGTTCACTTCTGCAACGGTATCTGGGGTACTCTCGCGGTAGGTTTGTTCGCAACGGGTACGGGTCAAAACATCGGCGCGGACGGCGTTGCTGTAAAAGGCTTGTTCTACGGCGGCGGTTTCAAGCAGTTGGGAGTACAGGCGCTCGGCGCGGTAGCTATCTGCGCATGGACAGCGGCGGCTATTTCGCTTACATTCCTGATTATCAAGAAAACAATCGGCTTGCGCGTTTCGCGCCACGAAGAAATTGTCGGACTGGACGCTACGGAACACGGTCTGCCGAGTTCGTATGCGGACTTCATTCCGTCTATGCAGGTTGAAACTACCGCGTCAGGACGCGACAAGGAAGTTGATACGCTCGCCCAAGTTGAGGCAAAAGCGGCGGACGCGGCAAGCACGGGCGATGTTCCCGTCGTTCACAAAAAATACACTCCGTCCAAGGACGGCAATATGTCGAAGGTCGTTATCGTCACGAAACCCGAACACATCGAGGCTCTCAAAAACGCGATGTCGGCTATCGGCATTACGGGTATGACGGTAACGAACGTTTTGGGCTGCGGTATGCAGAAAGGCTCGACAGAGTTTTACCGCGGTGTTCCGATTGAAACGCACCTGCTGCCGAAAATCAAAATGGAAATCGTTGTGTGCAAAGTTCCTGTTGAAACAGTCGTTGAAACGGCAAAGAACGTGCTTTACACGGGCAGAATAGGCGACGGCAAGATATTCGTTTACGACGTAGCGGACGTTGTGAAAGTCCGCACGGGCGAAAGCGGATACGACGCATTGCAGGACAACGAGTAATCGCTTATAACATTCCCTTAACAATAAAGAAATTCTCCCCGCAGTCGCGGGGGGATTTTCTTGTGGCTTTTAATGCGTTTTCCCCCGCCGTTGGCGGTGGAACGGCTTATTACTTTACACTCGGCACTATACCCTATAAACTGATAACAGTCGGATTACTCGCTAACTACTATTCTCTAACAGCTGAACGGCGAAATTTGCCATTATGTCGTATTCCGAAAAGCCCTGAAGTACGGGCGCGGGAAGTTCGAGCGGTTCTACAACGCCTTTCGCCGTGCGGATTGAGCGGTTAAGCGACAGCGTGAGCCGTTCGGGAGTGCGCGAAGTTACGCTGACCGTATTTTTCGGCGAAACACCGCATGTTATCAGCTGAACACCGCGCGGGAGTTCGGCGGGTTCGTCGCCGTCTGCGATAACGCTAAGGGCGTTTTTTACCTCGCAATGCGCGTTTTTCCCTAAGATTACAACAGCGTCCTCGCAGTCCACGCAGGCAAAATCCCGCACCGCAATCTTAGGCAGACCGCCGATAAGTTCCCCCGCACGGCTTTCGCCGATTATCACAACCGTTCCCATAAACTCACCTCGCGGTTAGTTTGCGGAGAGATTTAAATATTATACCAAACTTCTCGGTTTCGGCAAGGTTAAATATTTTTATGCCGTTTCACCCGCCGTTTAACAGTTTATAGTGTTGGGTGTAAAGTGAATAGTAATGACGTTCTCCCCGCCTACGGCGGGGAGAACGCTAGTTGTTTAATTAGCCAACGGCGGGGCAATCGCATTACAAAATACACCCCGCCTTTGGCGGGGCGCATTGACTTAAAGACAATCTAATCGTCCGCGAGAGCGGACACCAAATACTGTGCACAGCGTTTTCCGCGAAGCGGATAATGCGTGCACTTTTAACTATAAACTGCGCGCGACGCGCGCTCTTACCTCTTACTTCTAACTAATTGCGCCGTCCGAACAATGTTACCCCGTGCATACCGTCCTGAACCCCATTCCCCGAAACGCCGTCCTCTGCGGTAACGGATACGGCAAGTTCGCCGTTAATATATATCCCGTACTCCTCGCCGACCGCCATTTCCTCGCACGAGAGTATCAACGACTGCGCGGGTTTGGGGTTTGTCACTTCAAGAATGATTTTATCCGCGCCGCGAACTTCTATCCTGCTTTCGGCAGGCACTTCGCTGTTTATCGAAAGACACGGCTGAGAAAGCGTTGACGGGGCTTTTGCCATTCCCGACGCGCCGACCGCTATCAGCGTACCTCCGCTTAATACATAACTTAAATCGTAATCCAAAGCGCCGTTGCCCGAATTTGTCGGACCGAACACCGTGAGAACGCCGCCGCTCTGCGCTATTGTACCGTTGCTGTCAACGCCGTCACCCTCTGCGCTTACGGTTATATTCCCGCCCGAAATGCTGACGTAGTAATCATCGACAGCCTGCCCAAAACCGAATACATTCGCGTTGTCACCGCCTGCGGCGTTCAAGCCGTCGTCCGTTGCCGTGAGCGTGATGTTCCCGCCGTCAATATCAATGCTCTTGCCCTCAATTCCTTCATAGCTTTGAGGAATATTTATCTCACCGCTTAATATCGTGATATTTTCATCGGCGTGAACGGCGTCGTCGCCCGACGTGAGTTCAAGAACCGCGTTGCTTATCGTGATACTGCCGTTTGAGTGAACGCTGTCGTCTGCGGAATTTATCGCAAGTTCTCCTCCGCTTATCTTGATATTCCCGCCTGCTTTCAAACCTTTTTGGCTTGTATCCGAATTATTCAAGTCAAAATCCCAAGCCGTCTGATTTTCGGGAATTTCGGTTATTCCTCCGCCTGCCTGCGCCGTGATTTTCCCGCCTTTGATTATCAAACCGCGCTCCGCCTGAACAGCGTCCGCTCCGCTTGTAACGGCAAGTTCCCCGCCTTTAATATAAATACTTCCCTTGTCGGGATCGGTATCGTTTGTAGATTTCAGCCCGTCACCGCCCGCGTTTACGGAGACTTTTCCCCCGCAGAGATAAACTCCGTCCTTGCCCACTATTCCGTCATCAGCGGAAACCACGTCCAAAACTCCGTCAAATACCGCGAGGTTATCTTTGCATTTTATTGCGTCGCCGTGTACGGAGTTCACGGACAATTTGCCCGCACCGCTTATTTTCAAGTCCGAACGCACAAATACAACCGCGTCCGTTTCCCCGTCGGGATAGCTTTCGCTGTCGGAGAGGGAATTTTCACTTCCGCTTTCCAAATACAAAGTAAGCGCACCCGCGCTTTCGCAGTCGATAACGCTTCCGCTTTCGGAATGTAAAGCAACTCCGTCCAGAACAAGCGTTACCTCGTCATTATCGCCCGCGTTTACTTTAACACAGCAATTATCTGATTTCCCGGCGAGTTTATATGTTCCCGCCTGCGTTATGGAAACCACGCCGTTTTGTACTTTCGCGCCGTTTCCCGACACGGAACCGCCCGCGCCGTCTATTTTGACAACGCAGTCCGCACCTGTCGGGTCGGGTACAGAACTCTCGGCAGTTGTGGTGCTGTCGGACGTTTCGACGTTTGCGGAAGTCAAAAGCGGGCTGGAAGTCCCGCCGTCAGCCGAACTTTTCCCCGAACACCCCGACAGCATATAAGCGCAAAAAACCGCCATAGACGCAATGCGCAGTTTCATTTTACTCCCTCCGAAAATTGCAAAATCAATGATTTATTAATTTTATTATAGCGCGGGATTGTGTTCGTTTTATGACAGATAGTTGTTAGAGATTAGTTTTTAGCAGTTAGTACTACAAGAAACTAGAAGTTAAAGGCTAGATGCCAGACTTAAAGTGCAGTCCCTAAAGTTGCGCCCCGCCGTTGGCAGGGCGCTGTGTTAATGTAGCCCGCGTTTTGCGCGGAGCGCAAAACAACGGCGCGTAAGCGCCGTTAATTCGCCGTCAGGCGAATTGCGGGCGGTCGGGCAACGGCTCGGCACGGGCGGTAAGGGCGCGTTAATACGCTTGGCGGTAAGCTATTGCGGGATAAGGGAGAGGGTCGCTTGAATTGAGCCACGCCAGACCCCACGGTCGGCGCAGGGGCGTTCTGACCCGCATACAATCTTTCCGCGCCCGCAGGGCGCACCTTAGGGCAATCCGCGAAGTGGATTGCCCGCTTACCTCTTACCTCTAACCTCTTACTTCTTTAAATCAACGAGCTGACCCAAATAACTAGCTACTAACTACTACTCTCTATCAACTAACAACTACTTGACATTTCAGTATAAATGTGCTAAAATTAATATGTATATTTAATACTTGAAAGGAAATGGACTTATGAAGTACGATTTTGCCGCCATTGAAAACAAATGGCAAAAATATTGGGAAGAACACCGCACATTCCACGCGGAAAACGATTACTCAAAGCCGAAATATTACGCGCTTGTGGAGTTCCCGTACCCGTCGGGAGAGGGTCTGCACGTCGGACACCCGCGCCCGTACACGGCAATGGATATTGTCGCGAGAAAACGCCGTATGCAGGGATATAACGTGCTGTTCCCTATGGGCTGGGACGCTTTCGGTCTGCCTACCGAAAATTATGCAATTGAGCATAAAATCCACCCCGCTAAAGTTACTGAGCGCAATGTGGAGCGGTTTAGAAATCAGCTTAAAATGCTGGGTCTGTCGTTCGACTGGCAGCGCGAGGTGAACACTACCGACCCGAATTACTTCAAGTGGACGCAATGGATTTTCCTGAAATTATTCAATGCGGGACTTGCGTATAAAAAGGAAATGAACGTCAATTGGTGTACGAAATGCAAGGTTGTCCTCGCAAATGAAGAAGTCGTGAACGGCACTTGCGAACGCTGCCACGGCGAAGTAATCCATAAGGTTAAAAATCAATGGATGCTGAAAATCACGGACTATGCGCAGAAACTGCTTGACGATTTGGACTCCGTTGATTATTTTGAGAAAATCAAAACCGCGCAGATAAACTGGATAGGACGCTCGACGGGCGCGGAGGTGAATTTCCCGACAACGCTCGGCGATAATCTCGTAGTATACACAACGCGCCCCGATACGCTTTTCGGCGCGACTTATATGGTAATTTCCCCCGAACACCCGCTTATTGAAAAGTGGGCGGACAAACTCGGCAATATGGACGAGGTTCGCGCGTATCAGCAGGAGGCGGCGCGCAAGTCCGACTTCGACCGCACGGAAATGAACAAGGACAAAACAGGCGTTAAGCTCGACGGCGTTATGGCGGTAAATCCCGTGAACGGCAAGGAAATACCGATTTTTATTTCGGACTATGTTCTGATGAGTTACGGCACGGGCGCGATTATGGCAGTTCCCGCGCACGATACCCGCGACTGGGAATTTGCAAAGAAGTTTAATCTGCCGATAATAGAAGTCGTAAAGGGCGGGGAGGACGTAGAGAAAGAGGCGTTCACCGACTGCGCGACGGGCGTTCTCGTAAACTCCGAATTTCTTGACGGACTTTCCGTTGAGGACGCTAAGGTCAAGATAAAGGGGTGGCTTACCGAAAAGGGTATAGGTCACGAAAAAGTGAACTTCAAACTGCGCGACTGGGTGTTCTCACGGCAAAGATACTGGGGCGAGCCTATCCCCGTGGTTTACTGCGAAAAATGCGGTTGGGTAGGACTTCCCGAAAGCGAACTTCCGCTTACTCTGCCCGAAGTGGAAAGCTATATGCCGACAGACAACGGCGAAAGTCCGCTTTCGGCGCTTGACAGCTTTATTAATACAACGTGTCCCAAGTGCGGAGGTCCTGCAAAGCGCGAAACCGACACAATGCCTCAATGGGCGGGTTCAAGCTGGTATTTTCTGCGCTATACCGACCCGACGAACGACAAGGAACTCGCGTCAAAAGACGCGCTTAAATATTGGCTGCCCGTTGACTGGTACAACGGCGGTATGGAACACACTACCCTGCACTTGCTTTACAGCCGTTTCTGGCACAAGTTCTTATATGACGAGGGAATAGTGCCGACAAAAGAGCCGTATGCAAAACGCACTTCGCACGGAATGATATTAGGAGTTGACCCGCAAAATCCGGGGAAATTCTGCAAGATGTCAAAGTCACTGCACAACGTAGTAAATCCCGATGAAGTCGTTAAGGAATACGGCGCTGATACAATGCGCCTTTACGAGATGTTTGTAGGCGATTTTGAGAAAGCCGCGCCGTGGCAGGAAAACGGAATAAAGGGCTGTCGGCGTTTTCTGGAGCGTATCTGGAATATGTCCGAAAACCTAAAGGACGGGGACGAGTACAGCGACGCGCTCCGTGCGGCTATGCACAAGACGATTAAGAAAGTTACAGACGACGTTGAAACGCTGAAATTCAACACGGCAATCGCCGCGATGATGGCTCTGCTGAACGCGGCGGACGAGGCGGGCGGTTTCAACAAAGCGGAATTTCGCACTCTGCTTATCCTGCTTTATCCGTTTGCACCGCATATCGCGTCGGAACTGTTTGAAACGTTAGGTTTCGGTATGATACACGAACAGAAGTGGGCGGAGTATGACGAAACGCTCTGCGCGGAAAGCACGGCAGAACTTGCCGTTCAGGTGAACGGAAAAATCAAGGCGAGATTTAACGCGCCCGTAAATTCCCCCGCCGAAACGCTTATCCAAATGGCTCTGGAACTCCCCGAAATCAAATCTCAGACCGACGGCAAGACGATAATAAAGAAAATAGCCGTGCCTAATAAACTTGTGAATATCGTGGTGAAATAAGTTATAAAGCGAGATATATAAAGGATTTCGCAAAGCAACAGCGGTCAGCCGATGTGGTTGACCGCTGTTGTTAAATAATTGCAACTGCTGATTTGACAACAGTCATAAATCTGTGCTGGTTTATGAATAAATCAAATTATTTGTTCGCCGTTATAAAGCACCTTTTCGGGAAAATTAAAACAGTTTACTTCAAATAAAGCGTTGTCGGCAATGTTTTTGAAAAGAATAGTGATATATTCCTCGTAACCGTCTTTTTCAAATTCAAGTCCATTGTCGGTTTCGTAGTCCGTATCATATACCGCTGTCATTTCAGAGCCATTTTGAAATGTTAACCGATAAACTCCTCCGGAATGATGATGAACAAAGTGATACAGCAACTCAAAAGCCTTTGTTTCATGCGGATTAATCATCTTTTCCCTCCTTGGGCAACGCACTGCCATGCAAGATTACTTTTCGCCGTAAAGCGATAACAGAACGGGTTTTAATAGAAGAGCATTTCTTCAATTACATCACGGAAAGACTTGCCGTCAAAGATTGGCGCTGTCACAACGTCATAGCATTTGGCAATCAAATCATCCCAATTTGCTTGGTCGTGATAGTTCCTGTGACCGTAGTTCTTTTCAGCCGCGCTGACGAGCGTTCTTCCTATATCATCTGTATCATTGTTATACTCAGCAATTTCCCATATGTAATCACCATGCTGTAGAATATAGCATTTGCCTTTATACATGAACAGCAGTTCATTATTAGGATTGTTTTGCTGAGCGTCCCAAAACTGATTCCATGTTAATTTGAGCGTAAATGATAAGCCCATAATGCGTTTCACCTCCGATAAATGAATTATACCACCCCGCCGAACGTTTGTCAACCCCTATCGGCTTTCCTGCATGACAGCGGGTTTCGCGTGCTGATAAGGACAATCCGCAGTTCGGACTGCTCAATCTCTTACCTCTAATTTCTTACATCTGAAAGGAAAAATATGCAAAAAAGAAAATACATTATCCCCGCGCTGACGGTCGCGTGCTGTATAATTATGGCGCTTGCGGAAACGCTTGCAGAACCGCCGTACCTTATAAAATCCGCAGTAAAAATTGCGCTGTTCGCGGGCGTTCCGCTTGTCGTGCTGAAGATTTCGGGCATAAAAATCAAACGCTCGGCGTTTTCGCTCGACAGGAAAAGCATACTAAAGCTAATCGCGCTCGGCGCGGTGATTTACGGGATAATTTTCGGCGTTTACCTGGCAACGCGCGGGGTTGTCGATTACCCAAAACTTGTGCAGTCAATGCTCGAAGATCAGCAGGTGAACAGCGATTATTTCGTGCTTGTTGCCGTGTATATTTCGCTCGGCAACTCGTTTTTAGAGGAATTTCTGTTTCGCCTTATCTCGTTTATTACGCTGTCCGAATACGCGTCAAAACGCACGGCGTATATTTTCAGTTCGCTGATGTTCGCCGTTTATCACATTGCATTCATAGGCGCGGCGTTCCCGTTGCCGTTATTTATAGCGTCGCTTGCGGGGCTTGCGGCAGGCGGGCTGATTTTTGACTATATCGACGATAAAAGCGGTAGGATTTACCCGTCGTGGATAGTGCATATGTTCGCGGATTGGGCGATTGTTACGGTTTGGTTTTTAGAAGCCGGAGCATAGCCGGTAAGAGGTAAGAGGTTAGAGGTTAGAGGTAAGAGCGCCCCGCCGTTGGCGGGGTGTGTTTTTGCGGGTTAAGAGGGAAGTTTGGTACAGGTTGTACAGGTTATGTACAGGTTATGTACAGGTTTGTGTACAGGTTAAATCGCATAGCAATGCGGGTTCGTACAGGTTGACGGGTATTTTGCCAAATCCTTAGACGTTTTTCTGTTGCTCCTCGTGCAGTTAATTGCATTATAAAAAATGTTCTTAGAATATAAAAAAAACAGGCTCAACCTGTACGCGTGGCTCTGTTAAGCCAACTAACCTGTACGCAACCTGTACGCAACCTGTACACAACCTGTACGAACGGCTCTGTTAAGCCAAATAGCCTGTACGAATTTTCTCAGCAAAACCGCCCCCGCCAACGGCGGGGCGGTTTTTGTGGGTTAAGAGGGGAAGTTTTGGGCGGAGATTGACGGTTGGGCGGAGCTGCGGGCGGAATTCTGGGCGGACTTTTCGTGAAAATTCCGCATTGTTATGCGATTTGGGCGGAGTTGCGCAAAAAAATCGAATTTCTTATAACTTTTTTCTGCTTCTTTAATTTTTATGTGTATTATAAAAATGTTCTTAGAATATATAAAAATATATTAAACTCCGCCCAAACGGCGGTATTAAGCCAAATTCAGGTTCAAACTCCGCCCGAAAGTCCGCCCAAAAGTCTGCCCAAGGCGCAAAGTCCGCCCAAATCTTGTCAGTACTCTCTCAGCAAAACCGCCCCCGCTACCGCGGGGGCGTTGTATTCCCCAGAAAAACAACCTCTGAACTCAAAGACAATCTTTCCGTCCGCCGAAGGCTGCGGCAGGATGCCGCACCGTTTCGCCCAAAGCGTCGGCACGATGCCGACGCAAAAAAGCGAAACAGGGGACACTCTAAACTAATAACCAGCAACTATTCTCCAGCAACTACGGGAACGAGCCCTCCAGCCTCTGCGCGCGCTCGTCAATATGCCCCGATATTTTTACACCCGAAAAGCATATTTGTGCTTGTTGCACAACGGAAAACGCGCAAAGCGAGAAATTTTTTAAAATGCACTTGAAAAATAGGCGAATATAGGATATAATAACAATGTATGGATAATTTTACACGAAAGGACAGGTTTTTATGGCTGTAGAACTTAGCACGATAAAGCACCTTTGCGAGCTTTCAAAGCTGGACTATGACGAGGCGGGAATGAAAAAAGTTATGGGCGAAATGAGCGACATCATCGAACTTATGGACGAAATAAAAGCGTTCGACCTCGTGTATGACGACACGAAAGACGAAAACGAGATTTCTCTCTCCGATACCCGCGAGGATATAGCCGAAGAGAGTTTCCCGACGGAAAAACTGCTTTCCAACGCGGAAAACACCGACGGGTGCTATGTCGTTCCAAAGGTTGTCGAATAGTCTGATAAAGGAGTGGAAGTATGGATATAAAACGAACAAATATCCGCGCTCTGCGCAAAGCGCTTGACAGCAAGGAAATAAGCGCGGCGGAGCTATGCGGAGAGTATTTCAAGAGAATTGAAGACGCCGACCCGCGCCTGCTTTCATACATTACGGTGACGAAAGAAAAGGCTCTGCAAGACGCGGAGAAAGCGCAGGCGGTTATCAATGCGGGAAATTCCGCACCGCTTACGGGCATTCCGCTTGCCGTCAAGGATAACATCTGCATTGACGGCGTTCGGACGACGTGCGCCTCCAAAATGCTGGAGAACTTCATTCCGCCGTATAACGCAGCGGTTATCGAAAAGCTGAACGCGCAGGGGTATGTTCTGCTCGGCAAAACGTCTATGGACGAGTTCGCGATGGGCGGTTCTACACAAACATCGGCGTTTGCCAAAACGAGAAACCCGTATGACCTCGAACGCGTACCGGGAGGTTCTTCGGGCGGTTCGGCGGCGGCGGTGGCGGCGGGGCTTGCGCCTGCCGCGCTAGGCTCGGATACGGGCGGTTCTATCAGACAGCCCGCGAGTTTCTGCGGCGTCACGGGAATAAAGCCCACCTACGGACGCGTTTCGCGCTACGGACTTGTCGCGTTCGCAAGTTCGCTCGACCAGATAGGACCTATTGCGAACGACGCGCGCGACTGCGCTCTTCTGCTGAACGCGATATGCGGTCACGACAGGCACGACGCGACTTCGGCGAACGTTGATACGCCCGATTTTTCGGAGAAGATAGGCAAGCCGATAAGCGGACTTAAAATCGCCCTGCCGAAAGAGTTCTTCTCCGACGCAGTAGAGCCTGCCGTAAAACAGCACGTCCTTGACGCGTCAAAAGAACTCGAAAAGCGCGGCGCGGTGCTTGTTGACTGCTCAATGCCGGGGCTTAAATACGCCGTTCCCGCTTATTATCTTATAGCTTGCGCGGAGGCGGCGTCAAACCTGTCAAGGTTCGACGGGATAAAATACGGTTTCCGAGGCGAGGGCAGGACTTACGAGGAACTTATCCGCGACAGCCGTTCGCGCGGGTTCGGCGAGGAAGTAAAGCGCCGTATCCTGCTCGGCAACTACGCGCTTTCAAGCGGATATTATGACGCTTACTACAAGAAAGCGCTGGCGTTAAAACAGGAGATAATCAAGGAATACAACGATATATTCGGCATAGCGGACGTTATCCTCACGCCGACCGCGCCGACTCCCGCGTACAAAATAGGCGAGCAGGACAACGACCCCGTAAAGATGTATATGGCAGACATCTGCACAGTCACCGTGAACATAGCGAAACTGCCCGCCGTTTCCACGACGTGCGGTTACACCGAAAACGGCTTGCCTGTCGGAATGTCGATTATCGGACGGCGGTTTGACGAGACGACTGTTCTTCAAGTCGCCGATGAATGGGAAAACGGATTTGCTCCGATTTCTCCGAAACTTTAAGGGGGTGTTAAGATGAGCGCATATTTTCCCACAATGGGTCTTGAAATACACGCGGAACTTCTTACAAAATCCAAGGTTTTCTGCACCTGCTCAGCGGAATTCGGCGGTACGCCGAACTCGCGGTGCTGTCCCGTATGCAGCGGACTGCCGGGAACTCTGCCCGTTTTGAACCGAAAAGCCGTCGAATACATCATCAAGGCTGGATATGTTATGAACTGCGAGATTTCCCGATTTACAAAATGGGACAGAAAGAACTATTTCTACCCCGACCTGCCGAAAGCATATCAGATTTCGCAAATGCCGCGCCCCGTCTGCCTTTCGGGCAATGTTAAAATAAACGTAAACGGTGCGGAGAAGAATATCCGCATAAACCGCATACACCTTGAAGAGGACGCGGGGAAACTCGTTCACGATGATGTGAACAGAATATCTCTCGCGGACTACAACCGCTGTGGTGTTCCTTTGATTGAGATAGTAACAGAGCCTGATTTTCACAGCGCGGACGAGGTAATAGCGTTTATCGAAAAGATAAAACTGCTCTTGCAATACGCGGGTATCTGCGACTGCAAAATGGAGCAGGGTTCTATTCGGTGCGACGTGAATATTTCTATTGCGCCCAAAGGCTCAAATGAACTCGGAACGCGCACGGAACTTAAAAACCTGAATTCCCTTAAAGCTATTTCCCGCGCTATTGAGGCGGAGATAGAACGGCAGGAGGAACTTCTCGACAATGGCGAACGCGTAATTCAGCAGACGCGCCGTTTTAACGAACAGCTCGGCGAAACCACGGCTATGCGCTCGAAAGAGGACGCGCACGATTATCGCTACTTCCCCGACCCCGACATTCCTCCGATTATTTTCACGGAAGAAGAGTTGGAAGAAATTCGGCGTTCTATCCCCGAACTTCCCGAACAGCGCGTAGAGCGTTATGTGAACGAATACGGCATTAAAAAAGCGGACGCGGACATCATCGTCGGAAACAAGACGATATGCGATTTCTTTGACGAGGCAATCGCGGAGTACAACAACCCGAAAGCCGTCGCGAATTATATCATCGGCGAACTTATGAACCGCATAAACCGCGGCGAGGCTGATATGGAAAATCTGAACTTCGGCGGTGCGGAATTTGCTCAGCTTGTTGAGTTTATGCAGACCGACAAAATCTCGCAGGCGAACGCAAAGACTATCCTGCGCGAAATGATTGAAAACGGCGGTTCTCCAAAAGATATAGCCGACAGGGACGATTTGTGGATAAAAGAGGACAGCGGGGCTATAGCCTTGGTCGTAGACGAGATAATCGCGAACAACCCGAAAGCCGTCGAGCAGTACAAAAAAGGCGACCAAAAGGTGTTCGGGTTCTTTATGGGGCAGGCGAACAAGGCGCTTAAAGGCGCGGCTTCCCCTAAGGCTATACAGGAATATATCCGCAGTAAACTGGAGGGCAATTCATGAAATTCAGACGGCGTCATCCGTATTTGTTTTGGCAGATTATAGGCTGGGCGGTACTGCTTGCGGACTTCGGGTTTCTCGTGATTTCCGCGATGGAGGGCTTTGACGATTGGTGCTATCCCGTGATAGTATTCACGTTCTTGGCGGGGCTGTTTATCGTCGCGGGAACGCCTGTTATAATTAAGCTTATAAAACAGAAAATCACTCCCGAAAGCGACGTCAACGCGCAGATACAAAGGCAGATTTCCCGCAAGGTTATGGAAATCAGCGAGATAAGGCACACAGGCGCGGCGACGTTTGTCGCAATATTCGTTATGGGTGGCATACTGGTTTTTCTGTTCGCGGCGTATCTGCTCGGCGAATATGTGCATCTCGCGCTGGGGTTCGCGATGTTGGTTTTAATGGTTATAGAGCCGTTCTTAACCGTGATTATTTACAAATCCGTTTCGGCAAAGAAGTTTTATGTTATCAAAAACGGCGAGAAGTATATCAATGCTGAAAAACCCGCTGATATGCGCGATTTATTCCGTGAGAACCCGCCGACGCTCGTAATGACAGGCGCGCCCGATACGGCGGTGTTAAACTTCCTGCGAAACTGGGCGGAGCCGTATCTCGGCGGGAAACAAAATCTGACGATTTACCGCGTTACCGCGCAGGAAATGTGCAGTTACGCCCGCCCGCGCGAGTATTTAAGATATTCTCGCCCCCTTATGCAATTTTCCGCGCGGTGCAGTTACGCCCGCCCGCGCGAGTATTTAAGCTATGACGACGTGCTGTTATGCATACCGCTTTTCGCGCTTGATTTAAAGGGCAAGGAAATGATGTTCAGAAAAGAATGTAACTCTATCGGCGCGTTTCCGTTCATCACATATTTCTACAGCGAAACGGCGGTTTTCGATGATACAAAATAAGATACAAAACAACAAAAATCCCGCACGGAAATCCGCGCGGGAATTTTTTGCCCTCAAATTTCTGCGGTTATTCGGATACTTCTTCTTCGGGCGCTTCGGGCGTTACATATTCGTAAACTACAACGCTTGAAATGATAATATCCGTTTTCGGCTTGGAATTTGTGCCGTCCTTGCCCATTGTCGTTTCGGCGTTCGATATTTTATCGAGAACTTCAAAGCCCTCAAACGTCTGCCCGAACACCGTGTAACTGCCGTCCCAAAGCGGATAACCGCCCTTTTCGGCGTAGCGCTTTACAACATCGTCGCCCGCCTTGCTTAACATATCCGCGAGGTTATTCAGGCTCTGCTCTTGGTATGTAAGTTCCATTGCCACGGGGTCCATTTCCTCAAGACCCTCCTTTTGGTCGGCGTAGGTGTTCGCCTTGCTTTTTATAAGGTCGGGGGAATACTGCGTTATATCGCTTGTTTTCTTGCTGTTCACGATATAGAAAACAGCCGTGTTTTCGCCGAATTCATTCGCGGAATAGCCCAAAGCGCCGTAGAAGTTCCGCGCGTCGGGGCTTGTTTCAACGGGGAAATAGCCGTCGTCGTTTACAAGAGCCGAACCGCCCGTGCCGTCGCCGTAAAGCGAACCGCCCTGTATGCAGAGGTCTTTTGCAACGCTGTGGATTTTCAAGCCGTCGTAATAACCGTCGTTTGCGAGCATTTCAAAATTCTCGACCGCCGTCGGAGCAATGTCGGGGAACAGCTTAAACTTAATCGTGCCGTAATCCTCAATAGTGATTTCCGCTATCTTGTCGCCGTCCTTAAACGTCAGTTCTTCGGAGAGATTTCCCGCGGACGAACCGCCCTTACAGCCCGAAAAGCACAGCGCGCTTGACACGGCGAGAACTCCGCACATCAAAATATTTTTCAGTTTCATCTTGCACCTCCGCTTTTTTATTCAAAAGTAGACACCGTTATAGTCTTTATGATAATATCCTCTTTAGGCTCGGATTTTTCACCGCCCGCGTTTGTGACGACTTCCGCGTCGGCGACAGCGTCGATAACGTCAAAGCCCTCGTACACCTGCCCGAACACCGTATACCCGCCGTCAAGCCACGGATAACCGCCCTTTTCGGCGTACCGCGCCTTTATTTCATCGGTTGCGTATTTTGTAAAGTCTAGCGTATACTGACTGCTTTTAACCTCGCTTAAATACCTGTCTAAAACCGCAGGGTCAAACTCCTTTTCGTATTCTTTGAGATATTCAAGATCCGAGTTTATCTGCTGTTGAGCTGCGTCAAGGTTTGACGTGTCGAGCGTGACGGGCGTTTTGTTGTTGATTATAAAGAACTGCGTTGTGTTGTTGTCAATGCCCGCGTTAGCGTAACTCAGCGCGCCGTAGAAGTGGCGGGCGTTCTGCGCGGTTTCAATCGAGAATTTACCGCCGTTTACCAAAGCATCTCCGCCCGTGCCGTCGCCGTTTGCACTTCCGCCTTGCATCATAAAGCCTTTCATCACCCTGTGAATTTTCAGCCCGTCATAATACTTAGCGTCGCACAGCTTTTGGAAGTTCTCAACGCCCACGGGCGCGGCTTCGGGGAACAGCACGGCTTTCATTGTGCCGTAGCCCTCGATTTCTATTGTCGCTATTAAATCACCGCTTTTCGGCGTTACGTCCTTTACATTGCCGTCGAAGTCTGCGATTTCTTTCGGCTTTTCGCTTTTCACTTCAAATTTATTGCTATTGCACCCCGCGAACAGCGCTGTCCCCGCCAGCAGGACGCTCATAAGCGCATATCTTAACTTCACTGCGATACCTCCGAACTTTCTTTTGAACCGCTGTCTGAAACTTCGCTTTCATCAAGCGGGTGGAGCGGTTCGCGCGGATAAACGTCCGTCGCGTCCCCCTCTTTAAACTCCGAAATCGTCACGCTGTTTATCATAACTTCTTCGAGCGCCTCGCCTTCGTCGTTTGACGATATGTGCGTGAGTTTCTTCACAACGTCAAGACCCAGATACGTCTGCCCGTATACGGCATATTCCCCGGCGTATCCGAAAACTCCGCCGTATTCATAGAACTTGTCGAACATCGTGAGGAGTTTTTCGCGCTCGACGGGGTCGTCGCGGGTTTCCGCGGTCTGCGCTTTCAGTTCGTCTATCGCCTCTTTTGTAAGCGATTCTTCATCGTTATTCGCGATAAACCACCGCGCGTCGCTGTATCCCGTGTCCTCCGAAAATCCCATAAGCGCGCCCGTAAACGGCCAGAGGTCAACGGAATACTCGTCGGCTACCAATTCATCATCGCTGTTTCTGCCGACGTAGTTGCCCTTTTTGTCCTCCCAGCCCCCCGTGAGGAAATACACGCCGTCGCGCACGCCTTTTATCGGCATATCGTTGTAATTGCCCGCCTCGGCGTTTTTAATGAAGTTCGCCACGGCGTTCGGCGCGTACTGTTCGTACAGTACAACGCGGATTTCACCGTAATCGGTATCAATAACCGCGATTTTATCCCCCGCCGACGGCGGTTTGAGCTGAATAAAATCCGTGTTCATCTGCTTGAAATCATAGCCTGCCATTCCGTTTTCGTGGGTTTCCTGCTGTGGCATACAGCCCGAAAACGTCAAAGCGCACACCGCCGCTAATACGGCAAAAATAAACTTTTTCAAATCCTTTTTCCTTTCAAATCTCACGCTTTTTTAATTACAGTTCCCTGACGCGTTTCCTCTACGATATATCCGCGGGCGGTTATTTCATCTCTTAGTTTATCCGCCTGCGCGAAGTCCTTTGCTTTTCTCGCCTCTTTGCGCTGTTCTAAAAGTTCAAGAATATCCGCGGGAATATCGTCCTTACTCTTATTATACAACAACCCTAACACATTTGTCAATGAATTAAATTCGTCAAGATATACAGAAATATCTCCGTTTGTAACGTCTTTATCGGCAAGGGCGGTGTTTATTACCCTTACGAGGTCGAAAACTGCGGAAATCGCGTCGGCGGTGTTAAGGTCGTCGTCCATTGCCTTTATGAACGCGTCGCGGGCGGTGCTTGCGCTGTTTTTCGCGAACTCGGACGCTCCCCCGTCCTTTGCCGTGCCGAGCGTTCTCTCCATTGTATCACGGCAGTTATAAAGCCTTGCGAGCGCGGATTTACAGCTTTCGATTACCTCGGTCGTGTAATTCAATTGTCCTCTGTAATGCACGGACAACAGCATAAAGCGAATGGGTTCATAGCCAAACTCTTTCGCCATATCGCGCACAAGGAAGAAGTTCCCCGCCGACTTCGACATCTTCTTGTTATCGACGTTCAGCATACCGTTGTGCATCCAGATATTCGCGAGGGTACAGCCCGTCGCACATTCGCTTTGGGCAATCTCGTTTTCGTGGTGCGGGAAGATAAGATCCGCTCCCCCGCCGTGAATGTCGATTGTATCGCCGATGTAGTGCCTGCTCATCGCGGAACATTCGATATGCCAGCCGGGTCTGCCCTGTCCGAACGGCGACTCCCAGAACGGTTCGCCCGGTTTCGCGGCTTTCCATACGGCAAAATCCATAGGGTCGCGTTTCTTCTCGCCGACTTCTATCCTCGCGCCCGCCTGAAGTTCCTCAAGAGGCTGGTGCGACAGCTTGCCGTATTCGGGAAATTTGCTCACGTCAAAATACACATCGCCGTCAGCTTCATACGCGTAGCCTTTATCGACGAGCGTTTTCACGATGTCGATTATAATATCCATATTTTCCGTGACTTTCGGGTGAACGTCCGCGCGGCGCACGTTCAGACCCTCCGCGTCCGTGAAATACTCCTTTATCGCGTTTTCGGAAACTTCAAGCGCGGTTTTTCCGAGTTCGTTCGCCTTTTTGATTATCTTATCGTCAACGTCCGTGAAGTTCTGCACATAGAAAACCTTGTACCCTCTGTATTCGAGATACCTGCGCAATGTGTCGAATACGCATAATGCGCGGGCGTTTCCGATGTGGATAAGATTATAAACCGTAGGTCCGCAGCAGTATATCTTGACGGTATTTTCCGTAATCGGCTTTAATTCTTCCTTTTTGCGCGTCATAGTGTTGTAGATTTTCACTTTTTCTCCTCCTTAACGGCTTTGATGTCGCTTTTAAGCTGTTCTATTTCCTTTGTAAGCCTGTCAATGCACATCTGCTGTTCACAGATAAGCTGGCTTACGGGGTCGGGAATATGTATCTGGTCGAGGTCGCTGTTGTTTACGCGAACGCCGTCGCGCTTTACTACCCTTGCGGGAACGCCGACCGCCGTGCAGTTCGGCGGGACTTCTTCGAGAACCACGGCGTTCGCCGCGATTTTGGAATTATCCCCTATCTTAAAAGGACCCAATACCCTTGCGCCCGCGCCCACCATAACGTTATTTCCGAGCGTCGGGTGGCGCTTTCCGACGTCCTTTCCCGTACCGCCGAGCGTTACATTCTGATAGAGCGTGCAGTAGTCGCCTATCTCTGTTGTTTCGCCGATAACAACGCCCGCGCCGTGGTCGATAAACAAGCCCTTGCCGATTTTCGCGGCGGGGTGAATTTCAATGCCCGTCTTGTGGCGCGAACGCTGGGAAATCCACCTTGCAATGAACGTATGTCCGTGCGTATGAAACCAATGCGCGCGGCGATAACTCCTCACCGCCTTGAACGACGGATAGAGAAAAATCACCTCCCACGCCGAATGAACGGCGGGGTCGCGGGCTTTTATAGATTCTATTTCAGCCTTTAATTTATCAAACATAATGCCTCCATAAGAAAAGCCCCCGCGCTTAAAAAGCGCGAAGGCGTACAAAAACGCTGTTCCACTTCGCTTTAGGCAGAACTTTGCCCCTCATTCTCCTTAACGCGGAAAACGTGCGCGGATACTTTATTTCCCCGCGCCGGCTGTACAGACGCACTTCTCCGAACGTGAACTCCGCGCTTTCAGCGCCGCGCGGCTCTCTGGGCATCACTTTTTCGGTTACTCTGACTGCATTAACGCCTTTGTTATTTACAAAACTTATAATATATTATAACACATTCCTATAAGAATTTCAATGACGTATTCGTCAATTTCCCACGGCACTTTTTGTGAACTTTGCACAAATCCGCCCGATTATTCGATATTCGCCAAATCGTCCGTGTCGAGATAATCCTCAATATACTGCTTTTTTAACAGTCCGCGCGGGATATAGTCGTTGAACTTCCCCGCTATCTCGCAGTTATCGGGTATCGTGAACTTGTATTTGTCCGCGCCGTTTGCCTTTATCTCGTTTAACGCGTTAATCAGCGTTTGTTTTCCCCTGTCGGTCGTCACTTCAATGCAAATCGGAATGTACTTTGACAGGTAAACCTCCGCGCGGAAACCGCGTTCGCGCAGGGCGTACAGCAGAGCCATTGTTCCGCGCGTTCCCAAAAACGGGAACACGGCGAAACCACTATCGGAAATCGGCAGAACCATACGTTCCCCGTGCGTTTTGTCCTCAATCATTTTATCCGAGAAATCATCCGAATAATCCGCATTTCGGCAGAGCATACGAATGTCCGACAGCCGTTTTTTCGCCGACGCGCTCAGGAACATATACTCCTCGTCGCTTTGAATAATTTCCAGAATTTTCTTCATAACCATTGTGTGAACGTATTCGTTTCCCGTGTCCGTCCACATATTAGCGGATACGCCCTCTATCTTCTTTACATAGATGATAAGTTCCTTTTTGTCAAGTTCGGTGACTTCCCACGGCTGACCCGCAAGCGCGAACTGCGACTTCGGCGGGAACGGGTTCTGCACCGTGCCGATAACCTCCGAACCCTGCCGAACGGTAAATTCAAGCGGTACGGAAAACACCGCCAAAAACTCGTAATTATTGACTATCCCCTCGCCCTTTTTCCCGATAAGCAGTCCGCCGTCCTCGGAGCGTTCGAGGTGTTCGTTTTCGAGCAGGTGCCGTAAAAGCAGAAGATAATCGTCCTTTGAAATATCGGAGAACACATTCAGCGTTAATATCTGCCGTGCCAAATCCCTCGGCTGAACGCTCCCCGACGACGCCATTATCGCCATTGTCTGGTGATAAAGCATACTGAACGGCATTTTCGGCAGATACATCGGCTCTACCCACTTTTCGCGGGTGTAAAGCAGAATTTGCGCTATGCACATCACGAAATCCCAGTTTATGTCCTTATAAAACAAATTCTGCGGAACGCTCATATCCTGACGGAACGCAAAGTACATCTCCCCCGTACCGCCGCGCCGTCCCGTTCTGCCTAGTCTTTGGACAAATCCCGATACAGTCAGCGGACAGCCCGTCTGGACTATTCTTTCAAGATGACCGAGGTCAATTCCGAGTTCAAGCGTTACGGTAGCGCCCGTACAAACGGGGAGTTCTCCCCCGCGCATACGTTCTTCGGCGAACTCGCGCAAAGCGGGGGAAACATTCGCGTGGTGGACAAGGTAAACATCGCGCCCGTGCTTTTCGGCGGAAATGCGCTTTAAATGCCCGATGTTTTCCTCCACCTCGCCCTTGCTGTTGGAAAACAGAATACACCGTTTTCCGCTTGTTATCTTGTAAAGATAACTGTAGTAATTGTCGAGCAACACCTTGCTGTCCTTTTGCGGGATTTTCTCTGCTATCGGGAAAAAGTCAACCGACAGGCGCACCTTACGGCTTTTTTCGGTAACTTTCGGCGTTACGCACTCTGCGGAAGTTCCCATAGAAAGCCACTTTTCGGCGTTCGTCGGGTCGCCGAGCGTAGCGGAAAGCCCAATTCGGCGCGGTTCATAGCCGATTATCCGCTGAAGTCGCTCCAAAATCGACAGCAGCTGCAATCCCCTGTCGCCGTCCATAAAGTAATGAACTTCATCAATTATCACAAACCGCAGGTCTGAAAACAGCCGATTTATGCCCGCGCTGTTTCGTATAAGCAGGCTTTCAAGGCTTTCGGGCGTCGTCTGCATAACGCCGCGCGGCGTTTGCAACAAGCGTTTCTTTTTGGACGGAGAGGCGTCGCCGTGCCACTTTGTCACGGGAATATCCGCCTCTTCGAGAAGTTCCTCCAACCGCTCGAACTGGTCGTTTATCAGCGCTTTCAGCGGAGATACATACAGCACCCCGACGCTCCCCGACGGATTTTCCCAAAGCTGAGTCAGCACGGGAAGAAACGCCGCCTCGGTCTTTCCGCTTGCCGTACCCGAAGTCAGCAGTAGATTATATTCCGTGTCGAAAATGATATTCGCCGCCGCGACTTGTATCTCATGGAGTTCTTCCCACTTGTGACTGTAGATATAATCGCGTATGAACGGCGCAAATCGGTTGAAAACACTCTCGCTCATTTTTTACATTCCTCTGAAAACCGCTTAGTACATTATATTCGCTTTTATTTGCAGTGTGATTTTGTTTACAAATCGAAATCTTCAAAGCCGTCGCTGTCACCGTTGTCGTCGCTTTCCGAGAACTTGAACTCGTCCTCGCCCATAAGTTCCGCTATCGGCTTTTCGGGGTGCTGGTATGAAATATTCAGCAGTTCGATAAAATCGCGTATCATTTCGCGCGGGGTGATGTTTGTTTGTGCGCCTATGCGCTGAAATTCGGCTTTGACAAAGAAAATTCTGTCCTCCAGCGTAATCTTCGGCTCATAGCCGTAAAGCCCCGCGTGAATGTCCGCGAGTTTCTCAGTCAGCACCGTGAGTTCCTCATAAGTCAGCGGGTCAAGGCGGATTATAGGCGCTAACATATCGTGCGAACCCTCGACGGCGAAACGACCGCTTTCAAGGCGCGAACGCAAAGCGTCATAGCTGAATACTCCGCGCCGCGTGTCCTCTATGCACTGCGGTGTTCCGCCCATTATAATCCCCAGATGCGACGCCTTTCCCTGCATACAGTCGTTGTACATCATCAGCATTTTTTCGTAATTATACTGCCGTGTGACGGAGTTCGGTATCTTCATAATATTAACAAGTTCGTCAATCATCACGACAAGACCCTTGTATCCCGCGCTTACTAAAAACGCGCACATCAGCTTTATATAGTCATACCAATTGTCGTCGGAGATTATAACACCGACGCCCAAATCGGCGCGTGCCTCGGATTTTGACGAATATTCTCCTCTAAGCCACCGTACCGCGTTTACAGCGCCCGCGTCGTCGCCGTTTGACAAGCTGTAGTAATACGCGTCAATGACTTTCGCGAAATCAAACCCGTGAACCATATCATTAAGTCCGTTTATCTCCGCGAAAATCTTCTTTTTGACTTCTACGTTAAAGAACGGGTTATCGCGCTCCATTCCCGTGCTTAAAACTTCGCCGCGCAGTTTATCTATCCACTTTTCGAGTATCAGCGAAAGCGCCCCGCCGTCGGGTTTTGCCTTTACGGAAAGCGACTTCATAAGTTCGCGGTAAGTGGCAAGACCCTGCCCTTTTGTTCCCATAAGCCTTCGTTCGGGCGACAAATCTGCGTCCGCCGCCGCAAAGCCCCTGTCCATAACGTGCGCCCGCATAGTTTGCAAAAGGAAACTCTTTCCGCTGCCGTATTTCCCGACTATAAAGCGGAAAAACGCCCCGCCGTCCTCGGCTATCCCAACATCACGGAGCAAGGTTTCAATTTCCCTGTCGCGCCCTACCGCGATATATCCCAATCCCACGCGCGGAACAACACCGCCTTTAAGCGCGTTAATCAACCCCTGCGCTATTCGTTTCGGAATTTGCATAGTATCAACCCTTTGATTATAAATTATCGAAATTTATCGTTAACTTTTATTATACCACATCTATTTCAAAAAAGCAAGCGGTTAATACGGTGGGAATTTGGGTCACGGCGTTGCTCGTTGCGGTAAGGCGTTTTCTCGCGTCCCCTTATTTTCCGCGACCATACGGGCGCGGAAAGATTGTCTTTAAGTCAATACGCCCTGCCGACGGCGTGTTTGGAAAATCGCGGAAATTTGTGGCACTTGCGGCACTTCTTGTGGCACTTTGATGTGGCACTTTATTTGGCTTAACAATGCGGGTTTGGCACTTGTGGCACTTATTTTCTATTTCTAAGAACATTTTTATAAATCATATGCACAAAACTGCATACGAAAAAACGTATAGAATTTGCGATTTGTGGCACAAGTCTGCCCAACCCGCAGTACAATGCGGTTTGTAAGTGCCACAAGAAGTGCCACACAAAGTGCCACAAATACACCCCGCCAACGGCGGGGGGATTTTTGTACAGCGTTCTCCCCGCCGTAGGCGGGGAGAACGTCATTACTATGCGCTATTCACTCTTAACTATAAACTGCTAAAGGCGGGGTCGGTTACGGTTGCTACGCCAAACGCCCCCGCCAACGGCGGGGGCGCTCTTACTTCTTACCTCTTACTTCTTACCTCTTACCGCTTACCTCTACTACACCTTTTCAACGCGCACATTGGAAATGTAAATCGTCGCGGTTGAGCCGCAATTGCCCATATTGAACTCCAATCTGCCGTTCGGGTCGTCCTTTTGGGTCATTGTGAAGTCAAATGTGTACGTCTGCTTTTCAGCGGTAATTCCGAACTTCGTGTCGTCAAGGTAGCGTACCCAACCCGCTGTCGGCGCGGTTACCGCTACTATCATATCACGCGGTTCATCAGCGTATGCGTCAAACGTTACACGATAGGTGTTCCCCTTTATCATCGGCAGTTCGGGCTGAACTAACTGCACGGAATAATCCTGCGTTCCGACCGCTTTCGTGGAAATAACTATCTGATTATCCTTTATCTCCGCCGCGCCGTCGCCGCCTTCAAGCAAGATGAACTTCCAATTCGTATCGTCGTCCAGATCCTCCGCCTCGGCAAAGTCGCCGTTGAAGATGTAGTTGCCGTCCTCCAGCGGTTCGCGGTAGTTCTTTTCGGGCTTTGTTACGTTAGTGTCATAGCTGTCTTTCTGATAAACGCGGACATAGTCTATCTCAAATTCCGCCTTGTCAAAATCCGTGGACGCGTCGGGATTTCCCGGCCAGTCACCGCCGACAGCGAGGTTCATCTGAACGAAGAACGGCTGGTCAAACGGCGCGGGGTACGGCTTTTCATCTTCGCCGTTTACCGCTGTGAACCAATCGTTTACAACAAGCACTTCCGTGTTGTCGATATACCAGCGTATCTCGCCGGGTTCCCATTCAACGCTGTATTCGTGGAAACCGTCGCCGAAGTTTCCTGCAAGCGTTCCCTGCTGTTCAGCGTGGGGTTCGCCGTAGTGTATCGTGCAGTAAGCCGTTGACAAATCGTGACCGAGTACTTCCATAATGTCAATTTCACCGCACTTCGGCCATTGACCGTAATAGCTTTCGTCCTCGGGCATCATCCAGACGGCGGGCCAAAGTCCCTTGCCCGCAGGCGCTTTCGCGGAAACGACTACTTTGCCGTATGTGAACTGCTTTTTGCTTTGAGAATTGAGTTTGCCCGATGTGTAATAATCCTTGCCGTCTTTCTCGGTCTTAATTGCTTTCAGGACAAGCTTTCCGTCGCGCAGGAAAATATTATCGTCGGAATCCGTATATTCCTGAAGTTCGTTGTTTGTCCAGCCGGGTTCGCGGAGTTCCCTGTTCCAGATGCTTTCATCAAGCGCCGTGCCGTCAAACTCGTCGTTCCACAAAAGATTGTAGCCCGAAATCTGCGGTACTTCACCGCTCGCAGGCTCGCTTGTCTGCGCCGAACTTGTGGACTGCACCGAACTCGTCGACTGTTCTGTTGCCGTCGAGGAATTTGACGAACTTCCCGAACTGCCGTTACAGCCCGAAAGCACGCTTACCGCGGTAAGCAATGCGGTTATTGATAATGCTAATCTTTTCTTCATAAAAACCGTTCCCCTTTCAAATATTTCAAGAGTTTAATTAATTTTATTATACTTCCCGCAAACGCAAAAATATATAAATATTATTGCTTTTTTGTCAATTTCGTGATATAATTTATTTAACGACAGAGGGGGTGAAGTTTTGAGTATCGACAGCGAGATAAACAAAATGCTGGTAGCAGAAAACGACGAACTGCACGCGCCGTTTATCCCCGAATTTGACTTTTACTATGCCGTGAAAAACGGGGATATTGAGAAAGTAACCAGGCTGTGCGAGGAGGATTTCACACAAAAAAGCGGGCTTGGAAAACTAAGCGACGACCCCGTGCAGAGTATGAAATATCACTTCACGATAACCGCCGCGATGCTTGCGCGTTACTCGATTGACGGTGGTATGGAGCTTGAAAGCGCGTACAGTTTAAGCGACCTGTACATACAAAAATGCGACAAACTGCGAACGCTCCGCGAGATTTCCGAACTTCACCGAGAAATGGTTCTGCACTTTACAAAGCGTATGAAGGAACTCAGCAAGAGCAAGGTTTTCTCAAAGCAGATAGTTTTGTGTATGAACTATATTTACGAAAATCTCCACCGTCGGATAACCCTGCGGGAACTCGCGCTGTATACGGATTTGAGCGAAAGCTATTTGTCACGGCTTTTCAAAAAGGAAACGGGACAGACGATAACGGATTATATTATTCTGAAAAAGATAGCCTCCGCGAAGAATATGTTAAAATATACAGAACGTTCGGTGTCGGACATCGCGCTGTCGCTTGCTTTTTCGTCGCAGAGCTATTTCACGAAGATTTTCCGCAGTATTGAGGGTATGACGCCGAAAAAATACCGCGACAAATTCGCGTTCAGTACGGAATTGGGATTATAATACTATTTCGTTTACAAACGCCTGCACATCACAACCGCGTCATCGTCGGGGTAGTAGTTTGGGCGGATCGAAACGCGCTCGTAACCGCTTTTTTCGTAGAGCGACACGGCGGTAATATTGCGGCTGCGCACTTCGAGATAACACGTGTGGGCGCCCCTGCCCCGCATTTCGGCGTGGAGTTTTTCGAGCAACGCCTTTGCAAGTCCTTTTCCGCGCAAATCGGGGCGCGTGCCTATTTGAAAAAGTTCCGCCTCGTCCGCTATGACGCGTCCTAACGCGAACGCCGCGAGTTTTCCGTCCCTATAATCGCATACGAGGACAGACAGCGGGTTTTCGAGTTCCCGCGCTAACATTTCGCGCGTCCACGAATTGCCGAAACAAGCCGTTTCAAGCGCGTAAAGTTCTTCAAAGTCCACCATTGGTTCTCCCCCGCTTTGCAAAAAATACGCGGTCACCTGCCGTCAAACCGAACGTCAATTTGCGGGTCATAAAGCGGACACGCATATCCCGCCATTATTTCAATAATCTTGTTTAAATCCGTTTCGGGCATACTAAAACTACAGCTAAACAGAACGCTCTGCACTGTCGCGGTTATCGTAAACCCGCCGTTTTGGCTTTCGTAGTTATATTCGTCGAGTTTTTCATAATCGCCGAAAACCTCGCTTACTTTCGCCAAAATCCTGCTTATCGGGAGAGCGGACAGTCCCGCCGTTTCGACGCCCTCTATGCACGTTTGCCCGTAAACCGCTTTGTTATCGAGGTATTCACCGTCGTCATATTTCCGGAACGCCAAATCTCTGCTCACGTTTATTTCCTCCGTAATTTTTTCCGGAACTAAAAGAAAAGCCCGCACCGCGCGGGCTTTTTTAATCAGAAATCAATATCGTTGACAGCCGAATTTGCGAGCGAAAGCTCTTTTTTCGGGATACGTTTAAGCGGGTTGTATACGAACTTCTTGCAGGAATCGTAAGCCTTAACCTCTCCGAACTTCTCGCAGTTGATTTTGTCGCCCTCGCCTGCCTTGCCGAGTTCGCAGTATTTGCAGGACGGGTTGATATTGTTGCCGAAAAGTTTCTTCTTAGCCATAAAATTACCTCCATTCAAAGGGTATTTCTCTGATAACATTATATCACATTAACTTAAAAAAGTCCATAATAATATGTCAAGAATTTTAATGCTGATTTTTGTGCAGTATTCACAAAGGTTTCGTGTAACAAGCGTGAAAATTTTACAAAATTAACGGATTATTTTGCCTTTGTATATATCGGCAGAACATCGCCGACAGCCTCCTCGCCGAAACCGGGAGCGTACTGCACAAAGTGGATAGGCAAGCCGTTCAGGTACTGCTTTGCGCGTTCGCCGAGCGCGATAAACGCGGGTTCCCTGTCACCGTCGAGTTCTACTACGGCAATGTAGCCCTCCGCGCCCTCCAGCTTTATGCCGCGCAGCCAAATGCGGTTTACTTCCGCGTGGTTCTTCGCCTCGTCGGCTAAGTTTTCAGAAAGTTCGTGCGGATACGGGGACGGCGCGTAAAATTCGTATTCCGTGTCTTTTGTGATACGGTGGCTGGTGTGACCGTCCACAAGCAATTGCTTGTTTTCAAGCCAGCTAGCGGCGAGCGCTTTGTCAACCTTGAAATTGTCCGAAAACGGGTTTACGACAAACCCCGCTATTTCGCTGTTCGCGGCAAGCAAGCCCGCGTAATCGTCGAAGATGAAACGCGCGTACTGCTTGTTTTCCGCGCTTTCCATAAGCTGTAAGTCCTCTGTTGACGTGAAAATCGGCAGGTACTTTGTGTTTTCGGGACTGCGGATAAGGTTGAACGTGATGTTCTTGTCACCGCCCTCCGCGTCCTCTACGGTCACGGGGGACAGGAAACTTGTGTTCATAACAAGTTCGCCGATTATCCTGTTCAGAAGTTCCATACGCGCCTCTTTGCTGTCGCTGTCAATCGCGGCGCGTTCATTGAACAGGTCGTTCAGCTTTTGCTTTTCGAGTTTTTCGTTTAAGTGAAGTTTATGTTCCATAATCAAATCCTCTCTTTATGGGGAAATTCGCGGGGTTTTATCTTGATGCGGTTTCTATAAGCGCCGCTATGGAAATATCGTCGCGGCTGCCGCTGCGGGAGCGCGTTTTCAAATGCTCTTCCAATGGGCGCGCTGTGTCGCTTTCGACTGATGAAAGTACGCGCAGACCGAAGTTCAGGTAATCCTGCGTATTCACAAACGAATTTATCAGACCGTCGCTTGAAAGCATTACTCCCGAAAACTCGCTTGAGGTGTAAAAATAGCGGAAGTTCGCAATAGCGTCGCTGTCGCAGAGCGATGTTGTGAGGTTGCCGACGAGTTTCGCGTCCTCGGGCATTGGGAAAATCATTCCGCTGTCGGACAGCGCGCAGAAATCGCCGTCGCCTATTTGCAGACCAAAACACCCGCCGTCAAACATACACGCCACAATTAACGTCGCGCCGTAAATCACTTCATTCGGAATACCGCCGTATTTTTCAAGTATTGACTGTTCGCGCTTGTTTATCGGTATTAGCGCGATATGCGCGGCAATCTCGCTGTTCCAGCCGCATATCATATTCGCGGCGATACGCCTTGCCGCGTTATGTTCGTCACGGGCGAACATCTCGGAAAAACTGCCGTTGCGTTCCTTAAAATCGCAAAGGGAACGTATCGCGACGCGCGTTGCCATTTCGCTGCCCGACGCGGAGCGGAAATGTTTCTCGCTGCCGTGACCGTCGGAAACGGCGGCTACCGCGAAATCATCGGCTATGTATATGCGCGCGCTGTCCTGGCACGGCGTGCCGTCCTCCTCGTGGGACGCGCCCCGCACCGACAATGCGTGACCCTTGAACATCAAATCACCCCAAAGTAGTAGTTACGCGGGTTTACCAGCCCTCGTCAATATCGTCGGTAATTTCGGCGGAATCGGCAAATTCGCGTATTTGTTCCGCCGCGCTGTCCTGTTTGGTCTTGAAGTCCTCCTCGGTTTCGGCAAGGCGCATGGAACGGCTGCCTATCTGCGAACTTGTTACCGCTACGAACTTCACGAGTTTTGCGAGCGCCTCGCCGTTATGCGCGGTTACTACGCTGTCGGGACTGCCCGTGAACCTTGAAAGAATATCGTGGTCGGCGTCCTCGCCTATAGCGACAGCCGCCTTTATTCCCGCGGAATACCACTTGTTCTTGCGAAGTTCTTCCAGACCTTTTTCAAAGTTATCTGTGGGGTAGCCGTCGGACATAAGTATCATAACGGGCGCGAAAGAAAGGCTCGGCGAACTCATAAACGAACTGCGCGAAAGTTTTCCCGCGAGTTCCGAGAACGCGCTGCCCAAATCGGTGACGTTTTCCGCCTCGATAGGTTTCCACTCAAACTTGTCAACGGACACGGGTTCGTCGTACATCCACGAACTTCCGCCCGAAAATTTCAGCACGGCGATTTTAATATCCGCGTCCGCGCCGCCAATACCGCGTATTTCGGGAATAAGTTCCTCCATTACGGAATTGACCGTGCCGATTTTCGCGCCGTTCATACTTCCCGAACAGTCGATAAGGAAAAACAGCACCATTGATTTTTTGGCGATTTCCTCCGCCTCGTCAAACGGGTTTAAAGGTTTATCAGCCATATTTTACCTCCTGTGTTTTATATAGTGGGCGTTTCCGTGTGAGGGGAAACGCGAATGTGCGTTAGTTTGGGGGCGTACCCCCGCCTGCGGCGGGGGTACGCCGTGGGTTTATGCGGGCGTTCCCGCGTGAGGGGTAATGCGCTTTTTGGGGCGTACCCCCGCCTACGGCGGGGGTACGCCGTGGAGATGTTTTTTTGCTTGCCCCCCTGCGGGGGGACAAGCGGAAATATGATTTATCCCCGCCCACGGCTTTCATCGTCCTCAATTTCGTCAAGGAGTTCTTGGAAATTGTTGTAAATTTTTCTGTGAGCGCCTGCGGCAATCATGTCGCTTTCCATTCGCGCGAGTGTGTTATCATCGGCGAAAAATCTCATAAAATCCAAAAGCTGGCTTTCGTCAAGGGAATTGAAAACGGGCGTTGCGTAATCTCTAGCCGTCATAGCGGGTTCATCTCCTTTCGGTTTCCAATCTAAAACCCTCTTTTCTATTATACCACACTTTTCCCCGAATGTCAAATGCTTTTTAAACGGAAAACGCTCCGAGCGTTATGCTCGGAGCGTTCCCGAAAAAAAACATATATTGAGGAAAAATCATCTGTCGTGCCGCAGTACTTGCCCGACGTGATTTTGCTCACGAATGTAAACTCCCGAATGTCGGAAAGTAAACGTTATGTTTTAATTAGCCCTTTTTCTTCTTGCTCATTACAGCAGCAACTGTTACGAATGCAGTTGCAAGTGCAGCAGGAGCTATAGCAAGTGCGATACCTGTGTTAGGAGCGGTTTCCTTAACAGTTACGTTTGCTGTGATTGTAGCAGCCTTGCCGTCCTTAGTTGTGAGCTTGAGAGTGTCAGTTTCGCTGCCCTCTATCATAGCTGCAACTTCTTCCTCGGTAAGCGTCCACTCGGTAGCGAATGCGCTTTCGGGGAGATCTTCCTTAGCGAGTTCGTCAACGCCCTTCTGATACCAAGTAGCGTCAGCCTTATCCTTAACAGCGCCAGCCTTTACTGCAAAGCCGAGAGAGAACGGAACTTCAGACTTGAATGTAACAGTCTTAACATCGTTCCATGTCTTGTTTGCGAGAGTATCAACGAATACAGCCTTTGTGAGGTCTGCGCCCTCAAGAACGCCGTCCTCGCCGACTTCAACCTTAACTTCGCTTGTGCTTACTGTGGGCTTGCTCTCTTCAGTGCTTGTGTTGCTGCTCTCGTCAGCAGGCTTGCTCTCGTCCTCAGGGTCAGCCTCAATGTTGTTGTACTTGTCTTCACTTACAAACTGGAACTTAACATCAGTTTTGTAAAGTGTTGTATACTGGCTATCATCTGTTGCATAACCTTTATAATTCAACGTCGCAGTTGTAATACCCTGCTCGTTGCCAGTAGGATAGCTGATTTCCTGCTCAAGTTCAATGTCGCGGTTGTTTACAGAACCAGTTCCGATTGCCGTAACACTAACTTTCTTGATATTCTTGTTAAAATCCTTACCAACAGCTTCGCCATCGTATACAACAAGAACTCTATCCTTCTTCTTTTCAGTATCTACCTTAACTACGAAATCATTGCCACTAACATCATAAGATACTGTGCCAACCTTAAACTGACCTTGGTTGTCAACGGCAAACTCATAATCGTGTGTCTTCTTATCAGTTGTAGTCGCTACAACCTTAACCTTAGTTGTCTGACCAGCATTTGCCTTGAAGTCATATTCCTTGATTTTAACTACCAGAACATCATCTTTTACGCTGTCAAATGTTGCACCAGTAATATCAAAGTTCAACTCGTTCAAGCCCTTGAACGTATCACTTTTAAGTGTCAAAGTGATGTCAATCTTTGTGCTCTCGTCATCGTAAGCGTCGATGTTCGGGAGAATTACAAAAGACTTCTTGTCATCAGCAAGCTTGGTTTTTTCTTTATCAAACTGGCTAGTATTAGACAATGAAAAATCCATTGTTGCATCGCCTACTTCTACACCGCTTTCGGTATAGCCAGGGTCAGCTGTTTCTTTGTCTTCCGCACCTGTTGCACTAGCTACAACAGCAAATGCACTGCCTGCGATTACGGCAGCGAGGGACGCTGCCCAAATCTTTTTGGAACTCATAAAATTTCCTCCTTATATTTCATATATTCAAGTTTATGCGGATAGAGCGGTTATCTCTATCCTGCTAACATTATATCACAATAAATATAGTTTGTCAAGTATATTAATATAGATTTTTTCCTTAAATTGTGTTATAATATTTTTAAAAATTGGAGGTGTTTTTTATGAATGTTGCACAAAGGCTTATTGAACTACGCAATATGCGGGGTATAACCACAAATAAATTGGCAAATATGGCGGGTGTGTCGCAAAGCCATTTGAGAGAGATTGAAATGAACACAAGATGTCCGACTGTGGATACCCTTTCATACTTTTGCGACGCGTTGGGTATCTCGCTTTGCGAATTTTTCAACGACGAAAGCGAACTGAACCCTTTTCTGACAAGCGCGGCAAAAAAACTCACCGACGACCAACAAACCGCCCTCGCGGATTTTATCAGTTCTATCTATTCTATAAGATAACAGATGTTTGTCGGCTCTGTTTTTTGTAGTATAAAATTGAATATAAAAAACAGCGCCCGAATTTCGGACGCTTTTATTTTGTTTGGGTTTGTATACTTATTATAATATATAGGGGGTTTAATCGTAAATATCCCGCCTGTGACCTATTTCAACAGCAAGAACATAAAGCTTATCATCGTGTATTTCACAAATAAGCCTATAATCGCCTATACGATAACGCCATTGTCCGCTTTTGTTGCCTGTCAACGGCTTGCCAAACGCGCGGGGGTTTTCGCAGTCTTTCAAATTGGCGTTCATCCAATTTTGGATTTTCTTTCGCGTGAAATTGTCGAGTTTGCTCAACTCTTTTTTACACTTCGGCGTAACTACAAGCGAATACTTCATGCGTCAAGCTCCTTCCAAACCTCATCAATCGGAATGGCTTCTTCCCCGCTTGCAACAAATTCATCGTGTGCGAGGTCAGCGACAGCTGCGTCGTATTCATCTTCAATCAGTTCAAACAACGCCCGCTTGAACGCCTGTTCAACCGTTACGGCGTGCAAACGCGCATAACTTTTAACCAACTTCTTTTCCTTTTTAGTCAATTTGATTTCGATAGACATAAAACTTCTCCTTTCACACCCTATACTATTATAATATAGCTACCTCCTCACCGCCATTTTGATTATATCGGCGGGCTTTATGCGGTTGCCGTTATGGAGGATTATTGCCTCGTAAACCTTGCTTACTAATATCGCAATCAGCACGACAAACGCCGCGAGAACCAGCATTGCTACGGCGATATTCACGGGGGAAAGCGTGCCGAGCATTACCGCGCTTGGCAGTGAAAACGGCGCGGACAGCGGGCAGTAATACGAGAAAAGCTGTACGCTGTTCACGGTAAGTTCCCCGCTCATCAGCTTATCCGCGTTGAACATCAGCGGGCAATATGACAGATACAGTCCGATTATTCCTATAACGGAATATGGGCTCATAGCCGCCTGCAAGTCCTCCATACGCGATATAGACGCGCCCACCAGCGCGGCAATCAGCGAATAGAACAAAAATCCCATTATAAACAAGATAATCACGCAGATTATATTCACGGGGGTAATCATTTCGTTGAAAATGTTCATAACCTGCGCCATTTCGAGGTCGCTCGCCGAAACGCCCGCGCCCGCGCCCGTGAACCCTGACTGTCCGACCTGCGACAGCGCCGACTGAACATCGGGGTTTTCGAGCAATTCCTGCGCCCTGCTTATCCAGCCGAACGGCGCGGACAGCGCGAAACTCCCCGCGCCTACTCCCAAAATAAGGAAGAACTGCGCGAAACTTACCGCACACATCGCAAGCACCTTACCTATTACTATAGCAAGCGGACGAACCGACGTTAAGAGCAGTTCTATAACGCGGCTTGTTTTTTCGACAGCGACCGACTGCGCGACGATTGAACCGTATGTGAAAATCAGAAAAAACAGCATTATTGAAATCAGCATAGGCAGGGCGTAATTCACAAGCCCCTGCAGTTCGCCTACCCGCGTACCGCCCGCCTGCGTTGTCACGGCGTTTATGAAAAGCTGAGTTTCCTCGTACTTTTCGGGAGCAACGCCCGCGTTCAGCAAAACACGGCGGTTTATCATTTCGGAAATAACGGCGTTCATCTCGCCCGCCGCGCTCTCCGCGCTTTCGGAATAATACCCGTGAACCTCGTAGCCTATCAATTTCCCGTCGTCTTTTATCGGTGAAATGCCGACGGCGAGTTTGCCGTCCTCGGTGTTTTCAAGCTCCTTTACGGTATCTTCAAGCGGAGTTTTCGGCTCGGAATACCGCTCGCCGAACATATCGGACAACACAGTTTTGTCGTCCTCGGTGAGTATCTCGGAATTATCGAACAGCATTAGTTCGCCGTTCTTGTAGAAATCGTCCGTTTCGGTAATTTCGCCGTCCGAAACATCGCTCCCGTCGTTCAAAACGTTCGGCAGGATATTTGTCATAACGCAGACAGCCGCTACAAGCACACATATTATAATGCTTGAAACTATGAACGCTTTGGATTTCACATACTGAACAAATGTGAATGAAAAAATCTTCTGCCAGCCTCGTGTTTTCACTGCGCGTCACCTCCTGCTTTTTCTATAAATATCTCATTAAGCGTAGGTTCGCGAAGTTCGTACTTAATAAGCGGAATTTTCTCGTCCATAATCATTTTGAGCAGTTTATGCGCCTGTTCCTCGCTCTGCACGTTGAAACTCACTCCGTTCGGCGTATCTTCGGCTACCGTGAGTTCACATTCCCGCGCTAAGCGGTTTATGTCGCCCTCCGCTTTCACGGTGAGTTTTACGCGTCCATATCCCTTTTTGATAGCGTTCAGATTGCCTTTCAGCACGGTTTTGCCCTTGTCGAGTATCACAATATCCTTGCAAAATTCCTCGATAGTTGCCATTTGGTGGGAACTCATTATAATATAACGGTTCTGCTTTATCTGTTCACGGATAACGGACTTGAACAGTTCGGCGTTTACGGGGTCAAGACCCGACAGCGGTTCGTCAAGCACGACGAGTTCGGGGTTCGGAGCAAGCGCGGCGATAAGCTGTATTTTCTGCTGATTGCCCTTTGAAAGCTGGTCGGCGCGTTTTTGCTTATACTCCGAAACATTCAGCCGTTCAAACCAATAATCAAGCGTTTTCAGCGCGCCCTGTCTGTTCATTCCGCGCAGAGTGCAGAAGTACACAAGCTGATCGATTACCTTGTACTTCGGGTAAAGTCCGCGTTCCTCCGCGAGATAGCCGACGGGTTTTTCCGCCGCGAGGAACTTTTTCCCGTCCCATGTGACCTCCCCGCCGTCCTGCGCCAACATTCCCAGAATAATTCGGATAGACGTGGTTTTCCCCGCGCCGTTTGTGCCGAGCAGGGCGAACACGCCCGGTTCGTTCATCTCGAACGAAAGCCCGTCAACGACGGTTTTGTCGCCGTATTTTTTTACGATATTATCTACCGTCAAGCCCATATTCAATGCTCCTTTGTCTATATTTACTTTATTAGTAAAATACTCCTAAATCGCCATACCGCCTTTTTCGCGGTCAAATTTATACGCAAATGCGCCGATGTTTTTACTGCCGTCACGGTCAGCGTCAATAATACTGTTGTCAAAACAGCTATAATTTTTTATCACACATAATTCTTCGCCTTTCAATAAAAAAGTGCGCAGCCGAAACCACGCACTGAAAAATGCACAGCTCCGATTGCTGCAACACAATTCCGTCCACACAAAGCATACGAAAATAGAGCATGCACTTTTACCGAAAAGGCAAAGCGTATACTTTGTGCGCCTATTAAAGAATTGTATTGCAACCTAATTATACCACACCTCCCGCGAATTGTCAATAGCATTTTGAAAATTCGTGAAATTTATCACATCTCGCGTTATATTGCAAGTACTTGAAAAATAATTGCGTTTGTGTTATAATAGTAAAGCTGAATAAATTCAAGAGAGCGGGGCGTTTCAGATGAAACTGAAAGAACTTAAAGTCGGAGAAAGCGCCGTAATAACGAGCGTTGGCGGCGTGGGCGCATTGCGCCAGCACTTTCTCGATATGGGCGTAATACCGGGAGCGGAAACCACCGTGACGAAATTCGCGCCGATGGGCGACCCTATGGAACTTCAAATCCACGGATACGAACTTACTCTGCGCCTTGCGGACGCGGAAAACATAGAAATAGAGCCGATAGCGGCGCGGAGCAACGCGCATAAGCGCATCGACACGATATTCCCGTCGCCGCACCCCGGTTTGGGCGAGGACGGGAAGTATCATCTGAAAACCGACGGCGACCCTTTGCCTGACGAAACAAAGCTGACGTTTGCGCTTGTCGGAAATCAGAACTGCGGAAAGACAACGCTTTTCAATCAGCTTACGGGTTCAAATCAGCATGTAGGCAACTTCCCCGGCGTTACCGTTGACAGAAAAGACGGCGCTATTAAGGGGTTTCCGAACACGAGCGTGACGGATCTGCCGGGAATTTACTCAATGTCGCCCTACAGCAGTGAAGAGATAGTTTCAAGGAACTTCGTGCTTGCCGAAAAGCCTACCGCGATAATAAACATAATCGACGCTACAAACATCGAACGCAACCTGTATCTTACAATGCAGTTGCTTGAAATGAACACGCCGATGGTTATTGCGCTGAATATGATGGACGAAATGACGGGCAACAACGGCGCTGTCGATATAAACGGTATGGAGGAATTGCTGGGCGTTCCCGTCGTGCCGATTTCAGCCGCCAAAAACGCGGGCGTCGGGGAACTTGTCGAACACGCCGTTCACATCGCCAAATACCGTGAAAAACCGCGCAAGCAGGACTTCTGCAGTAAAGACAACCACGGCGGAGCAATTCACCGCGCGATACATACGGTTGAGGCGATTATCGAAGATCACGCGGAAAAAGCGGGACTTCCGCTCCAATTCGCCGCGTCAAAGACGATCGAAGGCGACGAACTTGTCTTAAATCAACTTGAACTCGACCGGAATGAACTTGAAATGATAGAGCATACTATCATACAAATGGAACACGAGGGCAAAATGGACCGCAGTGCGGCTATCGCGGATATGCGGTTTGACTTTATCGAATACGTCTGTGAACGCACCGTTCAGAAACCGCGCCAAAGCAAAGAGCGCCTTAGGAGTGAGCGTATCGACCGCGTACTCACGGGAAAATGGACTGCTATTCCGTGCTTTATTCTGATAATGGCAACTGTATTTTTGCTGACGTTCAACGTTATCGGCGCGTTTTTGCAGGACCTGCTCGACCGCGGAATATCCGCGCTGTCATCGGCGGTGGATGGTATGATGACTTCCGCGAATGTAAATCCGACGCTCCATAGTCTTGTAATAGACGGAATTTTCGGCGGCGTCGGGAGCGTGCTCAGCTTTCTGCCGATAGTCGTAACGCTGTTTTTCTTTCTGTCGATTATGGAGGACAGCGGATATATCGCGCGCGTCGCGTTCTTTATGGACAAGCTCCTGCGAAAAATCGGACTTTCGGGGAGAAGTATCGTACCTCTCCTTATCGGCTTTGGCTGTACAGTACCCGCCGTTATGTCAACGCGCACACTTCCGAGCAAGCGCGACCGCCGAATGACTATACTGCTTACTCCGTTTATGTCCTGCACCGCGAAACTGCCGATTTACGCATTTTTTGTAAGCGCGTTCTTCCCAAAACAAGGCGGGCTTGTTATGACCGCGCTGTATCTTTTAGGAATAATCGCGGGCATACTCGCGGCGCTGTTATTTAAAAATACGCTGTTTAAAGGCGAGGCTGTGCCGTTCGTAATGGAACTGCCGAACTATCGTATGCCGGGAGCAAAAAACGTAGTGCGTCTTTTGTGGGAAAAAGCAAAGGATTTTTTAAGCAAGGCGTTCACAATAATCCTTATAGCGTCCGTAGCCGTGTGGTTCTTACAGAGTTTTGATACGCATTTGAATTTAGCCGCCGACTCCTCCGAAAGCCTTATGGCGAAGATTTCGGGGCTGTTAGTGCCGATATTCATACCGCTCGGACTTGGCGACTGGCGGATAATAACGTCGCTTATCAGCGGATTTATGGCAAAGGAGAGCGTGGTTTCCACGATTAATATACTGTTTGACGGCAATATCGGCGCGGTTTTAAGCGTTACTTCCGCTGTTACGATGCTCGTGTTCACATTGCTTTATACGCCGTGTATCGCGTCCATTGCCGCCGTCCGACGGGAACTTGGAGCAAAGTGGGCGGCAGGCGTTGTGATATGGCAATGCGCGTTCGCGTGGGTGACGGCGCTTGTAGTGCGGGCAGTCTGCCTGCTGACTGTCGGAGCATAGGAGTTTGTTATGAACATTGCGGATATAATAGTATTAATACTGATAATCGCGGTAATCGCGGGGGCGGTTGCCGGGGCTGTCAGGAAACGCCGAAACGGGTGCGGAGGAGATTGCGGGAAGTGCGGGGAATGCAAAAAGAGAAAGTCTAAATAATATAATAAGCCGTTTCCCCGCAGCCTAACAACGCAATAGCCCGCAGGAAAACTAATTACTAACTACTAATCACTAATAACTACTTGACTTTTCCCTTAAAATATGCTATAATTTAAGGGAAAGAGGTGAAAGGATGCGGGAATTTAATTATTCAAAAATCAAAAATCAAAAATGGGACAGCGAGATTATGGGGCTAATCGCGGCGATTTATAAAGAAGTCGGAAAACAGGAGCTTTATCTGAAACAACGCCCCGAACAGCTTGAAAAGCTTGTGGAAATTGCCAAAGTGCAAAGCACAGAGGCGTCTAACGCTATTGAGGGGATCGTTACAACGAATACCCGTATTCGGCAGTTGGTCGAGGAAAAAACAACGCCAAAAAACCGCAACGAGCAGGAAATTGTCGGATACCGCGATGTGCTGAGTTTAATTCATGAAAGCTTTGACGTGATCCCAATCTCACGAAACTATATTCTTCAAATGCACAAGATACTTTACAGCCATATGAATAATCCTATGGCGGGGAAAACGAAAAACGTACAGAACTACATCAGCGCGACTTATCCCGACGGGCATACGGAAATCCTGTTTACACCGCTGCCGCCCTATGAAACGTCCGAGGCTCTCGACAGAATTTGTGAGGAATACAACCGCGTTATCGGTAATATGGAATTAGAGCCGCTTATTGCGATCCCTATTTTCATTCACGACTTTCTTTGTATACACCCGTTCAACGATGGAAACGGCAGAATGAGCCGTCTGCTTACAACTCTGCTTTTATACAGGAGCGGTTTTTATGTTGGAAAATATATTTCGTTAGAGGCAAAAATTGCGAAGAATAAGGATTTGTACTATGACGCGCTGAGCAAAGCTCAAAACGGCTGGCACGAGGGCAAGGAGAACGCCGTGCCGTTTATAAAATACCTGCTGGGTACGCTCCTTTCCGCTTATAAAGATTTTGAGGAACGCTGTGCTTTGGTAGGAACAAAACTTCCTGCTCTTGAAACGGTAAGACGAGCCGCCGCAAACAAAATCGGTCGATTTACAAAACAGGATATTCGCGGACTTTGCCCGTCGCTGAGTATCAGTTCCATTGAGGGCGCATTGCGTAAGCTTGTGGATTTAGGCGAACTAAAGCGCGAGGGCGCGGGAAAGAATACCTGTTATTACAGAGTAAACTAATTCGCTGAAAACGCTGTGCTGAGTTAATAACAGACGCGTCCTCCCCGCCAGCGGCGGTGAGGACGTAAAAAGCTTTTAAAGGATTTCACCGCCGTGCGGACTGCACGGCGGGTATATTATTTCCCCTGCTCAAACATCATCAAAACAATAAATAATCACTTCTTTAATATCATCTCCGCACCCTATGCACTGACTGTCTACTTTGAACGCGGACTCGCCGTCGTTCAGCAGGTCGTAGGACAGAGTTATCATTCTGCCTGTGCTGTCGCTCCCGGATATGATGAACGATGAAATTATCGTGCCGTCATACGGGCAGTACACAAACCCTATATCTCCCGCTTTCGCCTGCGACGGCAGAATGACCGTGCGGTCGGCGCGCACTTTTTGGGAATACGCCGTGCCGAGGTGAGTTTTCAGCAACTGTAAAAACAGCGCGGACTGGTTCGGATAGCCTACAGACAATCCGCCCGCCTGGAGAATTGCGCTTGTATGTTCCGCTCCGTAATAGCCCAATCCGTCGTCGGGATTTTGGCGGGCGTATTCCAAAGCCCTCTCACGGCTATAGGTTTCGCTTATAAAATATCCCTGCTGTTCCCACAGCATTATGTTCTTGTTTTTCACGACAGCCTCAGGAAGTCCCTCGTCGTCATCGCGGTAGAAATGATAAAAGAACATCTCGAATGTTTCGCTTTCGCAGTCATAGCACGGGTCGTTCAGGTCGTCCACGACGAACGCATACTGTCCGCTGTTGCGCATATTGTGGCACACGGCGCGAAGTCTGCCCTGTTCGTCGGTGCCTACCATTAAAAGCGAGTGTATCATTACGCCCTCGTAAGAGCAATAAATCTGCACAACATCTCCGGGACGCGCGTAAGACGGAAGTGTTACCGTGTGGTCGCTTTTATTGTACGGCACGAACTGCCCGAACCCCAACCGCGAGTGCAAAAGCTGGAGCGTAATCGACGTGGAACTTTCCGTGTATTCGGTAATATTTCCCTCTGTTATACACCGTGAAACGAACGGCGCACAAATGCCCTCTCCGTCGTCCCAATGCGCAAGACCGTATTCCACGGCGGCGTCCGCGTCGTATTCCGCCCACGGCACTTCCTCTATCGTGCTTATCCAAAGCGCTTTGGGGTCATCCTCCCAACGGAAATCGCCGTAATAGCGCGCCTCGTTCGACGTGTCTGTAACGTTGGGATTGTATATAAAGTTGCCGTATGACAAGTCGTGTTTACCGTAAACATCTTCGGGAATATCCTCCGTCGGAAGTTCGGGGATAACCTGTATCGGCACGGAAACCGTGCTTTGCTCGGAAGAACCTTGCGATGTAACTTTCGCAGAACTTGCCGAACTCGATGAACCCGACGAACTTTGCGAACCCGACGAAGAACTTTCGCGCTCCGTTCCCGCGCACCCCGCAAGCAATACCGCGGCAATCGGCAGTATTAACACTCGAAAGAGTTTTTTCATAAATTTACCTTTCCTTGTCTGCACTGATCTTATATTAATTATATCACATCTTTTCGCATTTTGTCAAGGTCAGGTGAATGAAATATATGTAAGTTGACTGAAAATCGGGTGGGCGATTTGGGGAAAATCGGCGAAAATATTACAAAAAATTACAAATAGTTACAATCTCGTTAAATTTATTGACAGCGGGGGGAGGGTGTGATAAAATGACATTATAAGAGCTTTTATCGGAGGGCTTTGCTCTCCCGCAAAATATCCGGATATGCTTTCATAACAGCAATTATTAACTTTACATTTTTTCAGCGAGGGACATTTTATTATGAAAAGAATATTTGCACTGATTTCAGTATTCGTACTTGTACTGTCTTTTTCGGCGTGCAGTCGGACGGAACGGCAGAATTTTGAGGACAGCGTTTCTTCTTCCTCCTCCGCACAAAGCGAGAGTACCGCGTCCGAAACCGAGAACTCCGCAAGTACCGTGCGTTCTTCCGAACAGACTGCCGAACAAAGCGCGCCCGCAGTAAAGCGGGAATTTTACAGCGACATTCACGAATGGGACGAAAACAACGTTCTTTACAACATCAACAATACATATGAACTTACCGACAGATACTATATGCCGTTTGAATGGGAACAAAAACGCGCCGTTTTGTGGAAAGGCGCGGGAAACGTATCCGCGCTTGGGGAAAAATACGACCCCGAACAGGCGGTGACATTCGCGCGGGAACATTGGAACGACGGTCTGGACGTGTGCGCGCCGTTTATATCGCGCTGTCTGAAAGCGGGCGGGCTGTCGGTAGGTTCGGACAGTTCAACGGCGCTCTGCCTTATGCTGGTTAATTCCCGACTGGGGTTCGGGCAGTTTCTGCCGATGAACAGCGACAAAACAGTCACCTTGCCGAAATACGCCCGCGAGGGCGATATAATTCAGCTTTACTGCTCGTACGAGGGACTGATGGTACATTCTATGATAGTAGTCGGCTTTGACGAGGAGGGGCGTGCGAAAGTCTGCTGTCACAATCCGAAAAACAGCGGGGAGTATGCGCTTAAATACACCGCCGACTGCGCGTCCTGCCTGCTCCCGCTTACTGAAGTGTTCTATTTCCACTTTTATGCCGACAGCGAGGAACAGCCCGCCGTATTCGCAAAGGACGAGGACATACTCTTGTATGAAGATAACGGCTATATTATTCCAAATCAGCACTACGACCGTGTTAATGCAATAGAATGCGTGAAATACTCCCCGACAGACGGTATCGGTCAGTTTGGCGCGGAACAGACTTCGGCGGCTCTTGCGGCGGGAGGGATAAACGTAGGCGTACCGATACAGACGGCGCTGTTTATGCAGTTGATGAAATCACGGCTCGGTACGATGTATTCTCTGCCGATAGAACCCGACCGCACGGTTATACTGCCCGACTTTGTAAAAGAGGGCGACATATGCTTTTTATACTGCCCCGAAGAGGCGATGTTTTACAGTTCTTTTGTAATAAAAGGCGCGGACAGTCACGGGAAAATGGTAGGTTATACGCGGGACAGGATAAATAACGAATACAATGCGTTCAAGGTCGAAAGCGTCTGCCCGTCGTCGGTGTGCGACGCGGAAATCGGCGAGGTTGTGGTTTACTGTTTTGGGGAGGAAAACGGTTAGCCGTTAGAAGTAAGAGGTTAGAGGTAAGAGGTAAGAAAGCGGGTCACTATGTTGCCTGACAGCGGGTTAGTGGGGCGGGTGTGGCTTTGGGTCACCGCGCCCCCTTATCGCGGTGGGCGTTTTCTCGATGCCCCCTTATTCTCCGCGCCCATACGGGCGCGTCGAATTTCGGGCGCACTCGAAAACGCCACGGTTTGCCGTCTGAAATTCGCTGTCGCGAATTTCACCCCGCCTGTCGGCGGGGGCGTTTGGCTACGCCAAACGCACGGCAAACCGTGAAGAGCCTGCGAAACCGCTCTAGGTGGCTTTTGGCGCTCGGAATGCCACCGGCATTCCGAGCGCGGGGAGGTTGCTTTAAATCAACCGTTCCGCTCGCTTTGCTCGCTCCACTAGGCGCAAGGGGAAAGCCCTCTATCCTTCTAGTAGCTAGAGATTAGAAGCTAGTTGCTAGAGTGTGGATTAGCGTTTAAACTTTATCTTCTCTTATATTTCTAGTCTCTGATTTCTAGCCTCTAGTTGCCTACGGCGGGGCGGTTTACGGGTTCTACGCCACATTCTAGCCTCTAGCCTCTAAAAGCAAATGCGCGGGCGAACGCCCGCGCATAACTAATAACTAACAACTATTCTCTAAACAACTATCAGACTTTCATCTTCGCAATCTGCTCTTTCAGTCTGCCGACTTCGCTGTTCAAATCGGCGCAGGACGCGGCGGATTCTTCCGCTGTCGCGGAGTTCTGCTGAACTACATTTGAAATCTGGTCTATGCCTATCTTTACCTGCTGAATGAACTGCGCCTGATTTTCCGACGCCGCGGAAATTCCGCTGATGTATTCATTCGTGCGGTTAGAGAAGTCTATTACCTCTTTCATCGTACTAGCCGTTTTCTGCGCGATTTCCGTACCCTTATCTACGGCGGCGATCGTGTCATTGATAAGGTCGCCCGTCTGCTGAGCGGATTCCGCGCTCCTCGACGCCAGCGTGCGAACCTCGTCCGCTACGACGGCAAAGCCCTTGCCTGCCGCGCCCGCGCGCGCCGCCTCAATCGCCGCGTTAAGCGAAAGAATATTCGTCTGGAACGCTATATCGTCTATCGCCTTTATGATATTCTGAATCTTGTCGGACTTCTCTTTTATCTCGTCCATTGCGGAGAGCATATTCTGCACTTCGCCGTTCTGGAACTCTATTCTCTCCGCGCTTTCAGAAGAAATCTTGCCCGCCTCTGCGGCGTTCTTCGCGGTCTGCTCTACTTTTTCGGTAATCTCGTTTATCGACGCGGAAAGTTCTTCGATAGACGCCGCCTGCCGTGTAGTACCCTCCGCAAGCGTCTGCGAACCCTCCGCTATTTGAGAAGATTCCATCATAACGTCGTTCGCGGTCATCGAAATCTCGCCTATCATTGATTTCAGCGACGTGCTTATGCTCTGGAACGAACCCTTTATCTCTGCGAAATCGCCGATGTACTCAACACCCGGCTTTGCGGTGAAGTCGCCCGCCGCCATCTGCGAGAGGACGTTCTTTATATCGTTGATGTAGCTTGAAAGCGTAACTTCCGTTGCCTGCAATTTTCTCACGAAATCGCCGAGTTCATCGTTGCCGAGCGCAGCCGCGGAACTGCCGTGCGCGAGATTGCCCTGGCTCATATCGTTTGCAATCTTCTCCGCCTCTTGTATCGGTTTAACGAAAATCTTGACTGCGATAACGCCGACAACTATCATTGCAACTACCGCAATGCCCACTCCGACAAGGATTGACGTGATTATCATAGAAGTTCTCATTCTGTTGAACTCCGCCGCGGAAAGTCCTGAGAAGAACGCGCCGACGATTTTGCCGTTTATGTCTTTCATCGGCTGATAATCGACATAGTGTTCCTGACCCAAAATATCCGCCATACCCGAATATGCCTCGCCCTGACCTATTACCTTTGCGCTTACGTTTTCAGCCATATCCGTGCCGACAGCGCGTTTGCCGTCGCTTTCAACAGTTGTCGCGTAACGAGTTTTCCCGCTGAATATCGTAAACTCGCTGCCCGTTTCAGCCTTGAGTTCATCAAGCCAGCTGTTCTCGGACAAGAGCATACCCAATATGATACAGCCGTTATACTTGCCGTCCTTTACAAACGAACGCACTACTTGAATAGTAAGTCCCGCCGCGGAATCGTCAACAATGCCCGATATTCCGTCGCCGACGTCGCCGGGGGTGAAATCCGCAAGCGTAAAGTTCTCGCTCTTCCAGAACTGATTGCCGTTTGCGTCATAAATCGCGCAGAAATCGCTTTCGGATCTGCGTTCTTTTTCCCACAAATCCTCAAGACCCACTCCCGCCGTCTGACTGAGGGAAAGGCTCAAAATCTCGACCGTATCGGCAAACTCGGACTCCTTTGTTTGCTCGCCGTTTAGCAGGACGTTCATATTCGACTGCGCCTGCTCGGTCATAATTTCGCGCATATACCCGACAGAGCGGAACAGCGTAAACGTGTTCACGACCGCGACCGTTACGACGATACAGGCAATAATAGCCAAAAGCAATTTTCTTCCAATCCGTGAGTTCATAAGTACAATTTCCTTTCGATGATTAATTTCGCCAATCGTGCGATAAGGCGGATAATCAATTTGTTTTAAGTACCGTGCAGTAATGTAATATAATGCGCAGTTTTCAACATTTTTGGTTATATTACATAAAAATGCTATATTAATTATAACACATAATTCCTTACAAGTCAAGTACTTTTTTGGTAAAATCAACGAAAGTTTCTGACGGTTGCCCAGCCGTCGGCGGGGAGAACGCAGTTTTACTATTCACTCAACACTATTGCCTGTAGACTGAAAACAAGGGGTGGAAAACCACCCCTTAAATTATTGCGATATTGAATGTATTGTCCGAAAGTCCGCAAGTTTGCGCTTGCCCCCGGAACCCCTGTTTTCTAATGCGCAAAAATACGGTTTCGTTTTCGGAATCAGCAAAATTACTCGGCAAACTCGCTTTCAACCAGCTTTACAAGACCGTCAACAGCAAGCTGCTCGTCAGAACCGTCGGCGATAATGCGAATTTGCGCACCGCCTACGATACCGAGGGACAGAATGCCCAAAAGCGACTTTGCATTTACCCTGCGCTCTTCTTTCTCTACCCAAATAGACGACTTGTACTCGTTCGCTTTCTGAATAAAGAAAGTCGCGGGTCTTGCGTGTAAACCAACCTGATTTTTGACTTCAATGTCTTTCATGCACATAATAGAACAACCTCCATATACATTTTGTTTGTTTAGACCAATCTCCTGAGCCTGTCAAGCCGAACCGCCTGCGCAGGAACGCCCACCGTGGTCTTGAATTTATATAATCTGCGCCTAAAGCCTTGGCTTTTCCGAGATACGGGCGAACGGAACGTCGATTTATCTATATAATGTGTATCACTCGTTCTCCCTCATCTCTTAAATACAGTATAGCCGAAATTTTCAATTAAGTCAACAGAGATTTAAAAAAATTCCGATTTCCAAACCTAATTTCTGTTTTTTGCCGTATTTTTTACTAAACATAGCCCCGTCAATTGTGTATCTTGCACAAAAAGTTTTCAACATTATAATCAACATAAACATTAGTTTTCAACGCTTTTTAGAAGTAAGCGAGCAATCCGCTTTGCGGATTGCCCTGTAAGAGGTAAGAAGTAAGAGATTAGGGGCAATGCGAGCTTGGTTTTTGGGTTGGGGTGATTAAGTTGTAAAAACCTGCCAATAATGAAGTTGACGGTGGTGCTGTAACTACTGCCGTCTAAAGACTATCCCAAAGCGGATAATACGCTTATTTTCTTAAAAGGAGATATTAATGAAAAAAATACTTACGATAATTATGCTTTGTGTGGGAATATTCGGCTGCGCGGCGTTCGGCGCGTTCAGAACGTTTGCGGAGAACTGCGAGGGCGTTTGCGGGAAAGTCCTGCGCCTGCATATCCCCGCAAATTCCGACAGCGCGGAGGATCAAACGATAAAACTTCGCGTGCGCGACGTTATTCTTGAGAAATACGGTGAAATGCTGTCCGACTGCGAAAGCCTTCCCGCCGCGGTTTCCCGAGCGGAAACGCTCCTCCCCGAAATAGAGGACACCGCGAACGCGTTTCTGCGTGAAAACGGATTTTCCTACACCGCCGACGCGGAACTTACGGATATGTGGTTTTCAACCCGCGAATACGACCGCCTTATTCTGCCCGCGGGGAATTATAAGGCGCTTAGAATAACGTTAGGCAGCGGCGAGGGTCACAATTGGTGGTGTGTGATATTCCCGCAGCTTTGTCTGCCCGCCGTCACAGAAACGCCCGACAGCGAGGAGCAGGAAGTTCTCGAAACATTCGGAAAGCCCCAAAAGGTGACTGTAAAGTTCGCGTTGTTCGAGTGGCTGAGCGAATTGTTCGCGTAAAGAAGTAAGCGAGTAATCCGCAAAGCGGATTGCTCGCTTACTACTATTCTCTAATAACTACTTGACAAAATGATAAAATTATGATAAAATAAAGATAACAAAAACTACAAAAGGAGCGTTTATTATGATTTGCATTAGACCCGTGTCGGATTTGCGAAACAAATTTCCCGAAATAGAAAGCGTTGTGAACGAGGGACAGCCTGTTTATCTTACCAAAAACGGATATGGCGCAATGGTTGTTTTAAGTCTGGAGCAGTATTCAAGGCTGACAAACAATATTGAGGAAATGCTTGACGCCGCAGACGCGCAAGCTGCAAAAAGCGATGAAAGGCTTTCACACGACGAGGTTTTCGGAAAGGTGAGAAAAAAGCTGAATGAAAAATTATAAGCTGCGCTATTTACCGCTTTTTGAACGCGATTTAAGCGAGGCGGCGGTGTATATTTCCGATGTGCTGAATAATCCGCAGGCGGCGGAAAAACTCGTTGATGAAGTTGAAAGGGCAATTTTGGAACGGCAGAAAATGCCGTTGTCGTTTGAGCCTTACCGTTCCGCAAAACCCCGCGAACACGATTATTATCGCATATACGTTGGAAATTACACGGTTTTCTATGTCGTGATTGGCGATGTTATGGAAGTCCGCCGATTTATTTACAGCGCACGGGATATAGATAAACTGATTTGATTATGGGTGAATAGTAAAGCCGTTCCCCGCCTGCTATCAGTTTATAGGGCGTAATGCTGAGTGAATAGTAAATCCCATACCCCGCCAACGGCGGGGTATGGCATAAATATTAAAGCATTTATCCCGCCTACGGCAGGGAGAACGCCAAAATTTCTAACGCCGATTTCCCCCGCCGACGGCGGGGGAAATCGGCGTTCATACACTTAACCCGCAAATTTTGTAAATTTCATTGTGAAAATCCACAAAAAACGATACCTAAAATTAAAACTTTTCACAAAATTTCTTGAAAAACGAAAAAAAACCTTTTCAAAATTAAGTTTTTGTGCTAAAATAAAATAGAGCATTTCTATGTAGTCGGCGGCGATGGCTTACAACGTCGCCGCAAGGCGTTGAATTTTTTGCGTCCGGGAGGGGAAATTATGTCACAAATTATCGCAGTCACAGCCGGTAAGGGTGGTACCGGCAAATCAACAACGTCCGCCAATGTTGCGACGGGATTGGCAACATTAGGGCATAAGACGCTGCTTGTTGAACTCGACTTCGGTCTGCGCTGTCTTGATATTATGCTTGGTATCAAAGATAAGGTAAAGCATGATATTGGAGAATACCTTGAGGGGAAAATAGATATTTTAACCGCTACAACAAAGATAGACAGAGTTGAAAACCTTTCATTGGTATGCGCGACGAGAAATCCGTTTATAGACATCAATCCCGAAAAAATAATGGGCGTATGTGAAGAAATGCGCGAGCATTTTGATTACATAATACTCGATACCGCAGGTATCGGCAGCTCGGTGTTCAGCGTGGTAAAGGCGGCGGACCTTATACTTATGGTAACGACGCCCGACGCGGTTTGCGTGCGCGACGGTCAGATGCTTTCTGATTTTCTGTATGTTAAAAACTGCATAAATCAGCGTCTGGTAATCAACAAAGTAAGCCCGAACTTCAAGGGAGAGGACATTTTGTTCGACCTTGACGTCGTAATGGATACGGTAGGTATTCCGCTTATAGGCGTTGTTCCCGAGGACGTGAACATAAAGATATGCGGTTCTAAAGGGCTTGCGCTGCCGCCGACGTGCGGAGGTTACAAGGCGTATACGGCTATTTCAAGGAGAATAGCGGGCGAAGATGTTCCGCTGACTATCAGCATAGATTAAGCATAGACAGCGATTATCTGCAAACAGTATTATCTGCAAACAGGAGGGTTTTATAATGAACGTCGCTCTTATCGCACACGATTCCAAAAAGGAGCTTATGGTTCAGTTCTGCATTGCGTATTGCGGGATTCTCAGCAGATACAATCTTTGTGCGACAGGCACGACGGGAAAATTGGTATCGGAGGCTACAGGACTTCACATACAGAGGTTTTTAAGCGGTTCACAAGGCGGCGACCAACAGTTGGCGTCAAGCATAAGCTGCAACGAAGTCGATTTGCTGTTGTTCTTCCGCGACCCGCTGAACGCGAAATCGCACGAGCCGAACGACATCAACATTCTGCGCTTGTGTGACGTTCACAATATTCCTGTCGCGACAAACATCGCCACGGCGGAGGCGCTTATCCACGCGCTGGAGCGCGGCGACTTGGACTGGCGCGAGTATATGCGGTAAATTCAAGTGTTTATTACAGTGCGTCTGCTCGTTTAGACGCACTTTTTTTGGGCGTATTTGCTCCCTATTTACTAATAACTATAAACTATTAACTATAAGGGGTCTTTAGTATTGCTTGTAACATACGACGGTATTGTGCTTTCCCGCCGCGAGGTCGGCGAAAACAGTTGTTTCATTGACATTCTGACCGACGAACAGGGGCTGATTGAGGCGTCGGCGCACGGCGCTAACAAGATAAACAGCAATCTGCTCTCAAGCGCCGCGCTGTTTTCTTATGCGACATTTTGCCTTAACAAAAACAAAATGCGCTACACGGTAAACTCCGCAAAGCCGAAGTTTTCGTTTCACGCGATTGGCGGGGATATTGAAAAACTCGCGCTTGCGTCATACTTTGCGCAGGCGGTCAAGTTCTGTACGCCGTCGGAGCAGAACCAGCTTGAAACAAGCCGCGACAGCCTTGTGCGGTTTTTCGCGATTTCACTTTTTGAAACGCTCCGCGCGGGCGAAAACCGCACGCTGAGCGCCGTTAAATCCGCGTTTGAACTGCGTTACAGCGTTATCTTGGGCTACGCGCCGAACCTCGTTTCCTGCCACAACTGCGGAGAATACACTTGTCCGCGCGGAATGTATTTCCTGCCGCGCAAGGCGAAACTCGTCTGCGGGGACTGCTTAAACCCCGAATTTGAAGGCGAACGCGTTCTTCTGCTCCCCGAAACGCTTTTCGCTATGCGGAATATCGTGTTTTCCGACCTTGACAGGTGTTTCAAATTCAATATAGGCAATGACGCCGAAAAACAGCTTGCGGGGATTACGGAGGACTATTTCCTTTACCGCACCGAACGAACGTTCCCCGCGCTTAGGTACTTTTTAGATGTAAGCGGGAAGAGCTGTTAGATGTAAGATGTAAGAGGTAAGCTGTTAGAGGTAAGAGGTTAGAGGTAAGAGGTTAGAGGTAAGAAGTAAGAGGTAAGAAGTAAGAGAGATGCGAGATTAGACGTGCGCGGTTTGGGGTATAGTTTGGCGGGCGTTTTCAACTGCTGACGCTAATATCCGCTAAAGGAAAATATTATGATTAAGACCGAAGATTTTTTTAAGAACAGGAAAGTGATTAAATCACGGCTGGCGGGGTTCGGCTTTGAAATGCGCGGGGGCGTTTACGAATACACAAAAACGCTTGCCGAAAGCGGATTTCAGATGAATGTCACGGTGACGGACGGCGGGAAAGTAACCGCCCGTGTTATTGAACCCGACGTCGGCGAATACACTCTGCACCTGACGGACAGCGCGGGCAGTTTTGTCGGAACGGTGCGCGAAGAATACTCGCGTACTCTTACGGAAATCGCCGAGCGGTGCTTTGAACGCGACGTTTTCAAGTCGGAGCAGACAAAGGAACTTATAAAATACGTCCGCGAAAAGTACGGACGGGAACTTGAGTTTCTTTGGGAGAAATACGATGATAACGCCGTCTGGCGGCGCGGCGATACGGGAAAGTGGTTCGCGGTACTGCTGACCGTTCCGCGCCGAAAACTCGGACTTCAAAGCGATGAAAAGGCGGAAATAATCGACCTGCGTACTGCGCCCGAAGAAATGTCGGCGCTCGTTGACGGACAGCGTTATTTCGGCGGGTGGCATATGAACAAAAAGCATTGGTACACGATAATCCTTGACGGTTCGGTTGAGTTCGGCGAACTCTGCCGACGCGTTGACGTAAGCTATTCGCTCGCGGTGAAGTGACCACGCCGAAATTACCTGCGATAAACAAATTTTTGGGAGATTACGATGAACAAATACTACAGAAAACTCGAACTTGACAAGATACTCGAACTTCTCGCGGAGCAGACGATAAGCGAGGACTGCCGCAAAGCCGCGCTGAATATTCAGCCGCAGACGGATTTTGAGGCGATAACGCGGGAACTTCGGAAAACGGACGACGCGTTCACGCTGTCCGCGAAGTTCGGAACGCCGATGTTTCGGAAAATCAAAAACGTATCGGAAAGTCTGAAACGCGCCGAAACGGGCTCTATGCTGTCGTTTCGCGAACTGCTTGATACCGCCGCCGTGTTACGGCAAACTACAGCGCTGTGCGATTGGTTTTCGCAATGCGAGAACGTCGAAAACTCGCTTGCGGAGTATTTCAAGGGGCTTGTTCCCGTAAAACCGCTTGAAAAGCGTATTTCCGACAGCATAATATCCGACGAGGAAATGTCAGACGCGGCAAGCGCGGAACTTTCGTCAATCCGCCGAAGAATTGCACGTCAAGGGCAGAATATCCGCGACAAGCTCGATAATATGATAAAGAACAAAAGCACCCGCGCTTATCTTCAAGACGCTATCGTAACAATGCGCGACGGGCGGTATGTCGTACCCGTAAGAAGTGAACACAAGGGCGATGTTCCCGGTTTGGTACACGATACTTCCGCTACGGGTCAGACGTTTTTCATAGAGCCTATGGAAGTCGTCGAGGCGAACAACGAGATACGCGTGCTGAAATCCCGCGAACAGGCTGAAATAGAACGCATAACGCGCGAACTTTCGGCGCAGGTCGGGGAAAACGCCGCCGCCATAGCCGAAGATTTCCGACTGTCGCAGGTGCTTGAACTTTACTTTGCGAAAGCAAACTTAGGCGCGAAGATGAAAGCGGTATCGGCGACGGTCTTAAACGCGCCGAAAGTTGTTCTGAACGCCGCGCGCCACCCGTTGCTCGACCCCGATTTCGCCGTGCCGATAAATGTCGAGATAGGCGAGAAATACGACTGCCTTATCATAACGGGACCGAACACGGGAGGTAAGACCGTCGCTATAAAAACGGTCGGACTGCTTACTCTTATGACTCAATGCGGGCTGATGATACCCGCGGGGGACGGCTCTGTCATCGGCTGTTTTAAGCGGATTTATGTGGACATCGGCGACGAGCAGTCGATAGAACAGAGCCTGTCCACGTTCTCGTCGCATATGACGAACGTAATAAGAATAATTGACGCGGCTGATGTTAATTCGCTCGTGCTTATCGACGAATTGGGGAGCGGTACAGACCCCGTCGAGGGCGCGGCTCTCGCGGTGTCGATACTCACGCAGTTAAAAGAAAACCATGCCAAAGTGCTTGCCACTACGCATTATCAGGAAGTGAAGATGTTCGCTCTCGAAACGGACGGCGTGGAAAACGCGTCGTGTGAATTTGACGTTGATACGCTCAAACCCACCTATCGCCTGATTGTCGGCGTACCGGGGAAGTCGAACGCTTTCGCGATAACGAAAAAATTAGGTATGAACGATTTAGTTATTGAACGCGCGGAGGGATTAGTCAGCACGGAAAACCGCCGTTTCGAGCAGGTCATAGACAGGCTGGAGCAGTCGCGGCGGGAATTGGAGGAACTAAGAGAAAGCGCCGAGCGTTCAGAACGCAATGCGAAGATTACCGAAGACGAGCTGAAAGCGAAACTTCTGGAACTTGAAACTCAAAAGGAAAAGGAACTCGAAAACGCGCGGCGGCGCGCGATGTCGATTATAGAGCAAACGCGCTCGCAGTCCGACCGCCTGCTGAACGAGTTAGAGGAACTGAAAAAGCAGACGGACAGGGAGGCTTTGCGAAAGGGACTTGCGGACGCGAAGTCGAAAACGGCGGGCAGGCTTAATAAAATGCAGGACGAGGCTAACCCCGTGATCGAGCGGAAAGCGGAAAAATACGTTCCGCCGCGCCCGTTCGCGCAGGGCGACAGCGTAAGGCTTGCCGACACGAACCGCGAGGGAAAATTGCTGACACTTCCGAATGTCAAGGGCGAATGTCGTGTGCAGATAGGCTCAATGACCGTAAAAACAAGCGTCGGCAATCTCAGGTTAATTGAAAAAGCCCCGCCGAAAAAACAGCAAAATAACATCGGTAAGATAAGTAAGTCGCTTAAATCGAACGCGACCCGCCGCGGCGGTATGGAACTTGACATTCGCGGTTGTGAAAGCTACGAGGGCGTAATGCAAATGGAGATGTTCATAGACGGCGCTATTCTTTCGGGAATGGGGCAAGTCGTGATTATCCACGGCAAAGGCACGGGCGCTTTGCGCGAGGCGGTGCATACTGCGCTGAAGAGAAATCCGCGGGTAAAGAGTTTTCGCTTAGGAGCATACGGCGAGGGCGAGGCGGGGGTTACGGTTGTGGATTTGGAGTAAAGGTTATTTGTCGGCGGGAGGAACATTTTCGCGCAGTTTATAGTTAATAGTTTTTAGTGCATAGTATAAGATTGTCCTTTAATTAATGCGCCCCGCCTGTCGGCGGGGAAAACGCTAGTTGTTTAATTAGCCATTCTCCCCCAACAGAGAATTTTGTCTTCATGTGTAATCGCAGCACCCCAATCCATATCTTCATCAAAAATACAAGCATCGACTTCATCCCACAATTCAAAACTTTGCACAAAATCAATAATGTCCTTTATTGTTGTGTCATATAAAATCTTTTGCCGTTCATCATAAAGAAAAACGGATTTGTTCGGAGGAAACGGAAGGTTTTTGATTTTTTCAATAGGTAGGCACTTAACAATCAAGTCCTTGTTAAGTGAGTTCCACAGCAGGTAATACTTCTCCCGTTTTTCCCGGTCAATATACCGTTTTGTAAAGCGTGCGAGTATGCCGGGAACTTCGGCTGATGTAAAGCGTTTTTTATACTTTAGTTCGACCGTATACCTCACCTCCTTTTTATATGGCAGTTTTTTAAAATGAAAATTCACAAATCCCGCCGTTCATCAGTTTATAATGTTGAGTGTAAAGTGAATAGTAATTAGCCAACGGCGGGGTAACACGCTCAATTGTTTCAATCGCCCTCTCCCGCCGTCGGCGGGAGAGAGCGTAATTACTGTTCACTCAAGCACTATACTGTTGCAGACGGGTCATATGATTTAGACGGCGCAAATTACCAGCTACTAATTACTAATCTCTAACTACTCACGGGATAAATTAGAATTTGAGTCTCTGTAAAGCTGGAATTAACCCATACAATTATTTTAATTTAGAGGTTCTTACGCAATTATCCGTA